>CAYQDN010000001.1:0-197004 GCA_964416335.1 uncultured Azospirillum sp.
CTGGATAGAGCAACAGCCTTCTAAGCTGTAGGTCGCTGGTTCGAATCCAGCTGGGTCCGCCATAATTTCAATGGCTTATGAGGATATCGAGAATTATATAAACACCCAAGGAAGCAGGGCGGAAGCAATGAACGAGGTTTAACCTGAATGTTCATCTATCTGGCGCTTGGCCCGGCCATAGGCCAGCATTGCAGGGCTACGGTGACTGAAGGCCAATCGGCGAACAAAGTGTCGCACGAAATGTTCTCGAGTTTGATGGGTTAGGTCATGTTTACAGAGCTTCACATTCGGAATTTTCGGGGCTTTGAAAAGCTCAGCTTATTTCGCTTCTCCCGTCTAAATTTCATCACGGGCCGTAATGGCACAGGCAAGACTTCGATTCTTGAGGCGCTGTTCTTGCTATCTGGTGGCGCAAAGCCAGAACTCGTCTTTGTAATCAATAAAGTTCGGAGAGAGGATCGCTTTGACGTAAAGAGCGATTGGGCATTCCGTGGGATTTTTAAAAATCTTTCCCACAAGAATCCAATTCAACTTTCTACAAAAGAGAAGAAAAAATCAAAGAGCGTTGCATCGACTAAAAAAGCACTGGAAATTCGTCCAATTTTGAGAACGGTTCCAATACTCAATAGCTCAGCATCAGCAACGGCAATTTCCGGACTCCAATTCGATTTCGGCGTCGGAAATAGGCGGCCGGTAACTGCAACCCTAAAATTTAATCCAGCATTGATGGCTCAAATCGAAAAGGCAAACCCGTCAGGGATTCCGGCTCAAGGCATTACGCTTGACGAGAAGGGACCGCTAATAAGTGAGATTAACGGCAAGAATGATCTAGTTCGTGCGCAGATTATCTCCGCATCGGTCTACGTCGATCCCAAAACACTTCATGATCAGGTTGTGTCACTTGTAAAGCAGCGTCGAATTAGTGAAATCGTCGAAGTTCTCAAGCTAATCGAGAAGGATGTTCGCGACGTTGTGCCCCTGACAGAAAACGGTCTTCCAATGGTCCTGATTGATCTTGGCATTCCTGGGCAATTAGTGCCTCTCAGTTTGTTAGGTGAGGGCTTCAACAAACTACTTGGGATCGCTATCGCTATGGTTGTTGCTGAAAATGGCATAGTTTTGATTGATGAAATTGAAAATGGATTTCATTTTTCTTTTTTCTCGAAGCTAATCGATTTTATAAACAGAATTGCAGCACAAAAGGGCATCCAAGTATTTATGACAAGTCATTCTGGAGAGTTTTTGTCTCATGTTGCGGTGTGGGCTAAAGAAGAAAAGGCAAGCGCTGACGTTAGCCTCACGAGAGTATGGAGAGACAAAGAGGGCAATCGCGGCACCACACAATTCGATGGTCGCGAGCTTTTCAATGCTGATGGCATCGGACTTGAGCTTCGATGACAAAAAAGAAGAATGTGCCACTCGCGGATTTCCGATTGTCTACGCAGCCAACGGAAGCCAGATTCGAAACTTTGCAGGCTGCTACTAGGCCCAATGTTCAGTTTGTTCTCATTGGTGAGGGCGATGAGGAATCCGCATTCCTGAACAAACTACTTATTGCCAAGAAGGTAAAATCAGATATCGCAGTCATCGTAAATCTGCGTGGTAATGGCCATCTGACCATTGAATGGTTGAAAACATTTGTGCCGGAGGATATTCGCCCTCAGATAAGGGGATTCTTTTTTTTAGTCGATGCGGAAAAATCTAATTTTGAGTCGGTGGAAGCCAAGCTGCTTCATATCGCGGATAATTTTAAGTTCCCTAAAGGACTTTATAAAAAAACCGGAAAACCGCAGTTTAGAGCGGGGTCAAAAAGATCATTTTCATTTTTCATATCCCCCAATCACAAAGATAAGGGTGCATTCGAGTCTTTGGTTTTAAGTACCATTTCTTCAGAACCAAACTTTGCATGCTTGAAAAAGATGTTTCGCTGCATCCAGCCGCCTGTCCTGAAGTTCAAAGAGATACTTGATCAGAAGCGTGCACTCCGCGCCTACTTAGCCGCAAAGCATGAACATGGCAGTGTCAAGGTAGCCTTCGACAGGGGCTTTCTTGACGCTAAACACGCGTCCTATGCGCGAATTTCAACGATGATTGACAAGATGATTGAGTACTCAACTGGAGCGTGAGAGTCGGTCGGCCGTATACCTCTCATTTGGCTAGATGCGCTCACAATTCCAGCGGGCGACCATGTTGTCGAGGCGACACCGTGCCACAAGCTTACCAGTTCGCCGGTTGCGGCACTCTGCCAAGTGTTCCCACGTTGTCCGGCACTCTGTGCCTGCCTCATTCGGAAGTGGAGGTGCTGGCCGGTCGGCAGCACTACTTGATATCGACCAAATGATAAACAGCCCAATGAGTAGCAAGCGATTTCGCATCTCAGCTACTTTTTGACGAGTCCAGCACAAGCTTTCGCTGCATCGAGTAATCTATCATTGGTACTTTGAGGCAGCACGTGGATAGGACGATAGACAATTACTGTCGATTTGCTTTCGTCGCCTCGAATTTCGACCAACGCCAAAACTACCGGGCCTTGAGTTGTAATAAGCTCGGTAACTTTCTCGGTCGGGAAATCGCGCATAGATAGAGTCCGCGTGGTCGCAAAAAATGTACTAGGTGTCGCTTCATACTTACGAAGAACGCACGTCGCCGCATCAACTCGCGGCATAGAAATTTCGACGTCTTCGTGAGGGTCGCTATTTTTGATATCGGTAGCTGTCCTCTCGCACCCGACCAAGGCGACCGAGAGGAGAATCGTGAGCACAAATTGCCGCATCGGAATTATTCACCTTAGCTATTGTTGAGCTTGTCCGGCCAATTGATGACCGAGACCCGCTGCGCTTGCTGTCCAGATAGCTTTTCGACGCAGCGAGTAAAGACATATGGAATAATCACGAGCGCAATCGCCATGCCTGCCGCCGCCGCTTGCTGTGGCGCGCTCTTGGCGGCAAGAATATCAGTAATAAACTGGTATGCAGCGATACACGAAAGCAGAAGCGTTACGATCCAGAAAAACTTTAGCATCGTCGGTCCCTCACTGTTTTTGATTTTGCGGTACTGCCGGATTGATCTCTCCGATATCTCTGATTGCTGGGAGTCGCTGCTTCACCGCTTGCAGAATTTGTTGCTCATTAAATTGCCAAACCGTTCCATCTTGGAAACGAATAAGGCGAACAAACACTACGGAAGTCATTACGGGTTCAGCATCGAATCCGAAAGTACCGTCGCTGCCGCGAGCGCCTGGAGCCAATGGGGTCCAGTTTCCGCTATCTGTACCCGTAATTAGCCATCTACCGCCGCCTCTGATGGGCCTATTGAACGGATCATAGCGAAGTACCACTACTTCAAATGCGATGATCGGTTGGCTCGACTTATTGGTCCATGCGAGATTTGTTGTGAGGCGAGTGCGGCTACGGTCAAATTCATTTTTGAAGGAAAAGTCGCTCAGTTCAATAAAGTTGGATGCGTTATTGATAATTTCAGCTTGTCGGCTCGCAAAGTTCAGCTTGTTGTCTTGCGCGACCGCCACATTTTTAGGAATGAAGAATAGAAACTCAAACAATACAAAAGCTGCCAGTGAAAGTAGGCGACTTCTATCAGACATTCTCGTCTCCTTGCTCTGCAGCCCGCCGAATTGCGCGAATAGGGGCATTTGTTGCCACGTAACACGCATAAGTAATAGTAAAACCTAAAAGCACATGAAATGAGTTTCGGAGTCAATATCCGAAACCTATTGCGCCCAGAATTGCCCCACAATCGAGTTGCGCGGGTCAGGGAAGCGCAACGGGCGCAGGAGTAGGAAAAGGGCGCATTTAGGCCCCGGCAGCACGTGCAGCGGCCCGCAGGCGGTCGCGGAGGCGGCGGGCCATGGCCTGTGCCCGAACTGCCAACGGGTCCGAGCGGCGGTCGCCGACAAAGGTGTCTAGGGCATGGCATAGGGCGGAGGCATCGGCAGCAAGGGTGGCAAGCGGCAGGCGGTTCCGCGGACGCTGCGGCTCGCCCGCGGGTGCCGGGGACAGGATGTGGCTGATATCCGTCACGTCGGCCGGGCGGACAGGGCAAGCAAGTCGCGTTCGATGGCCGCCAGCGCCGTGACGATGGCCTGCTCGAACTTGTCCGGCGTTTGGCCGTGATCGTCGATCAGGGCGGCACGAACAATGCCGACATTCACGGCAACACCCATCAGCGTCGGCGCTCGACGCTTGGCAATATCCGCCAATGTGCGGTCGTCGCGGCGTGCGGTGGTGCGGGCAATCTTGTCTGCTTGGCTTTCGATGCTGTTCAACATGTGCGCGGCTCCTGGCCTAGTTGCGGGACAATCATTGGAGCGCGCGACGCGATGCGAAATCCATTGCCGTTTCGGCAAATCACCGCGGCGCGTGCGCGACACGCAACCGCAGCAGGCACGCCATTACGTTGCGGCGCGCGCCGGAAGCTTCCGCGACCTGTCGGCGCATCAACGCCGTGCCTTCATCGAACGTCTCGGGCGTCATCGGCAGCGACGGCCCAATCTCGGCGAGGCGCAACGTGATGATCGTGCTCGGAGGCGGGCCGGTGTCTGCCGCGGTCGGCAAGCGCTGGCGCAACCGTTCGGCTGCTTTGGCTTCAAGTCGCGAAATGCGGTCGGGCCGGTTCTTCGACATGGGCGTTCCTTTCGAGTTCTTCGAGCCGTTCGATACGCTGTTCGAGGCTGGCCACTTCGAGGCAGCCACGAATGACATTGAGCAGGAAGCCGAATTTGGCAGCGTCGGCAGCCGGGACGCGGCCTTGCCGGGCACCGCGATAGAGGCGCGCGGCCTCCGCAGCCACGTCGGCGATAGTCGCGAGCTTGCCTACACGCACGGCCCGACGGGGGGTAGGGGTGCCCCGCGCCATTGCCGTCTTGGCCGCGTGCTGCTTGTGTTTTTTCGCCTTCATGTCCTGCACCGTAAGGGCGGTTATCCTGCTTGTTGATGCGCCTTAGCCGCTGGTCTGGCGCTGCTTGGCGCTGAGAAAGCGGGAGTAGAGCGACGGGTTCATGTCGAGCACCTTGGCGGTAGCGGCGGCCAAGGACAGGTTGATATCGCGGGCCATCAGGTCGCGAGCGGCGGCTGTGATTTCCTTTTCGACCGCATCGCGCTCGATAGCCGCCTGCCGGGAGTCGCTCGGGTTCATCGCAACGCCTTTGCGCGCTTCTGCGGTCAAGGTGTCGCGATAGGCCGCGTACAGCGCCGAAGCCTTCGGATCGATCGACATGCGTGCCCACGCGGCCGAAACGCTTTCGCCGGACAGCCGGTTCGTTTCGATGTAGCTGCTCAGTTCGACGGCAATCGACGAGGACGTGCGCGCGGTCGTGATCCGCTCGACCAGCGGCGGCGCAGCCTTGGCGATTACGGTGCGCGGGGTGCGATACTTTGCGAAGTCGCGACCGCTGTAGTCGTCGGCCAAAATCTCGCGGACGCTACGCGCACAGATCAGTTTGCGGTTGGCTTCGATGGTCGTGTGCATTTGAAGTTCCTTTCGGGTTGAAGTGGATTATTCGGCCGCAATGGCCGTGGTCGGATTGAGACACGCCAGCAAATCGCGCTGGGTAGCGGCCAAGCTCGCGTCGCCATCGGCGTAGCGCATCGCATTGAAAGTCTTGGCCAAGCTCGCGCTGCCGGTCGCGAGCACTGCACCGCGCAGATTGTTCTCGCGCGCGAGCTGCATGCCGGAAATTCCGGTGACGTGTTCGAGGGAGGCGAGGTCGAAGCCGAGTTCGTCGAAGCGCGCGGCCAGCGTGGCGAGTTCGGCGAGCTTCACATCGATCTGGCCAGCGACGCCGATGCGCAGGCTCGCTAGTTCCGCGGCGCGGGCCACGTCGCGCTGGTGCTGCTGTGCCGCTTCGGCGCGCTGCCGGGCCTGCTCGATGCGGTCGTGCTCGCCCACGACGATCTGATGGGCCGCGATGTCGGCTTCGAGGTCGCGGATGCGGCCCGCGACGAGAACCAACGAGGCGTCCAGTTCGCGGATATCCGCAGCGCCCATGCTATCGCGGGGATCGAGGGGCAGAGAAGCGCGGCGGCGCGCGAGGATATCCGCCTCTTTGCTGCGCAAGTCGCCAAGCTGCCGGGCGAGGTGCGAAATCTGGCTGCGGGCGTGATCGATGTTCGGGGGCGTCATGTTCTTTCTCCTTTCAGTGGATCGGATTGATGTTTGCAGCCGCAAGTGCATTCAGCGGTTTGCGCAATGCTTCGAGCCGCGCACCGTTGAAGCATTGCGATGCTTCTTCGACAGCCGCCAATGCGGCAGCCTGCGACAACTTCCCCGACTTGACCGCCTCGATGATGTCGTCAGCGGCCCGTCGTTCGTCGGTTTGAGCGTAGTAAATTCTGAGTTTCCAGATTTTGCTCTGGACCAGATTGCTCGGGCACTTCGCACGCCAACGTTCGTTCGCCGCCTTCACAGCGTCGCTGATGATGTCGGCAACGATGGACTTAGCTCTCGCGCGCTGGGAGTTGAAAAAGTCGCCCACGTCGTTGTTGTCGCTGGGTCGGCGAGCGGCTTGCTTTAGGGCACGATAGGCCGTTACCGGATCGCTCTCGGAGCGCTTCAAATCATCGATCAGCTTGTGTGCCTCGGGCTTACCGATGGGATCGTCGATTTTGAATCCGTTTGACTTGAGAACTTGCAAAACATCATCCCAACCCACCGCGCACGAGCGCGTCGTGGGATCGTTTGTGGAATAAGACGAGGGCTTGGGTGCAGCCGACTGCGGGGTTTTGCGCAGAATGTTGCGGGGTTTCGCGACAACGTTCTGCGGGGTATCAGGGGCAAACCCCGCAATGGACTGCGGGGTTTCCAGATTGATCGTGTAGACGTTCGTTTGGCGGCGTCCACCGCCAACTTTGATGGACAGAATGCCCGCCTTCATTAATTCGGAAAGCGCATTCTGGACGCTGCGCTCGCTCAATCCGGTGCCGGTGCAAATCGTCTTGATCGACGGGTAAGCAGCCCCGCCAGGAGCTGTCGGAAAGTCGATCAGCAACGCCAGCACGCGAACTGCGGCAAACGTAACACCGGGCGTGAGCGTATACCCGGCAAGCCTCTTCAACTTTTCGACCGGCTGCGCCATGAACCTAGGCGGCCGACGCGGCGGCCGGATCGACCCGGCCGGAGTTCAAGTAGGCATTCAAATCGGAGAGCTTGTAGCGAATGCTGCGACCGATGACGTGGAACACCGGGCCGCGCCCTTGGAACCGCCACGATTCCAGCGTGCGGTCGCGCACACCGAGATACGCGGAAGCGGCGAGGGTGTCGTACAGCGGATCGGGGATGGGCGGCGTAGCGGACGCCGGCACGCGGGACTTGTTCGGGGACTTGCGCATCGGGTGACCTCCAATTGAGGTCACCAGTATTGGCAGCGGCGATGGCGGGGAAATAATGCGATCTGGTTGCTATTTTCCCGCCAAATCCGAAGTCAGTGCATTTCTTTGCGGTCCGGCGTCCACGTAGCAATGATCGATTTCAATGATTGATCGCGCTGCGAGAGGCGGCCCGCGCGCAGGGCGAAGATCATTGCGAATGAGCGTGCCAGCGATGATGTTAGCGGGACTTCGTTTGCCAAACTATTGCTCAACTCCTTGGTGAGTTCGCCAATTCGCGCGAGCACTGCCTTCTTGAGGGTGGGGTCGTTGTCAAATTTCGCTTTCACTTGGCGGCGAAGGTCACGAAATCCATCGGCCGTGAGTTTCTTGTCGTCAAAGATCAGGTTCTCCGAAAGGTCGCGTGCGAATTTTCTGTCGGTGACTGGCCCCCGGAATGGCCGCGAGATTTGATAGGCCAGCACCCACCATTCAAAACTCTTCGGCTGTCGCCCGCGCTTTCGCGTTTTATTCTTGTGTGTGCCTTCCGCGAGAGGTTCATCCGCAATTGCATGTACTCTTGCAGAGCCGAGCAATCGAACTGCCTCGCGGACTTTTTCTTCAAGATGCAATTTCGTTTTTTTGGTTGTCATTGAGCTTGGCCTTTAGTTTTGGCAGCGGGCAACGTCACCACTTCGGCATTGCCCTTCTTAGGCGACCAGATAGCCGCAAGCTGCTCGCCAATTTTCTCGCTGGCGGCGCGTATCGGATCGTCCGCCAAATGGCTGTATCGGCCGGTCATGGCCGTAGTCGAATGCCCGAGCAGCTTGGAGGTGAGGAACAAGGATTCACCTTGGCCGACTGCGAGGCTGGCAAACGAGTGGCGGAGGTCATGGATACGAACACCATCTAGACCGGCTCGGCGGCAGACGTGGGGCCAAATGTTTTTGAGCGACCAAACTGGTTTGCCGGTTTTCGCTCCTGCGAAAACATAGAGCGATTTTTCGACGCGATGTTCGTGCATATCTTTGAGGACGGCGAGCGCGGTGGAGTTCAGCGGCAAGTCGCGCTGCCCGGATTTGGAGTTGTCGATATGCAGAACGCGGCGCTGCCAGTCGATAGCGGGCCATTGAAGGTGAAGGGCCTCCCGATGGCGCAAGCCCGTCGTGATGAGCAACCGAATAGCACCGACGCATCGAGCCATGATTTGCTTGGCGTCGCGTACTCCAGTCGTGGGATCGGTTTCCAATTCGGTCAATGCATCGTTGAGGCGACGCAGTTCGTCGGCGTTGAGGAATCGTTGGCGACGTTTTTCCTTGTACTTTGGAACCTCGGCCGTCACGGGGTTTGATCCCCTCGGACGCACCGCCTTTTCGCCCAACTCCGCCAAGGCAAAGCCGCGATGCAGCTGAGAACGGACACGGTTCCAATGCGTTTGGCGGGGGATGGTTTCTGGCTTCTCGGTCTTGTCGTTTTTCTTTTTGTTGTAAGGGGTTGCGGCCTTTTTCTTAACGATGTCCGGCTTGGCCATTTCACGCTGAATTTTCTGAATATCGCTGGTCGTTACGTCCCGCATCAGCAGCTTGCCGATGGTGGGTTCGATCCAGTTCTTGAAGTTGCTCTCCCAATTTGCGTGGGTGCCCTTTGCCAGCTTCTTCACTGGCCCGTCGATCAGGTCCCGCCAGTACTCGGCGACAGTCTGGCTTTTGCGCCGCGCATCCTTCTTGGCGGCACTAGCGTCGATCCCGTGGACGCGAGCGTTGTTGATGATCTTGACGGCTTCGAGCCGGGCCGCTTCCACCTTCATCGTGGGATGACGCCCTATGGCGGTGCGTCGCGTGCGGCGGCCTACGCGATACTGCGCAACGAACGAGACGACGCCGCCCGGTGTGCAACGAACGCCAAAGCCGACATCCTGTGCGTCCCAAATCCAAACGTCTCGGGTAGGGTCGTGTTTCAGCGCATCGACTGTTCGCTGAGTGATTTTGACGGCCATACGCGGCATCCCTCGTTCTGGCTCCCCAGCCGCGGAAGCACGGCGGAAGCAGGTACAATAGTACTCGACAGGATTCGAGCGGGAAACCGCGTATTGCGTGAAAGCCTATAAAATATCGAATTTATTGGTGTGCGTGATGAAATGCAGATTTTCCGGTGCTATCCGAAAATGGCCTGCCTAAGCCTTCTAAGCTGTAGGTCGCTGGTTCGAATCCAGCTGGGCTCGCCAGGCGCCGCGGCGCGCCGGCCGTCCGTTCACTTCGGGAAAAGATCGTCGAGGCTGGTTTCTTCCATCGACGACGTCATCGAGGCGGCAAGCCGCTCGAACGGGCTCTGCACGATCTCCTGCGCCTTGACGATGGCCTCGCGCCGGATCACCTCGCGCACGGACAGCGGCAGCGACTTGAAGTGGGTCTCGCACTGGCGCTGCAGGCGGCGGCGTTCGGCGTCTTCGGCGGACATCAGGTCGAAATAGCAGGCAGGCGCATCGGGAACGGCGCTGCGGACGGCGGCGACGAACACGCCGAGGGCTTTTTCCGGGCCCACGGCATCAAGGCTTTTCAGCGTCTCGCCGAGTGAGTTCATCGCCTTGTGCGCCGCATTATTGTCGACCGGACCGAAACCTAAACGATTTCAGGCGTCCGTGTCTCGCCTCGAAACACGGACATGGAATGGGCCGGAAGTGACGGAAAAGACCGCGTTGCCGCGATCAGGCGACGAAATTTACGGGCGCGCTCGACGTGGCGCTGCCCTGCCGCGTGGACTGGGCCGGCGGTGTGCCGAAAACCCGCGCGATCTTCCGACCATCGTCGCCGGACTGGACGATATCGACATAGACACGGGTCGAGCCGGAATAGAGGCCCACGCTCTGCGCGAAGGGCGGGGTCGGGAGCTGGGCACGGGGCTGATTGCTGGAGTCCGTCGCAGGCTCGCCGGCCGCCGTGCTCTTGGAGGCATCGACAAGGACCTGACGGGCCTTGTTGGCGATCGCCGAAGAAGCAGCACCGCCGCCAACCGCTGCTGCCGTGGCCGCCGCACTCGCCGCACTACGCGCCGCGTCCGCAGCCGGTGCAGGCTGCGCAACGGCCACCGGCCGAGCGTAGCCCGGCAGGTTCGACGTAGCGGTGATCGGCGGCAAAGCCACCATGAGCGACGGTCCTTCTGACAGCCATTTTCGGATGGTCTTCGACCGATCCGTAGTTACCTCATAATATAATCCCGGGAAATGACGGGTGCAACGGGAACAAGCGTTCGTGGTAAAGATTTATTAAAATCCAATATTGTTCATGTTTTTCAATAAATTATGCACAAAACAATATGCCTGTCAGTTCCCCGGACCGGTCCGCAGGAGCCGACTGAAGGCAGCGATATCAATGGCTAGCGCGCGTCGAGCCCGAGTTTCCATGCGGACATAGCGGGCAAGAACATCGCGGCCCAGCTCGGTGACGGCTGCACCACCACCGCGACGGCCGCCGGCTTCACTTGCAACCAATGGTGCGCGAAATGCGCCGTTCATCTCGGCGACGAGCACCCAGGCGCGCTTGTAGCTCATGCCCATCGCCCTTGCGGCGGCCGAAATCGAGCCCGTCTTTTCGATCGCGGCGAGCAGGGTGGCCTTTCCGGGGCCGAGTGCGATCGCTTCGCCGAGCAGGATGCGCAGGCGCGGGCCGTCCGGCCGCCCGGTTCGGCTACCCGCCATAGAGCTTTTCCGGATCGACGAGGACGGGTCGATCGGTCACCAGCTTGCCGTCGCGCACGACGCGGAAGAAGCATTCGCGCCGGCCCGTGTGGCAGGCGACACCCGTCTGGTCGACGCGCAGCAGGATCGCATCGCCGTCGCAATCGATCCGCAGTTCGACCAGACGCTGCGTCTGGCCGGAGCGTTCGCCCTTGTGCCAGAGCCTCATGCGCGAGCGCGACCAGTAGCATGCGTTACCGCTGCGCAGCGTCTCGCGCACGGCGTCGCGGTTCATCCAGGCGACCATCAACACTTCGCCGGTGTCGTGCTGCTGGGCGACGGCGACGACGAGGCCCTGGGCATCGAACGCGATCTCGTCGATGAAGGCGTCGGATGCGGACATCGCTATGCCTTTTCGCGCGCGACCTTGCGCAGACGCTGGAAGCCGCGCTCGAGATCGGCGATCAGGTCTTCGGGCGCTTCGAGGCCCGCATGCACGCGCACCAACTGGCCGGGATCGGTCCAGGGATTCGCGGTGCGCAGCGAACGGACGTCGGACGGCACCATCAGGCTTTCGAAGCCGCCCCACGAGAAGCCCATGCCATAGAGCTCCATGTCGTCGACCATCGCCGCAAGTGCGGCGCGCACGACCGGCTTCAGCACGAAGCTGAACAGGCCCGACGCTCCCTTGAAATCGCGCTTCCAGAGCGCGTGCCCGGGGTGGTCGGGCAGGGCCGGGTGCAGGACGCGCGAGACCTCGGGTTGCTGCTGCAGCCACTTGGCGAGCGTGACGCCGGTCTCGTAGTGGCGCGGCATCCGCACGCCGAGCGTGCGCAGCCCGCGCAGCGCCAGATACTGGTCGTCGGGCCCAGTGCATGCGCCCAGTTCGTCGATTGCGGCACGCACGGTCTTGTAGAGCGATTCGTCGCGCACCGTGACGAGGCCCATCATGATGTCCGAATGGCCGCCGACATATTTTGTTCCGGCCATCACCGACACATCGACACCGAAATCGAGCGGCCGGAAATAGAGAGGTGTTGCCCAGGTATTGTCGAGTGCGGTCGCCACGCCCTTCGCCTTGCAGGCCGCGACGATCGCCGGAACGTCCTGCAACTCGAATGTCAGCGAACCGGGGCACTCCATCATGCACAGCGTGGTGTTCGGCTTGATCAGTGCTGCGATGCCGGCGCCGATCAGGGGGTCGTAGTAGGTCGTCTCGACGCCATAACGCTTCAGCACGACATCGAGATAGCGCCGGGTCGGCGCATAGGCCGTATCGACGCACAGCACGTGGTCGCCCGCCTTGGTGAAGGCCATCAAGGTCGCGACGATCGCGGCAGCACCGGAGCCGACTGCAAACGTAGCGTAGCCGCCCTCAAGCTCGGCGACCGCGTCTTGGAGGGCGAAGGTCGTCGGCGTGCCGTAGCGCCCGTAGCGCATCTGGTTCTTGTATTTCGTCTTCTGCACCGCCTCGAGCGCGTCGAGGGTGGGGAACAGGATCGTCGACGCGTGATAGACGGGCGGGCTTACGACGCCGAAATTCGCTTCCGGATCGCGACCGAGCGTGGTGACCTTGGTTTCGGGCTTCATGTCGGGGGACTGCCTGTTTCTTGAGGAAAGCTGGCAACTATAGCGCCCGGCAGGGACCTCGACCAACCTTGCGGCGTATCGATACAAACCGATTGAGACCGATTCGCCGACCGTGTTAGCGTCTCGGACTTGCCCCGGTGGAAAGGCTTGAAAACGGGCTGTTTAGCCGCCGGGACGAAGCTCAGGAATTATCCGATCCGGACAGGGAGTACGAATTCATGAAAACCAGAGCTACCGTTCTTGTGACGGCGTTCGCCGCGCTCGCTTTCGCCGCTCCGGCGTTCGCGCAGCAGGTGGCACCGTCGCCGACGATCGATGCGATCAAGGCGCGCGGGTTTGTCCAGTGCGGCGCCAACGGCACCGTCGCAGGGTTCGGTCTTCCGAACGCGCGCGGCGAGTGGACCGGTCTCGACGTCGACGTCTGCCGCGCGGTCGCGGCGGCGGTCCTCGGCGATGCCTCGAAGGTCCGCTACACGGCGTTGACCGCGCAGCAGCGCTTCACGGCACTGCAGTCCGGCGAAGTCGACCTCCTCGTCCGGAACACGACGCTGACGCTTTCGCGCGACGTCTCGCTCGGCCTCACGTTCACCGGCGTCAACTTCTACGACGGTCAGGGCTTCATCGTTAAGAAGTCGGCCAACATCAAGTCGGCCAAGGAACTCGACGGCGCCACGATCTGCGTCCAGCCGGGCACGACGACCGAACTCAACCTCGCGGACTATTTCCGGGCGAACAAGCTGAAGTTCACCCCGGTGGTCATCGAGCGTCTCGAGGAGAACATCGCCGCATACCTCGCCGGCCGCTGCGACTCCTTCACGACGGACGTCTCGGGCCTCGCCTCGATCCGTGCGGCGAACGTGCCGGTTCCGGCCGATCACGTCATCCTGCCGGAAGTCATCTCGAAGGAGCCTCTCGGGCCGTCGGTCCGCAAGGGCGATGCGCGTTGGGCAGATGTCGTGCGCTGGACGTTCTACGCGATGCTCGATGCCGAGGAAATCGGCCTCTCGTCGACGAACATCGACTCCCAGTTGACCTCGACCAATCCCTCCATCCAGCGTTTCGTGGGTGCTACGGGCGGCATGGGCGCGATGATGGGCCTCGACAACAAGTGGGCCTACAACATCGTCAAGCAGGTCGGTAACTACGCCGAAAGCTATGAAAGGAACATCGTTCCTCTCGGCATCGAGCGTGGCGTGAACCGCCTGTGGACCCAGGGCGGCCTGATGTACAACCCGCCGATCCGCTGACGACGACACCGGAGCCGCAGCCGGGCAACCGGCTGCGGCACTGGCCCGGTTCTTGAAAGACTACCCAAGCGGCCGAATAAGACCGCAGGTTCGATCAACATATCGCGCTGCAGGGCGCAAAACAGCGAGCGGAGGGGTGGAGCGATGGCCGGAATCTCGGCAGGCTCCGGGGGACGTCCAAGCGGCAACGCGATGCGGTTGTCGCTGAACGATCCGACATTCCGGGCGATTTTCTGGCAGGTCGTCGTCATTGGCGTCTTCGCGCTGATCGTCTGGTGGCTTATTTCCAATACGCTGCGCAATCTCGAGATCCGCGCGATCGCGACCGGCTGGAACTTCCTTTCGCGCGAAGCGGGGTTCGCCATCGGTGAATCCGTCATTCCTTTCGGACCCGAGAACACCTACGGGCGCGCGCTGTGGGTCGGCATCCTCAACACGCTGCGGGTCGCCTTCTTCGGCATCATTCTCGCCACGTTTCTGGGAACTGTGATTGGCATCGGCCGCCTTTCGAAGAACTGGCTCGTCGCCAAATCCTGCTCGGTCTATGTCGAGTTCATGCGGAACCTGCCGCTGCTCGTGCAGTTGTTCTTCTGGTGGGCAATGTTCCAGGACGCGTTCCCGGGGCCACGCGAAGCCTTGCAGCCGCTGCCGGGCGTCTTCCTATCAAACCGCGGGATCAAGTTGCCGATCCCGGCCGAACACTGGATCCACGCCTGGATGGGCCTGGCTTGCCTTATCGGCATCGGTGCAAGTTATTTCATGAAGCGCTGGGCGGCTGCCCGGCAGGCCGCGACGGGCGAGCAGTTCCCGGTTCTTGCCGCGACCGCGGGCCTGGTCCTCGGTCTTCCGTTCATCGTATGGCTCTTCGGTGGCGCCCCGATCGCGATGGATGTGCCGATCCTGCGTGGCTTCAACTTCCAGGGTGGCCTGACGCTGACCCCGGAGTTCGCGGCCCTGCTGGTCGGCGTGACCACCTATACGGCCGGCTTCATCGCCGAGATCGTTCGCGCGGGCATCCTAGCCGTGCCGCACGGCCAGACTGAGGCGGCGTCGGCACTCGGCATCCGGAAGAGCCCGATGCTTCAGCTCGTGATCCTGCCGCAGGCCCTGCGCGTGATCATTCCGCCGATGACCAGCCAGTTCCTGAACCTCACGAAGAACTCGTCGCTTGCCGTCGCGATCGGTTACCCGGATCTGGTCTCGATCGCCAACACGACGCTGAACCAGACCGGGCAGGCGATCGAGGGTATCGCGATCATCATGGCCGCGTATCTGACGGTCAGCCTTTCGATCTCCGTGTTCATGAACTGGTACAACAAGCGTATCGCCTTCAAGGAGCGCTGAGAGATGGCGAACGATCAAACTGTCGCGATTGGCGGTCCTTCGGGCGGCTTCTTCGACTCGAAGCCGGCCCAGTGGGTGCGCGCCAATTTCTTCTCGAGCTGGTGGAACACCGCTCTCTCGCTCGTCTTGCTCTATCTGGTCGGCAGGACGCTGTACTGGTTCCTCGGCTGGGGCGTGTTCGACGCGGTCTGGTACGGCCCGGCGTCCGCGTGCCGTGCCGCCAAGGGCATCGGCGCCTGCTGGGCGGTGTTTCCCGAAAAATGGCGGTTCATCCTTTTCGCCACATATCCGTATGAAGAGCAGTGGCGCCCGGCCATCTCGTGCGTGATCTTCTTCGGGCTCTACATCTACAGCGCAATGCGCTCGAACTGGAATGGCCGCCTTCCGGTCGTGTGGGGTGTCGGCCTGCTCACCATCGCGATCGTGATGTGGGGCGGGATCCTGGGTTTGAGTTTCGTGCCGCAGGAGCGCTGGGGTGGCCTCGTCCTGACGTTGATCCTTTCCACGTTCGGCATCGCACTGGCTTTCCCGCTCGCGATCATGCTGGCGCTCGGCCGCCGCTCGCACATGCCGGCGATCAAGTCGCTGTGCGTCGTCTATATCGAGCTGATCCGGGGCGTGCCGCTCATCAGCCTGCTGTTCATGGCCTCGGTGATGTTCCCGCTGTTCCTGCCCGAGGGCATCACGATCGACAAGCTGTTGCGTGCGCAGATCGCGATCATCGGGTTCGCGGGCGCCTACCTGGCCGAAGTCGTGCGCGGCGGGCTTCAGGCGCTGCCGAAGGGCCAGTACGAGGCCGCCGACGCGCTCGGCCTCTCCTACTGGCAGGCCACCAGCATGATCATCCTGCCGCAGGCGCTGCGCATGGTGATCCCGCCGATGGTCAACACCTTCATCGGGCTCTTCAAGGATACCTCGCTCGTCCTGATCATCGGCCTGCTCGACATCCTGAATGCCGCAAAGACCGCCGTCGCCGATCCCGCCTGGCGGGGTTTCGGACCGGACGTGTATTTCGGCGTCTCGCTGATCTATTTCGTCTTCTGCTTCGCGATGTCGAAATACAGCCAGCAGGTCGAGAGCGAGCTGAACAAAGACAGACACCGCTGATTCCCGGAAATTGCAGACACGGAGTGATTCGCTTATGACCGCAGCCAAAGCCGCCACTTCCGCCGAGCCGCCGATGATCCAGCTCAAGCAGCTGAACAAGTGGTACGGCGAGTTCCACGTCCTCAAGAACATCGACTTCGAGTGCCGCCGCGGCCAGAAGATCGTCGTCTGCGGACCATCGGGCTCGGGCAAGTCGACGATGATCCGCTGCATCAACCGCCTGGAAGAGCACCAGAAGGGTCAGTTGGTCGTCGACGGGATCGAGCTGACGAACGACCTCAAGAACATCGAGGCGATCCGCCGCGAGGTCGGCATGGTGTTCCAGCATTTCAACCTGTTCCCGCACCTGACGGTGCTGGAGAACCTGACGCTGGCGCCGATCTGGGTGCGCAAGGTGCCGAAGAAGGAGGCCGAAGAGACGGCCATGTTCTTCCTCAACCGCGTGCGCATCCCCGAACAGGCGAACAAGTATCCCGGCCAGCTCTCGGGCGGCCAGCAGCAGCGCGTGGCGATCGCGCGCTCGCTGTGCATGAAGCCCAAGATCATGCTGTTCGACGAGCCGACTTCGGCCCTCGATCCGGAAATGGTCAAGGAAGTGCTCGACACGATGGTGTCGCTCGCCCGCGAAGGCATGACGATGATCTGCGTCACGCACGAGATGGGCTTCGCCAAGGCCGTCGCCGACAAGGTCGTGTTCATGGACAAGGGCGAGATCGTCGAGGCGAACGAGCCGGAAGCCTTCTTCTCCAACCCGCAGAACGAGCGCACCAAGCTCTTCCTGTCGCAGATCCTGAATCACTGACCGGACGAAAAAGCTCGCCGGTCCGGCACCTTCGAGCGAAGGAGCCGGGCCGGCGATTTTCGTTTGTGCCGGCAGGATTTCCGATCAGCCGGTTTCGACCGGCGGGCCGTCGGCAAGGCCCCATTCGGACCACGAGCCGTCATAGATCGCGACGTCTGGCGCATCGAGCAGGTGAAGCCCGAGTGCAAGCACGCAGGCCGTGACGCCGGAGCCGCAGCTTGCGACGACAGGTTTGCTCGCGTCGATGCCGGCGGCGGTGAACTGGCGGGCAAGCTCGAGCGGCGGCAGCACCGTCCCGGTCGCGGGATCGAGGAGCTGGGTGTAGGGCAGGCTCTTGGAGCCCGGAATATGCCCGCTGCGCAGGCCGGCCCGCGGTTCGGGTGCCGTGCCCGCGAAACGCGCGGCGGCGCGCGCGTCGATGACCTGGCTGCCGCGCGTCGCGAGATCGGCGACGATATCGGCCTTCGCCCGGACAAGCTCGGGTCGGAACGACGCCTTGAACCGGCGTGCCGCAACCGTCGGCGAGCCGCTCTGGGCCGGCCGGCCTTCCTTGTTCCATTTCGGGAAGCCGCCATCGAGGACGGACACGTTGTCGTGCCCGAAGACGCGGAACATCCACCAGACCCGGGCAGCGCTCATCAGCCCGTACGCGTCGTAGACGACGACGTGCGTCTGGTTGTCGGCGCCCATGGCGCCGACGGCCTCGGCGAACGCGTCGGGGCCGGGCAGCATGTGGGGCAGGGCGTTCGAGTGGTCGCTGACCGCCTCGATGTCGAAATAGGACGCGCCCGGAATATGCGAGGCCGCGAATTCGGCAGCGGCATCGCGCTTGGCCGTCGGCAGGTGATACGTGCCGTCGAGCACGCGGACATTCGCGTCGCCCAGACGGGCCGCGAGCCAATCGGTCGATACGAGAGCGGGATTGGTCATGACGGGATCTTCTCGAACGGTGTGGGGACGGGAATGGCATCCGGCTTGTCGAGCCAGGCCGGTACGGGCAGGTTCTTGCTGCGCAGGAATGCCGGATCGAACAGCTTGGACGCGTAGCGGGCACCGCCGTCGCACAGGATCGTCACGATCGTGTGTCCGGGCCCGAGGGTGCGCGCCAACGCCATCGCGCCCGCGATATTGATGCCGGTCGACGCACCCACGAAAAACCCTTCCTCGATCAGCAGGTCGAAGACGATCTGCACGGCTTCGGCGTCGGGAATGCGGAAGGCATGGTCGACCTTGAGGCCTTCGAGGTTCTTCGTGATGCGTCCCTGGCCGATACCCTCGGTGATCGAACTGCCTTCCGACTTCAGCGTGCCGGTCGTGAAGTAGCTGTAGAGTGCGGCACCGTGCGGATCGGCGAGGCCGATCTTCACGTCGGGCTTCAGCTGGCGAAGGGCCATCGCCGTGCCGGCAAGCGTCCCGCCCGAACCGACCGCGCAGATGAAACCGTCGATCTTCCCGTCGGTCTGGCGGAATATCTCGGGCCCGGTCGTGCGGACATGCGCTTCGCGGTTCGCGACATTGTCGAACTGGTTTGCCCACAGGGCACCGCCCGGCTGGGTGCGGCCGATTTCCTCGGCAAGCCGGCCGGAGACCTTCACGTAGTTGTTGGGATTGGCGTAAGGCACGGCCGGCACAAGCCGCAGTTCGGCGCCGATCAGGCGCAGGAAGTCCTTCTTCTCCTGGCTCTGCGTGTCGGGCATGACGATGACGCTGCGATAGCCCCGCGCGTTGCCGACCAGCGACAGGCCGATGCCGGTGTTGCCGGCGGTTCCCTCGACGATCGTGCCGCCAGGCTTGATCAGGCCCTTGGCTTCCGCGTCGAGGATCATCTGCAGGGCGGCCCGGTCCTTGACCGATCCGCCGGGATTGAGGAACTCGGCCTTGCCGAGGATCTCGCAGCCCGTCGCCGCACTCGCCTTCTTCAGGCGGATGAGCGGCGTGTTGCCGATGGTGCCGACGAAGCCGTCCCGAATGTCGCTCAATTCCCGATCTCCCATCTTTCCCGGAGTCTCGCCCGGTTGAGGGCGAGCCACTGCAGGGTCATCAGCGTAAAGGAACTTCCGATGCGTCTGCCATCGAAGAATGCGGCAAGCGCGTCGTCGAAGGGTTCGACGAGCACCCGGATGTCCTCGCCCTCGTGGGCAAGCCCGTGAATTCCGCCGGCGCTCGCGGAGTCGACGCGGGCGACGAACATGTCGACGGTCTCGCTCGTGCCGCCGGGCGAGGCGAAGGCGCGCCCGGCCGGAACGATGTCGGCGGCGGCGAGCCCGGTTTCTTCGGCGATCTCGCGCCTGGCGACATCGACGGGATCCTCGCCGGGCGCGATCATGCCGGCCACGCATTCGACCATCCAGGCCGGAGCACCACCCGCATAGGCGCCGATCCGGAACTGCTCGATCAGCACGACCGAATCGCGCCGCGGATCGTAGAGCGCCACGCAGACCGCATGGCCGCGCTCCATCATCTCGCGCGAGATGACGGGGCTCCAGCCGCCGGCGAACAGCTTGTGGCGCAGCCGATAGGCGTCGACTTTCAGGAATCCCTCGTAGCGCCGTTCCCTGGAGAGGATCTCGATGTCATCGTTCGTCATGTGGTCATTTCCCGATCCGGTCGATGGCAAGGCATATCGCGTGGTGCGGGTCCGCGAAAGCGCATTTGCGTGACGCTTGAAGTCAGCCGGCCGGCGCGCCAATTCTTGGGTATCGAGCGAAAGCGGGGGCGACATGTCAGGACCGGAACCAGTCTGGGTGCGCGAAGCGGGCCCGAAATACCAGAACGCCATCGAGGCCGGTCCGCACCGCCTGACGGCGGATGAGCCGGTCGCGGACGGCGGCGGCGGGCAAGGTCCGCAGCCGTTCGAATACATCCTCTCGGGGCTGGGGGCCTGCACCAACATGACGGTGCGGATGTACGCCGACCGCAAGGGATGGAAGCTTTCCCGCGTTTCGGTACGCCTGCAGATGGACAAGATCGATGCGGCCGACGGCAAGGGCAAGATCGACCGGATCGTGCGCGAGATCGAGCTCGAGGGCGAGCTCGATGCCGAGCAGCGCCAGCGCCTTATCGCGATCGCGGAGCATTGCCCGGTCCACAAGTTCCTGTCGGCGGAAAAGCGGATCGAGACGCGGGCGGCTACGTCCCGATCCTGACCGGCCCGGCGAGGCGGTCGAGCGTGGCCACGACCGACAGCGGCACGATGGCGCTGGTTTTCGGATTGTCCGGCGACGGCAGCCCTTCGGTGCGGACCGTCAGGCTCACGCTGTCGGATTCAAGGTCGAATTCGTGGATGTTTCGCGAGATCGTGGGGTCGGCCCAGATCTCGACGTCCGTCCGGTCCGGCCCGATGCCGGCGAGGCTGAGGGCCGCCGCGACATTGACGTTGGCCGGAAAGCCGCGCGCGGCATCGCGCGCCGTGCCGCTGAAGATGCAGGTCGGAACGCGGATGGCGTCGAGATCGATCCCGGCGGCGACGACATAGGGTGCGCCCGCAAGGCTCCGCGGCGGCTTGCGGTTGCGCATCGTGACGCGCCGGATCTCGCCCACCGCCGCCGCCGCGACCGCGTCGAGCGCAAGCAGGGCCCCGGTCGCGACGACAAGCCGGCCGCCGGCCGCTCCGGCGATCGCCGCCAGGTCCGGATTGTCGAGAAGGGCGGCGGCATTGACCGTAACGAGCGTGCGTCCGGCACCGAACGTCGCGAGGGCGATGTCGCGCAGCGACGCCGAGGTCGCGCAATCGACGACCGTCTCGCAGCGGCGAACGAGATCGCCAAGTGCGAGCACGGGGACATCCAGCCCGAGTTCGGCGACCCGTCCGGCCGTGCGCGCGGGATCGCGGCCTGCCACGGCGACGAGCCGCAGGTTCGGCCGGCCTGCAGCGAGCATTGCCGCGACCTTTCCGCCGATGGCGCCGAGTCCCACGATTCCGATGTCCATGGTGCAGATTATCGCGGATTTGCCAGTTTTACGAAGCACCTAGCCGCGGCCGAAAATCAGTTCGGCCGACCCGGCGGTTCGTATATAAGTTCGGAAAGCCAATCGACGGAGGCATAATTGCGTATTGGACTTGCGAGCGCCGTCGCTGCCGTTGCCCTGACCGTCGGGGCCGGAACCGCGTTTTCTCAGCAGGCCTGCCTGACGCGCGAGGAAGCGATCGCCGTCAAGGCGCGGGTCATGCAGACCGAGCTCATGGTCGCGACCCTGTCGTGCGTCCGCGCGGTCGACCAGAGTGCCAACTACAACGCGTTCATGGATCGCCACTCGGCCGAGCTCCAGCGCTACAACAAGATCATCCAGCAGCATTTCGGGCGTATCGGCGGCGGCAATCCGCAGCGTCGCTACGACACGTTCACGACCGCACTCGCCAACGACGCATCGAGCCGTTCGATGGCGAGCCCGACCTTCTGTGCCGACACGCATGCGCTGTTCGCGGATGTCGTGCGCATCGAGCGCGGCAAGCTCGGCCAGGCGGTCGAGGAGAAGGCCAGGCACGGTACCCAGCCGGTCGGCGAGCTGTGCGGGCGCGATCCGGCCATGCAGTACGCGCTGGCGCGCTGATCCGCCAAGGGGCTCTCGGGGCAAAAGAAAAGGGCCGGTCTTTCGACCGGCCCTTTGACGTTCCGGCCGAAGCCGGGACCGTTACTGGAGAACGATCTCGACGCGGCGGTTCTGCGGCTCGCGCACGCCGTCGGCGGTGCGCACGCGCAGTTCGCTTTCGCCGCGACCGATCGTGACGATCTGGTTCGCCGGGATGCCCTGGCGGACGAGTTCGGCCTGGACGGCGGCAGCGCGGCGTTCCGAGAGGCGCTGGTTGTACTGGGTCGAGCCCGACGTGTCGGTGTGACCCGTCGCGGTGATGCGCGTCACGCTGCCCTGCTTGGCCGTCGTGGCGGCCTGCTGGATGATGCGCGAGGCTTCCGGCGTCAGGGCTGCCTGGTCGAAGTCGAAGAACACCAGGAAGTTCCGCTGGATCTGCGGGGCCGGAGCGGCGGCGGGCGCCGGTGCCGGTGCGGGAGCAGGCGCCGGAGCGGCGACCGGGGTCGCGATCGGGGCAGCCGGTGCCGGACGGGCCGGAGCACCGAATTCCCAACGCAGGCCGACCATGATCGCGTGGTTCAGCGGACGATCTTCGCGCAACGAGTTCTCGCCGGCGAAGGAAGCGCGGTAGGCGGTCGTGGTGCTGTATTTCGGCTTGTCGAACGTCGACATGAAGCGATAGTCGAGCGTCAGCTTCAGCTGGCTGGCGAGCGGGTATGCAATGCCGGCCATCAGCTGGTAGCCGATGTTGTTGTCGGTATCGTCAACGACGGTCAGGCCGTTGCCCTTGATGTTCGCGGACGAGCGGAGCCAGCCGAGACCGAGGCCGAGATACGGCGTGACCGGGAGGCCTGCGTTGAAGTCATAGAACATGTTGCCGAAGACGCCGAGCTGGCCAAGGTCGCCACCGGGGCTCGTCAGCGCTGCACCGTTGCGCTTGACCGTATCGACGTTGTTCTTGCGCCAGTTGAGTTCGAGTTCGGTGCGCCAGCCGTTGGAATAGCCGTACCCGAGCGCGCCGAGCAGGCCGTAGCCTATCTTGTAGTCCGTGCTGGTCGAAGCGACCGTCGGGCTCGTCGAGCCGCCCTGGTTCTGCAGCCAATTCACGCCACCTGCGCCGCCGACATAAAATCCGGACACGCTCTGGGCCGCGGCCGGCGCTGCCAAGGCGAGTAGGGTTGCGGCGGAAAGTGCAATGGAGCGCAAACGCATAGGTCGGTTCCCCTTGAAGTCGAATACAAAGCCAGTTGCGGTTGGCGACGAAGCCAGACTCGCTTGAAACAGTAGATAGCACGGTCCGTGCTGCTTTAGGCGGCTCGATTTAGGGTTTGCTGGTTTCTGTGGCGCAAAAAACACAGCGGCCGGTACTCTTCATTTTAAGATTAAGTATACAGTATAAGTATCTATTCTATAACGATTTCGACGCGCCTGTTCCGAGGCTCGTTGATCTGATCCGGTGTCGGAACGAGAAGCTGGGTCTCGCCGCGGCCGACGACGACAATTTGTGTGGCCGGTATCCCCTCGCGGACGAGGACGTCGCGCACGGCATTCGCGCGGCGGATCGAGAGCGCCATGTTGTAGCGCGGCGTGCCGACCGTGTCGGTGTGGCCGGTTGCCCGGATCCGGGTGAAAACACCCGATTTGGCGGATTCCGCCGCCTGGACGAGGACGCGGTTTGCGTCGTCGGAGACGTTCGATTTGTCGAAATCGAAGAAGACCGTGAAAGCGCGCGGACCGACGGCCGGCGCCGCCGCGAGGGCGGGGGCCGGAGCAGGGGCAGCCGGTGCGGGCATTGCCGCCGGCTGCGCGATCGCGGCCGGCGCCGACGCGGGCACCGCGAGCGTCGGATTGAACGCGTAGCGCACACCAAAGAGGATCGAATGGTCGCGATAGGGAAGCGACGCCTTGTCGCCGGCACTGCTCGAGATGCTGGCCGACTGGGCCGCGAAGTACCGGTAGCTTGCGCCGATCGCCATGTTGTCGTCGATGCGATAGTCGAGCCCGGCGATCCCCTGATAGGCGAAGACGTTTGTCGTGCCCGACACGATCGCGTTGCCTTGGTCCGGGCCGATATTGCTGGCGCGCATGCGCGCACCGCCCGCACCGACACCCAGATAGGGAATGATCGGGCTGTCGTTTGCGAAGTCGTAAAGGATGTTGCCCATGGCGCTCGTGACGTCGAGCCTGCCGCCGCCCGTTCCGGTGCTGCTGCCGACGCTGCGCACGCTGCCGGCACGCTGGCCGAGTTCGAGTTCGGCGCGAAGCCCGTTGCCGAAGCCGTAGCCGACCGCGGCCGTACCCGCGATGCCCGTGCCGATCGACACGCTCGACGATTGCCCGCCGCGGCTCATGCTGGAATTCTGCGGCTTGTGCACGCCGATATTGCCGCCGACATAGATGCCGTCGAGATAGTCGGGGCGCTTCTGCGCCTGTGCCGCGGTGGCGACGAGGAGCAGTGCAAGGGCTGTGGAGAACGTACGCAAGGCCATGAGTCACCAAGTCGATTCGGGATATCCACAGGCACCGTCTCACATCGGTTCCGAGTCGCCCAAGCACGACTCGACACGCTAGGATCGTGCGATGGAAATGAAAGACATCCCGTTCGCGACCGTCGACTGGTCGTCGGTCGCCCGCACCGAGCACAAGGGCGAGACCGGCATGGCGCACTGGCGCACGCGAAACTTCGCCGACATCCGCGTGCGGATGGTCGAGTACTCGCCCGGCTATTCGGCCGATCACTGGTGCAGCAAGGGGCACGTGCTGTTCGTCGTCGCCGGCGAACTGGAAACCGAACTTGCGGATGGACGCGTGTTCCGGATGCAGGCGGGGCACAGCTACCAGGTGGCCGACGGTGCCGAGGCGCACCGCTCGCGCACCGCCGTCGGCGCCACGCTCTTCATCGTCGACTGATCAGTGGAAGTCGCGCGACGGGTAGTGTGCATGCGGCGGCGCTTCGTGCGCGCGCGCCGTGCCATCGACGAGCTTGCCGAGCAGCGTCGAGCGGTCGGCGAGCCTGCGCGCGACGACGTGGATCACCTCGCCCTGACGCTGTACCTGTCCCTCGACGCGCATCAGACGCGCGCCCATCACGATCGCGCGATGGGCCTCGAACACCTGCGGCCAGACGATCAGGTTGGCGACACCGCCTTCGTCCTCGAGCGTGACGAAGATCGTGCCCTTCGCCGTGCCCGGGCGCTGGCGCAGCAGCACGATCCCGGCGAGCGTCACGCGGGATCCGTCTTTCGCGTGCCGCAGGTCGGCGCACGGCCGCTCGTGCGGGAAGCAGGTGCGCAGCAGTGCCATCGGATGTGCCTTCAGCGACAGGCGCAGATGCGCGTAATCCTCGGCGACCGCTTCGCCCAGCGTCATCGCCGGCAGTTCGACCTGCGTATCGACGGGCGCCAGCCGCGCGAAGAGCGGCAGTGCCGTCTCGTCGTGCACGCCGGCCTGCCACAAAGCCGGGCGCCGCTCGAACCCGCAGGCGGCGAACGCATCGGCACGCGCAAGTGCATCGAGATTGCGGCTGTCGAGCCGCGCGCGCCGCAGGAGATCGGCCGGGCTCCGGTAGCCGTCGGCCGGCCGTGCGGCGACGAGTGCATCGGCCGCCGCCTGCGACAGGCCGGTGATCTGCCGCAGGCCCAGGCGCAGCGTGCCCGCGTCCGGAAGCGTGCAGTCCCACGTGCTGGCGTTGACGCAAGGCGGATGGGCGGTCACGCCGTGTTCCTGCGCGTCGCGCACGAGCTGGGCGGGCGCATAGAACCCCATCGGCTGGCTGTTGAGGAGCGCTGCGGTGAACGCCGCCGGATGGTGGCATTTGAGCCAGGCGGAGACGTAGACGAGAAGTGCGAACGATGCGGCGTGGCTTTCCGGGAAGCCGTAGGTGCTGAATCCCTTGATCTGCTCGAAGCAGCGTTCGGCGAAGTCGCGCGCATAACCGTTCGCGACCATGCCTTCGACCATCTTCGTCTGGAACTTCCCGATCAGGCCGGAACGCTTGAACGTCGCCATCGCGCGGCGTAGCGCATCGGCTTCGGTCGGGGTGAAGCCGGCCGCGACGATGGCGATGTTCATCGCCTGCTCCTGGAACAGCGGCACGCCGAACGTCTTTTTCAGCACCTCCTCGAGTGCCGGCGAGGGATACTCGACCTTCTCCTTGCCGCTGCGCCGGCGCAGATAGGGATGCACCATGTTCCCCTGGATCGGCCCCGGCCGGACGATGGCGACCTCGATGACGAGATCGTAGAACGTCCGCGGCTGCAGGCGCGGCAGCATGCTCATCTGCGCGCGGCTTTCGACCTGGAAGACGCCGATCGCGTCCGCCTTGCACAGCATGTCGTAGACGGCCGGATCCTCGAACGGCACGTCGGCAAGGCCGAGTTTCGGCCCGCCCGTTCCGGCGACCAGGGCAAACGCCTTGCGGATGCAGGTCAGCATGCCGAGTGCGAGCAGGTCGATCTTCAGGATGCCGAGCGCGTCGAGATCGTCCTTGTCCCATTCGACGAGCGTGCGCCCGTCCATCGCCGCATCGACGATGGGGCATATCTCGTCGAGCCGGCCGCGCGCGATGACGAACCCGCCGACATGCTGCGAGAGGTGGCGCGGGAACCCCGTCAGCGCCTGCGTCAGCTCCAGCGCCATGCGCAGGCGCGGTTCGCCCGGATCGAGGCCGGCCTCGACGACATGCGCGGCCTCGACGCCTTCTTCGCTGCGGCCCCAGATGGTGCCGGCCAGCGCCTCGATCGTATCGGATCCGAGCCCCAACACCTTGCCGACCTCGCGCAGCGCCGAGCGCATGCGGAACGAGATCACCGTCGCCGCGAGGCCGGCCCGCACGCGGCCGTAGCGCGAATAGACGTACTGGAAGACTTCCTCGCGCCGCTCGTGCTCGAAATCCACATCGATGTCGGGCGGCTCGTTGCGCGCGGCCGAGATGAAGCGCGCGAACAGCAGGTCGACGCGGGCGGGGTTGACCTCGGTGATGCGCAGGCAGAAGCAGACGGTCGAGTTGGCGGCCGATCCGCGCCCCTGGCAAAGGATGCCGCGTGCACGCGCGAATGCCATGATGTCGTGCACGGTCAGGAAATAGGGCGCGAAGCCGAGATCGGCGATGATCGCAAGCTCGACCGCGATCTGCCTGGTCACCTTGTCGGGCACGCCGCCGGGATAGCGCCAGACGGCTCCCTCGTAGGCAAGGCGTGCGAGCGTGGTCTGCGCGCTGCCCGGTTCGGCGTCGGGCAGGTCGGGATAGTCGTAGCGCAGTTCGTCGAGCGAGAAGCGGCACGCCGCCGCTATGTCGAGCGTGGCGGCGAGTGCTTCGGGCCAGCGGGCGAACAGGCGCGCCATCTCGGCCGGCGTCTTCAGGTGGCGCTCGGCGTTCGCATGCAGGCGATAGCCGGCTTCGTCGATCGTGCAGCCTTCGCGGATGCAGGTCAGCACGTTCTGCAGGGCGCGCCGCTCGGGGACGTGCGCGTGCACGTCGTTGGTCGCGACGAGGCGGACACCGGCGGTCTCGGCCGCCGCGGCACGGCGCGCGATCTCGGCATGGTCGTCGCCTTGGTAGCGGAAGCTGGCGGCCAGATACGCGTCGCGCGCGAAAAGGCGGGCGATACCGGCGAGCCCGTCCGTCTCGAGCGCCACGACGACCACACGGCCGGCAAGTTCGCCCAGTTCGGCAAGGGCAAGCCGGCAGCCTTGCCCGTGGCCCGCGTGCCGGCGACCGGTCGAGATCAGCCGCGACAGGATCGCATAGCCCCGCTTGTCCTTGGGGAAGCACAGCAGCGGCGGCCCGTCGTCGGGTTCGAGGCGCACGCCGACGAGCAGCTGGAGGCCGGCCTCCTTTGCCGCGGCATGCGCGCGCACGATTCCGGCGAGGCTTGCATGGTCGGCAATGGCGATCGCGGCAAGGCCGAGTTCCTTGGCCTGCGTCACGTATTCGTGCGGATGCGAACCGCCCCGCAGGAAGCTGAAATTGGTCGTGACCTGCAGTTCGGCGTAACCGGGAGCGGGCGGCATCTCGCGCGGCGGCGTTTCGCGCCGCGGCAGGACATGGACGCCGCTCATGCGAACAGGCCGTGCAGGTACCAGCGCGGCGGGCGTTCGCGCGCGGGCGTCCACAGCCCCTCGCGGAAAACCCAATAGCGCCGGCCGTCACGGTCCTCGAGCCGGTAGTAGTCGCGCGGTTCGCCATGCCTGCGCCACCATTCGCCGGCGATGCGCTCGGGCCCGGCGGCGGCCGCGACATGATGGACAAGCCGACGCCAGCGGAACAGCAGCGGCGGCGCATCGGGCAGTTCGGCGGCGACGTCGATCGGCTCGGGATGAACCAGCAGGCGCAGCGGCCGCGGGGAGGCGGGTGGCCGGGCACCCCGCAACGAAGCGGGCAGCGGCGACAAGGGTGCGACGGCAGCCTGCGCGCGTTCGGGCAGATGGCTTTCGACATGCGCCAGCCGCATCACGTTCGCGGCTCCGAGCCGGTTCGCAAGCCGGTCGACGAGCGGCGCGACCAGCGGAGCATGGCCAAGCGCATCCGTCGCCGGCCCGCCGTCGGGCAGCAGGTTGCGGGTGAAGCGCTGCTGCTCGGCCAGCAGCGTGCCGGCGAGCTCGGCATCAAGCGTGGTGAGTTCGAAACCGAAGCCCGGATCGACATGCTGGATCGGTTCGGCGAACAGGCGGCGGAAGGCCGCCGCGTCGCGCGACGGCCGGCTCGTGCCCAGTACAATACGCGCCGTTTCTCCGTCGACGCGATGGAAGACGAGTGCGAGCCGGCGGGCACCAAGGGCGGCCGCTTCCAGTTTCGCGCAGAGTTCGTCGGCAAGTCGTGCGACCGCGCGTTCGATGTCGGCAGGCGCACTGATCGGTTCGGCGAAGGCGAGCCGTACGCGCAAGGCCGGAGGCGGGGTATCGGGATCGAGCGGCTCGGCTTCGGCACCCAGTGCCTGGAACAGCCGCCGTGCGATCGCCGGGCCGAAGCGCCGGGCGAGGGCGGCCCGGCCGCCGGCCGCATCGGCCAGCGGATAAAGAGCGCCGACCCGTCGCAGGCCGAGCCGTTCGAGCGTGGCGAGATCTTCGGTCGGCAGTCGCAGGCCCGCGACCTTGAGGCCGGCGATGGCTTCGCGTGTGGCCCCGGCGGCAAACCGCGTCGTCGTGTCCGGCGCGAAGCGTGCACCGGCCCAGGCGGCGCCCAGCGTGTCGGCAAGGCAGATGCGCGCGACGAGACGCTGGTTCTTCAGCCGCGCCGCGACATCGGCAAGGAATGCGTCTTCGCCACCGAACAGGTGGGCGACACCGCTGGCGTCGAGGCGCAGGCCGCGCGCGTCTTCCTCGAGAGCGACGGCCGGCGACCAGCGCTGTGCCGCTTCGGCGAGACGGCGCAACAGCGCCAGATCGGCCTCGGGCGCGTGACGCTCGACGCGCAGGTCCGGAACGCGTGCGCGTGCTTCGGCCAGCGGCAATCCCGGTCGCAGGCCTGCGCGCCATGCGCGCGGACATACCGCGGCGAGTTTCAGCCCGCCCTGGACAGGTGCGAAGGTCGCGCGTGCGACCGGATCGATCGTGTCGTCAGCCTGCCGCGCGCACCGGTCGGTCGGCAGATGCGGCAGGAAGATCGCGAGAAATCGCCGCTCGTTCGTCATCGGCAAGTGTCCATCCGTCGCGGCGATGCTCAAGGCGCCATTCGCCCGGTGCGCCGCCCTGTGCGCGCGCGAGCGTCAGGCGCCAGCGGCGGCTCTCGCCATCCAGTGTCTGGGCCGGAAGCGCGGCCACGCGCCAGCGCGTGCGCGCGGCGCTCGCCTGGTCGAGTTCGCCGGGCGGGCGGAGCAGCAGCGCGGTCGTGCCGCCCATCTCGGCGGCGAGCTGCAGGCGGCGCGACTGGGTGAGGTCGACGTCGTCGATCTCGGCCACCACGCCGGCGAGTGCGGGGTTGCGCAGCGCTTCCTCGAAGGCCCACAGCGCGTCGGCACGCCTGGGGGCGTTGACGATCAGCAGGCGGGCGGGCTCAAGGCCGAGTGCGGCAAGCCCGGCCGCACTCAGGTCGGGGCGACGCGCGATCCACAGCACGGGCCCGTCGCCGGCAAGCCGGGCGAGCAGGGCGGTGGCGAAGCCTGCTGCGGCCCCGTCGTTCGAGGTGCCGGCGATTTCGTGGAGTGCGCCGCGCGGCAGGCCGGCCCAGGGCAAGGCCGCGTCGATCGCCGGAATTCCCAGGGCAAGCGGACCGCGGCCGGTCTGCGCGCGATTGCCGAACGCGGCCAGCCGCGCCTTCAGTTCCTGCACGGTCGTCGAAGCGGGGCGACGGAGTGTCTGGGGCTGGCTTGTCATCGCGTTCTTGATCAGGGGGTTGCGGATCTTTCCGAAGTTCGACTGGGTGCGGCTGGGCAGAGTGGCAAGCCCGAGCCTCGGCATTCGAGCAAAGCTTTCGTGCACGATATGTTCTGAAAAAAACCCTTCCGAAGAGGGCGGCGTAAAAGTCGCTTCAAACATGATCGTCTCCATCGCGTTCTCTTTACGTTCAATTCTTGGTTTGTTCTATTATTTTGTAGGATAGGGGTCAAGAGACGATATCTACGATTAGAAAAAATGATCTTGCAATTTGCAAAGCCGAATGCGATATTGATGTACCGGATACTTACCGAAACCCCGGAACCCCGTGGAAAACATGCCCCGCAAGATCACCGCGATCCAGCCGAGCCGCCGCAAGGGAAGCACCGCGAAGTCCGACATGCCGGACATCGCCGAGGTGCTCGCGAGCCTCAAGAAGATCCTGGTCGAAGACGGCCTGCTGCCGCACACCAAGCACTGATCGCTGCGGACCTAGAATTGAGGGCCGCGCCGTCAAAGGGCGCGGCCTTTTTGATTCCGCAAATTTTGATCTTCAGGACGGAATGCGCCCGAGCCCGTGCTTGTCGGCAAGGTAGCTGCCGAGCGTCGCCTGATCGGCAAGCCCGACATGAAGGCCGAGCTTCGAGCGACGGAACAGGATGTCGTTCGATGTCCGCGCCCATTCCTCGCCGACCATGAGGTCGACCTCGCTGGCATAGAGGCCGGCACCGAAATGCGTGCCGAGATCGGCAAGCTTGGTCGCACCTTCTAGGAACTTGAAGACCCGGCCGCCCTGCCGGCGCGCCATCGCGCGCAGATGCCCGGGCGGAACGAATGCGAAGCGCGCGGCAAGTGCGGCGGCAAACCGTTCGAAATCGCCGTCGATGCCGTCGAGTTCGCCGCCCGGCAGCTTCGCGCCCGCCGTCCAGGCCGGCTTCATCGACGGGAAGAACGGCACGAGTTTCTCGAGCGCGTGCTCGGCAAGCCGGCGGAAGGTCGTGATCTTGCCGCCGAAGATCGACAGGGCGGGGGCGTGCCCGTCGCCGCCGCCATCGAGGGTGAGCACGTAGTCGCGCGTCGTTTCCGTGGCGCTGTTCGCACCGTCGTCGTAGAGCGGCCGCACGCCCGAATAACTCCACACGGCGTCGGACGGTGAAACGGGCTTGGCGAGGAACCGGCTGGCGGCCTTGCAGAGATACTCGGTCTCGGCCGGCGTGATCGCCGCGCGCGACGGATCGCCTTCATAGGCCATTTCGGTCGTGCCGATCAGCGTGAAATGCCCCTGATAGGGAATCACGAACACGATGCGCCGGTCGTCGTTCTGCAGGATGAAAGCGTGCTCGCCCTCGTACTGGCGCGGCACGACGATATGGCTGCCCTTGACGAGCTTGATCGACGCGGGCGCGTTCGATCCGAGCACGCCCGAGAGCGTCTGCATCACCCAGGGGCCCGCCGCGTTGACGATCGCGCGGGCGCGGACTTCGGTCTTCTGGCCGCCGATGCGGTCGGATAGCGAGGCGTACCAGAGGCCGTTCTCGCGGCGCGCTGCCGTCGCCTGCGTACGCACGCGGATGTCGGCGCCGAGATCGGCCGCATGGCGCGCGGCGAGTGCCACCAGACGCGCGTCGTCGACCCAGCCGTCGGAATAGACGAAACCGGTGCGCACGTCCGGACGCAGGCCGCGGCCATAGCTGCTGTTCGGCAGGTCGACTTTATGCGAGCCGGGCAGGCGCGACTTGCGCCCCGGCATCCAGCCGAGATGGTCGTAGAGAAAGAGACCGGCGCGGATCATCCAGGCCGGACGCAGGCTCGAATCGTGTGGCAGCACGAAGCGCATCGGCCACATGATGTGCGGTGCTCCATCGAGCAGCACGTCGCGTTCCGACAGCGCCTCGCGGACAAGGCGGAACTCGTAATGCTCGAGATAGCGCAAGCCACCATGGATCAGCTTGGTCGAGGCCGATGATGTGGCCGAGGCGAGATCGTTCTGCTCGACCAGCAGGACCGAAAGGCCGCGGCCGGCCGCGTCGCGCGCGATGCCGCAGCCGTTCACGCCACCGCCGATGATCAGAAGGTCGTAAGGAGAATCAGGATTCATGGTCGCCGCAGGATAGCCGCAAAAATCAGGGAGGGAAGGGCTTCAGTCGCGAAAGCCGCGCGCGCGAAGACACGCCGCGACATCGATGTCGAGGCGCAGGATGTAGCGCGTCTGGGTGATCAAGGCGAGATCGGACTGCGCCTTGCAGCGGTCGCGCGCCGCCGGATCCCCGTCTTCGCGACAGGCCGTTGGCGGCGTCGATGCCGGTGCGGGACCCAGCCGGCCTTGCGCCTCGCGCGTGCAATCGCTGCGGATCGCCGTTTGCTCGGCCGGCGGCAGCGACGGATGGACAAGCTGGCGGTTGTCCGCAGAAGGCCCGCAAGAAGCCATAAAAACGACACAGGCGACGGGCACGAGCAGGATCGGGTTGGGCAGGCGCATGGGCACGCATTGTAGTGTCGATCGGCGATTTCGGGTAAGGGGTTGGAATGCGTGCGAAAGGGCCTCACATAGCGGTAGCGGTTCTTGCGGTCTTTCCGGCGTTCGCGATGGCGCAGGATGGCGCCGGCGAACCGCGCGGCACGCTGTCGCTCGTCGTCGAGAACGACAAGTTCAATTCGCTCAACCCCGCCAAGCAGACGGACCGCAACTTCACCAACGGAATCCGGCTGAACTGGATTTCGGAACCCCGCGCCACGCCCGATTGGGGCCGCCAGCTTGCGGGCTGGGTCCCGATGTTTCCGGATGGCGGTACGACGCGCGTGGGCTATGCGTTCGGGCAGAACATGTACACGCCGGAAAACATCCAGCGGCGCGATCATGTGGTCGGAGACCGCCCTTATTCGGGTTGGACCTATCTGGGTGCGGCGATCACGTCGAGCCGCGAACTGGGCGACAGCGCCCGTCTCGACACGCTCGAGGTCAATCTCGGCATCGTCGGCCCGCAGAGCTATGCCGAAGAAACCCAGCGCGAATATCATCGTCTGATCAACGCGCCGCTGCCGCAGGGATGGGGAAACCAGCTTCGCAACGAGCCCGGGATCGTGCTTTTCTACGAGCGCAAATGGCGCAATGTGGCGCGCTCGCAGATCCTGCCCGGCATCGAGGGCGATTTTTCGCCGCATATCGGCGGATCGCTCGGCAACGTGTTCACTTACGCCGGAACGGGCGTGACCTTGCGTGTCGGCCACAATCTGGGCGTCGATTACGGCCCGCCGCGCATCCGGCCGGGCCTTGCCGGCTCGATGCATTTCGACACGGTGGAATCCGATCCGTTCGCTGCCTATGTGTTCATCGGGACGGAGGGCAGGGCGGTCGCGCGCGATATCACGCTCGACGGCAATACTTTCGCCCGCAGTTATTCGGTCGAGCGCCGGCCGCTGGTCGCCGACCTCCAGACCGGCTTTGCCGTGGTCTATGCGCCGGCCCGCTTCACGTTCACGTATGTTATGCGTACGCGCGAGTTCGAAACGCAACGCAGCCCGGACAGGTTCGGCGCGTTCTCGTTCTCGATGAAGTTCTAGCCGGCGGGAACCAGCCGGAATCCCTTGTTGCGCATGCAGAAGTTTGCGAGCTGCATTTCGGCCATCTGGCGATCCTGGAAGCCGTAGAATCCTGCATCGGGACGATAGTGCAGGCGGCCGTCGACGCTGCGGACATAGCGTGGCCCGCTGAAGCCGCCGAACATGAAGGATTGCCGCTGTGCCTCCATCCAGGCCTGCTGCTGGCATTCGGCGGATTCGCGACCGGCTTCCTCGGGCCCGAAGGCCGGGTGATCCCAGCGCATCGGGGTGCAGGCGCCAAGGCAGGCGACAATTGCCAGAACGGAAAGCTTCGAGCGCATCGTGGCCGGACAACGGCGGGATGCCGAACGGCATTCCCGACCCTGTTTCCCGGAAAAATGGCTCCCTGGGTTAGATTCGAACTAACGACCAGCCGATTAACAGTCGGCTGCTCTACCGCTGAGCTACCAGGGAACGAAACGAGGCAGGCTTATAACAAAATCTGCGCGGCGTTCCAGTCGAAAAAAGTGGTGCCGCTGGAGGCCGGGGGCGGAATCGAACCGCCGTATAGGGGATTTGCAGTCCCCTGCATTACCACTTTGCTACCCGGCCCAAAGCGACGGCAGGACGTATAGTCAGCCCGACCCGAGGGGTCAACAGGACGCTGAGGCGTCGCGAAATGACACAAACGTGGCCGAGAGGCCACAGATTCAATGATCTAACCGCGGTTCGATTGTCATGCGGGCAAGACAGACTTATAAAGTTACCTGCGGCGGTTTGCCGGTCGATTCGACCCGCAATGGCCGGCGCATGGTTCTAACCGGAAGTTCGCGTCCCGATGGATTACGCCGCAGCCCGCCATAACATGGTCGAGAGCCAGTTGCGCACCAACAAGGTGATCGACGAGCGGATCGTCGAGGCGATGGCGCGCGTCCCGCGCGAAGCTTTCCTGCCGGACGCGCTGCGCCCGATAGCATATGTCGACGAGGACATCCCGCTCGGCGGCGACCGGTTCTTGATGGAGCCGATGGTCTTCGCTCGCCTCGTTCAGTACGCCGAGATTTCGCCTGGTGAAAAAGTGTTGCTCGTCGGTGCCGGCTGCGGCTACGGCGCGGCCATCGTCGCATCCGCCGGTGCCACGGTCTTCGCGCTCGAGAGCGACAGCCATCTTGCGGCCGCCGCCAAGATCGCGCTGTCGCGGATTTCCGCGTCGGGTGCAATCGTCGTCGAAGGGCCGCTGGATGGCGGCTGGTCGTCCGGCGGGCTCTATGACGCGATCGTTTTCGAAGGCGCGACCGGGCGGATTCCGCCGGCCTATGCCGCACAGCTAACCGAAGGCGGGCGCATGGTCGGTGTTGTCGCGCAGCCGGGCGAGCCGGGCCGGGCGACGCTTTGGCGCAAATTCGGCGGAAATCTGAGCAGCCGCATCGTGTTCGATGCCGGCACGCCGATGCTGCCGGGCATGGCTCTCGAGCCGGGGTTCGTGTTTTGACGAATCCGGCGCAACCCTTGCAAAGTCTTGAAGCGGATTCCGCTGGTCGCATGGCGCGAACCGCGACCGCAACGCGTTCCAGGAGCATGGCGATAATGAATAGTTGGCTGCGACACACGGCGACGGCGGCAATTGCGCTCGCGATCGGTTTTGCGGGTGCGCCGGCCGGCGCCCAGACTCTCGAGGACGCGCTGGCCAGTACCTACAAGTCGAACCCCGAGCTCCTCGCGCAGCGTGCTGCACTGCGGGCCGTCGACGAGCAGGTGCCGCGCGCCCTGTCGCAGTGGCGCCCGACCGTCCAGGTCACCGGCAACGCCGGTCCGGCCCGCGACTACAACGCCACGACATCGACCGTCTACGGTGCCAACCAGAGCCGGGATCGCCAGACGATCGAGAACCAGCGCGTGCGCCAGCAGGGGCTGGCGTCGCTCCAGCTGGTCCAGCCGCTCTATCGCGGCGGCCGCTCGACGGCCGAACTCGCACGCGCCGAGGCCAACATCCAGTCGTCCCGCGCCCTGCTCTCGGCGACCGAACAGCGCGTGCTGCTAGATGCCGCGACGGCTTACATCAACCTTGCGCGCGAACTCGCGGTGCTCGACCTCAACGTCAACAACGTGCAGGTCCTCCAGCGCCAGCTCGATGCGGCACGCGACCGCTTCCAGGTCGGTGAAATCACGCGTACCGACGTCAGCCAGGCCGAAGCGCGTCTTGCACAGGCGCAGGCGACGCGCACCGGTTCGGAAGGCAACGTCAACAGCGCGCGCGCCACATATCTTCGCGTCGTGGGCGAAGAGGCGGGCCGCCTCGCCGTCCCACCGGTGCCGGGCAATCTTCCGGGATCCGACGACGAGGCGCGCAACCTCGCCCTCACGGCCAATCCGACCGTCTCGCAGGCGCGTTACGCGCATGAATCCGCCGGGCAGGACGTTTCGCTGATCGAAGGCGAGAAGCTGCCGACCGTCAACCTGCAGGCCGACGCGATCCGCTCGATCGATCCGGCCGGTTCCAAGGGGCTGCAGCGCGACACGGTCGATCTGCTGCTCGCCGTGACCGTGCCGATCTACCAGCAGGGCCTGACCGATGCCCGCGTGCGCGAAGCCAAGCAGACGCAGGGTCAGCGTCGTACGCAGATCGACGTGTCGCAGCGTCAGGTCATTGACGACGCCAACCGGGCCTGGCAGCAGCTGACGACGGCGCGTGCCCAGATCCTGTCGTTCGAGGCGCAGATCCGCGCCAACGAGATCGCGCTCGAAGGTGTGTCGCAGGAAGCCCGGGTCGGCTCTCGTACGGTGCTCGACGTCCTCAATGCCGAGCAGGAACTGCTCAACAGCCGGGTCAGCCTCGTCCAGGCCCAGCGCGACCAGGTCCTCGCGGCGTTCCAGCTGCTCTCGGCGACCGGCCGCCTGACGGCCAGCAACCTTGCCCTCAAGGTCGATCTCTACGACCCGACGGCATATCTGGAATCGACGCGGAACCGGTGGATCGGTACCGATATACCGGGCGAGGCGCCGAAACCTTAGGGTAGGGTGGGGACTGCCGCGGTGGATATATCTCTGGCGTGGCAGCGATTCGTCGCCTAAGCTCAAGACTTGGAATGGTTAAAGCACGACGATGACGGACCCAAAGAACCAACAAGAACCGTCGATGGAGGAGATCCTCGCCTCCATCCGTCGCATTATTTCGGAGGATGGAGACGCCGGTAAGGCGCCGCCGGCCGCTCCGGCGGCCGAAGCTGCAGCCCCGCCGCCTCCGCCACCACCCCCTCCACCGCCACCCCCTCCGCCGCCTCAGGCCGCAGCTGCTCCGCCGCCGCCTCCGCCCCCTATGCCGGAGCCGGAACCGGAGCCTGAACCCGAGCCGATGATGGAGGCGCCGCCTCCACCGCCGCCACCACCCCCTCCGCCGCCACCCCCGCCGCGTCCGCGCATGCCGGAGCCGGAGATGGACGATGTGCTCGAACTCACCAACGTGGTGGACAAGCCGCCGCCGGTGATGGCCGAGGAACCGCGCCGCCTGATGTCGGACGATACGGCCCGGCAGGCTTCGGATTCGCTCCAGGGGCTGCAGGCTCGCGTGCCGCGCAACCTGCTGCTCGGCAATTCGGACCTGACGATCGAGGACCTCGTGCGTGCCGAGCTACGGCCGATCCTGAAGGCTTGGCTCGACCAGTATCTGCCCGACCTCGTCGAGCGGATGGTCCAGCGCGAGATCCGCCGCATCACCCGTGAGTCGCAGGACTATTGAGCAATAGCCCCGCGTCCGTCTAAGACAGCCGCATGACCCAGCCATCGAACGACGAGACTGCCGCGGGCGGTCTCGCCAAGACCTATTCGCCCGCCGATATCGAAGCCCGCCGCTATGCTGAGTGGGAGCGCACGGGCGTGTTCGCGTGCGACCCCAACTCGGCCAAGGCGCCCTACACGATCATGATGCCGCCGCCCAACGTGACGGGCTCGCTGCATATGGGGCATGCGCTCACCTTCACCGTCCAGGACGTGCTGATCCGGTTCTGGCGCATGCGCGGACGCGACGCGCTCTGGCAGCCGGGCACCGACCATGCGGGCATCGCCACGCAGATGGTGGTCGAGCGCAGGCTTGCCGACCAGGGCGTGTTCCTCGATCGCGGCGGCATGTCGCCCGGCGACAACAAGGTGCTCATCGGTCGCGAGAAATTCCTCGAGGAAGCATGGAAGTGGAAGGCTGAATCCGGCGGAACGATCACGCGCCAGTTGCGTCGTCTCGGCGCGTCGCCCGACTGGGCACGCGAACGCTTCACGATGGACGAGGGCCTCTCGAAGGCCGTGCGCAAGGTCTTCGTCGACCTGCACCGGCAGGGGCTGATCTACCGCAACAAGCGCCTTGTGAACTGGGATCCGAAGCTGCAGACGGCCGTCTCGGATCTCGAGGTCGAGCAGCGCGAGATCAAGGGCAATCTCTGGCATTTCCGCTATCCGATCGAGGGCGAACCCGGCCGCTTCATCGTGGTCGCGACGACGCGGCCCGAGACGATGCTCGGCGACACCGGCGTGGCCGTCCATCCGGACGATCCGCGCTATGCCGACCTCGTCGGCAAGCGCGCGATCCTGCCGCTGGTCGGCCGGTCGATCCCGATCGTTGCGGACGAATATTCCGATCCCGAGAAGGGAACGGGTGCGGTCAAGATGACGCCCGCGCACGACTTCAACGATTTCGAGGTCGGCAGGCGCCACAAGCTTGCGATGATCAACGTTCTCGACAAGGATGCGCGCATTTCCGGCGACGTGCCGGAGAAGTATCGCGGTCTCGACCGCTATGTCGCGCGCAAGGCCGTCGTCGCGGACATGGAAGCCGAGGGCCTTCTCGACAAGGTCGAAGCGCACGCGCACACGGTGCCGCACGGCGACCGTTCGGGCGTGGCGCTGGAGCCGTGGCTGACCGACCAGTGGTTCTGCGATGCCGCGACGCTGGCCAAGCCCGCGATCGAGGCGGTCGAGCAGGGGCACACGACGTTCGTGCCCAAGCACTGGGAAAACACCTATTACGAATGGATGCGCAACATCCAGCCCTGGTGCATCAGCCGCCAGCTCTGGTGGGGCCATCGCATCCCCGCCTGGTACGGGCCGGACGGCCACGCCTTCGTCGCCCACGACGAGGCCGACGCAAAGGCGCAGGCAAAGGCGAAGTACGGCGAAGACGTCGATCTCGTGCAGGACAACGACGTGCTCGACACGTGGTTCTCCTCCGCGCTCTGGCCGTTCTCGACGCTGGGTTGGCCGGACGCCACACCGGAACTGAAGCGCTATTACCCCGGCGACGTGCTGGTGACGGGCTTCGACATCATCTTCTTCTGGGTCGCCCGGATGATGATGATGGGCATCCATTTCGGCAATCCGGGCAAGAGCCTCGCCGAACGCGTGCCGTTCAAGCACGTCTACATCCACGCACTTGTGCGCGACGAGCGCGGCCAGAAGATGTCGAAGTCGAAGGGCAACATCATCGACCCGCTCGACATCATCGACAAATACGGCACCGATGCGTTGCGCTTCACGCTCTGCGCGCTGGCTGCACAAGGCCGCGACATCAAGCTTGCGCCCGCGCGCGTCGAAGGCTATCGCAATTTCATCACCAAGCTGTGGAACGCGGCGCGCTATGCGCGCATGAACGGGGCCGAGCCGGTCGCGGGCTTCGATCCGGCGAAAGTCGCGTTGACCGTCGACAAATGGCTGCTGGGCGAACTCGCCAAGACCGCCGCCACGGTCACTGCCGCGATCGAGGCCTACAAGTTCAACGAGGCGGCGGACGCGATCTACCGCTTCGTCTGGGGCACGTTCTGCGACTGGTATCTCGAATTCACGAAGCCGCTGCTGCTGCAGGGCAGCGACGCCGAGAAGGCCGAGGTGCGCGCGACGACGGCCTTCGTGATCGGCCAGTGCCTGAAGCTGCTGCACCCGCTGGCACCGTACGTGACCGAGGAATTGTGGGACACGCTTGGCTATCGCAGCGGTTCGACGGGATTGATCGCGGAAAGCTGGCCGGTTCTTCCCGCCGGGCTTGGCGATGCCGTGGCCGAAGAAGAGATGAACTGGGTCGTCGACGCGATCTCGTCGATCCGCGCCCTTCGCGCCGAGATGAACGTCCCGCAGGGTGCACGGCTTGCGCTTCTCCATCGCGATGCGGGTCCGACGGCACGCGGGCGTCTTGCGCGGCATGAAGGCCTGATCAAGACGCTTGCCCGTATCGACAGTATCGCGGCCGAACAGGGTGGGGCGACCAAGGGTGCGGCTCCCATCGCGGTCGCCGATGCCACGCTCGTCCTGCCGCTGGCCGGCGTGATCGATGCGGCGGCCGAGCGCAAGCGCATCGACAAGGAAGTGGCGCGCCTGGCCGGCGACATCGAGAAGATCGGCCGCAAGCTTGCCAACGCCGATTTCGTCGCCAAGGCCGATCCCGAAGCGGTCGAGGAGCAGCGCACCCGTCTTGCGGATGCCGAGGCCGCGCGCACGCGCCTGGCCGCGTCGCTCGCCCTCATCAAGGATATCTAGGGCTTCGGCTCATCCATCAGCGAGACCTGTGCGGCGACCACGCGCCAGCCTTCCGGGAAGCGGACCCATGTCTGCTGCTGGCGGCCGATCTTGCCGGCCACGCGGCGGAACAGCGTGGAGGCGGTCGCGAAATCGCGCCCGAACGTCGTGATAACCGTGCGTTCGAGCGTGCGTTGCAGTCCCTGGCCGGGGCGCCCGGCGCGGAAGGCCCGGATCTCGGCATAGCCGTGGAGATTTTCGGTGACGCCGTAGCGGACGGTGTAGGGGGCGTCCTTGAACAGCTCGTCCAGCACGGCGACGTCGTTGGTCGTCAGTGCCACCTCGTAGCGGTCGAACGCGGCGACCATTTCGGCGTGGATCTCGGGGATGTTGATCTCGGGCATGTTCCTACCTTGCGACGGGGGCGGTGCACACGCCTGAGCGTTCAAGTGCATATGCGACGCGAAGGGCGAGATCCTCGCGCCAGGGGGCCGCGATGACCTGGACGCCGACGGGCAGGGGGCCAAGCCCGTGCACGGGGACCGCCGCCACCGGCAGGCCGACAAACGAGATCGGCTGCGTATAGATGCCGATATTCGGGCGCAGCGGCACTTCCTTGCCGTCGAGCACGAAGGTCTGCTGGCCGACGAGCGGGGCGGCGCACGGTGTCGAGGGAGCGAGCAGGATGTCGAATTTCTCGAAGACCTTCGCCGTTTCCATCCGGAACCAGCTGCGGAAACGCTGCGCCTGCGCGTACCAGGCCGCGGGCAGCAGGTTGCCGGCGATAAGCCGGTCGCGGGTGGCCGGATCGAAATCCGCCGCGCGCGTGCGCAACCGGTCGAGATGGAGCTGGGCGCCCTCGACATTCGTGATGACGAAGGCCGCGGCGCGGGCGCGATGTGCTTCCGGCAGCTCGACGGCCGCTTCGACGCCGAGGGCCTGCGCCACCTTGGCGACGGCGGCATAGACGACCGGATCGCCGCCGCGCGCGAAATAGCCGCCCAGCGTGCCGATGCGCAGGCCCGCGGTGCCGAGGTCGAGAGCGCCTGCGACCGGATCGACCGCGCGCTGCGCGCAGGCCGGATCGTCGCCATCCGGTCCCTGCATCGCGTCATAGGCGAGGGCGAGATCGGCCGCCGACCGGGCGAAAGGACCGAGATGGTCGAAGGATGCGACGAACGGGAACGAGCCGGCGCGCGTCAGCCGGCCATAGGTGGGCTTGAGGCCGAACAGCCCGCAGAACGACGACGGCACGCGGATCGAGCCGTTGGTGTCCGAGCCGAGGGCGAGCGGCACCATCCCCGACGCGACCGCACCGCCCGAGCCGCCCGACGAGCCGCCGGTCATGCGCGACACGTCGTGCGGATTGCGCGAGGCGCCGTCGTGCGAATTCTCACCCGTGAAATCGTAGGCGTATTCGCCCATGTTGAGGGCGCCCATGAGCACGGCGTCGGCGGCATCGAGGCGCGCGACGAGCGCGCCATCCGCGGCGGCCGGCGGGCGCTCGCGGTTGATCTTCGAGCCGGCGCGTGTGGGCAGGCCCGCGACGTCGAACAGGTTCTTGACCGCGAAGGGCACGCCGGCGAGTACGCCGAGCGGTTGGCCCGCGGCGCGGCGTGCGTCGACCGATTTCGCCTTCGCAAGCGCGCGTGCGCGCGTGACGTCGGTAAAAGCGTTGAGGGTCGGATTGCGCGCGTCGATCTGCGCCAGATGCGCTTCGACGACGGCGAGCGCGGAAAGGGAGCCTTCGCGCACGCGGCGCGCGATCTCGGTACCGTGCATCTCGATCGGGGTCATGGGCGGAAGATCGCCGGGCTTTCGATTTCGTCGGGCAGCGCGAATTCGGTGACGAGCTTGGCCACCTCCGACGTCCGCTGGAAATTCACGATCACGCCGGGCCGGTGCTCGGGGGCGATCGGGATCCCGACCGCCGCGGCGACGCGATCGACATAGTCGGCGATGTTGTCCGGTGTGGTCGGCATGGGGCAATTCTCTCGCTTTGACAGGTCCCTAGGGCTAGCAAGAACCTCGCCAAACCCCGCACGTTCACATATCGTTCGTCCGGAGTTGCGCGGCACCCGGTCCGTGCCGCATAAGGACGGCCCCCCTAGGGTCCGAGGACGATGAAAAGCTACTACATCACGACGCCGATCTATTACGTAAACGACGTGCCTCATATCGGCCACGCCTACACCACGCTCGCCTGCGACGTGCTGGCGCGTTTCAAGCGGCTCGACGGCTACGAGGTCCTCTACCTTACGGGTACGGACGAGCACGGCCAGAAGGTCGAGAAGTCCGCCATCGCCGCCGGCATGACGCCGAAGGATTTCACCGACAAGGTATCGGCGAACTTCCGCGCGCTCCGCGATACGATGGGTTATTCGAACGACGATTTCATCCGCACGACCGAACCGCGCCACATCCGCGCCAGCCAGGCGATCTGGCAGGCGATGGCCGCGCGCAAGACGCCCAAGGGCAACGACAACATCTATCTGGGCAAGTACGACGGCTGGTACGCGGTGCGCGACGAGGCGTATTACGACGAATCCGAATTGACGACGGGACCCGACGGCAAGAAGCGCGCACCTTCCGGCGCCGAAGTCGAATGGGTCGAGGAGCCGTCCTATTTCTTCCGCCTGTCGGACTGGGGCGACTGGCTGCTCGATTTCTACAAGACCAATCCCGATGCGGTCGCGCCGTCGACGCGCCTCAACGAGGTGCGCAGCTTCGTCGAGCAGGGGCTGCACGACCTGTCGATCTCGCGCACCACGTTCGGTTGGGGCGTCAAGGTTCCCGGCGACGAGAAGCACGTGATGTATGTGTGGCTCGACGCGCTGACCAACTACATCACGGCCGCCGGCTATCCCGATGTCGATAGCGACAAGTTCAAGAAATTCTGGCCGGCCGACCTGCATATGGTCGGCAAGGACATCGTGCGCTTCCACACGGTCTATTGGCCGGCCTTCCTGACGGCGGCCGGCCTGCCGCCGGCCAAGCGCGTTTTCGCGCATGGCTGGTGGACCAAGGAAGGCCAGAAGATATCGAAGTCGCTCGGCAACGCCATCGATCCGGTCAAGCTCGTGGCGCAGTACGGGCTCGACCCGGTGCGCTATTTCTTCATGCGCGAGGTGTCGTTCGGCCAGGACGGTGATTTCAGCGATGCGGCGATGATCCGGCGCACCAACACCGATCTTGCCAACGATCTGGGAAATCTGGCGCAGCGCGTGCTGTCGTTCGTCGCCAAGAATGCGGGTGCCGCGGTGCCGACGCCGGGCGCGTTCGCCGACGCCGACCGGGCGATGCTCGATGCGGCAGCGGCACTGCTGCCTGCCGCGCGCACGGAGCTGGGCCAGCAGGCCTTCCACAAGGCGCTCGAGGCGATCTTCGCCGTCGTCGCCGACGCCAACCGCTATGTCGACAGCCAGGCGCCTTGGACCCTGCGCAAGACCGATCCGGCGCGCATGGCCACGGTGCTGTACGTGCTGATGGAGACGCTGCGGCGCGTCGGGCTGCTGCTGCAGGCTTTCATGCCGACATCGATAGCCAAGCTTCTCGACCTTCTCGCCATTCCGGCGGACAAGCGCCAGCTTTCGGCGTGGGACGAAGCCCTCGTCGCGGGCACGGCGTTGCCCACGCCAGCCGGCCTGTTCCCGCGTTATGTCGAAGAGGGGCAGGGCGCCAAGAAGGCCTGAGCCATGCTCGTCGACAGCCATTGCCATCTCGATTTTCCCGAACTCCAGCGGGATTTCCCTGGCGTGCTGGCGCGTGCCCGGTCGGCCGGCGTCGAGACGATGCTGGCCATCGGCACGAAACTCGCCAAGTTTCCCGGCGTGCGTGCGATCGCAGAGGCGCATCCGAACATCTTCTGCACGGTCGGCGTCCATCCGCACGAAGCCTCGAACGAGCAGGCCGCGGTCGAAGCATTGCTGGCACTCGCCGACCATCCCAAGGTCGTCGGGATCGGCGAGACGGGGCTCGATTATTTCTACCAAAAAAGCCCGCGCGAGCCGCAGGCCGAGAATTTCCGCGCGCACATGCGCGCCGCACACGCATCCGGCCTGCCGCTGGTTATCCACACGCGCGATGCCGATGCTGATACGGCCGATCTGCTCGACTGGGCCGCACGCGAACTGCCGGGCACGACGGGCGTGCTGCATTGCTTCACGTCGACGCTGGAACTGGCGCAGAAAGCCATTGCACTCGGCTACTACGTGTCGATCTCGGGCATTGTGACGTTCAAGAACGCCGAGGACCTGCGCGCGACGGTCCGGGCGCTGCCGCTCGAACGCCTGCTGGTCGAGACGGATTCGCCGTACCTTGCACCGATCCCCAAGCGCGGCAAACCATGCGAACCGAGCTACGTGCTGCACACGGCGCAGTTCGTCGCGGACCTGAAGGGCGTTTCGCTCGCCGAGCTTGGCCGCACGACGAGCGACAATTTCTACCGGCTGTTCGCCCGGGCCCGCCGGCCGGCCGCATGACGCTCAAGGTCACCGTGCTTGGCTCGGGCTCGTCGGGCGGCGTGCCGCTGGTCGGCTGTTCCTGCGCGGTATGCAAGTCGACCGATCCGAAAAACCGGCGCCTCCGGGTGTCGATCGTCGTGGAAAGCGCCACGACCCGGATCCTCGTCGACGCGAGCCCGGATCTTCGGGCCCAGCTGCTGGCCAGCGGTTTCACGAAATTCGACGCCGTGATTTTCACCCACGCGCATGCCGACCACATGCACGGGATCGACGAACTGCGGGCGATCAACCACGCGGTCCAGGCGCCGCTCGACTGCTGGTCGGATGGCGCGACGCTGGCCGAGGCGCGCACGCGGTTCGGCTACGCGTTCGGGGCCGTCCAGGACCTGCCGGGCGGGTTCTACGTGGTACCGGTCCTGCGGCCGCGCGAGATCGAGCTCGGCCGGCCGTTCCGGATCGGCGACATCGACATCGTCGGTTTCGAGCAGCTCCATGGCGGTGACCGGACGCCGACGCTCGGGCTTCGGTTCGGCCGCTTCGCATACTCAACCGACGTGAAGACGCTCGATGCGACGGCCTTCGCCACGCTGGCCGGCGTGGATACCTGGATGGTCGACTGCCTGCAGGAACAGCCCAACTGGGCCCACAGCCATCTCGCCCAGACCCTGGACTGGATCGGGCAGGTGGCGCCGCGCCGGGCGGTGCTGACCCACATGAACCACCGCGTCGATTACGCGGGCTGGCGAGCGCGGCTTCCAGCGCATGTCGAACCGGCGTTCGACGGCCTGGTGCTCGAAATTCCATGACCTCAGGCGAACGAGAAATGACACTCTGAAAATTGCCTAAACGGCTGTACTAAATATTGATATAGTATTTTTGATAATATAAATTATGCGATACTTAGATTGACATGTTTTTGGTCTGGTACACTTATCCACCGCCCGACTCCGGGCCTCGTTTGCCGGTCATCTGCACCATGCCCAGTGCGTTCGACTACGCTTGGTTCTGGCTGCTTGCCAATGCGGGCGAGCTGCGCGACCTGCTGGTTGCGGCGGCCGCCTTGGGCGTTTTGCCGTTCCTGGCGTACCGGGCGTGGACGGCAAGGCGGCTCGTGGCCGCCCAGCAGCGCACGGCCGAGGCGACCGAACTGGGCAAATCGGCCGAGGTCATGGCGGCGGCCTTCGCCGGCCTCGGCGGCTCGCAGATCCAGGTCCGGGTCGGCGCCATCTACACGCTCGAGCGCCATGCCCGGGATCGGCCGCGGGACCAAGGGCCGATCGTCCAGACGCTCGCGGCCTTCGTGCGCGACCGTTGCCCTGCTCCCGTCCCGGCACTGGTCGACGGTGCCTACCGCGCACCCGCTCCCGACGTCGTCTACCGGCCGCCGACGACGGACGTCCAGGCGGCGGTCTCGGTCCTCGGGCGGCGCGAACGGGCAAACGATCCGCCCAACATGCGGCTGTCGCTCGCGGGAACCAATCTTTCCGGCTACGACCTGGCGGACTGCGATTTCACGGGCACCAACTTCAAGGGCTCGTATCTGTGCGGCACCAGCCTCGCGGGCACGAAGCTGCTGCGGGCCGATTTCCAGCTCGCGGTCCTCGAGAACGCCGATTTCTACGGGGCCGACGCGACCGAGGCGTCGTTCTCGGCCGCCTATTGCGGCGGGGCCCGCTTCGCGCACGCCAACCTCAACGACACCGCGTTCATCGACAGCGACCTGCGGTCGGCCGATTTCACCGGGGCGCGGCTCGAACGGACCGACCTCCGGGGAGCCGCGATCGACGGTGCCGCCTTCGACCGCAAGCGCCTGCCGGCCGGCTCGACAAGCGGCTGACGCCTGCCTAGGGTTGGCGCTTCGCCCGCCACCCGCATTTGCCGGAATTCCCCTGACATGACCGACACCCCCTCGCCCATGGCCCGCCTGCTCGGCGTGATGGCGCGCCTGCGCCACAAGACCGAAGGCTGCCCGTGGGATGTCGAGCAGAATTTCGCGACCATCGCGCCCTACACGATCGAGGAAGCCTACGAAGTCGCCGACGCGATCGAGAAGAACGACATGGCGGCCCTGCGCGAGGAACTCGGCGACCTGCTGTTCCAGGTCGTGTTCCACGCCCGGATGGCCGAAGAAGCCGGGCATTTCGATTTCGATAAGGTGGCGACCGACCTCAGCGACAAGATGATCCGCCGCCACCCGCACGTGTTCGGCACGCGCGAGATCAAGGATTCCGACGCCCAGACCGAAGCCTGGGAGACGCTCAAGGCGCACGAGCGCAAGACGAAGGACGCCGGCTCGGGCGTGCTCGACGGGGTGGCCGCGGGCTTCCCTGCCCTGATGCGCGCCCAGAAGCTCCAGAAGCGCGCGAGCCGCGTGGGATTCGACTGGGGTGACGCCAAGCTCGCACTGGAGAAAGTCGCCGAGGAAGTCGAGGAGCTGGGCGCCGAGCTCGGCAGCCCGCGCCAGGACGCGATCGAGGAAGAAGTCGGCGACCTGCTGTTCGCCGTCGTCAATGTCGGGCGGCTTGCCGGCGTGGAAGCCGAAACGGCCCTGCGCCGGGCGAACGCGAAATTCGAGCGGCGTTTCGCCCGGATCGAAGCGCTGCTGGCCGAGCGCGGCAAGACGCCCGCACAGTCCGACCTCGCCGAGATGGACGCGCTGTGGGACCGCGCCAAGGACGAGGAGCGCGCGTGAACGCCGGGCGTCACTACACGTCGAGCGACGGCCTCAAGCTTTTCTATCGCGCCTACGAGCCTGCGAAGGAAACGGGGCTGCCGATCCTGTGCCTGCCGGGCCTCACGCGGCATTCCGGCGATTTCATCCGCGTGGCCGGGCGGCTTGTCGGCACCGGCCGGCGGATCGTCTGTCCCGACCTGCGCGGACGCGGCCGGTCGCAATATGCCGACTGGCAGACCTACGATCCTTCGTTCTATTTCGACGATCTGCGCGCCCTCCTCGCGATCGAAGGGCTGCATCGCTTCGTCGTCTTCGGCACGTCGATGGGCGGACTGCTCGGCATGGCGCTGGGCGCGGTGATGCCGGCCTCGATCGTGGGGCTCGTCGTCAACGATGTCGGCCCCGACCTGTCGCCCGACGGGCAGAAGCGCATCCTCGACTACATCGCGGTCGACCGGCCGCAGCCGGATTGGCCGGCGGCGGCACTTCACTTGCGCAAGCTGCTGCCGAACCTCTCGGTCGCCGATGAGGCGGGCTGGATCCGCGTGGCGAAGAACACCTACCGCGAAGGTGCGGACGGCCTGCTGCATTTCGACTGGGACATCGACCTGCACAAGGCCGTGCGCCGCGGCGTGGATCCGGACCTCGACCTGTGGGCGCTCTGGCGTTCGGTGGCCGGTCTGCCTATTCTGGCCGTGCGCGGCGGTGCCTCGGACGTGCTGTCGCCCGCGACCTTCGCCCGCATGAAACAGACCAAACCCGACCTTGCGCAGATCGAGCTGCCTGGTGTCGGGCACACGCCGTCGCTCGAAGAACCCGCCAGTGTCGAGGCCATCGATGAGTTCCTCCGCCGCAACCAGATCTGACCTTCCCGTATTCGCCGACGTGCAGGCTGCCGCCAAGCGCATCGACGGATATGCCGTGCGCACGCCGCTGCTTGCGGCCCCCCTGCTCGATGCGCGCATCGGCGGCCGCCTGCTGGTGAAGGCCGAGCCGCTCCAGCGCACGGGCTCGTTCAAGTTCCGCGGGGCCTACAACAAGATCAGCCAGATCCCCGAGAATGTCCGCTCGCGGGGTGTGGTCGCGTTTTCCTCGGGCAATCACGCGCAGGGCGTTGCCGCTGCCGCCGCGATGTTCGGCATCCCGTCGTGGATCTTCATGCCGAAGGACGCGCCCGCGATCAAGATCGCGCGCACCAAGGAATTCGGCGCGACCGTCGTCCATTTCGACCGCTACGCCGACGACCGCGAGGCGATGGGCCGCAAGTTCCAGGAAGAGCGCGGCGCCACGCTGGTGCCGCCGTTCGACGATTTCGACGTGATCAGCGGCCAGGGCACCATCGGCATCGAGATCGCCGAGCAATGCGCGGCCATCGGTGCGAAGCCCGATGCGATCATGGTCTGCTGCGGCGGTGGCGGGCTCGTCTCGGGTACGGCACTGGCGCTGTCGCACACGATGCCGGGCGTGCCGGTCTATGCAGTCGAACCCAAGGACTTCGACGACACGAAGCGCAGCTTCGAGAGCGGAAAGCGCGAATCGATCGATCCCAAGGCGCGCTCGATCTGCGATGCGCTCCTCTCCCCCTCGCCCGGCGCCATCACCTTCGCCCTCAACAGCAAACTCCTCAAGGGCGTGCTGACGATCAGCGACGACGAGGCGCGTTCTGCGATGGCGACGGCCTTCATCGAGTACAAGCTGGTCGTCGAGCCCGGCGGTGCCGTGGCGATGGCGAGCGTGTTGAGCGGCAAGTACCCGATCAAGGGCAAGACGGTCGTCGCCGTGGCGTCAGGCGGCAATGTCGACCCGGCGCTGTTTGCCCAAGTCCTCGGCGGCTGATGCCGGAAATTTCGGCATTGCGCCTGCGCTTGCGCTGAAGCCTCGACCAGGGCGATGGCCTCCGGCTTGCAAGCCGGAGGGCGGGCACGCCACGTGCCGATTTCACCTTGTCGAGAGGCGTTTCAGCCATGACCAGACCGTTCTCCCGCCGTACGTTCGGCCTCGGAATTGCCGGCCTTGCCGGTGCTGCGGCGGCCGGGTCGCTTGCCGCCCCCGCCCCCGCCCTCGCCCAGGCCAAGACGCGCGTCAAGTTCACGCTCGACGTCGATTTCTGGGGGCCGCAGTCGAACTTCCTCTACGGCGTGGAAAAGAACTTCTATGCCGAGGAAGGCCTCGACGTTCAAGTCGATGGCGGTGCGGGCTCCGGCCAGGCAGTCACGCGCGTGGCGCAAGGCACCTACGACATCGGCTTCGGCGATTTCGGCACGATGGCGCGTTTCACCGCGACCAACCCGGGGACGCCCGTGACGTCGTTCTTCGTGCTGTGGGATCTCCTCCAGCACGGCATCATCTTCAAGAAGGGTGCTATCGCAAATCCTAAGGATATCGAGGGCAAGGTGCTCGCCGCCCCCGAACCCGACGCGGGCCGCCAGATGTTCCCGCTGTTCGCGCGCGTCGCCGGCATCGACATGTCGAAGGTCACGCTGCGGCACATCGACTTCCCGCTGCGCGAGACGCTCGTCGTGCGCGGCGAGGCGCAGGGTGCGACCGGTTTCGTTTCGTCCGTGGCGCTCAACATGGTGCGCGCGGGCGTGCCGCTCGACCAGATCGGCTGGATCTCCTACGCGAGCGTGGGCATCGACCTCTTCGGCTCGACGATCTTCGCGCGCAAGGAGTTCCTCGAGAAGAGCCCGGAGATCGCCCGCGGCTTCGCGCGCGCCACCGCCCGCTCGATGCAGGCGATGATGGCCGACCCGAAAGCCTCGATCCAGGCTGCCGTCCGCCGCCAGCCGCTCAACACGATGGAAGTCGAACTGCCGCGCTACCAGATGGTGCTCGAGCAGTCGATCGCCACGGCGACGACGCGCGCCAATGGCATCGGCTATGTCGACCAGGTGCGTCTGGCGAAGAACATCGCTCAGCTGTGCGATACGTTCAGCATTCCCGCCGTCCCGGCGAACGATCTCGTCTATACGGATGCGTTCCTGCCGTCGGCCGACCTGCGCAAGCTTCCGGCCGGCGTCTAGCGCGGTTCCCGCCCCTCGGCCTTCGCCGCCGCTTCGATGCCCGACAGGAATGTCGTGCAGGCGAAGTCGGCGAAGGTCTCGGCGGCGGTCGGCCCGTCCGGGTCGAACCACGTATAGGTCCAGTTGATGAAGCCGTAGAGGCCCATCGCGGCCGGCCAGCGCAGCGCGGGTGCCGCCTTCAGCGCCGGTGCCACGCGCGCCAGCAGGCCCGCCGCCGTTTCGACGAGCTTGCGCTGCTTGGCGACGATCACGCTGCGTTGCCGGGGTGCGAGGCTCTCCAGGGCGCTCACCAGCAGCACATGGCGTGCCCGTGCGTTCACGTAGAGCCGCAGATGCGCACGCAGGAAGGCTCGTAGCTGGGCCCGCGGGTCCGCCGATTCGGCAAGGGCTGCCGCTGCGGCGGCATCCAGTGCATCGACATGCGCGTGCAGAAGGTCGAAGAGGATCGCTTCCTTCGACTCGAAATAATGCCAGATCAGCCCTTTTGAAATGCCGCAGGCCTGTGCCACGTCGGCCGTCGACGTCGCGGCGAAGCCGCGCGAGGCGAACAGTTCGGCCGCCCGGTCGCGGATCAGTTGCTGTTTTGCGCCGAAATCGCCGGCTCTGGCCCTTGGCATGGCGTCCAGACTAGCGGGCCGCCCCGCCGGCTGAAAGCGTTGCGCATCGGGTGGGCACTGGGCCATCCTTGCGCGTCTTTTCCGCAAGCCGGGCCCCCAACTTGTCGAGACCTGCGACCCAACATACGCGACGCGAAGTCGAGAACCTGCTGACCGCCCTCGAAGGCCATGCCGACCATGTCATTTCGGCGGCCAAGGAGGTGTCGGGGGCGCTCGAGCAGGAGGAATTCGGCATCTATGCCAAATTCCGCTCGCATTGCGACGATTTCGACACGCTGGCCATCGTCATCGAGTACCGCCTGAAGAACCTGCGCGGCGGGCGCGACAAGGCGCTTGAGGCCCAGTTCGAGGAACTGACGGTATTCATGCTGTCCGCGACACTGCAGACGAGCCTGCATTTCCTGCGTATCCTTGCGCATCGCAACGAACTGCCGCTCGGCTCCAAGGACATCTTCCTTTCCGAACTGCGCAGCCTCTACCGGGTGAAACAGCTTCTCGAGATGGACCGCTTCAGGAACAAGATATCGTCCCGCGCCAACAAGGACATCGAGACGGCCGAGGAGATCCTCGGGGTGATCATCGAGCGTGCGCCCAGCCTGCTGCAGCTCAGCATCGCAGGAGAGGACCCCGATGCTGTCTAGTACCCAGCTCGACCGCGAGAACGAGATCGTCATCGCCAAGGTGCGCGAGATGCTGATCGCACTCGAGCGCGGCGCCACGCGCGTGATCCTTGCGGCCCAGCAGGCGGCGAACGAGGCCAACGACGACAAGTTCAGGGCCTATGTCGCGTTCCGCGAACTGGTCGACGACTTCGACACGCTGGCGATCGTCATCGAATACAAGCTGAAGCGCCTGCGCGACGAGAAGGCCCTGGCGCTGTCGGAGAAGTTCGACGAACTGACGGCCTTCATGCTTTCGTCGATCGTCACGGCGAGCCTACATTTCCTGCGGATTCTCGCCGAGAAGCGCGAATTGCCACTGGGGGCCCGCGACGTCTTCAAGTCGGAGCTGCGCAGCCTCTACCATGCCAAGGAACGCATCGAGAGCGAGCGCTACGTGAACCGGCTGAACGAGCGCACGCGCGCGGACCTGATCGCGGCCGAGCAGATCCTCGAGGTGGTGATCGAGCGGGCCCCGCGCCTGCTGCGCTTCGACGACGGGCCGGATTGAGCCTCAGCGGCCCTTGGCGCCCTTGGCGCGGTCCACGATCAGCTTGCGTTCGACCGCGCGGTCGCAGCGCATGCGCTGGAGCCCGGCAAGGCGCTGCGTCTCGCGCAGGTTCTTGCCGGTCGCCTCGGCGGCCTTCTTGAGTTCCTTCTGGTACAGCGCATCGCAGTCGGTGTAGCTCGCCGGCGGTTTGCCCGTTTGGGCCCATGCGGCCCCGGCGGGCGCCAAAGCGATCAGAAAAATGAGGAGAAATCGGCGGCCCATGCTTGAGAATAGTCCAAGCCTCTCGACGGCGGCAAACTCGTATTTGGATTAGAAAACGCCACTAATACACTGTTTAATATATTTAATATCTAAAACATATTCTCGGAAAATTTCTTGAGACAAATTACTATAAAATCGTATTGACATTTGAATAAAATTCTATATAAATGCAGTCACTCTCTTCCACCGGCCCCCGCGCCGGTCTCCATGTTCCAAACTCTCCTCGGTCGAGCTGGTCCCTTGGCCTGGTCGCCGGCTTGCGAAACCCTCAGGGTCTTGCAAGCCGGCTTTTCTTTTCACTCCCAGAAAATGAAGAACGCGGCGCCGACCAGGCACGCGAACGCGGCGAAATGGTTCCATTTGAGCCCCTCGCCGAGCCAGAAAATCGCAAATACTGCAAACACGGCGAGCGTGACGATCTCCTGGATCGTCTTGAGCTGGACGCCGGTGAAGGTGCCGTAACCGTAGCGATTCGCCGGCACGGCAAGGCAGTACTCGACGAACGCGATCCCCCAACTGACGAGGATCGCCTGCCACAGCGGCCAGTGGGGATACTTGAGATGCCCGTACCAGGCGAAAGTCATGAACACGTTCGAACATACGAGCAGGCCGATCGTCAGCATCTGGGCACTCCTGGTGTGGCGGCGGGTCGCGGCGGAATCATCGCCACTGCATTGAAGTTGTACGGGAAATCACGGTAGAGTCCTCGGCCATGGATTCGGAAGAAGCAAAAGAACAGGTCGACAAGGCGGCACTCCAGATCCTGGCGTCGTCGGTGGGGCAGATTCTGGGCGAACATTCCAAAATCCACCAGTTCGTCAAGCTCGCGGCCGAGCGCCCGACGACGATCAATATCGACCGGGCCCGGCGCACGTTCGACGCCCTGCCCGTCTACCAGCGCAAGCGCGTCGCCGAGACGGCCGAGGGTGTGGCGATCAAGCAGAAGAACAGCATGACGATGTCGTCGATCCTCAATCGCCTCGGCGGCAATGCCAAGCCGCCGCTGGCGGCCAAGACGCCCCCCGCGGCAGCCCCCGAAGCGAAGAAGAAGTCGGTCAAGGAAGTCGTCTGGAAGTGATCAGGTCCGGCGCCGGACGATGACGATGGCGCCGATCGCGATCAGCACCATGCCGACTGCCGCGAGCGGATCGGGCACTTCGCCGAAACCCACGATGCCGATGACGGTCGCCAGAGCCACCTGCACGAAGGCGAGCGGCGCCATCTTCGAGAACTGGCCGAGCGTGTAGCCGCGCGACAGGCAGCGCTGGCCGAGCCACGTCAGCAGTCCCAGCACCACGAACAGGCCCAGCGTGGCCGCGTCCGCCGGCGGCGTCCAGGCGAGTGCGGCAAGCGGTGCGCCAAGCGGAATGCCCACGAAGATGAACCAGAACGCGATGCGGTCGGGCGGTTCGGTCGCCGAGAGCTGCTTGACCATCATCATCGCCACGCTCGTCAGCGCGGCACTGGCAAGGGCGACGAGCGCGTAGACGTTGAAATCGCCGGTCGGCTTCACGAGCATCATGACGCCGGTGAAACCGATGAGAGTCGCGACGATCCGCGCCGGCCCGACGCGCTCGCCGAACACGGTGGCGGCCACGAGGAGCGACCAGAACGGTGTCGTATAGGAGAGCGCAAACGCGTCGCCCATGCGCAGCTGGGTGAGTGCCACGACGAACAGCGTGAAGCTTGCAAATCCGCTGGCCCCGCGCAGCAGGTGGGAGAACGGCCGGCGCGTGGCGACCTGCCCCCAGCCTTGCATCCAGATCATCGGCAGGAAGAACGGCAGGGCGAAGACATGGCGGAAAAACACGACCGACCCCCACGACATCCCGCCGGTCAGGTACTTGACCAGGCCGCCGCCGGCCGCGAAGCAGACCGTGCCGCAGAGGATGTAGAGGGCACCCTTGAAGTCGTTGCGGGCCGTGTCGGCCATCGGATTCGGGGTCTCCTGCTTGGGGACCAGCACCTTAGCGACCTCTTCGCATATCGCCAGCGAAGAGTGTAGCTTGCGGCCATGACGCCCCAGGACCTCGAAGCCCGTCTGCTCTACCGCGACGGCCTGATGCTGATCCTCGACAAGCCGGCCGGCCTTGCGGTCCATGCCGGCCCGCGGGGCGGGGAGAATCTGCGCGACTATCTGGGCGCCCTCCAGTTCGGCAACGCGCAGGCGCCGGATCTGGCGCACCGGCTCGACCGCGACACCAGCGGCTGCCTCGTGCTCGGGCGGAACCGCAAGGCGCTGTCCAAGCTCGGCCGGCTGTTCTCGTCGGGCCAGGTGCGGAAGGTCTATTGGGCCGTGGTCGTCGGCAAGCCGCCGCAGGACGAAGGCATGATCGACCTGGCGCTCGCCAAGGAGAACCGCAAGACCGGCTGGAACATGCGCGTCGATCCCAAGGGGCAGCCCTCGCAGACCGCGTATCGGCGCATCGGTTCGGGCGACGGCCTGTCGTGGCTGGCGCTGGAACCGAAGACCGGGCGCACGCACCAGCTGCGCGTCCATCTTGCCGCCATCGGCTGCCCGATCCTCGGCGATCCGGTCTATGGCGGTTCCGCCACCCGCCCCGCCCGCTATTCGCTGCATCTGCATGCGCGCGAAATCCGCGTCCCCCTCTATCCGCGGCGCACGCCGATCAAGGCGGTCGCGGCGGTTCCCGACCACATGAAGACCCAGATGCGGCTGTGCGGCTGGAAGGACGGGCCGCTGCCGCAGGTCGAGCCGGCGGCATGACGGCGATTTCCCCGCCCGAGGCTGCCGACGAGAGCTTCCGGATGTCGAGCGACGCGCTCAGCGTCCGCTGGCCGGTCGTCGCGGGCCTGCTGGTTTCGCTGCTGCTGCATCTGCTGGTCGGCCTGATGTGGATCGGGTTCCAGCCGCTCGATCTTTCGGATGCCGATCAGTACGTCGCGATCGAGATGGTGCCGGAAACGGCATTGCCGCCTCCGCCCCCACCTCCGCCGCCTGCACCGGAACCCCCGAAGCCGCCGCCGCCCCCTCCGCCGCCGCCCGAACCGCCGGCCCCACCGCCGCCGGCGGCAGCGCCGGCCATGCCGTTCGCGCCGCCGCCGCCGATCCAGCGCGAGACGGCGACCAATGCGCCGCAGTCGGCGGCACCGCGCCCGGCTGCACCACGCGCGCCGGCAGCATCTGCCCCGGCCCCGGCCCCGGCAACTCCGCGCAATCCGGAAAGCCGAGACGGCCTGCTGGCACCCAATGCGTCGGCTGAACAGGCGCAGTCGAAATCCGGGCTGAAAGCGAACAAGGGCCGCGAGAGCGAGGCGACCGCACCTGTCGGCGAGAAGCTCACGCAAAGCGAGGTCGATTTTCTGCTCGCGCAGGTGCTACGCGTCTGGCTGATCGACTATCGCGCACCGCGCTTCAAGGACATCATCATCTCCGGCACGTTCCAGATCAATCCGGACGGCTCGCTCGGGGCCCCCTTCGGCAACAGGGATCCATGGGAACCGGAAAAGATGATCTCGAACTACGCCGAACTGCAGCGCCCGGAAGCGCGCGACCAGCGCACGGCACTCGAAAGTTTCCTCGGGGCGATGCGCCAGGCCCAGCCCTTCAAGCACCAGCCGGACGCGTCTCCGATGGCAGCGCCGAAGCTGCTTTCGTTCGCGTTCCGTATTGGGGATCTCTAGGCACGCTGATATGGTCGCGACGCGACGGACGGGACGGAAGATTTGGCACCGCAACTGAGAATTCTGGCGACACCGGGTTGGGACGACTACGCGCTCCTCGATTCCGGCGGGGGGCGGAAGCTCGAACGCTTCGGCAAGCTGCGCCTCGTGCGGCCCGAACCGCAGGCGCTGTGGTCGATCTCGGGTCCTGCCGACGCGTGGGACCACGCCGACGCCTATTTCGATTCCAAGCCCGGCGACGCGCGCCCCGACGACGAGGACGCGTGGGGCCGCTGGCGGTTCCCGCGCCCGCTGCCGCCGGAATGGCCGGTGCGCTACCGCGAGGCGACGCTCGCCTGCCGCTTCACGGCCTTCCGCCATGTCGGCCTGTTCCCCGAGCAGGCGCCGCATTGGGACTGGATGCGCGAGCGCGCGGCACATCTCGGCGTCGAGAAGCCGAAGCTCCTGAACCTTTTCGCCTACACCGGCGCCGCAAGCCTCGTGGCCGCCGCGGCGGGCTACGAGGTCACACATGTCGACGCCTCGAAGAAGGCGATCACCTGGGCCAAGGAGAACCAGGCGGCGTCCGGTCTCGTCGAGGCGCCGATCCGCTGGATCTGCGACGACGCGACCAAGTTCGTTGCGCGCGAAGTACGCCGCGGCAACCGCTATCACGGCATCCTCCTCGATCCGCCCAAGTTCGGCCGCGGGCCGGCCAACGAGACGTGGCGCATCGAGGAAGGCCTGATGCCGATGCTCGCCGACTGCGCGACGCTGCTGGCCGACGGGCCGTCGTTCCTGATGCTGACGGCCTATGCGATCCGCATGTCGGCGCTGTCGCTGCTGGAAACGGCCCGCGACGCGTTGGATCCGCGCGGCGGCGAATTCGAGGCCGGCGAACTGGTCGTCGCCCAGCAGGGCGGCAGCCGCCACCTGTCGACCTCGCTCTACGTGCGCTGGTCGGGCTCCGGCGCGAAGGCATAGGCGCCATGCAGGTGCGCGAGATCGCAAGCCCGACCAATCCGCTGATCAAGGACATCCGCGCGCTGCACATGCGCAAGGTGCGCGCGGAAACCGGCCGCTTCGTCGCCGAGGGTGCGCGCACCGTGCGCGAGGCGCTGGACCACGGCGTGGTGCCCGAGATGCTCGCCTATCGCGCCGACCAGCGCGACCAGCCGGCCGTCGCCGGTGTGCGCCGCGCTGCCGGCGAGGCCGGTGCCGTGCTCCTCGAGGTTTCCGCTTCGGTGCTCGAGAAGATCTCCCAGCGCGACAATCCGCAGAGCGTCATCGGCGTGTTCCGGCAGAAGCTGCTGCCTTTGTCCGCCCTCGATCCGTCGAAGGCGGCGATCTGGCTGGCGCTGGAGGGCGTGAAGGATCCGGGCAATCTGGGGACATGCGTGCGCACGGCCGATGCCGTGGGTGCCGGCGGCGTGGTCCTGATCGGCACGACGTGCGATCCCTTCAGCTCCGAGGCCGTGCGCGCCACGATGGGATCGATCTTCGCCGTTCCGCTCTATGTGGCCGAGACTGCCGAAGCGGTCGCCTTCGTGCGCGGTTGGCCGGGTACATGCGTCGGAACGGCATTGCAGACCGAGACCGACTACCGGTCGCTCGCCTACAAGGCGCCGACGCTGATCGTGAACGGAACCGAACAGAGTGGTCTTACCGACGAGATGCGCGCGGCGTGCGGGCATCTCGTGCGCCTGCCCATGCGCGGGCGCGCGGACTCGCTCAACCTCTCGGTCGCGGCCGGAATCATGCTCTATTCGGTCTGGAACCTTCAGGAACGCGGTTCGGCGAACGCCCGCTGAATTTCCGCGTCCTTGCCCTTCAGGCGCGGCACGACGATCGACAGGATCATGTTGACCGGTGCGCCGGCCTTGCCGATCGGCAGCATCAGCCGGTCGACGCCGGTATAGTCGTTCGCCAGTTCCTGCATGCGGTGGCGGTGGTAGAGCGCTATCCCCTCGTCCGCGACGCGCCGGTAGCGCGCGAGGACGGCTTCGATCTCGTCGGGCTTGACGCCGGTGCCGACCGGCTGGCCCGTCAATTCCTTCTTCATCAGCTCGACGAGCTTCGTGCCCATCAGCCGATAGACGAAGCGCGGGCTTCCCGGACGCACTTCGACGAGCGACAGGTGCGGCAGGAAGCCCGGTATGTCGACCGGGTCGATATCGGCGCGTGCCGGATACGGAAGCGCGCCGCGCCGCTCGTTCCAGTACGCCAGCAGCCCGTGCAGGCGTGGATCGGCCGAGCCGGGAAGCGGAACATCTTTGAGAGCCGTTATCGACATCTGTGGCGATCCGTCGTCCCTGCCGGATTGGACGTGCGTGGTCAGTCGAATTCGATCCCGTCACGCCGGTAGAAGATCGTCAGCACCATAACGATATCGACGGTCTCCCCGCCCGACGCGAGCGGAAGCCTTATATTCTCCATCTCCCGGCGATCCTTGTCGAACCAGAAAATCGCGGGACCGCGGCGGCGGCTCGGCACACCCGTCTCGACGACGCGGCGGAACCGCTCGAAGAACCGGGGTGTGCTGCCGGCATCGGCATGCGCTTCGTCGACCCAGCGCCCCGTCGGATCCTGGCCGAGGGCATCGACGATCCGGGTGCCGACCAGCCGGTAACGCAGCCGGAATGGCGCGTGCTGCACGTCGAGCATCCACATACCGTTGAGCAGGCGCGGAAGATCGACCGGATCGATTTCCGCACGACGCGGAATACGCCGGCCGTCGTCGGTTCGCTTGCGCCAGTATTCGAACAGCTGCGTGACGTAGGGATGCCACGCGAGTTCGGGCGTCTCGTCGAAGAATGCCGGGTGTCCGGGTTGGCGCAAGGGCATCGGGTTCCGGTCGTCGCCGCGGTCTTGCATGTCAGGCTCCGTCGAACCGGGGATCGAGGATCAGTTCGGTTTCGGACGTGTCCATCTCGCGCGCACTGCTGGCCGTGTCGTGCTCGTTCTCGGGAACGTAACCGCAGAGAAGCACGTCGATCTGCTCTCCATCGGTCGAGAGCGGCATCATCGTCCAGCAGAATCGCAGGAATTCCTTGGTCGGCACGTAGAACAGCCGGCCGCGGACGGCGGTGACGGAGCGGCGGTCGACCGCGGATCGGAAGATCTCGATCATCCGGGCGGCGCGCGCGCCGTAGTTCGCGACATCGACCGCGCGTCCGGTGAAGTCGCGCCCGAGGAAATTCACGATCCCGGTTCCGATGAGCCGGTAGCGGAACGCGAGCGGCAGGTGGCCCACGTCCATCAGGAATATCCAGGGAAGCAGTGCGGGAATCTCGACCGGATCGATCGCGCGCCGCGACGGCATCCGGTCGCCGGCGAATTTCGATCGCCAGTATCTGTAAAGCTCGACCAGGATCGGCTGATCGATCAGGTTCGATGCCGGCACAATCCCCCCGCGACGTCGGCGTTCGGTTTGCCTTTGTCGCAGTTACGCATACTTAAGTCGGTTTGGATCGTGGATTCACGCGGTCCGGAAAAGCAATTGGGAAACAGTCGGTTCGGTCCGGGACGGTGCTTCACGCGCACCGCCCCGGACCGCCATGCGGCCGCTAGCGCTTGACGATGACGGCCTCGAAATACTCCGACGGGGCCACGACCGCTGACGAGCCGGAGACGTTGAACTTGTCGATCAACGCCGTGATAGCGGCCGTCAGCGCGTCCTGTCCCTTGGCATCGAGCGTTTCGTACGCCTTGAGGAGCGGCCCATACGTGCCGCGGAACACCTCGATCCAGTGGGCCGCCGACTTGTAGCGGAAAGCGAAGTGCTTGAGCTGGCCGCCGATCGATACGCGTTCGCCGAGCAGCTCGCCGAGCACGGCCTTGTCGCCCCAGCGTGCGGGCGACTGTACGCCCGCCGGCGGCGGAACATGCGCGCCGATGGTCTTGAAGAGCTGGCCGATGAAGCCGCCGGGTGTCCAGTTTGCCATGCCGATCTTCCCGCCGTTGCGGCACACGCGCACGAGTTCGCTTGCCGACTTGGCCTGGTCGGGCGCGAACATCACGCCGAACGTGGACACGACGACGTCGAAGCTGTTGTCCGGGAACGGCAGCGCTTCGGCATCGGCGATCTGGATCTTGAGCGGCAGGCGTTCGGCGTTGGCGCGCTCGCGCGCGCGGTCGAGGAGTTCCGGAACGTAGTCCGTGGCGGTCACGTCGCACCAGCGGCGTGCCGCCGCCAGCGAGGCGTTGCCGTTGCCCGCGGCCACGTCGAGGACACGTTCGCCGGCACGCAGGTCAAGCGCCTCGCACAGGGATTCCCCGACGATCTGCAGCGTCGTGCCGACGCACGCATAGTCGCCCGACGCCCACATTTTCTGCTGGCGTTCCTTGATCGCCGTGAACGACGGTGCGGCCGGTTTCGTATCGGTCATGGACTGCATTCTCGGAATCCTTTTCTAAGATGCTAGACTGGTGCATGCGCATCCCACAGATATTGCTGCCGTTGAATGACTGATCGATTGAATTCCATGATCGAACGTCCGGAGTGTCGGCATGACGTATGACGCGCTGTCCGACGTGCTGCGGGCCATCCGCCTGCATAGCGCCGTGTTCTACGACGTCAACGCGGGCGACCCGTGGGTCGCGGAGGCGCCGCGGGCGAGCGTCATCGCGTCGGCCGTGATGCCGCAGTCCGAGCATGTGATCCAGTTCCACGTCGTCACGCAGGGCGGCTGCTGGGCCACGCTGCTTCCCGAAGCCCGGTCGGTGCTGCTTTCGCCGGGCGACGTCGTGGCGTTCCCGCACGGCGACGCGCACGTGATGTCGAGTGCCCCCGGCATGCGCGCGATCCCGAACCTCGACGCTTCGCAGCGCCCCGAAGCGCCAGATAGGCTGCCGATCGCGGTCCATCTAGGCGGCAGCGTCGCCGGCGGAGAGGCGCCGCGCAATCGCGTCCTGTGCGGCTTCCTTGGCTGCGACGTGCGGCCGTTCAATCCGCTGCTCGACGCCCTGCCCCGCATGCTCCACATGCACGGCAAGGACGGCAGCGGATGGATCGCGCGCTTCGTCGAATTCGCGCGGCTCGAGACGAGCGAGAAGCGCGCGGGCAGCGCTTCCATGCTCGCCAAGCTGGGCGAGATCATGTTCGTCGATCTCGTGCGCCACTATGTTGCGGGCCTGCCGGAAGGCAGCACGAACTGGCTTGTCGCGCTCGGCGACCGGCATGTCGGCCGCGCGATCGGCCTCATCCACGAATCCCCCGGCCAGGACTGGACGCTCGACCGGCTGGCACGCGAGGTTGGCCTGTCGCGCTCGTCGCTCGCCGAACGTTTCCAGCGCTATGTCGGCAAGCCGCCGATGCAGTACCTGACGCTCTGGCGCATGCAGATCGCCTCGTCGCTTCTGACCGACGGCCGGGCATCGATCGCGCGCGTCGCGGCCGAGATCGGTTACGAATCCGAAGCGGCGTTCAGCCGGGCATTCAAGCGTGCGCTCGGCACGTCGCCGAGCCTGTGGCGCGAACGCCAGGCGGTCGCCGCACCGCCGAAATCGTATTGATTGCCGGCGCCGAATGCCCGATCCTCGCCGGAACGGCGGAGATCCGCGACGCCTCGCCAGGAGGACGGATCATGAGCTTCGACCCTCTTTCGGACGTGCTGCGTGCCGTGCGCGTCCGCGAGGCGTTGTTCATCGACGTCGAGCTGAGCACGCCGTGGGTCGCCGAAGCGCTGCCTTCGAAGGTCGTCGGACCGACGATCCTGCCCGGCTGCGACCATGTCATCGAATATCACGTCGTCACCGGCGGCGAATGCTGGGCCTCGCTCTACGACGAAGGCTTTGCGCCGGTGCATCTTTCGGCGGGCGACGTCGTGGCCTTCCCGCAGGGCGATCCGCACATCCTGTCAAGCGCCCCCGGCATGCGCGCCTCGCCCGACATCGACAGCTGCCGCCCGTCGGCCGGTCCGCGCGCCCTGCCCGCGATCGTCCGGCTCGGCGGCGGCGGCCCGGAGCGCGGGCACATCGTGTGCGGGTTCCTGGGCTTCGACGTGCGCCCGTTCAATCCGCTGCTGAACGCCTTGCCGCGCATGATGCACATGCGCTCGAAGGATTCGGGCTGGATCGACCGCTTCGCCGAGTTCGCCAAGCTGGAGGCGAACGAGAAGCGCATGGGTGGCGCTTCCATGCTCGCCAAGCTCAGCGAGATCATGTTCATCGATCTCGTGCGCCACTATCTCGCCGGCATCCCGGAGGACAGCGCCAACTGGCTGACGGGCCTGAAGGACCGCCATGTGCGCCAGGCGGTCGACCTGCTGCACCAGTCGCCGGCGAAGGACTGGACGCTCGAAGGGCTCGCGCGCGACACCGGCCTGTCGCGCTCGACGCTGGCCGAGCGCTTCATGCGCCATGTCGGCAAGCCGCCCATGCAGTACCTGACGCTGTGGCGCATGCAGCTCGCCTCGGGGATGCTGGCCGACGGCGACGCGTCGGTCGCGCGCATCGGCACGTCGGTCGGCTACGATTCCGAAGCCGCCTTCAGCCGCGCCTTCAAGCGCGCGGTCGGCGATTCACCGACCGCCTGGCGCGAGCGCAGGCGCCAGGACGGACCGGCGGCCCCACCCGCCCGCTAGGCGCGGGCGCCGGTCTCAGGCGACCACTTCCACGCGGTTGCGGCCGCCCTGCTTGGCCTGATAGAGCCGCTCGTCGGCAAACTTCAGCATCGCCTCGAGACTGTCGGCATCGCCTTGGTACGCACCGAAGCTGGCGGTGACGGGGATGCGCCGGTCGGCGTGGACGATCTCCGCCGACTCAATGGCGGCGCGAATCCGGTCGAGAAAGGCGTGCAGCTTTTCGGGGTCCACATTGACGGCCAGGATCGCGAATTCCTCGCCGCCGAAGCGCGCGACGATGTCGGTTTCCCGGCACATGCCGCCGATCAGTTTCGCCACCCGCTTCAGCACGGCATCGCCGCCCTGGTGGCCGTGGGTGTCGTTGACCTTCTTGAAGAAGTCGATGTCGATCATCGCCACGCCCAGACGCAGATGCTGGCGCCGGGCACTGGCGAACAGCTTTTCGCCGGCCTCGAAGAAATAGCGCCGGTTGTGGAGGCCGGTCAGGACGTCGCGGGTTGCCATGTGGACCAGCCGGTCGACCATGTCCAGCATGTTCAGATTGTGGTTCACCCGGCAGAAGAATTCCTCGCGCAGGAACGGCTTGTGGATGAAGTCGCTGGCGCCGTACTTGATGAATTGGGCCGACAGCGCGCTGCCGCCCGACGAGATCCCGATGATCGACAGGCGGTCCTGCGGATGGCTGGCACGGATCTGCTTGACCATCTCGACGCCGTTCATGTCCGGCATGAAATAGTCGGTGACGATGAGGCGCGTATCGGGATGGGCGGCCAGCGCTGCCAGGCCCTCCCGACCGGTACCGGCCTCGATGACCTGGAACCGGTAGGTGGTCAGCAGGCCCTTGAGGAATTGCCGGGTCGCGCGGGAATCGTCGACGATGAGGACCTTGACGTTGCGGTTGCGGTGCAGCCGCTCGACCAGTCCAAGCAGGTAGTCGAGGCTGGTCGGCGTGTCCTTGACCACATAGTCGATGACGTTCTGGGCGAGAAAGCGCTCGCGCATCGGTTCCGACAGCACCGACGTGAAGACGACGCAGGGAATGTCGTATTCCCGGATCCAGCTGATCGCCTCGCCGTTGGGCGCGTCGGGCAGCACGACATCGACGAGGGCGAGGTCGAACGGCCGGTCGTTCTGTTCGACCGCGGCGCGTGCCTCGGCGAAGGACTTCGCCACGGTGACGTCGGCACCGATGCGCTCGACCACGGCCTTGCGGACCAGATTGCTGAAGAACTTGAAGTCTTCGACAACCAGGATGCGGCTCTGTTCGCCCGACTCATTGTCCAGCATGTCGCCGCCCGATCCTTGTCGCCCGCGCGAACATTCGAAGAAGCGGGGCCATTCTCGGCCGGAAACACTACATAAGAATTAACTGATGCGGCGGCGCGGCACGCCCGCACAAAGATGGCGGAGGGGATGGGATTCGAACCCACGATGCAGGTTTCCCCGCATAACAGTTTAGCAAACTGCCGCCTTCAGCCACTCGGCCACCCCTCCGCCGGGAGTGGGTAAATCACACGGCATATGCTGCTGGTCTTCTATGGGCCGCGGCCCGCGGTGTCAACGCGAAGCGCCTGTCAGGCTTGGATTTATCCCCGGTCGGCCTGTGGTTTAGCCGCAACACGGCTAAAATACCGATTCACTTGAATCAAAATTTCCGCAAAGTTTTAGAGATTGTTAACCAATAGGGCGCAAATCTATATGCGCGCGGCCTGAGAAAGGTCGCCTTGAACAAAGGACCAGAAGCCGAATCCGAAGCTTAAAATCGGATTTGGGGACCCAGAGGAGCCAGGACCCATGACTTCCATTTCCCGCCCGGTGATCGATACCCTTCTCGATCTGATCGACAACAAGCTGACCGCCATGGACGTGATCGACCGCGAGGATGCCCGCATTCACGCCGTGCTCGAGAACGCCAAGCGCGAACTTCTGGCCGTCCGCGGCCCCGCCTTGCCCCGCCGCACGCTGCGCCCGCGCAACAGCATCCGCCCGGGTGCATCGATCATCCAGCAGACCGCCACGTCCGCCGCCGCCTGATTCCGGCGTTTCCGGTATGCGGGGCGGCCTCGTGCCGCCCCGTCGATGGCCTCGACGGCCAAACGCCGTTGAACTAGCTTGTCCCGCCCGCGACCGGCGATTCCCGCCGCCCGCGCATTCGGGATCGTTGGTTTGAGCAAAGCGCGTTCGTCTCCGGCCGGTATTCTGCCCTCCCAGACCTACCAGGCCTTCGTCGCCCAGGGACGTATCGCCGCGAACCCGCCCGTCCGCGACGACCAGATCCAGCCCGCCAGCATCGACCTGCGCCTCGGCACGCACGCCTATCGCGTGGCCGCCGGCTTCATGCCGGGCCCGAACAGCACCGTCGCCGCCAAGCTCGACCGGCTGAAGATGCACAGCGTCGACCTGCGCGACGGTGCGGTCCTCGAACGCGGTTGCGTCTACATCATCCCGCTGCTCGAACGCCTGAAGCTGCCCGCCGACATCGCGGGCACGGCGAACCCCAAGAGCACCACCGGCCGCCTCGACATCTTCACGCGCCTGCTGTGCGACCATGCGCGCGAATTCGAGAAGGTCCCGGCCGGCTACGAAGGCCCGCTCTATCTGGAAGTGAGCCCCCGCACCTTCTCGATCCTCGCGCGCACGGGCCAGACGCTCAACCAGCTGCGCCTGCGCCGCGGCGTCCCCAGCTTCTCGGACAAGGCGCTGGCCGCCCTCGACAAGCGCCTGCATCTGGTCTTCGCCCCCGACGAGAACCGCGAGCGCGCGAAGATCGGTCAGGGCCTGTGGATCTCGATCGATCTCGAAGGCCCGGACAGCGACACGATCGGCTACCGGGCGCGCCACAACACGCCGCTCGTCGATCTCTCGAAGATCGGCCACTACGACCCGGCCGAATTCTGGGAACCGTTGAAGCGCAACAGGCTGCGCTCGCTGGTGCTCAACCCCGACGATTTCTACATCCTCGTCAGCCGCGAGAAGATCCGCGTCCCCCACGCCTACGCGGCCGAGATGGTGCCCTACGACACGTCGGTCGGCGAATTCCGCATCCACTACGCAGGATTCTTCGACCCCGGCTTCGGCTACGGGGCCAACGACATCCAGGGCACGCGCGCCGTGCTCGAAGTGCGCTCGCACGACGTGCCCTTCCTGCTCGAACACGGCCAGGTCGTCGGCCGCTTCGCGTTCGAGAAGCTGACGTCCGTGCCCGACCGGATCTACGGCATGGGGATCGGGTCCAACTACCAGCGTCAGGGCCTGACGCTGGCCAAGCAGTTCAAGCGCGCGAAACGCTAGATTCGGCCCGTTTCCGGCGTCAGGCCGCTGGTGCCGGCGCCGGCGCGCGGCTAGCATTGTCATCGAACTGTCACACAGCAGGAGATGACGATGCCGAAGACCGACATGCGTGCGCCGCTCGCGGCCGTGGGGTTTGCCCTGATCGCCGTCGCCACGCCCGCCGGCGCGCAGACCCCCGTCTCGTTCATCTGCAGCGCGCAGGAAGAATATTGCCAGGCGCTGGTGCGCGAGTACGAGCGCAGCGGCGGCGGCAGCAAGGTCTTCATGGTGCGCCAGTCGACCGGCGAAGCCTTCGCGACGATCCGCGCGCAGGCGGCCAACCCGCGCAACGATCTCTGGTGGGGCGGTACGGGCGACCCGCACCTGCAGGCGGCTCTCGAAGGCCTCACCGAACCCTATGTCTCGCCGCTGCTGCCGCAGCTGCACGACTGGGCGCAGAAGCAGGCCGCACGCTCGGGCAACCGCACGGTCGGCGTCTATTCCGGGGCACTCGGCATGGTCTACAACCCCGCCCAGCTCGCCAAGCGCGGCGTCGAGCCGATCAAGTGCTGGGCCGACCTGCTCAATCCCAAGCTCAAGGACGAGGTGCAGGTCGCCGATCCGAACTCGTCGGGCACGGCCTACACGTTCCTTGCGACCATCGTGCAGGTGATGGGCGAGGACAAGGGCTTCGACTTCATGAAGGCGATGCACAAGAACGTCAACCAGTACACGAAGTCGGGCGGTGCGCCCGTGCGCGCGACCGCACAGGGCGAGACGTCGGTCGGCATCGTGTTCATGTCGGATGCGCTGCTGCAGATCCTCGAGAAGGCGCCGATCGTCAACGTGGCGCCGTGCGAGGGAACCGGCTTCGAGGTCGGCTCGATGTCGCTCGTGAAGGGCTCGCGCAATCTTGCCGGTGCCAAGAAGCTCTATGACTGGCTGCTGTCGCCGGCCGCACAGGCCATCGGCCTGTCGGTGAAGTCGTACCAGGTGCCGGCCAACAAGTCGGTCAACCTGCCGCCCGAGATCGCCAAGGCGGTCGACGCCAAGCTGATCGACTACGACTTCGCCAAGTACGGCGACCCGACCGAACGCACCCGCCTGCTCGCCCGCTGGGACCGCGAGATCAAGGCGGCGCCGAAATGAGGTTTTCGGACCGGAAACTTTGCTTGACGGCCCGTTGACGGATGTTGACGAAAATTTCCGGGACCGTTGAAAAGAAACGGATATTTCCGGGTTTTGTTGACCAGTTGACGGGAATTTTCCGTCACCTGTCGTCGTCCAGCCCGTTGCCCGCCTGCGTCCAATCATGATGGGTAATATAGACTAAAATAGGATTTTTAGCAATATTCTTCTTATCGTGCTGGAAGCAATGACTCCCCTTTCCGTCATGCCCGGGCTTGACCCGGGCATCCACGACTTTGTGATTTCCTAGACCGCCATCCTCTACAATGGTTACCGGCCGCTCGGTTGCGGAAATTAAAGATACAATTATTACTTGCTGATTAGATTTCGGCGTTGTCAAACTCGACCGATAGCCAATGTCTGGATTGTACATGACGCGATTCTTTCTTCCTGGCCTGCTTCTGTTGGCGATGGCATTCGCCGTCGACACGAATGCCCAGCCGCTAATGACCGGGCCTACTCGCTACGATACGATTTTCGCACGGTTCGTGGCCGGTGATACGGAAGGCACGCTCGATGATATCACGAAGTTCGCAGCCAACGATGCGGCGGACCCCAAAATTCTCAGCCGCGCACTAACACTTGAAGCCGCGATCGTTACGGTCAGCGACCCGGCGCGGGCAAAACGAGCCTTCGTGCGTGCCTTGGAATTGGATCCATCGAACGGGATGGCCCTTGGCCACCACGCGTTCGCTCGGATACTGGAGTACAGCGACAGCGACCAGGCTGAAACGATGAAGGCGGCAATCGATCTGCTTCGCGCCATCGAACTTGGTGACGGTTGGGCCGCCCGTATGATTGCCGAAAAGGAAGCACTCGACACACAGCGATCTCAATCGCGACGCCGCTATTTCCTGACAGCGGCGCAGCGCCTCGGCCATCCCGAAGTAATGGCGGAAATCGACGCACTCAACTCCTACGATGGAGTGCCGGTGCTGCTCCCGTCCATCGTCAACAAGCTTTGGCAGAGCCGGGATGCTGGAGTTCGAGATGTCTATGCACGCCTTTTTAGCCTCAGTCGTCAAGGCTATCGGGCTCCGGCTGACACAGCCCATCCCCTCATGTGGGCCTATGCGAGCACGCTGATGAGTGAGCACTCCGATGTGCTCAAGTATCCCGGCCTTGTAGCCGAAGCGTCCCGCTACTCCGATGAGGAACGCAGGCTGGGGCTGGCTTCTGCGCGGGAGTTTTTCGCCGCCCTATATGCAAAAGGCGTGGGGCGTTGGGCAGGCTTCGCGAAAGCCTGCGCGGCGGAGGGCTCCGACTACCCGGCGTTCGAAATATGCACGTACAAGGCTGAACCGATTGCGCGCCTTTGCCTTCGTCATGCGCTTTGGATGCCGATGCGCGAGTTCAGGAACACGCAGGCCCAAACGCGCTGCGTTACTGAGGTCGTCGCCGCCTTCAGGCAGCTTTCTCCAAAGGATGCCGCGGACTTTCTGAAGTAGCAGAGCACTATTCGCTCTACCAGTCCAAGACGTGGATGCCCGGGTCGAGCCCGGGCATGACGGAGAGGTTGGTGAGTCTACTGCCTCGCAGCCATCCACGCCGCGACGAACGCGACGGCGGCGGGCACGATGAAGACGACGAGCAGGATGGGCAGTTCCTGCGACAGCGTGTAGCCGGCTTTCGTCACGCCGACCCACATGTTCGCGACCGCCACGGCAAGCCACACCGGCAGGAAGACCGTCGCGGCAAGTCCGATCGTTCCGGCGTCGCCGCCCCACAGCTTGCCGAACAGCAGGAACACGCCGAGCAGGACCACGCCGCCTGCGATCACCTGAGCCATATGCATCCGGTATCCCTCCTGCTGATCCTTAGACCGCCATCCCCTTGGCCACCGCCGGGCGCGCGGAGATCGCGTCGAACCAGCGCTTCACGTTCGGGAATTCGGCGAGATCCACTTTGTGATGCTCGTGGCGCGCGACCCACGGGTATGTGGCGATGTCGGCGATCGAGTAGTCGGCACCGGCGAGATACGCGACCTCGCCCAGCCGTTTGTCCATCACGCGATAGAGACGGCGCGTTTCCTTGGAATAGCGCTCGATGCCGTAGGACACTTTCTCGGGAGCCGCGTGCATGAAATGGTGCGTCTGGCCGAACATCGGCCCCACCCCGCCCATCTGCCACATCAGCCACTGGAGCACGACCGAGCGCTGGCGCGGATCGGTCGGCAGCAGCTTGCTGCCGGTCTTCTCGGCCAGATAGATCAGGATGGCGCCGGATTCGAAAACCGTGAGCGGTTTGCCGCCCGGGCCGTCGGTGTCGACGATCGCCGGAATCCGGTTGTTCGGATTGATCGCGAGGAATTCCGGCGTGAACTGCTCGTCCTTGCCGATGTTGATCTTGTGGACGTTATAGGCAAGCCCGAGTTCTTCGAGCATCACGGAGGCCTTGCGGCCGTTGGGCGTGGTCCACGTATAGAGTTCGATCATCGGTCTTGGTGTTCCTTCATCTTCAGGGCGGCGAGACGACGGCGATGTCCAGCAGCTTGCGCCGGCCGGCCGCGATCGGGCCGATCTCGCGCATCTTGCCGCTGGTGACGGAGAACTCCCACAGCCGGCCGGCGGCGATGGCCACGCCCGTATAGTTCTTCATGTCCTTGTCGGTGTAGATGTCCATCGCGTCGATGCGCGTGCCCGGCGGCAGGCCGGGTTCGCCGATCGAGGCGAGCACGCCGTCGTTCGGCGGGTCCTGGATCACGTAGGCGCCGGACGTGGAATCGAACTCGAAGAGCTGCGTCTGCTTGGCACCCGGCACCGAGTTGATATAGGCCCCGGCCGTGACACCGGGCTTCTTGCCCGCACTCGCGTCGCCCGCCACGTAGGCAAGGCGTCCGTCGACGATTGCCGCACCCGTCTCGACATTGACGCGCAGGCTCTGCCCGTTCGGCCCGATCACGCGCATGCGGTCGGCCTGCGGGTTGAAATCGACGATGGCGCTGTCGGCCGTCTCGAGCGGCACCGACAGGGTCGACACCTTCTCGGTCCGGCCGCCGACCACGTCGATGCGGTAGATGTTGCCACCGGCATCCAGACCGTAAAGTTTGCCGTCGGTCGGGCGGACATCGATGCCGATCACCTTCGCCGCCGTGCCGAGGATGGCGACCATCCAGGTCTTCTGCGGCGACGCGGATTCGAAGCGGATGAGCTCGTTCTGGTCCGTCAGCGCGACGAGTTCGAGCGCATTGGCGGCGTGCGCCGAAATGGCAAGCAGACCGGCGGCAGCAAGCATGCGTGTTTTCATGGCCGTCTTCCTTTCGGGGAGAGCTCCCGATTAGTTACGCCAGAAACGCCGGATCGGATCAAGCGACGGCCGGCCGGTCTTCCTGCGGCAGCAGAGCATACGGATGTGCAACACCCGGCAGCTTCATCATGCGCTGGCCCCAGTCGCGGATGTTGGGATACTTCGTCGCGTCGTACTGCGCCTCTTCGGCCGTCGCGATCCACGGGAATACCGCGATGTCGGCGATGGTCGGGTTGGGACCGGCGAGGAACTTCGACGTGCCGAGCAGGCGGTCGAGAAGTTCGAGCGACTGTTCGCCGCGCCCGAACAGGAACGGCAGCGCCGGGCTTTCGGCCGCGTTGCGGCGCAGGAAGCGCGCCTGCCCGACCGTCGTCATGCGGTCGAGATCCCAGGCGAGCCACTCGGCGATGCGCCGCTTCTCGTGCGGGTTCGATCCGCCGAAGGCGCCGAAGCGGTCGGCCAGATACTGCAGGATCACGTTCGACTGGACGACCACCTCGTCGCCGTCGACGAGGACCGGGACCTGCCCGTAGCGGTTGAGCTTCAGGTAGTCCGGCGTCTTGTGCGCCCCTGCCCGCAGATCGACATGGCGGTAGTTCCACTTCACGCCGAGCATGTTCAGCAGCAGTGCGACCTTGCTGGACGGCAGCGACAGGTGGAAGCCGTGGAGCGTGAGGCCCGAAACCGCCTTCGCCGACGCCTTCCTGGCCGGCACGTCGTAGCCGGCCTTGCCGATGCGCGCCCCCTTGGCGGCCTTCTTGGCCGACTTCGCGGCCGCCGCCTTGATCGCGGGCGTGGCCTTCAGGATCTTCTTGGGTTTCGCCTTGGGTGCGGCCTTCTTCGCGGGTTTCTTCTTCGCCGGTGCTTTTTTCTTCGCGGCCATGACTATCCTCCGAGTTTCGCCTTGAGGATCTCGTTGACCTTGGCGGGATTGGCCTTGCCGCCCGTTCCCTTCATCACCTGCCCGACGAACCAGCCGAACAGCGTGACCTTGCCCGAGCGATACTCGGCGACCTTCGCCTCGTTCTCGGCCATCACCTTGGCGATGGCGGCGTCGATCGCACCCGTGTCGGTCACCTGGACGAGGCCCTTTTCCTTGACGATGCTCGCCGCGTCCTGGCCGGTCTCGACCATGAACTGGAACACGTCCTTGGCGATGCGGCCCGAGATCGTGTCGTTCTCCATGAGGTCGAGGAGGCCTGCGAGGTTCTTGGCCGTGACGGGCGAACGCGAGACGTCCACGCCCTTCTTGTTGAGGGCCCCGAACAGCTCGACGATCACCCAGTTGGCGGCAAGCTTGGGGTCCTTGCGGCCCTTGGCGACGGTCTCGAAGAAATCGGCCTGCTCCTGCTCGGCGACCAGCACGCCCGCGTCATAGGGGCTGAGCTTGTACTGCTCGACGAAGCGCGCCTTCTTGGCGTCGGGCAGCTCGGGCATTTCCGCCTTGATGCGCGCGATCACCTTCGGGTCGAGAACCAGCGGCAGCAGGTCCGGATCGGGGAAATAGCGGTAGTCGTGCGCCTGTTCCTTGGAACGCATCGGGCGCGTGATGCCCTTGGCGGTATCCCACAGGCGCGTTTCCTGGATGATCGTGCCGCCGTTCTCGAGCTCCTCGACCTGGCGCATCGCCTCGTACTCGATCGCCTGCATGACGAAGCGGATCGAGTTGACGTTCTTGATCTCGTTGCGCGTGCCGAACTTCGTCTCGCCGACCTTGCGCACCGACACGTTGGCATCGCACCGCATGGAGCCTTCCTCCATGTTGCCGTCGCAAGTGCCAAGGTAGCGCAGGATGGCGCGCAGCTTCTTGAGATACGCCCCCGCCTCTTCCGGCGAGCGGATGTCGGGCTCCGACACGATCTCCATCAGCGCCACGCCCGACCGGTTGAGGTCGATATAGCTCTTGGACGGGCTCTGGTCGTGCATCGACTTGCCCGCGTCCTGCTCGAGATGCAGGCGCGTGATGCCGACGACCTTGACGACGTCGCCCGGCATGTCGAGCACGAGCTTGCCGCCGGTCACGATCGGCCGCGTGAACTGGCTGATCTGGTAGCCCTGCGGCAGGTCGGCGTAGAAATAGTTCTTCCGGTCGAAGATCGAGACTTCGTTGACCTGCGCTTCGATGCCGAGGCCCGTCTTGATCGCCTGCTCGACGACATAGCCGTTGATCACCGGCAGCATGCCGGGGAACGCCGCGTCGACGAAGCTCACCTGCCCGTTCGGGTCGCCGCCATAGGTGGCCGATGCGCCCGAGAAGAGCTTGGCTTCCGAGACGACCTGCGCGTGGACCTCGAGGCCCACGACGATTTCCCACTTGCCGGACTTTCCTTCGATGATCATCGTCATGCTCCCGGACGCGCGGTGAAATTCGCCGCGCTCTCGAGGACGCCGCCCACGCGGAACAGCGTGCTTTCGTCGAACGGCTTGCCGATCAGCTGCAGGCCCAGCGGCAGCCCCTCGCCCGACAGGCCGGCGGGCACCGACATGCCCGGCAGGCCCGCGAGGTTCACGGGTACGGTAAACACGTCGTTGAGATACATCGCCAGCGGATCGTCGGCATTCTCGCCGATGGCGAAGGCGGCCGAGGGTGCGGTGGGCGTGAGGATCACGTCGCACTTCTTCCAGGCTTCCTGGAAGTCGTTGAAGATCAGCGTGCGGACCTTCTGCGCCTTCAGGTAATAGGCGTCGTAATAGCCCGCCGACAGCACGTAGGTGCCGATCAGGATGCGGCGGCGCACTTCGGCCCCGAAGCCTTCGGCGCGCGTGTTCTCGTACATCTCGTCGAGCGAGTTGCCCGGAACGCGCAGGCCGTAGCGCACGCCGTCATAGCGCGCGAGGTTCGAGGACGCCTCGGCCGGTGCGATGATGTAATAGGTCGGCAGCGCATATTTGGTGTGCGGCAGCGAGATCTCGACGGGTTCGGCACCCGCCGCCTTCAGCCAGTCGATCCCCTGCTGCCAGAGCTTCTCGATCTCCGCCGGCATGCCGTCGACCCGGTATTCCTTGGGGATGCCGAACCGGAGGCCCTTCACGTTGCCGGTGAGGGCGGCCTCGTAGTTGGGGACCGGTGCCGGCACCGACGTCGAATCCTTCGCGTCGTGCCCGGCCATCGACTTCAGCAGGATCGCGGCGTCTCGAACGGTGCGCGCCATCGGGCCCGCCTGGTCGAGCGACGAGGCGAACGCGACGATGCCCCAGCGCGAGCAGCGCCCGTAGGTCGGCTTGATGCCGACGATGCCGGTGAAGCTTGCCGGCTGGCGGATCGAGCCGCCGGTATCCGTTCCCGTCGCACCCGCGACGATGTGCGCCGCCACCGAAGCGGCCGAACCGCCGGACGAGCCGCCGGGGACGAGATCCTTGCCGTCCTTGCGCTTCCACGGGTTCTTCACGCTGCCGAAATGGCTGGTGATGTTGGCCGAGCCCATCGCGAACTCGTCCATGTTGAGCTTGCCGAGCATCGTCGCCCCGGCATCGAACAGGTTCTTCGTCACCGTCGATTCGTAGGGCGGCTTGAAGCCTTCGAGGATGTGGCTGGCGGCCGTCGTCTGCACGCCCTTGGTGCAGAACAGGTCCTTGATGCCGAGCGGGATGCCTTCGAGGGCGCGCCCCTCGCCCTTCTGCAGGCGCTGGTCGGCGATCGCCGCCTGCGTCAGCGCCATGTCGGGCGTTTCGACGATGAAGGCGTTGAGATGGCGGTTCTTCTCGACCGCGGCGATGTACGCCTTGGCAAGCTCGATGGCCGAGAAGCGGCCTTCCTTCAGGCCGGAGCACAGTTCCGCAATGGTCAGATCGATGAGGTCGGCCATCACTCCACCACCTTGGGCACGGTGAAGAAGCCGCCGAGATCCTCGGTCGTCGATACGCGCACCGGATCGGTCGCGTTGGCGAGGATCTGGCTGGCATAGCCGCCGTCGGTGACCTTGTCCGCGCGGCTCGGCATGACGACCTCGACGGTCGAGGTCATCGGCTCGATTTTCGAGGTGTCGAGTTCCTTCAGCTGCTCGACCCAGTCGAGGATCGTCTGCAGTTCCTTCGCCATTTTCGGGCGATCTTCGGGGGCCAGCCGGATGCGGGCCAGCTGGGCAATTCGTGCGACGGTAGCCTGATCGAGCGACATGCGGTATGTCTCGCCTTGGGCCTTGAAATGACGGTGAAAACGTCGTTGAAACGGGCCGGGAAGCTAACACCCGAAATGCCGATCCGCAACCCCACCGACCTGCTGGCCGAACTGCCGGAAAAGACATGTCTTCTCGGCCTCGATCCGGGCGAGAAGACGATCGGACTCGCCGTGTGCGATCCGGGCCTGTCGATCGCTTCGCCCCTCGAGACGATTCTCCGCGGGCGCAAGGCGAAGGCCGATTACGACCGGATCGCCGAAGTCGTGGCCGCGCGCAACATCGGCGGCTTCGTGTGCGGCATGCCGACCAACATGGACGGCACGCACGGCCCCCGTGCGCAGGCCGTGCGCGCCTTCGCGCGGAACCTCATGGCGCGGATCGACCTGCCGCTGGTCTTCTGGGACGAACGCATGTCGACCCAGGCCGTGACGCGCACGCTGATCGATGCCGACATGAGCCGGGCGCGCCGCGACGAGGTCGTCGACAAGATGGCGGCCTCGTTCATCCTTCAGGGCTATCTCGACTGGGTGCGCATCGGGCGTTGACCGCGCGGCCGGAATGGCTGAGGCTGTCCCGCATGTTCGGACTGTCCAAGGAACAGAACGCGCTGAAAAAGCGCGCCCGGAAATTCGCCGACGAGATCCTGGCCCCCACCGCCGCCGAAACCGACCGGACGGAAGCCTATCCGTGGTCGAACGTCGAGGCGATGCGCGAGGCGGGCTTCCTCGGCATGACGATCCCGAAGGAACTCGGCGGCCAGGGCCTCTCCTATCTCGACGCGGTTCTCGTCATCGAGGAGATCGCGCGCGCCTGCGGGGCGTGCGCGCGCATCGTCGTCGAGACGAACATGGGGGCCGTGGGTGCGGTCATGGCCTATGGCTCGAAGGCGCAGCGCGCACTTGCGGCATCGTGCGTGCTGGCGGGCGACAAGCCGGCGATCTGCATCAGCGAGCCCGACGCCGGCAGTGCGGCCACCGACATGACGACGCGCGCCGACCGGCGCGGCAGCAGCTACGTCCTCAACGGACGCAAGCACTGGATCACCGGCGGCGGAGTGTCGCGCTTCCACCTGATCTTCGCGCGCGTGTTCGACGCGAAGGGCAAGGAGGAAGGGATCGGCGGCTTCATCGTCATGCGCGACCCGAGGACCAGGGCGCCCAAGGGCCTCGTCATCGGCCGGCGCGAACCGGCGATGGGGCTGCGCGGCATTCCGGAAACCGAGATCGTCTTCGACGGTCTGGAAGTGCCGGCCGACATGGTGCTGCAGTCGCCGCGCGGTTTCGCGGGTGGTTTCGGCGACCTGATGGATGCCTATAACGGCCAACGCGTGGGGGCCGGTACCGTGGCGCTGGGTCTGGCGCAGGGTGCCTACGAACACGCCTGCACCTACGTCAATTCGCGCCACCAGTTCGGCCGGCCGATCGCCGAGTTCCAGGGCCTGCAGTGGATCGTCGCGGACATGTCGGTGGCACTCGAAGCCGCGCGCGCCCTGATCTGGCAGGCGGCGGGGTCGGCGAAGCCCGGCGGTTTCCCCGAGCCCGCGATGGCCGCGCGTGCCAAGCTGCTGGCGTCGGAATCGGCGATCAAGATCACCAACGACGCGCTGCAGCTCTGGGGGGCCGCCGGCTATTCGCGCGACAACCCGATGGAGCGCTATGTGCGCGACGCGCGCATGTTCCCGATCGCCGGCGGAACCGCACAGATGCTGCGCACGCTGATCGCCGGCAGCGTGCTCGGCCGCCGCTTCCCGCAGACGCGCGAAGGCTACGTCAAGCGCCCGAAGGCGGCCGAGTAGCGGTTCCCGACGCGTCCCAGAAGCCGCGGGTTTCCATGCGCGCGTAGACGCGTTCGATGAAGGCCTCGATGAACGGGTCGGTCGCGCGCGCGGGTGCCGTGCGCTGCCGCGTCATCGCGCGCGTCACCTTCGCCTCGGCCCACGACTTGCCGTCGGAGATGAAGACCTGCAGGAAGCCCTGCAGCCGGTCGCAGGCATAGGCAAGCTTCGCCTCGTTGGTCGCGTGCGCCTCGAACTCGCGCCACAGCCCGTCGAGCTTGGCGCCGAGGTCCGCCGGCAGGCTGCCGAACAGGCGCTTTGCCGCTTCCTCTTCCTTCGCGACGGCCGCCTCGCGCGCGGCGGCATCGTAGGCGAAGGCGTCGCCCGCATAGATCTCGACCAGGTCGTGGACCAGCACCATCGACAGCGCCTTGCCGAGATCGACCTTGAAGCCGATCTCGTCCTCCAGCAGGACGGCACACAAGGCCATGTGCCAGCTGTGCTCGGCCGAATTCTCGCGCCGCGAGCCGTCGGCCACGTAGGCGCGCCGCTCGACCGACTTGAAGCGGTCGGCGAGGACGAGAAAATCCAGCATTGAATCGATGCGGTCGGGCATGGTGTCCTCGCAAGTGTGGCGCGGATGGTGCGTCCGGTCAAAGCGGGGGAAGATGGCGCTTCTGGAAGTCGTTCTGGCGATGCTGGTCGTGGCGATCCTGCTCGCGCGCTTCTCCGACACGCTGCGCGTCCCCTACGCGGTCCTGCTGGTCGTCGGCGGCATGGCGCTGGCCTTCGTGCCGGGCTCGCCGGAACTGGCCCTCGATCCGCAGGTGACGATGGCGCTGTTCCTGCCGCCGCTGCTGTTCACGTCGGCCTATCTCACCTCGTGGCGCGACTTCCGCTTCTACCTGCGCCCGATCCTGCTGCTGGCCATCGGGCTCGTGCTCGCGACCACGCTGGGCGTGGGGCTCGTCTTCAAGTGGCTGGTCCCCGACGTGCCGTGGGCGGTCGCCTTCCTGCTGGGCGCCATCGTCTCGCCGCCCGACGCGGTCGCCGCCGCCGCGATCATGGAAAAGCTGCGCCTGCCCAAGCGCATCGTCGCGATCCTCGAAGGAGAAAGCCTCGTCAACGACGCGACGGGCCTCGTCCTCTACAAGTTTGCACTCGCCGCCGCCCTCTCCGGCACGTTCTCGGTGGCGGAAGCCGCCGGCACGTTCGTCGTCTACGCGGCGGGCGGCTGCGGGCTCGGCTTTGCGGTCGGGCTGGGCGCCGTCTGGATCCTCAAGCGGATGGACGACACGCTGCTGCAGATCGCCTTTTCCTTCGTGATCCCGTTCGCGGCGTTCCTCGGCGGCGAACAGGTCCACGTCTCGGGCGTGCTCGCGGTCGTCGTGGCGGGCCTCGTCGTGGGCTGGCACACGCCGGAGTTCTTCTCCGCGCAGGCGCGCATCCAGGGGCAGATGGTGTGGAGTGCGATCGTCTTCATCCTCAACGCGCTGGTCTTCATCCTGATCGGCCTGCAGCTCGACGGGATCCTGATGCGCCTTGCGGGCTATTCGGCGGGCCAGCTGCTCCGGTGGTCGGTCGCCGTGTCGCTTGCCGCGATCGCCATCCGCATCGCCTGGGTGTTCCCCAACGCCTATATCCCCACGCTGTTCCGCTCGGTGCGCGAGCGCGAGGGCGTGCCGCCGCTCGCCTGGACGACGATCGTCGGCTGGACGGGCATGCGCGGCGTGGTCAGCCTTGCCGCGGCGATGGCCGTCCCGCTGATGTCGGAACGCAACGAGCCCTTTCCGGCCCGCGACCTCGTCGTGTTCCTCGCCTTCGCGGTGATCTTCGCCACGCTGGTCGTGCAGGGCACGACGCTTGGCCCCTTGATCAAGTGGCTGAAGGTCGGCGGCGACCGCAACGCCGAGATCGAGGAGGCGATGGCGCGGCGCAAGCTGGTCCACGCCGCGATCGCCGAGATCGACCGGATGGCCGAACTCGACCTCGTGGCGCTGGAAATCGCCCCGCAGCTGCGCCGCTCGTACAACAACCGCCTCAAGCCCGACGAGCCCGACCAGGCGCATCGCGAACTGGAACACGCGCGCAAGCAGGCCCGCCGCGTGCGGCTGGAGGTCGTCAACGCCGAACGTAGGCGCCTGCTGAAGCTGCGGCGCGAGCGCGAGATCGGCGACGACGTGCTGCACAAGCTGATGCGCGAAGTCGATCTCGAGGAGATGCGCCTTGCGACATTGGGCCTGGAGTAGCCTGCTCCTGCTCGCCGGTGCGGCGGCCGCGCAGGCGACCGGTGCGTCGGTGCATGTCACGTCGGGCAGCAGCTTCGAATTCGGTGCACGCTGGCTGGTCGAATTCGATCTCGATGCCGGCCCCTATCGCGCGGGCACGCGGCTCGAATGCCGGGTCGACGAACCGCCCGACCAATTGCCGCGCGCGCTCGTCACGTGCCTGATGCCCGACGGCAGCCGGGCCAGTCTCGGCGAACCCGACGGCAGCCAGGGCGTGCTGCCCATCGACGTGCATGTACGCAGCCTGCGCCTGACATTCGGTGCCGGAAGCCGTTAGGACCGGACCTGCCGCACTTGCGTCCGCACCGGCGAGGCGGCAAGTTTGCCGTCCCACTCGAACAGAACGGTCCCGAATGTCCGCCCTGCCGCTCGCCGGAATCCGAATCTTCGACCTCACCCGCATCCTCGCCGGCCCGACCTGCACGCAGCTGCTGGGCGATCTCGGCGCCGACGTGATCAAGATCGAGCGGGCCGGTGCCGGCGACGACACGCGCAAATGGGGCCCGCCCTATGTGAACGATCCGTCGGGCAAGGCGACGAGCGAGAGCGCCTATTACCTGTCGGCCAACCGCAACAAGCGCTCGATCTCGCTCGACCTGTCGAAGAAGGAAGGCCAGGACCTCGCGCGCAAGCTGATCGCCAAGTCGGACGTGCTGGCGGAGAATTTCAAGGTCGGCGATCTGGGAAAGTTCGGGCTCGACTACGCCACGCTGGCGAAGGAATTCCCGCGCCTCGTCTATTGCTCGATCACCGGCTTCGGCCAGACGGGCCCTTATGCGCCGCGCGCGGGCTACGACATGCTGGCGCAGGGGCTTGGCGGCATCATGTCGGTGACGGGGCCGGCGACGGGTGCACCGGAAAGCCGTCCCTACAAGGTCGGCGTGGGGATCGCCGACATCATGACCGGCATGTACGCGGCCGTGTCGATCCTCGCGGCCCTGCGCCATCGCGACGCGACCGGCGAAGGCCAGCAGATCGACATGGCGCTGCTCGATACGCAGGTGTCGTGGCTGGCGAACGAGGGGATGAACCATCTCGTCTCGGGCAAGACGCCGGTGCGTCAGGGCAACGCGCACCCCAACATCGTGCCCTACGACGTGTTCGCGTGCGCCGACGGGTTCGTCATCCTCGCCATCGGCAATGACGGGCAGTTCGCCAAGTTCTGCGCCTTCGCGGGCCGGCCGGAGATCGCGGCCGACGCGCGCTTCGCGACCAACCCGGCGCGCATCGCCAACCGTGTCGAGCTTACCGGGATCGTCAACGAGATCACGGGTGCCAGGACGCAGCGCCACTGGATCGACGGGCTCGCCGGGGCCGGCGTGCCGTGCTCGCCGGTCAACGACATCGCGCAGGTCTTCGAGGACCCGCAGGTCAAGGCGCGCGGCATGCGCATCGAGATGCCGCATGCCAGCGGCGCCACGATCCCGCTGATCGCCAGCCCGATCAAGATGTCGAAGACGCCGCCCGCCTACCGGCGTGCCCCGCCGACCTGCGGCCAGCATACGGATGAAGTGCTGGGCGAGATCCTCGGGCTCGATTCAAACGCCGTGGCCGATCTGCGGGCCCGCGGCATCGTGTGACATTCCGCCCGTGGCAATCGCGGGCACTCGCGTCTAGACTGTACGCGATGTCCTCCGCCTCCTCCCTCCTCGGCGCGTTCCGGCACCGGCTCGTGCGCGAGATCGGCATGCATCTGGGCCTGCTGGCGGTCGCCATGCAGCTCGGCCTTGCCGTCGCGCACATCATGCCGGTGCAGGCCGCGACCGGCGATACGGGCATCGAGATCGCCTGGTGCAGCGGTGCGGCCGGACACGAGCCGGCGGAACCCGCGGCGGCGCATGCGGGCCATGTCTGCCCGCTCTGCCAGCTGCCGCCGCTCGGCCCCGATCCGTCGATGGCCGGCAACGTCGTTGCCCCCGTCGTCTGGCAGGCAGCCGCGATCGTCTATCCGCATGAAACTCCAGCCTGCGCCGACGCGGTTTCATTCCGGCCGTTCCAGCCAAGGGCCCCTCCGTCCATCGCCTGAAATCCGACGTTCGTCCGAATTTCAAGCAAACGGAGTTTCCAGATGTCCCTCTCGATCCGTGCGGCCGCCATCGCGGCTGCATCCCTTCTCGTCTTTGCGTCCGATGCCCGGGCGCACATCACGCTCGAACAGCAGCAGGCCGCCGCCAACAGCACCTACAAGGCGGTCCTGCGCGTGCCGCACGGCTGCGAAGGTTCGCCGACGGTGCGCCTGCGCGTGCAGGTCCCTGACGGCATGGTCAACGTCAAGCCGCAGCCCAAGGCGGGCTGGGAACTGACGACCGTGCGCGGGCCGCTGCCCGCACCGGTCGCGGGCGATCACGGCGTGCGCATCACCGAAGGCGTGCGCGAGATCGTGTGGAGCGGCGGCAGGCTGCTCGACGAGCACTATGACGAGTTCGCCTTCCGCGGCCAGCTGCCGAACCGGCCGGGCGAGATCGTCCACGTGCCCGTCGTGCAGGAATGCGAGAAAGGCGTGGAGCGCTGGATCGAGATCCCGGCGGCCGGCAAGGGTGCCGACACGCTGCGCTTCCCGGCCCCGTCGCTGCGCCTGACGCCGCGCCCTTGATCCGGCTCGTCCTCCTGCTGCTGTTCGCGCTCGCGTCGCCAAACGACGCGGACGCGCACGCGATGCTGCTGGACAGCACGCCGGCGGATGGCGACGTCGTCGTCGATCCGCCGGCGCGCATCGTCCTGCGTTTCAACGAGCCGGTCGTGCCCGTCGCGCTGCGCATCGTCGATGCGACAGGTGCGACGGTGCAAGGCCCCGACGGTGGCTATGCGACGGACGAAACGGGTATCGCGTTCGACCTCCCGGCGAAGCTTGTGTCCGGCCGCTATGTCGTCGCCTATCGCGTCGTGTCCGCCGACACGCATCCGGTCGCCGGCAGCTTCGTCTTCGCCGTCGGCCTGGATACGCTGGAATCGAGCGATGTCGAGATCGGTGCGGGCGACCCTGTGCTGGACACGTTCTGGTCGCGCGTCGCCATCGCGGTCCGGGCGTTGCGCGACCTTTCGCTGGCGGTCGGCTGCGGCGGGCTCGTCTTCGCCGGCCTGTTCGGGATACCGGCGGCCGGAATTCCCCGGCGCTTTCTCGTTGGTGTCGCGATCCTCGCGGCCGCCGCCACGCTTGCCGGGACCGGCATTGCCGGTGCGCGCGTGGCGCTCGCACCAAGCCTGCTCGATCTGGGCGTCTGGCGGCTCGGGTTCGGGATATCGGCCGGGCCTTCGGCCATCGCGATCCTTCTTGGCATCGGTGCGACGTTGATCCGCGGACGCTTGGCACCGCTGCTCGGCATGCTCGCGATCGCGGCGGGTACGGCGCTGACCGGCCACGCGGCGACCGGCGAACCGCGCTGGCTGGTGCCGGCTGCACAGGCACTGCACAGCCTTGCCGCCCTCGTCTGGATCGGCGCGTTCGTGCCGCTGCTGTGGGGGATCGCGCGATGGCCGGCCGGGGACGTCGTGCGGATCGCGCGGCGGTTCTCAGGGCTCGGTATCGCCTGCGTGATCGCACTCGCCGCTGCCGGAATTGCGCTCGCCGTGACGCGCATCGAGCTTCCGGCCGGCCTGACGGCTTCGGGCTACGGCATCCTCGTCGCGGCGAAAAGCGTGCTGTTCGTTGCCCTGCTGGCACTCGCCGCCGACAACCGGCTGCGCGCCCTGCCCGCCGACCCGATGCGCCTGCGCCGGAATGTCCGGCTTGAGCTGGCGGTCGCGGTCTGCGTGCTCGGCACGACGGCCACACTCTCGCATACGCCGCCGTACATGGAAGAGGACCATGCGTCGCATGCGATGGCCGCGCGCGCGGGCCCGTCGGTCGCCATCGTGCGCGACGGGCGCATCGTCACGGTGGAGATCGCCGGCGACCGGCTTTCGATCTATCTGGCCGATACGGCCGGCGTGCCGTTCGATCCGCTGGAAGTCGAGGTGGCGCTGGCATCGCCCGCGAACGGGATCGCGGGCTTGCGGCGCGCGGCGCAAAGGCTGGGGCCCGGCCAGTTCGCGCTGCGCGAAGCGAGCCTTTCCATTCCGGGTGTCTGGCAGATCGAGATCGGCGCGCTGGTCACCGATTTCAGGAAGATGATTCTCGAAACCGAGCTTCGCGTCGGTCCGGGCGGGCCCTAGCTGGCGGCGCTGAGGGCGCGGACCTTGGCGTCATAGACGACAAGGTCGTTGGCAAGATCGGCGGCAAGCTGCGAGGCCGCGACCAGCGACAGTTCGCCCGAAGCGCCGCCGTTGGACAGCGCCAGGAGCTTGTCGAGGACCTCGGTGCACTTGATCTGTGCAGCATCGGGCTTCGGGGTGTTTCGGCCGGAAGGAGCCGTCATCGGAGTCGCACCTGAAAACGTGTCCTGCAAGCTAGGGCGGAACCGGTTAACAAAGTATTTCGATCCCGGAAAACCGGGGTTTCTGCAGCCTGCCTTGCGGGGCCTCCGGCCGGTCGATATAACGCCGCTTTAATGTCTTCCATCCAGCTTCCGTCCGGCCGACTTCGACCGCGCCATCTTCTGGGCATCGAAGGGCTTTCCGCCGAGGAGATCACGCTTCTCCTCGATCTCTCCGAATCCTACGTCGAACAGAACCGCGCGCGCGGGGCGAAAAGCACGCTCCTGCGCGGGCGCACGATCATAAACCTGTTCTTCGAGAACTCGACGCGCACGCGCACGTCGTTCGAGCTTGCCGGCAAGCGGCTCGGCGGCGACGTCGTCAACATGTCGGCCGAAGTCTCGTCCATCAAGAAGGGCGAGACGCTGATGGACACGGCCGTGACGATGAACGCGATGCTGCCCGACGTGCTGATCGTGCGCCATCCGGACTCAGGGGCCGTCAAGCTGCTGTCGGAAAAGGTCGACTGCGCCGTCATCAACGCGGGCGACGGCACCCACGAGCACCCCACGCAGGCACTGCTCGATGCGCTCGCCATCCGGCGCCACAAGAAGCGCCTGCAGGGCCTGCTCGTCGCCATCTGCGGCGACATCCTGCACAGCCGCGTGGCGCGCTCGAACATCCATCTGCTGACGACGATGGGGGCGCGCGTGCGCGTCGTTGGCCCGCCCACGCTGATGCCGGCTTTCATCGACCGCATGGGCGTGGAGGTGTTCCACGACATGCGCAAGGGGCTGGAGGGCGTGGACATCGTCATGATGCTGCGCCTGCAGACCGAGCGCATGCAGGGCAACTTCGTCCCTTCGGTGCGCGAGTATTTCCGCCTCTACGGGCTCGACTACGACAAGCTCGAGGTCGCCAAGTCGGACGCGCTGATCATGCATCCCGGCCCGATGAACCGCGGCGTGGAAATCGACAGCGAGGTCGCCGACGACGTCGACCGCTCGCTGATCCGCGAACAGGTCGAGATGGGTGTCGCCGTGCGCATGGCCTGCCTCGACCTTCTCACGCGCAACCTGCTGTCGAACTCCGGGGGCCCGGCATGAGGTTCCCGCACGGCGTGATCCCCGCCAAGACCCCCGGCGGTCGCGGCGGCCCGCCCATCGCCTACGTGAACGCGCGCCTGATCGATCCGGCGAACGGCACCGACACGCTCGGCGGCCTGGTCGTGCGCGACGGGGCGGTCGCCGAGATCGGCCCGCAGCTCGCCAAGGCCACCGCACTTGCCGCCGCCGGCCCGCACGGGATCGAGACGATCGACTGTCTGGCCAAGTGCCTTGCCCCCGGCCTCGTCGACATGCGCGTCCAGCTGCGCGAGCCGGGCGAGGAGCACAAGGAAACCATCTCGACCGCCAGCGAGGCCGCCGCCGCCGGCGGCGTGACGACCATGGTGGCGCTGCCCAACACGCGCCCGGTGATCGACGACGCGGCCCTCGTCGAATCCGTCGCCCGCCTGGCGCGCGAGACGAGCCTCGTTCGCGTCCACACCTATGCGGCCGTCACGCGCGGCCTCAACGGCAAGGAGATGACCGAATTCGGCCTGCTGGCGGCGTCGGGCGCGCTCGGTTTCACCGACGCCACGCACACGATCACCGACGCGCAGCTGATGCGCCGGGCGCTGACCTATGCGCGCGGCTTCGACCTGCCGATCATCCAGCATCCCGAGGAACCGCAGCTCGCGCGCGGTGCGATGACCGAGGGCGAGCTTGCCACCCGCATGGGCATCCCCGGCATTCCCGCGATCGCCGAGGTCATGCAGATCGAGCGCGACGTGCGGCTCGCCGAGCTGACCGGCGGGCGGCTGCACTTCGCGCATGTCTCGACCGCCGAGGGCCTCGCGGCGATCCGCACCGCCAAGCGTGCGGGCCTTCGCGTGACGTGCGACACGGCTCCGCACTATTTCGCGCTCAACGAGCTGGCACTTGCCGACTACCGCACCTTCGCCAAGGTCTCGCCGCCGTTGCGCGGCGAAGCCGACCGGCGCGCGGTGATCGAAGCGCTCGCCGACGGCACGATCGATGCGATCGCGTCGGACCATTCGCCGCACGACCAGGATTCCAAGCGCCTGCCGCTCGCACAGGCCGCGTTCGGCACGGTCGGGCTCGAGACGCTGCTGCCCGTGACGCTCGATCTCGTCCACAACGGGCAGATGACGCTCGCCAGGGCGCTTGCCCTCGTCACCAGCCGGCCGGCCGATCTTCTGGGCCTCAAGGAAGGCCGGCTTGCCAAGGGCATGGCCGCCGACTTCGTGCTGTTCGATGCCGACGCACCCTGGAAGGTCGACGCCAAGAAGCTGCGCTCGAAATCCAAGAACTCGGCCTTCGACGACCGCCTCGTGCAGGGCCGCGTGCTGCGCACGGTCGCGGCCGGCATTCCGATCTTCGCGTCTGCCTGATGGCGATGTTCGACCCGACCGCGGTGTCGCCCGCCCTGCCGTTCCTGGCGGTCTCGCTGGTCGCGGGCTATGCGCTGGGCTCGATCCCGTTCGGGCTCGTCCTCACGCGGATGGCGGGGCTTGGCGACATCCGCCAGATCGGCTCGGGCAATATCGGGGCGACCAACGTGCTGCGCACGGGCCGCAAGGGTCTTGCCCTTGCCACGCTGCTGCTCGATGCCGGCAAGGGTGCCTTCGCCGTGCTGGTCGCGCGCGCGGTCTGGGGGCCGGATGCGGCACTCTATGCCGGCTTCGGCGCACTTCTCGGGCACCTCTTCCCGGTATGGCTCGGCTTCAAGGGCGGCAAGGGCATGGCCACCACGCTCGGCACGCTGATCGCGATCGACTGGACGATCGGCCTTGCGGCCTGCGCCACCTGGGCGGTCGTCGCGGCGGTCTTCCGCATGTCGTCGCTCGCGTCCCTGCTCGCCGTCGCACTGACGCCGGTCTATGCGTGGTATCTGCCGCGGCTCTGGGCGCCGGGCGTGGAGATGGGCGGCGACCTGCAACTCGTCTTCTTCGGTGTCGCCATCGCCGTGCTCGTCTGGTCGAAACATCATACAAACATCCGCCGCCTGCTCGCCGGCGCAGAACCGAAAATAGGCCAGAAAAAATAGCGGTAACCGGAGGTTGACTCGTTTCCGGTGCTGCGCGTTAATCGCGTCTGCATGTCGGGGCGAAATCTCAGCGATACCGAACGGCGCGATTGGCTGCGGCTGATCCGCAGCGAGAATGTCGGGCCCATCGCGTTCTTCCAGCTCCTGCGCCACTGCGACGGGGCGGCTGCCGCCCTCGCCGCCGTCCCCGATCTTGCGCGCCGGGCCGGCAAGAAATCGATCCGCATCGCGTCGGTCATGGAGGCCGAGCGCGAGATCGCGGACCTTGCCAGGATCGGCGGGCGGTTCGTCGCGCGCGGCGAACCGGATTATCCGGCCCTTCTCGCCGAGATCGAGGATGCCCCGCCGCTGCTTGCCGTGCTCGGTTTCCCGCATCTGTGGCAGCGCCCGTGCCTGGCGATGGTGGGGGCACGCAACGCCTCGCTCAACGCGCAACGCTTCGCGCGCAATCTTGCCGGCGAGCTTGGACAGGCGGGCCTGACGATCGTCTCCGGCCTCGCGCGCGGGATCGACACGGCTTCGCACCAGGGGGCGCTGGCGACCGGGACCATCGCGGTGATGGCCGGCGGCATCGATATCGTCTATCCGGCCGAGAATGCCGGGCTCTATGGCCAGATCGTCGAGACCGGTGCCGTGGCCTCCGAGATCCGCTTCAGCGAAGCACCGCAGGCGCGCCACTTCCCGCGCCGCAACAGGATCGTCTCCGGCCTGTCGCTCGGGACGTTGGTCGTCGAGGCGGCCCTGCGGTCGGGGTCGTTGATTACCGCAAGGCTTGCTGCCGAACAGGGGCGCGACGTTCTGGCCGTGCCCGGATCGCCGCTCGACCCCCGCGCCGGCGGGTCGAACGACCTGCTCCGGCACGGCGCGATCCTGGTCGAGACCGCCCGGGACGTGCTCGACGCGGTACTCCGGCGCCCTCTTTCCGAACCCGATAAACGAGATCAGGAACAAACCACAAGCAATTATAAAATAAACGAAAAAGATATAGACAGAGCACGCGAAACCATCGTTGCGGCGCTTGCCCCGTCGCCCACCTCAGTTGACGAAATCGTGCGCGAGTGCCAATTGTCCGCCCCCGTCGTCCTGGCCGCCCTGCTCGAACTTGAGCTGGCCGGTGCAATCGACAGGCATCCGGGAAACCGGGTCTCGCGGCGTCTGTGACGTCGCTGGAACCGGCCCCTTACAGGGGTTTACGCGGAAAGATAGATGAAGCTCGTCATCGTCGAATCGCCTTCCAAGGCGAAAACGATCAACAAATATCTCGGCGACGAGTACCGCGTACTCGCCTCCTACGGGCATGTCCGCGACCTTCTCGAGAAGGACGGGGCCGTCGAGCCGGACCGCGAATTCCAGATGCACTGGCAGATCGGCGAGCGGGCCAAGAAGCCGGTCGGCGAGATCACCAAGGCGCTCAAGGGTGTGACGACCCTCATCCTCGCGACCGACCCCGACCGCGAGGGCGAAGCCATTTCCTGGCACCTCAAGGAAGTCCTCGAGGAAGCCAAAAAGCTAAAGGACATCGACGTCAAGCGCGTGGTCTTCAACGAGATCACCAAGAGCGCCATCATCGAGGCGATGCGCCATCCGCGCGACCTCGACCGCGACCTGGTCGATGCCTACCTCGCGCGCCGCGCCCTCGACTACCTTGTCGGCTTCAATCTCTCGCCCGTGCTGTGGCGCAAGCTGCCGGGCAGCCGCTCGGCCGGGCGCGTGCAGTCGGTCGCCTTGCGCCTCATCTGCGAGCGCGAGAACGAGATCGAGCGTTTCCGGGCGCGCGAATACTGGACGATCGGCACGCAGTTCACCGCCAAGGGCGGCGAGAAGTTCGAAGCGCGCCTCACGCATCTGGACGGCGCACGCCTCGACAAGTTCGACCTCGGCTCCGAGGCCGCCGCCCAGGCGGCCGTCGCCAAGATCGAGGCCGGCGACCCCTTCTCGGTCGCCGCGGTCGAGCGCAAGCGCGTGCGCCGCAACCCGATGGCGCCCTTCACGACCTCGACGCTGCAGCAGGAAGCCTCGCGCAAGCTCGGCTTCGGCGCCTCGCGCACGATGCGCATGGCCCAGCAACTCTACGAGGGCTTCGACATCGGCGGCGAGACCGTCGGTCTCATCACCTATATGCGTACCGACAGCGTGACGCTTTCGGGCGAGGCGGTGCGCGCCGCGCGCGCCCTGATCGCGGCGGAATTCGGCAAGAACTTCCTGCCCGACCAGCCGCGCATCTGGAAGACCCAGGCCAAGAACGCGCAGGAAGCCCACGAGGCGATCCGCCCGACCGACCTGCTGCGCAAGCCCGACGACGTGAAGCGCTATCTCGCCGACGACCTGCTGAAGCTCTACGACCTCATCTGGAAGCGCACGATCGCGTCGGAGATGGAGAGCGCCCAGCTCGACCAGGTCGCAGTCGACCTCACGTCCGACGATTCGCGCACCACGCTGCGCGCGACCGGCTCGACGCTGGTCTTCGAAGGCTTCCTTCGCCTCTATCGCGAGGACCGCGACGATCCGTCCGAGGCCGACGACGACGAGAACCGCCTGCTGCCGCCGCTGGCCGAAGGCGACAAGACGCCGCGCGGTGCGGTCAAGCCCGAGCAGCATTTCACCCAGCCGCCGCCGCGCTTCTCCGAAGCGAGCCTCGTCAAGCGTCTGGAAGAGCTCGGCATCGGCCGCCCGTCGACCTACGCCTCGATCCTCGAGACGCTGCAGGAACGCGGCTACGTCAAGCTCGACAAGAAGCGCTTCACGCCGGAAGACCGCGGCCGCGTCGTCACGACGTTCCTCGAGAACTTCTTCCGCCGCTATGTCGAATACGACTTCACCGCCAAGCTCGAGGACCAGCTCGACGAGATCTCGGGCGGCCGTGCGGACTGGCGCAAGGTGCTGGCGGAATTCTGGATCGACTTCTCGAAGTCGGTCGACGACACCAAGGAACTGAAGATCCGCGACGTCATCGACCGCCTGGACGAAGCGCTCGGCCCCCATTTCTTCCCCGACAAGCCCGGCGGTGCCGATCCGCGCGTGTGCCCGGCCTGCTCGGCCGGCCGCCTCGGCCTGCGCCTCGGCAAGCGGGGTGCCTTCATCGGCTGCTCGAACTATCCGACCTGCAGCTTCACGCGGCCCCTCACGGTCGACAACGGCGAAGGCGACGCGGGCGGCGGTGTGGCCAACAAGGTCCTCGGCGTCGATCCGGAGACCAAGGAAGAGGTCCAGCTGCGCAACGGCCCCTACGGGCCCTATGTGCAGCTCGGCACCGGCGGCGAAAAGGTCAAGCCCAAGCGCCAGTCGATCCCCAAGGACACGAAGCCCGAAGATGTCGGGCTCGAGCTGGCGCTGAAGCTTTTGTCCCTGCCCCGCCCGATCGGCAACCATCCCGAGGACGGGCTGCCGATCCTCGCAGGGCTGGGCCGTTTCGGGCCGTACCTGAAGCATGGCGACAAATACAAGTCGATCCCGACGACGCAGGACGCGCTCGAGATCGGCATCAACCGCGCGGTCGAGATCCTGGCACAGCCCTCGACCGGCCGGCGCTTCGGGCGCGCGGCCGCCCCGGTGGGCCGCGTGGTCGGCAACCATCCCGACGACGGTGTCGCGATCACGGCCGCCGCGGGCCGCTACGGGCCCTACGTCAAGCACGGCAGCACCTACGCGAACCTGCCCAAGGACATCACGCCCGAGGAAGTCACCCTCGACGATGCCGTGCGCCTGATCGCCGAACGCCGCGCGCGCGCGGGCGACGCACCGGTCAAGAAGAAGGCCGCGAAGAAGGCGGCACCGGCGGCGAAGGCCGAGAAGAAGCCGGCTGCCGCGAAAGCCGAGAAGAAACCCGCCGCCGAGAAGAAGCCTGCCAAGGTGCCTGAAGCCAAGGCGGCCGCGGAAACGGCGCCTGCACCCAAGCGGTCGCGCAAGAAGACCCCCGCCCCCGCCGCGGACTGATCTCCGCTACAACCTGTCGAGCAGCATTGCCGCCGTGCGCAGGATCTCGCCGCGCTGGAACGGCTTTTCGATGTGCGGGGCCGTCGTCTCGTTGAGGAAGCGCGCCACCTCGACCGACAGCACGTCGCCCGTGACGAAGACGAAGCGGCGCGCCAGGTCCGGGGCGCGCGTCTCGATCGTGCGGTAGAGGCCCGGTCCGTCGAGACCGGGCATGCGCATGTCGCACACGACGAGATCGAAATCGCCTTCGGAGAGCTTGACCAGCGCTTCGTCGCCGCTTGCGGCAAGCTCGGTGCGCGCCCCGCAGCTCGTGAAGATTTCCGACAGCGTGCGCAGGATGTCCGGTTCGTCGTCGACGAGCAGCACGTGGGTATTCGCCGGAAGCTGGGGCTCGAGCGCGATGTCGCCTGCGGCTTCGCGCTGTCCGCGCGCGACCGGCAGGCGGACGATGAAGCGCGCCCCGCCACTCGCGGCATCCTCGACCTCGATCGTACCGTCGTGCCCCTCGACGATGCCGCGGCAGACCGACAGGCCCACGCCCGTCCCGGCGCCCGGCGGCTTGGTCGTGAAGAACGGCTCGAAGATCCGCGCCTTCAGCGCTTCGGGCACGCCGTCGCCGTTGTCGGTCACATCGAGCGCCACGAAACCGGAATCCTCGGGATCGAGCGTGGCGGCGATACGCACCCTGCGGTCGGCGGCACGTTCGCGCACGGCCTGCTGGGCGTTGACGACCAGGTTGCTGACGACCTGGGCGAGCTGGTCGCCGTCGCCCCAGACATGCGGCAGGTCGGCCGGAAGATCCACGACGATGCCCACGTCGTCGACATTGAGTGCGTAGGAGACGAGGTCGAGCGTGTTGCGCACGACCGACGCGAGATCGACCTGCGTGCGCTCGGCCGGCTTCTGGCGGGCCATGGCAAGGAACGTCTTGACGATGCGGGCACACCGGTCGGCGGCCTGCGCGATGCGTTCGGCGCGCACGAGCGTGCGTTCGTCCTTCGCGGTCTCGCGCAGCAGCGAGGCCTGCCCGACCACGATGGCGAGCGGGTTGTTGAGCTCGTGCGCCACGCCGGCCAGCAGCGAGCCCATCGCGGCCATCTTCTCGCTGCGGAACAGCGCCTCGCGCTGGCGCTCGACCTGCTCGGCGGCGATCTCGCGCTGGATGGCGAGGCCGATAAGCGTGGCGGAGGCCTTGATCGCCTCGATCTCCAGCGGTTCCCAGCGGTGCGGCACGCGGCAATGGTCGAAGCCCACGCTGCCCCACCACGCCCCGCCGACCATCACCGGCACGCGTATCAGCGACTGCACCTGCTGGCGCCCCAGCCATTCGCGCTTGCCGGGGTCGAGCTCGCTGACCACGCCATAGACCGTCTCGCCGCGCGAGCGGGCCTGGCGCCAGTCCTGGAAGGCCGTGTCCTTGATCGGGAAGCCTTCGAAATCCGGATTGCCGACGATGCGCACCACGCCCGGCGCATCCCATTCGAAGAGGTCCTTCTGCGTGATCTTGCCGTTGGCGCGCGTCTTGTTGCGCCCCAGCATCGTCCGGCTGACGCCCAGCGCCACGCCCAGCCGCGTGAGCATCTCCTCGACCGGACCGCGCCAGCGCGTCTCGACGAGCAGGCGCTGGGCCGTCTCGACCACGAGGGTCAGGACGGTCTCGCGCCGGCGCAGGTCGCTGATGTCGATGCGGATGGCGACGGTGCCGCCATCGGCGGTGCGCCGGTCGATGACGCGGATCCAGCGCCCGTTGGCGCGCCGCACGTCGTAGGGATCGCCCGGCTCGCGGTGCCGGCGCATGCGGTCGGCGACATGCGCTTCGAGCTGTGCGGCATCGACGAGGCTCTCGCCGGTCTGCGCGAGGGCGCGCACCTGGTCCTCGAAGCGCGAACCGGCGACCAGCAGCGGTGCGATCGCAAGATACATCTCGCGATAGCGCGCGTTGCAGGTGACGAGCCGGTCGTCCGCGTCGAACAGCGCGAAGCCTTCCGGAAAGCTCTCGATCGCGTCGACCAGACGGCGGTGGGCCATGGCGGCGGCCTGCGTCGAGGCGATGCGCCGCGTGATGTCGGCAAGCGTCGTCAGGTACCCGCCGCCGGCCATCGCCGCCTTGTGGAACTCGACGATGCGGCCCGAGGCGATCGTGCGGGTGAACGAATCCGGCAGCCGCGCGATGTTGTGCTCGATGATCGCCTTGACCGGATTGCCGGTCGAGCCGGGCGGCGGCGGGCCGAAATCGCCGCGCGTCGCGAGGAACGCGAGCACGTCGCGGAACGGCCGCCCGGTTTCCGCCAGTTCGGGCGGCAGTTCGAGGATGTCGAAGGCGTTGGCGTTCCAGAGCGCCAGCCGCTCGGCCCCGTCGACGACGATCAGGCCGTCGGTGATGTTGTCGAAGGTCGAGCGCAGCAGGGCCGCCTGCTGGCGCGATTCGATCTCGCGCGCCTTGATGTCGCTGACATCGACGCGTACCGAGACCATCGAACCGTCGGCGGTGCGCCGGTCGATCGTGCGCACCCAGCGCCCGCCGGCCTGTGGCGCGTCGGAGGGCGGGCGCTGCAGCCGCCTGTCCTCCAGCCGCCGGCGGACGTAATCCTCGCGCGCTTCGGGTGGCACGCCGGCGCTGGGGGCCGACAGGCGGATGCGCAGATGCGCCTCGTAGCCGATGCCCAGTTTCAGTTCGGCAGCGGATTCGGCATAGATCTCGCGATAGCGGCGGTTGGCGTGCAGCAGCCGGTCGTCCGGTCCCCACAGCGCAAAGCCCTCGTCGAGCGCGTCGAGTGCCTGCACGATGCGCGCCTCGTCGCGGCGTGCCCGTATCGCCAGGCGCCATCCGGCGACGCCGACGGCAAGCCCCAGCACGCCGACAATCCAGCCGAGCATCTCCATCCAAGTCCCCGTTCCGGGTGTTGCCTAGCCGCGGGCACCGCGCGGTGCGGGAAGAAAGGTACCGAGTTTGCGCCGCAATGCCAGCATCTCGAACGGCTTGATGAGGTAGTCGTTGACCCCGCGCTCGCGCGCGGTGACGACCTTCTCGTGATCCGAATCGCCGGTGATCATCACGAAATACACCTGGCAGAGCTTGCGGTCCGTGCGCACCGCGTCGAGCAGCTCGAGGCCCGTCATCGGCTTCATGTTCCAGTCGGCAAGGACGATGTCGTTGCGGCCGAAATCCAGCGCGCGCATGCGCTCGAGCGCCTTGTTGCCGTCGGCGACCGCCCACACGCGCGCCACACCTAGCGCCTCCAGCATGTCGCGCAGGGTCAGGCGCATCTCGGCGTCGTCGTCGACAATCAGGAAATTCATCGGGACTCCAGCAATTCAACCAAAAAATAGTCATTGCGGGCCGTGTTGCGCAACTGCGTTGCGCCCGCCCCGGTCGCGGGTCCACCCTTGGCCCCGTGCCCCCGACGAGTCGCAGTGCTTCAAAACCCACCGCCCAGCAGGTGCTGGACATCCTCGCCCGGAGCCCCGTGCCGGTCGACAAGCGGCGGCTCGTCAAGCAATTGGGACTAAAGGGCGATGGCCGGCGGGCCCTGACGCTGCTGCTGCGCGACATGGCGCGCGAGGGAACGGTCGCCAATGTCGGCGAAGGGCGGATCGCGCGGACCCGCCCCGACCGCGACAAGGAGGCCGTGCCGCTCGAGATCGTCGGCACGGATGTCGAGGACGGCACGCTGCTGGCAAAGCCGCTCGAATGGATCGGCCCGCCGCCGTTGGCCCGGCTGCGCGTCGCGCAAGGCCACGCCGCGCCAACGGTCGGTGCGCACGGCATGGGGAAATTCGAATTCGTCGACGGCGAATGGACCGCCACCCTCGTGCGCCTTGCCGAGCGGGTCGCCGAACGCGTCGTCGGCCAGATCGAGAAGGCCGGCAGCGGCTGGCGCCTCAAGCCCACCGACCGGCGCGTGAAGACCGAATTCATGATCGACGCGACGTCGATGGGGGAGGCACAGCCCGGCGAACTGGTCCTTGCCGAAGTGAAGCCGCAGCGGCGGCTCGGGCTGCCGCTGGTGCAGATCGTCGAGCGGATCGGGCGGCTCGGCGATCCGCGCTCGGCAAGCCTGATCGCCATCCACGCGCAGGGCATCCCGACCGAATTCCCGGCCGATGCGCTCGAGCAGGCCGTGCACGCGCGCCCTGCCCCAGTCGGCGCACGCGAAGACCTGCGCGACCGGCCCATCGTCACGATCGACGGGGCTGACGCACGCGATTTCGACGATGCGGTCCTTGCCGAACCCGACGACGATCCGGCGAATCCCGGCGGCTGGCGCCTGATCGTCGCGATCGCCGATGTCGCGTGGTACGTGCGCGCGGGCGACGCGCTCGACCGCTCGGCCTACGAGCGCGGCAACTCGTGCTATTTCCCCGACCGCGTCGTGCCGATGCTGCCCGAGCGGCTGTCGAACGACCTGTGCTCGCTGCGTCCGGACGAGGACCGGCCGACGCTGGCCGTGCATATCGTCGTCGACCGTCACGGCGCAAAGCGGCACCACCGCTTCACGCGCGCGATGATCCGTTCGGCGCAGCGCTTCACCTACGAGCGGATCCAGTCGATCCGCGACGGGCACGAGAAGGCGCCCGGCTGGATCGCCGACAAGGTCGTGGGCCCGCTCTACGGCGCCTACAAGGCGCTGTTCGAAGCAAGGCAGGAACGCGGTGCCCTCGACATCGACGTCGAGGAGCGCAAGGTCGAACTGGGCGCCGACGGCAAGGTCGCGAAGATCGCGCCGCGCACGCGTCTCGACAGCCACCGGCTGATCGAGGAGTTCATGATCCTCGCGAATGTCTGTGCGGCCGAGACGCTGGAGCGCAAGCGCGTGCCGTGCATGTACCGCGTGCACGAGCCGCCGGCGGTCGACCGCATCGAAGTGCTGCGCGAGGTGCTCGAAGGGCTCGGCCTTCGTCTGGCGCGCGGTGCCGCCATGCGCCCGCACGATTTCGGCCGCGTGCTCGAATGGGCCAAGGACCAGCCGTGGCACCACATGGTCAACCAGATGGTGCTGCGCAGCCAGTCGCTCGCGGTCTATTCGCCCGCCAACCAGGGCCATTTCGGCCTGTCGCTCGCGCGCTATGCGCACTTCACGTCGCCGATCCGGCGCTATGCGGACCTGCTTGTCCATCGCGGCCTGATCTCGGCGGACGGCCTTGGCGAAGGCGGCCTGCTCGACGCGAAGAACGTTCCGGATTTCGCCGATGCCGGCGACCATATCTCGGCAACCGAGCGGCGCGCGGTGTCGGCCGAGCGCGACGCGATGGCGCGCTATATCGCGGCCTATCTCGAAGACCGGCAGGGTGCCACGTTCCCGGCACGCATATCGGGTGTGCAGAAATTCGGGCTGTTCATAACGCTCGCCGAAATCGGCGCCGACGGGCTGGTGCCGGTGCGTTCGCTGCCGAACGATTTTTACCACTTCGACGAGCGTCGCCACACGCTGTCCGGCAGCCGGAACGGCAAGGTCTATACCCTTGGACAGTCAGTCGAAGTCCGGTTGCGCGAGGTCGACGGGCTGACCGGCAGCCTGGCCTTCGAGTTGATCGAGGCCGGGGGTGCGCGCCCGGCACGCGGCAATTTCCGGCAAGGCCGTCGGCGGCGCTGAAGCGGGCCACACGACTGTTGCAATTATGCCGCATTGTGGTCGTTGATTAATTCCCGTTCCGGGTAAGCATATCTTCTTGTTGTCGCGTGTATATTATGGATCGCAGGAGCTTCGTTTCATGCCGTTTTCCCATCCCAGCACCGATTCGTCCGACGCCAAGCGGTCGTGGACGCTCGGAATGCGCCGGGGTGCCGCCGGCCGGTGCCCGAACTGCGGGACGGGTGCAGCGTTCGCCGGATACCTCGCCGTGCGCGCCACGTGCGCCTCGTGCGGCCACGAACTCGGCAGCTATCGCGCGGACGACGCCCCGCCCTACTTCACCATCGTCATCGTCGGCCACATCATCGTCGGCGCCATGCTGACGGTCGACAAATACGTGCTGCTGCCACTGTGGGTGCAGGCCGCCGTCTGGCTCCCGCTCACAGCCATCCTCACGCTCGCCCTGCTGCGCCCGGTCAAGGGCGCGGTCCTCGGCGTGATGTGGGCCAACGACACGCGCAGCTGACCGCGATGGCGATACAGCAACCCTCCTCGTCCCGTCGCGCACCCAGGCTGGGTGCCCTCGTCGCCACGCTGGTGCTGTTCGCAACGGCGTGCGCCGGGCCGCGCGAGGCCGCGCGCTCGATCCTCTCGCAGGTCCAGACGACCTCGACGACGCCGACCTATTTCTACCAGCGCGCCTACGAGGAACTGACGTCGCGCTATATCCAGCCGGTCGATTCCGCGAGCCTGGCGGTGTCGGGCCTCGCGAACCTCACCAAGCTCGACCAGCGCGTGGTCGTGCGCAGCACCGAAACGCGCCTGGAACTGCTCGACGGCGACGCGATCGCCGGCACGTTCGAGCTGCCGCGCCGCGACGACGTGCAGCGCTGGGCGGCCCTGACGGCCCAGACGGTCGAAGCCGCGCGCGGCTTCTCGACCGTGCTGCGCGACACGCCCAACGATCGCATCTTCCGCGTCTTCATGGACGGTTCGCTGTCGAAGCTCGACACCTACACCCGCTACGACGATCCCGACCGTGCGCGCGAGAGCCGTGCGGTGCGCGACGGGTTCGGCGGCATCGGCATCACGGTCGGCTTCGACAACGGCGAGACGCGCGTCGACACCGTCTCGCCCGACACGCCGGCAGCGCGTGCGGGCCTTCGCGTGGGCGACCGCATCGTCGCCGTCGACGGCCGCAAGCTGTTGGGCCTTGCCGAGCGCGACGTGATCGTGCAGCTGCGCGGGCCGGTGGGCACCGAACTGCGCATCGACGTGCGCCGACCGCCGTCGGAACGCACGACCGAGATGCGCCTGCTGCGCGGCCACATCGTGCCGCCGACGGTGACCTATCGCCGCGACGGCGACCTTGCCTACATCAAGGTCTCCGGCTTCAACCAGCGCACGACCGAAACGCTCGCCGACGCGGTCCGCCGCGCCAAGGCGGACATCCGCCCGAACGTCCGTGGGATCGTCCTCGACCTGCGCGGCAATCTGGGCGGGCTGCTCGACCAGGCGGTCGGCGTGTCGGACCTGTTCCTGGCGCAAGGCACGATCGTCTCGACGCGCGGGCGCCACCGCGCCAGCCACCAGAGCATGACCGCCTCGCCCGGCGACGTGGGCGAGGACATCCCGCTGGTGGTCCTCGTCAACGGCCAGTCGGCTTCGGCCTCCGAAATCGTCGCCGCCGCCCTCCAGGACAACGGGCGCGCGATCGTCGTGGGCAGCACCTCGTTCGGCAAGGGGTCGGTCCAGACGCTGGTCCAGATGCCCAACGACGGCGAGCTGGTCATCACCTGGGCCCGCTTCCACGCCCCCTCCGGCTATCCGCTGGCCGATCTGGGGTTGATCCCGGCCTACTGCACTTCCGGGCGCGGAGACAGCGTCGCGGACGCGCTGGCGGCCGTGCGCAGCGGCCGGCTGACCGACCCCGCCACGATGATCCGCTGGCGGGCCGCCGACCACGCGAACATGGCCGGTCTCAAGAGCTTGCGGGAGATCTGCCCGCCCGACAACGCCGCCCGGGACGGCGAGGTGGACCTTGCCGCCGCCCTGCTGCGGGACCCCGCGGTCTTCGCCCGGACCCTCCAGTCGGTCCAGCAGGCCGCTTCCGTCCGCTAGGCGTCCGGCGGACCCGGCTTGACAACCCCGGTCCGGGCGCTATTGTCCCGGCCCGTTTCACGAATTCTCCAGTTTGAAGGGCCCCGACATGGCCAAGTCCAAGCCTATGCTGATCAAGCTCAACAGCACCGCCGACACCGGCTTCTTCTATGTGACCAAGAAGAACCCGCGCAAGACGACGGAAAAGCTCGAGCTCAAGAAGTACGACCCCGTCGCGCGCAAGCACGTGGTCTTCAAGGAAGGCAAGATCAAGTAATTGCGGGGCCGGCCGCCCTTCGGGGCTGCCCCCTTGCGGAACCGGGCGCCGGCGACGGCAGCCCGGTTTTTTCGTTTCAGGACTCCGCCGCCTCGACCCGGTTGCGGCCGGCTTCCTTGGCCCGGTAGAGCGCCGCATCGGCCGTCTGGATCAGCTCCTGCGGATTGAAGCCGTGCGGTTTGCTCGCCGCGACTCCGATGCTGATCGTGATGCTGAGCGAACCGGCCGGATGCGTGACGGTGATCGGCACCTGCTCGACCTTGGCGCGCAGCCGCTCGCCGACCACGCGGCCCACCTTCTCGTCGGCCTCGGGCATGACGACCATGAACTCCTCGCCGCCCCAGCGCGCCACCGTGTCGAACGGGCGGACATTGTGCTGCAGGCGTTCGGCGACCGTGCGCAGGACCTGGTCGCCGATCGGGTGGCCGTAGGTGTCGTTGACCTGCTTGAACCGGTCGATGTCGATCATCAGCAGCGCCATCGTGCGGTCGGAATGCGTCGCGCGCTGGGCGAGATTGCCCAGATGGGCCTCCATGTAGCGCCGGTTGTGCAGGCTGGTCAGCGAATCGGTCAGCGCCAGCGCCATGTTGCGCTCGTAGTTGTGGCGCAGCGCTTCCATGTAGCGCCGGCGGCGGATCTGCGTGCGCACGCGCGCGATAAGCTCGTTGGGCTCGACCGGCGTGAGCAGGTAGTCGTTGACGCCGATGTCGAGCACGCGCGCGAGCCGCGCGTCGTCGCCGTCTTCCAGCAGTGTCATCAGCGGCGTCTGGCGCGTGCGCTCGCCCGAGCGCAACTCGGCGCACAGGCGAAGTGCATCGGCCTTGCGCATCAGCGTGTTGATGACGATCGTGTCGTAGGCCGACTGGTTGGCGCGCTGGAGCGCATCGGCCGGATCAGCGGTCAGGTCGACGGCGGCGTTCTCGGCCTTCAGGTTTTCCGCCAGCATCCGGGTCAGGTTCGGCAGTTCGTCGACCACCAGGAGCCGTGCGTCCTTGGTCGATATCTCGCCCTGGATCGTGGCGCTGTCGTCGGCCATGCCGAAGCGTCCGGACGTCGAGCTGCGCAGGCGCCATTCGTCGGCCAGCATCTTGAGCCGGACGAGCGAACGGATGCGCGCGTAGAGGGCGACGTCCCGCACCGGCTTCGTCAGGAAATCGTCGGCACCGGCCTCGAGGCCGCGCACGCGGTCCTCGCTTGCCGACAGGGCCGTCACCATGATGACCGGCACATGGCAGGTGCGCGGATCGGCCTTCAGCCGGCGGCACGCCTCGAAACCGTCCATCTGCGGCATCATGACGTCGAGCAGGACGATGTCGGGCGGGCTGAGGAACGCCTTGTCGAGCGCCTCCTGCCCGCCATAGGCGGTCATCACGTGGAAATACTCGGAGCTCAGGCGTGCTTCGAGCAGCTTCACGTTCGGCAGGACGTCGTCGACAACGAGTACGCGCGCGGTCATGCCCGGCTGCCCCGTTTCGCGCCCATCAATTCAGGAAGCGCTGGATGGTCTCGAGGAATTTGGCGACGGAAATCGGCTTGGCGATGTAGGCCTCGCAGCCACCCTGGCGGATCTTGTCCTCGTCGCCCTTCATGGCGAACGCGGTCACGGCGACGACGGGGATCGCGCGCAGGTCAGGATCTTCCTTGAGCCACTTGGTGACTTCCAGGCCGGAGACTTCGGGCAGCTGGATGTCCATCAGGATGAGATCGGGACGGTGCAGGCGGGCCATCTTCATGGCCTCGATGCCGTCCTTCGTCTGCAGCGTGGCGTAGCCATGCGCTTCCAACAGATCGTTGAAGAGCTTTATGTTGAGTTCGTTGTCTTCGACGATCAGGACGGTTTTTGCCATCGACGCACTCTGTCTATTTTCTTATGGGCCTTCGGCAGGGGCGGCAAAGGACCCGCTGTCCAGATTTAGCATGTTCCGGGAGCTTCGCACTAGCCTGTAAATCCATGACAATTGGCTGCAATATTAAGCGGATGTTAAGTCGGAGCTCGTAAGGCGTATGCGCTACGGTATCGATCTGGGCGGCACGAAAATCGAAATAGCGGCTCTTGCCGCCGACGGCAGCCTTCGGCTGCGCCGGCGGGTTCCAAGCCCGCAAGGCGACTATCGCGCGACCGTCGCGGCCCTTGCAGGCCTGGTCGCCGAAGCCGATCGCGAAACGGGGGCCAAGCCTTCGGTCGGCATCGGCATCCCGGGCACGATCTCGCCGGCGACGGGCCTTGTGAAGAACGCGAACTCGGTCTGGCTCATCGGGCATCCGCTCGACCGCGACCTTGCCGACGCGATCGGCCGGCCCGTGCGCATCGCCAACGATGCCGACTGCTTCGTCCTGTCGGAAGCGAGCGACGGGGCCGCAGCCGGTGCGCGCAGCGTCTTCGGCGTCATCCTCGGAACGGGCGTGGGCGGCGGCCTCGTCTATGAAGGGCGGCCGATCTTCGGCGTCAACAGCATCGCGGGCGAGTGGGGTCACAATCCCCTGCCCGCGCCCCGCATCCTCGACGGGGTGGACGAACGCCCGGGACCGCAGTGCTATTGCGGGCGCCAGGGCTGCATCGAGACGTTCCTGTCCGGCCCGAGCCTGGCGCGCGACTACAACGCCGCGACCGGCGGCGACAAGAAGGGCGAAGCGATCGTCGCGGCCGCAAAGGCGGGCGAACCGGCCGCCAAGGCGGCCCTCGTGCGCTACGCCGACCGGCTGGCCCGCGCACTCGGCACGGTGATCAACATCTTCGATCCGGAGGTCATCGTGCTCGGCGGCGGCATGTCGAACGCCGACTTCATCTACGAGACGGTCCCGCCGCTGCTGACGAAATATCTCTTCTCGGACACGATCGCGACGAAGCTCGTGCGCAACATGCACGGCGATTCGAGTGGCGTGCGCGGGGCAGCCTGGCTCTGGCCGGTCTGACCGGAACCCGGCGGACTCAGCAATTGGGCTTGGGCAGTGCCTCGAGCCGTTCGAGCTTCGCGCGGATGCTGAATTCGGGATAGTCGAACGAGTATTCGGATGCCACGGCGTTGTCGAGCATCCGCATCGACGTTTCATAGGTCGGCGTGCCGGTCTTGTCGTCCGGATTGAAATAGGCCATCCGCACGCGCCAGCTCGGCCGCGCACCGACCTTCGGCGAACTCTTGGCGAGTGCGGGATCGGCCGGCGTCTTGTCGCCGATGATCGCCGACACGTCGAGCGCGCCGTCGAGCGTGGCGCCGTCGAACACCGCGCGCGTGACCAGGCGTTCGCCGCCTTCGGCAAGGTTGATGAGCAGCAGCGAATGGGCGGTCGGGAACATCGTGCCCGGCGGCAGCACGAGCGTCGTCTCGGGCATCGAGAACTCCGCCTTGCCGCCGGCGTCGGGATCGAGCGTGGCGCGTCCGCGCAGTTCCTCGACCACGTCGCCGTCGCGCGAGGTGCGCAGCGAGAAACGGTAGCTGCGCCCGTCATGCGATTCGAAGCTGGAGAAGGAGATGTCGGAATCGACGTCGCCGCCGTCGCCGCCGGACATGGTGAAGCGCATGCGCTGGGAGATCGTCCAGCCTTCGCAGACCTCGCCCCAGTCGATCACGAGCGCGCCCTCGATGGCGCCGACGCTGCCGCCTTTCGCGTCGCCAAGGCTCAGCGAATAGGCCGCCCGGTGCGGGGCGACCGTCTGGGCCTCGGCCACACTGCCCGAAAACAGGGCAGCGGCGAGGAGGACGGCGAATCGGATCGAACGCATGGCGGGCTCCATGGGCGGCACCTTCAGACACCAATATGGCGCAATGAGGGCCGAATTCCAGCGCCGCCTCGCGTAGGACGCCGTTCAGTCCTTTTTCTTGACGGGCGGCAGGTCGTGCTTGATGTGCAGTTCCTTGAGACGCGCCGGATCGACCGAGTTGGGCGCCTGCATCAGCAGGTCGACCGCACCCTGCGTCATCGGGAAGGCGACGACCTCGCGGATGTTCGGCTCGTCGGCGAGCAGCATGACGATCCGGTCGATGCCGGGGGCCGAGCCGCCGTGCGGCGGGGCGCCGAACTTGAACGCGTTGAGCATGCCGCCGAAGCGCGTCTCGACGTCGCTCTTCGTGTAGCCCGCGATCTCGAACGCCTTGTACATGATCTCGGGCAGGTGGTTGCGGATCGCACCCGACGACAGTTCGACGCCGTTGCACACGATGTCGTACTGGAACGCCTTGATCGTCAGCGGGTCCTTCGTCGTCAGCGCCTCGAGCCCGCCCTGCGGCATCGAGAACGGGTTGTGGCTGAAATCGACCTTGCCGGTCTCCTCGTCGAGCTCGTACATCGGGAAATCGACGATCCAGCAGAAGCGGAACTCGCCCGGCGCGATCAGTTCCAGCTCTTCGCCGAGCTTGCGGCGCGCGGCACCGGCAAGCTTCGCCGCGGCGAGCGGCTTCTTGTCGGCGACGAAGAACACGGCATCGCCCGGGCCGACATTGGCGAGCTGCTTGAGCCTGGCGAGCCTGTCGGCGTCGAGGAACTTGGCGATCGGGCCCTTGGCAGCGTCGCCCTCGAACACGATGTAGCCGAGGCCCGGCGCCCCCTCGCCCTGCGCCCAGGCGTTCATCTTGTCGAAGAAGCTGCGCGGGCGGTCGGCGGTCTTGGGGGCCGGAATGGCGCGCACCGTGCCGCCGGCGGCGGCAATGCCCGAAAACACCTTGAAGTCCGAGCCGGCGAAGACCGACGTCACGTCGGCGATGATGAGCGGATTGCGCAGGTCGGGCTTGTCCGAGCCGTATTTCAGCATCGCTTCGTCGAACGGGATGCGCGGGAAGCGGGCATCGTCCACCTTGCGGCCGCGCGCGAATTCGCGGAACACGCCGGCAAGGACCGGCTCGATCGCGTCGAACACGTCTTCCTGCGTCACGAAGCTCATCTCGAAGTCGAGCTGGTAGAATTCGCCCGGGCTGCGGTCGGCACGCGCGTCCTCGTCGCGGAAGCAGGGTGCGATCTGGAAATAGCGGTCGAAGCCCGAGACCATCAGCAGCTGCTTGAACTGCTGCGGGGCCTGCGGCAGCGCATAGAACTTGCCCGGATGCAGGCGCGAGGGCACCAGATAGTCGCGCGCACCTTCCGGACTGGACGAGGTCAGGATCGGCGTCTGGAATTCGGTGAAGCCCTGCTCGATCATGCGTCGGCGGATCGACGCGATGACGTTCGAGCGCAGCACGATGTTGGCGTGGAGCCGGTCGGTGCGAAGGTCGAGGAAGCGGTACTTGAGGCGCATCTCCTCCGGATAGTCCTCTTCCTGCGCCACCTGGAAGGGCAGGACGTCGGAGGCCGACTGCAGCGTCGCTTCGTCGATGCGGACCTCGATCTGGCCCGTCGGCAGCTTGGCATTGACCGTCTCGGCGATGCGCTCGACGACGCGGCCGGTGACCGTCACGACGCTTTCCGGGCGGTATCCCTCGACGGTCGCGAAAAGCGGGCTCGATGTGTCGAGCACGCACTGCGTGATCCCGTAATGGTCGCGCAGGTCGACGAAAAGCAGGTGTCCATGGTCGCGTTTGCGATGGACCCAGCCGGAAAGGCGGACGGTCTGGCCGACATTCTCGCGGCGCAGCTGGCCGCAAGTGTGGGAGCGATAAGCATGCATGGAGGGGCGATTCCTTGAAGCAATTCCGGGGGGAAAAGCGCATGTCGCGGGCCCGCTTGTCAACCCCCCGGGGTTTCGTCCTTGAGGGGGTGACGCAAGCGGTGTAACCAATGGGAATGACGTTGATTTCCGAGTCCGCCGCGCTGGCGGCTTTCTGTGCCAAGGTCGCGCGGTCGAACTACGTAACCGTCGACACCGAATTCATGCGGGACCGGACATACTACCCGCAGCTCTGCCTCGTTCAGGTCGCAGGACCCGACGACGCGGCCGTCATCGACGCGCTCGCACCCGGGCTCGACCTCGCCCCGCTGCTCGCCCTGATGGACGACCCGGCGGTGCTCAAGGTCTTCCACGCCGCCCGCCAGGATCTCGAGATCTTCTACAATCTGGCCGGCCGCGTGCCCACGCCGCTGTTCGACACGCAGGTCGCCGCGATGGTCTGCGGCTTCGGCGACCAGGTCAGCTACGAAACGCTGGCCGCCCAGCTGTCGCGCGCGCGCATCGACAAGTCAGTGCGCTTCACCGACTGGGCCCAGCGGCCGCTTTCCGAGCGCCAGGTGACCTACGCGCTGTCGGACGTCACGCATCTGCGTCCGGCCTACGAAGCGCTTGCCCGCAAGCTCGCCGCGAACGGCCGTGCCGGCTGGCTGCAGGAGGAGATGGCCACCCTCCTCGACCCCGCGACCTACAAGGTCGATCCCGAGGAAGTGTGGCGGCGCATGCGCCCGCGCGGCGCGAAGCCCAAGTTCCTTGCCGTGATGAAGGAAGTCTGCGCGTGGCGCGAACGCGAGGCGCAGCGGCGCGACACGCCGCGCAACCGCGTGATCCGCGACGAGACGATCCTCGACCTTTGCGCGCATGCGCCCACCACGCTCGACGACCTTGCTCGCATGCGCGGCCTGTCGAAGAACTTCGCGGACGGCCGCCTCGGCCAGGAACTGCTCGAGGCGGTCAAGCGCGGCCTGTCGCTCGCCCCGACGGAAATTCCCACGCTGCCCGACCAGCCCGACCTGCCGCCGGGCCTCGGGCCCGTGGTCGAGCTTCTCAAGGTGCTCCTGAAGATGAAGTGCGAGGAGCAGGGCGTGGCGCAGAAGCTCGTCTCGAACACGGCCGACCTCGAGCGCATCGCGGCCGACGACCTGGCGGACGTTCCGGCCCTTTCGGGCTGGCGGCGGGAGGTGTTCGGCAATGCGGCCCTCGACCTGAAGACGGGCAAGCTCGCCTTCACGCTCAAGGGCAAGAAGATCGTCCTTCTGACCCTCTGAGAGATCCCGCGGCTCAGCGCCGCGGCGGTTCCACGAAGAAGATGCTGAGATCGTGCAGGGCCGCGTCGCGGACGGCCTCGCTGAAATTGACCTGCCCGCCGCGCCACGGACGCCAGAACGACCGGCCGGCAGCGTCCGGCACGTCGAACCGGTGTCCGACGCCGCCATAGCGGATGGCGAGAACCTTGTCCGCCCCTTCGGATTTCTCCGTCAGCTCGTAGCAGACCTTCGGCGGGGTCTGCGTATCGCCGTCGGCCAGCAGCATCAGGAACGGGACGCTCGTGCGCCAAGCGTCGAGCCGTTCGCAGGCCGGATAGAACGCGGCGGCCGAACGTGCGCCGACGCCGGCTGCATGTTCCGGATCGCCGAGGGCCGCCATGATCCCTGCCCCGCCTTCGGCCCAGCCGACCAGATGGATCTTCGCCGGATCGACATTCGCGTGGCGGCGGGTTTCACGTGCCGCGCGCACGACGTCGGCCGCAATGCCGGCCGTCTGCGCTTGCGTGCAGGTCCCGTCGAGGCGATAGGCGCCGGGAAAGTCGAGCGTGAGGACGACGAAGCCCTCGCGCGCCAGACGGTCGGCCGCGAAGGCCACGTGCGGACCCACGCCGTCGCAGCCCGGCACGAGGATCGCGGCCGGATGCGGGCCCGGCCCGCCGGGATCGATGACCGACATGAAACTTTCGATCGCGGCCGGCGGTGCCGGCGGACCGAACGAACACGCGCTCGCGAACAGGCCTGCGGCCAGCAGGATCGGAAAGAAACGGTTCATCAGCTCAGCTTGATCGAGGCGCGCCGGTCGACGGCACTCGCGAGCGCTTCGAGGCGGCGGCCGACCATCTCGCCGACCATGCCGCCCATGCGCTTGGGCACGTCGAGAACCAGCTCCTTGGCCGTCATGCGCAGCCTGCACGTCGCCAGCACCTTGGCGGCACCGCCGGTCAGGCGATAGGCGACGCGCAGCGCCAGGCCCAGCTGGTAGGCCTCGCGCAGGCTCGCCTCGTCGAGCAGGTGCCAGGCCGCGCGCGTCGTCTCGGGATCGGGTTCGCCCTCGTAGCGCGCGTAGAGAGCCAACGCCACATAGGCGCGCCCCGGATGGTCGATGCCGGCCAGCGGCATGTAGAGTGCGCGGTGGAACGCGATCTCGCCGCGATGGTCGGGGTGTTCGCTCCACGCGATATCCGCCAGATGGCACGTCGCCAGCCGCAGCCGGGCGCGCGTGCGGTCCTTGAAAAGCGGCTCGACCCAGTCGGCCAGCGTCTCGGGCCCGACCTTGTAGCGCCGGTTGCCGGCGAGCATCGCGTCCGCCCCCGACAGCAGCGGATCGACGCGCTTGAGCTTGGCCGGCAGCGAATCGTAGAGCGCTCCTTCGCGCAAGCCGTAGGCCGAGAAGATCAGCCGCTCGGGCTTGGCGCGCCGCAGCGTGCGCTCGAGGACGAGGGCTGCAAGCGGCAGCGTCTCCAGCCGCTTGCGCGACACGCCGGTGAAGCCTTCGAGCGAGGCGCGGCTTTGCGTCGAGACGAGTTCGAGGAACTCGATCGCCGCCTCGCGCTTGATCGCATAGTGGTGGATGACCTCGAGTTCGTAGTTGTTGTGCGACATGTGCAGTTTGGCAAGGGCCCGCCAGGCGCCGCCCACGGCGTAGAAATCGCCGCCGCGCGCGCCACGCAGGAAATCGAGATTGCCGAGCTGGTCGTCGATCAGGTCGCGCAGGCGGCCGCGGCTGCGGTCGGCGACCTCGCGCAGGCGCAAGGGGCCCAGCGGCAGCGTGGCGTACTTGTCCGTCCGGCCGTCGGCGAGGGCCACCAGCTCGAGGCTGCCGCCGCCGAGATCGCCCATAGCTCCCTTCGCGTCGGGCGTGCCGGCGATGACGCCGAGCGCCGAGAGGCGCGCTTCTTCCTTGCCGGAAAGCACGACGACGGGAAGCCCGGTCTGCGCGCGCACGCGCTTGACGAACGCCGCCCCGTTGCTGGCGTCGCGCGCGGCGGCGGTGGCGAGCGCGAATGTCTTGCGCACGCCCATGGCGCGCGTGAGTTCGGCGAAGCGCCGGAGATTCTCGAAGGCGGACTCCATGCCCTCGGCGTCGAGGGCGCCGGTGCGCTCGAGGCCGCGACCCAGGCCGCTCAGGACCTTCTCGTTGAACAGCGGCAGCGGGACCCGGCTGGTCCCGTCGAAGACGACAAGGCGTATCGAGTTCGATCCGATATCGACGACTGCCACAGGACGACGATCGACACTGTCCAGTTTGCGTGTCCGTCGGGCAGTCATGAATCCGGCATCAGGTGACGACCTTGACCTTCGACTTGTCGGCCTTGCGAAGGGCACTTCCTCGGCCGGAAAGACTGGGGTTCGTCATGAAGAAATGGTGGGCGCTGAAGGCATCCTTGCCGGCCGGCAGACGCGTGTAGCTGCCGTCCGAATCGAGGGCCCAACTCTGCGCCACGTCCTTGAGATTCGCCACCATGATCTGGTCCTGGATTTGCTCGTGCACCGTCGGATTTTCGATCGGCACGAAGCTCTCGACGCGACCGTCAAGATTGCGGGGCATCCAGTCCGCCGACGAGATGAACACCTTCGAGCGCGGGTTGGGCAATCCGAACCCGTTGCCGAAGCACGCCGCCCGGCCGTGCTCGAGGAAACGGCCCACGAGGCTGCGCACGCGGATGTTCGTCGACATGCCCTTCACGCCGGGGCGCAGGCAGCAGATGCCGCGCACGACGAGTTCGATCTTCACGCCCGCTTCGCTTGCCTCGTAGAGCTTGTCGATGATCTTGGGGCAGACGAGCGCGTTGAGCTTGGCCCAGATCGCCGCCGGCCGGCCGGCGCGGGCATGCACGATCTCGTCGTCGATCAGCTTGGTCAGCGTGGCGCGCAGCGTGAGCGGGGCGAACGCCAGCTTCTCCATCGCCTCGGGCGTGGCGTAGCCGGTCATGTAGTTGAACAGCCGTGCGGCGTCGTTGCACAAGGCCGGATCGCACGAGAAGAACGAGAAGTCGGTATAGATGCGCGCGGTGATCGGATGGTAGTTGCCGGTCCCGAAATGCACATAGGCGCGCATGCCGCCGGCCTCGCGGCGCACGACGTACGAGATCTTCGCGTGCGTCTTGAGGTCGATGAACCCGTAGACGACCTGTGCCCCTGCCCGTTCGAGGTCGCGCGCCCAGCGGATGTTCGCTTCCTCGTCGAAACGCGCCTTGAGCTCGACCATCGCGGTGACGGACTTGCCGGATTCCGCCGCCTCGACGAGGGCACGCACGATCGGCGAATTGTCCGACGTGCGGTAGAGCGTCTGCTTGATCGACACGACGGCCGGATCGCGCGCCGCCTGCCGCAGGAACTGCACGACGACGTCGAAGCTCTCGTACGGATGGTGGACGACGATGTCCTTGTGGCGGATCGCGGCGAAGCAGTCGCCGCCGAAATCGCGGATGCGCTCGGGGAAGCGCGGATTGTACGGCGGGAACTGCAGGTCCGGGCGGTCCGACACGATCATCTGCTTGAGGTCGGCCATGCCGAGCATGCCGCCGAGGCGGAAACAGTCGTCGGACTTGACTTCGAGCTCGTCCATGACGAACTGCTGCAGGTCCTCGGGCATGCCGTCGTCGATGGCAAGCCGGATCACGTCGCCGCGCTTGCGCCGCTTGAGCGCGCTTTCGAACACGCGCACGAGATCCTCGGCCTCTTCCTCGACTTCAAGCTCGCTGTCGCGCAGCAGGCGGAAGCGGCCCGACGCGCGGATGTCGTAGCCGGGGAAAAGCCGGTCGAGATGCAGGAAGATCACGTCCTCGACCGGGATGAAGCGGATCGTCTCGCCCGGCAGGCGCACGAAGCGCTCGACCTGTTGCGGCACCGGGATCAACGCCTGCAGCGTGCGCTTGTCCTTGCGCGCGCACAGCTGCATGACAAGGGCGAGACCCTTGTTCGCGATGAACGGGAACGGATGTGCGGGGTCGATCGCCAGCGGCGTAAGGACCGGGAAGATCTGCTCGGCGAAACGCCCGGCGAGCCAGGCGCGATCTTCGGCCGTCAGTTCGGCGGCCCCGACGACGGAGACGCCGACGGTGCGAAGGTCCTTCACGAGTTCGAGCCAGAGTGTTTGCTGCGTGGTCATCAGCATGGCGGCGCGCCGGTGCACGGCGACCAGCTGCTGGGCGGGCGTAAGCCCGTCGTCGGACGGCTGAGTGACGCCCGCCTCGACCTGGCCCTTCAGGCCGGCGACGCGCACCATGTAGAATTCGTCGAGGTTGCTCGCCGAGATCGACAGGAAGCGCAGGCGCTCGAGCAGCGGGTGGGCCCGGTTGCCGCACTCCTCGATGACGCGCTCATTGAAGGCAAGCCACGACAGTTCGCGATTGATGTACCGCGCTTCGGCCGGTTCGGCTGCGGGGGCCGGGTCGCGCGGTCTGGGCTCGCCATTCACGGGGGTATGCTCCTTCGCTGGCGGGTCCGGGCGAGGCAGGCCTCGTTCGGGTGCCGCATTTATGGTAACACGGGCCGAATTTACCCGCAGTTATGTGACAACATTTTGAAACCCAAGCGACTTTTCCTGCTGCGGCATGCGAAATCGTTCCGGGAAGACCCCTTTCTGGACGATTTCGACCGGCCGCTGAACAAACGGGGCCAGCGCGCCGCCCACGCGATGGCCGAGTGGCTTGCCGCGCGCAATCTGCACCCGGACCTGGTCCTGTGCTCGGCCGCTGCCCGCACGCGCGAAACACTCGCCGCCGTCCGCCCCGCACTGGGTGCCACGACCGAGATCCGGATCGAGAAGTCCCTCTATCTCGCCGACGAGGAAACGATCCTCGACGTGCTGGCCGCCCTCGACGAGAGCCCGCAGCCGCCAGCCCAGGTGATGGTGATCGCGCACAATCCTGGGCTCGAGGATCTCGCCCTGCGGCTCGTCCCGCCGGTCGAGATCGAGACGCGCCGGCGCATCGCGACGAAATTCCCGACCTGCGCCTTCGTCGATCTGAGCTTCGCGGTCGAGGACTGGGCCGATATCGGCCCGGCGCGCGCGAGCCTCAACGCCTATCTCGCCCCCACCGATATCGGCTAGCCGGCGGCGCGCTCGAACGCCGCGAAAGCCGAAAGCAGGACAGCCTTGCGGTCGAGATTGAGCCCGTCGCCCGCACTTTCGAGACGCCCGAGCCGGTCCCACGCTTCGACCCACGGCTGGGCGCCGCGTCCGGCACAGCGCGCGGCAAGCTGGGCTTCGGCCGGCAGCGACGCGCGTTCGCCCGCCGCGGTCTTGGCCAGTCGGTGCACGATGCCGCCCATCAGGTCGAGGGCCGTGCGGAAACCGGCCTGCGCATCCTCGCCCTTGCGCGACATCGTGTCGGCGAAGCCGTGCACCTCGCCCGTGTCGAGCCGCGGCAGGCCCGCGAGCAGGTCGAGCAGCGTGCGGTAAAGCTCGGCCCCGCCCCGGTCGGCCAGTTCGATCGCGCGGCCGATCGAGCCTTCGCACAGGCCGATCAGCGTCTGGCGTTCGTCCGCCTTGATCTCGGGCCGGTAGCGCTGGAGGAGTGAATCGACGGTATCGGATGCGAGCGGCTGCACGAACAGCATGCGGCAGCGCGAGCGGATCGTCGGCAGCAGTCGGCCGGGTGCGTTCGACACGAGCAGCAGCAGGCACTGCGGGGCGGGTTCCTCCAGCGCCTTGAGCAGCGCGTTCTGCGCGGAATCGTTCATGTCCTCCGCCGTGTCGATGACGACGACGCGCCAGCCGCCCTCCGCTGCCGTGCGGTGGAGGAGATCGACCGCGCGCCGCACCCAGTGGACGATGATTTCCTGCGAGGGCTTGTTGGGCGGGCTCGAATTCGGGTTCGGCATGCCGGGTTGCAGCGTCAGCATGTCGGCATGGCCTTCGGCTGCCACGCGCCGGAAGACCGGATGCTCGGCGGACAGTGCGATCGTCGTCGGTGGCGGCAGCGGTGTCGAGGCGCCGCCGAAAAGTCCGCCCGCATCCTCGGTACGCTTGATGCCTTCGGCGAGTGCAAACCGCGCGAAACGGAAGGCAAGTGTGGCCTTGCCCACGCCGCGCGGACCCGCGATCAGCCACGCATGCGGCAGCTTGCCGGTGTTCCATGCGCCCAGCAGTGCCGCTTCGGCGCCCGAATGGCCGATCAGGTCGGGGTTGGCGCGCGGCTTGGGTGCCTTGTCTTCGCCGGCTTCGCTCACGCGGGCAACCGGCCGCCGAGCCGGCGCTTCAGCACGTCCGCGATGCGCTTCGCCACGGTCTCGACGTCGCCGCGCGCGTCGATCAGCGCGCAGCGCTTGGGTTCGGCCCGCGCGATCGCGCGGAAGCCGCGTCGCAGCCGTTCGTGGAAGGCGATGTCCATCCGTTCGTAGCGCGTCTCGGCGCCGGCACGGGCAAGTGCGCGCTTCAGGCCCGTCTCGACCGGAAGATCGAAGACCAGAGTCAGGTCGGGCTTTAACGTGCCCAGCGTCAGGCGATGAAGCCCGGTGACGAATTTGCGCCCGAGCCGGTGGCCATAGCCCTGATAGGCCATCGTGGAATCCGCGAAACGGTCGCACAGCACCCACGTGCCGCGCGCGAGGGCCGGCTCGATGATCCGGCGCACATGTTCGATGCGCTGCGTGTAGTTGAGGAGCGCTTCGCTCTCGGCGCTCCACGTACCCGGCTCGCCTTCGACCAGCAGGCGGCGCACCGCCATGGCCTGCGGCAGGGCGCCGGGTGGCCCGCCGGGTTCGCGCGTGGCAAGGATGTCGATACCTGCGGCGGCCAGCGACGCGGCAAGACGCGCGATCTGCGTCGACTTGCCCGCCCCTTCGCCACCTTCGAAGGTGATGAAGAGGCCCCGCCGACCGCGCCGTGGCTTCACTTCTTCGGGCCGAAAATCAGGTGGTTGACCGCCGCCGTCAGCCGGCTCGAATAGCCGAGCTTCTCGACGCTTTCCTGCGCCAGGAGCGGCACGTCGATCGGCGTCAGGCCCGGTGCCGTCAGCGACACGCGGCCGAGCTGCTGGCCCACCGCGATCGGTGCGGGGACCGGGCTGTCGTAGATGATCTTCGCCTGCAGCTGCGGGCGCAGGCGGCGCGGCATCGTGATCGCCACATCCTGTGCAGCAAGCAGCGGTACGCTGCCCTTCTGGCCGAGCCAGATGTCGATGCGGTCGACTTCCTGGCCTGCGGCGAAGATCTTGTAGGTCTGGAATTCGCGGAACGCCCAGTCGACCATCCGTTCGGATTCTTCGGCGCGCTGGCGCATGGACGACCAGCCGTTGAACACCGCGATGACGCGCCGGCCGTCGCGCACGGCCGATGCCATCAGCCCATAGCCCGCCTGCTCGGTGTGGCCCGTCTTGATGCCGTCGGCGCCGATGTTCTTGTAGAGCAGCGGATTGCGGTTGCCTTGCGTGATGTCCTTGCCGGTCCGCTCGTCCTTGCCGTAGGTGAAGTTGAGCTCGCGGTAGTATTTGTAGAACTCGGGATGGTCGTCGATCATCCGGCGCGCGAGCGTGGCGAGGTCGCGGACGGTCGTGTAGTGGTCGGGGTCGGGCCAGCCCGTCGCGTTGCGGAAGTTCGAGCCCGTGAGGCCCATGCGCCGCCCTTCGGCGTTCGCCCGCTCGGCGAACGCTTCCTCGCTGCCGGCGAGCGCTTCGGCCAGCACGATGCAGGCGTCGTTGCCCGACTGGATGATCATGCCGCGGATCAGGTCCTCGACCTTCACGCGCCCGTTGAGCGGCACGAACATCTTTGAGCCCTGCATGCGCCAGGCGCGCTCGGAAACCGGCAGCATGTCGTCGAGATTGAGCTTGCCGGTCTTCAGCGCCTCGAAGACGAGATAGGCGGTCATCACCTTGCTCATCGACGAGGGCGGCGTGCGTTCGTCGGCCGCACGCTCGTACATGACGAAGCCGGTCTGGTAGTCGAGCACGATGACCTGGCGCGCCGCGAGTTCCGGCATCTGGTCGGATGCGACGGGCGGCCGGGCCGGTGCCGCCGCGGCAGGGCGCTGGGCGGGTACGGCTTGCGCGCGTGGTGCCTGCTGGCGCTGCTGCGGCGTCTGCGCCGCTGCCGGAAAGACGGTCGCAGCGGCAAGAAGAACGGCGACGCTGATACGGGCGAGCATGGGCATTCCTTTCAATTCAATCGACGACGATGCGTGCTTCGGGCACGTCGGCGGCCATCTGTTCGAGCATCCGGTCGGCGTCCTTCACGTCGGAAATCGGGCCGACGCGCACGCGGTAGAGCTGGCTGCCGTTCAGCGTCACCGGCACGACACGCGAGGCGCCGTAGCGCGAAAGCCGCACGGACAGCCGATAGGCGTTCTCGTAATTGCCGAAGGCACCCGCCTGGACCCAGAGGCTCGTGCGCTGTGCCTGGCCTTGCGTCAGGACCGGGCGCGCCGTCGCCTGTTGATCGACGGGAAGGGCCGCGACCTCGCGCGTCGCCGATGCAGCGGGGGTTGCTGCCGGGCCGCGGGCGGGTGCGGCGGGCGTGGACGGGCGCGGTGTCGCCGCCGGGCCGTTGCGGCCGGCGACCTGGGCAGGTGCGGCGGGTGCCGGCGCCTGCAACGGGACCGGATCCTGTGCGGCCTGCGTTGTGATCGGTGCCGCCTGCCGGGCGAGCGGGACCTGCGATTCGCGCGGCTGGCCCTGCCGCGTGGTGGTGCCGATGCGCGAACGGTCGGTCTGGACCGGCGGCAGCGTTGCCGAAGGCGGCGGCAGTGCAGCCGACGAAACGCGCGTCTCGCGCGATCCCGGCGGCGGGGGCAGCGCATCGGACGCGACGGCGGTGCGTGGTGCCGCGGCCACGGTCTGCGTTTCGTCGCGGCCGGTCAGCTCGGCCTTCAGGCGCTGGCTGTCCTCGGCCATGATGTCGACGCGCACGCGCGCCGTCCCCTGCCCTTCGAAACCGAGAAGCTGGGCGGCACGGCGCGACACGTCGAGGATGCGGCCGCGCGCGAAGGGCCCGCGGTCGTTGACGCGCAGCACGATCGAGCGGCCGTTGTCGAGATTGGTGACGCGCACGAGGCTGGGCATCGGCAGCGTCGTGTGCGCCGCCGTCAGCGCGTTCATGTCGTAGAGTTCGCCGTTGGCCGTGAGCTTGCCGTGGAAGTCGGTCCCCGAGCGCTCGCCGCCGTAGAACGAGGCGATGCCCGTCTCGGAATAGTTCCAGTCCTCGGCCGGGTAGTACCAGGCGCCGGCGATCTGGTAGGGCTCGCCGACCTTGTACGTGCCCTGCGCGCGCGGCTGCCCCGATGCAGGGGTGTCGGGCGAGCCCTGCATCGACTTGACGACCTGCACGCCGAACTTGAGTTCTGAGCACGCGCCAAGCGAGAGCGCGGCCGCGGCCGTACCCACCAGAAAGATCGTGCGCTGTGCAAAAACCCGGACCGACATCGAATTCCTGACCGAAAGGCGCGAATCGGCGCCCCTAAAACAAGGCAAAATAAGGCTAAACCTCGCCGATACTGTCGGCAAGCAACCCCACCGACGTGGCGAAATTGACCGACCGGTTCCAGCGCATGATGGTCCGGAAATTGTTAAAGACGAGGAAAGCCCGCCCGCCCTCGCCGTCGGGCTGGACGATCGAGGCCGGCAGGTCGCGGTCCGGAAGGATGGTCCCCTCGGCCGGGCGCACGCCCATCTCGCGCCACTGCGACAGCGGTCGCGTGACCTTGTTGTGGTCGATCTGCTCGCGGTCGAACGCGGGCGGCAGAAGTGCCGCCTGACCCCAGCCCTCGTCGGACTTCCAGCCCGACCGGACGAGATAGTTCGCGATCGACGCGAACACGTCGGCGCGCGAATTCCAGATATCCGCCTTCCCGTCGCCGTCGAAATCGATCGCGTAGGCGAGATACGAGGACGGCATGAACTGGCTCTGCCCCATGGCGCCGGCCCACGACCCGCGCATGTCGCTGGCCTTGATGAGGCCGCGGTCGACGATGCGCAGCGCGTTCAGCAGCTCGTCGCGGAAGAACTGGCTGCGCCGGCCGTCATAGGCGAGCGTGGCAAGGGCCGCGAAGATATTGAAGCCGCCGGTCAGCCGGCCGAAATCCGTTTCGACCGCCCAGAGGGCAACGATGAAGCGCGACTGGACCGGGAAGCGCTGCGTGACGCGCGTCAGCAGCTCGCGGTTTTCGGCAAGGCGGGTGCGGCCGGTATCGATGCGCACCTTGTTGACCACGCGCGCGAAATACTGCTCGAAGGTCAGGCGCACTTCGGGCTGGGCGCGGTCGAGTTCGAGCACCCGGCCGATGGGGGCGACACCCGTCAGGGCCTGGTCGACCGAAGCCCGCTTCAGGCCCTTCTGCACGGCCTCCTCGCGAAGGCCACGCAGCCAGTCTTCGAACGGCATGTCGTTTGCGGCGGCAGGCCGTGGCAACGCGGCCAATGCGCCGAGGGCGGCCAGAACCGCGCGCCGACTCGTCAATGGGTTCATGGTCGATGATGTGCCACGGCCGCCGCCGCAGACGCAATCGGGACTCCAGGCTTCCTGCAAGTGGTTGCACAAGCCTGCAAAAAGGGGCAGTTTGCGCCGCCTCGACCATGACGATCTCGATCGCCCTGCCTCCTGCCGATGCGCGCAAGGCCGCCGCCTTGATGGCGCGCGCCCTCGGCGATGCGTTCGACGCCGCCGGCCTGCGGATCGAAAGCCCGATCGACGGGGCCGTGAACCGCACTTGGCCGGTCCTCCATGGCGGGAAAAAGTACGCGCTGCGCCTGCGGCGCGAGGAAACCCATTTCCGCTACGAGAAGGGCATCGCCAAGACCGCACTCGTCGCCGCGGTGCATGCCGCCAAGCTCGGCGGCAGCCCGGATGCGAAGGCCGGCGAAGGTCTGGCGCGCGCGACGCGCGGCGAGATCGCCCCGCCCTTCTCGCCCGTACTCGTCCACTGGAGCAACGGCGACGAGCTCTGGCCGCTGCCTTGGGAACTGACCGCCTGGTGCGAGGGCGTCACGCTTGCCCGCCATGCCGATGCCGGTGCGATCGCACGCGCGGGCGAAGCGATCGCGGCGATCCATTCGGTGCGTTTCGACGGCGGCTATCCGGATCTGCTGACGCTTGGCAGCAAACCGCAGAGCTTCGCGGCGTGGCTCGAAGCCGGCATCGCGCGCGAGCTGGCGCGCGGCCGCATCCCGCCCGCCTTGTCGCGGTTCGTCGAAAAGCTGGCGGGGCACGCGGCGCGCGACGTCGTGTGGACGCTTGCCCACAACGACCTGCACGGGCTCCATTTGATCGACGACGCGGCCCGCGCGACGATCTGGGTGATCGACTGGGACAACGCGGCCGTCGCCCCGCCCGAGCTCGACTTCGTCAAGCTGCGCTACTGGACGCGCGTGGATGCCGGCAGCGGCAAGCTGACGGCCGATCCCGAGATCTACGGCGCCTTGCGCGCGGCCTATGCCGCGGCGGGCGGGCCGGTGCTCGACATCGCGGTCTCGCGTGCGTGCGAGGCGCTGTGGCTGCTGCGCGTCTTCCATTTCGAGACCGACCGAGCCAATGCCGGCAAGCCCACGCCGATGCTGTTCCCGGCGGCCGAGACCTATCTCGCAGCACTCAACGAACTGGCACGGGCCGCATGAGCGCGCTCGTCGTCATCCCGGCGCGCTATGCCTCGTCGCGCTTTCCCGGCAAGCCGCTCGCCAAGGTCGGCGGGATCGCGATGATCCAGCGCGTTTGGGCGATCGCGCGTGCGGCCGGCGGGGTGTCGCGCGTGGTCGTCGCGACCGACGACGCGCGCATCGCCGACGCCGTACATGCCTTCGGCGGCGAGGTCGTGATGACGCCGGAAAGCTGCCGCAACGGCACCGAACGGACATACGCTGCCGTGCAGGCGCTGGGGGCGAAGGATGCGGCCGTCATCAACCTGCAGGGCGATGCCGTGCTCACGCCGCCGTGGGTGATCGCCGCCCTTGCCGGTGCGATGGCCGGCGACGCCACGATCCGCATCGGCACGCTTGCCACGCGAATGGCGCCCGAGGCGTTCGCGGCCTTGAAACGGCAGAAGGAAGGCGGTGCCGCCGGCGGAACGACCGTGACCTTCGATCGCGGCGGCGACGCGCTCTATTTCTCGAAGAGCCTCATTCCCTTCGTCAAGAAGCCGGACGGCGCCCTGCCGATCTACCGGCATATCGGCATCTACGCGTTCCGGCCCGAGACGCTGGCCGACTACGTCACACTGCCGATGGGCCCGTTCGAGAAGGCGGAGGAGCTCGAGCAGCTGCGCGCGCTCGAGAACGGCATCCGGATGCGCGTCGTGCAATGCGACTATCGCGGCCGCACGCACTGGTCGATCGACAGCCCGGCCGATCTGGTCGAGGCCGAAGCGATCCTTGCGCACGAAGGCGAACTGCTCCCGGCCTACGACGGAAGTGCGCGGGTCGCATGACGCGCCGGCTGCTGCTCGTCCGGCACGGCAACACGTTTGAAGACGGTGCGCCGGTCGTGCGCGTGGGTTCGCGCTCGGACCTGCCGCTCACCGCAAAGGGCCTCCAGCAGGCCGAGGCATTCGCGGTGGCGGTTCGCACGGCGGGCCTTGCGGTCGGCCCGTTCCTCGCTGGCCCGCTGGCGCGCACGCGCGAATTCGTGCGGCATGGATTCGGCACCAAGCCCCGGCTCGACGATCGCCTGCGCGAGATCGACTACGGGCTTTGGGAAGGCAAGACCGACGCCGAGATCGCCGCTTCGGCCGGGGCCGACATGCTCGAAGCCTGGAATCGGCGCTGCGTGTGGCCCGCCGGCCAAAGCTGGGCGCCGGACGCCGACACGCTTGCGCAAGGTGCGGCGGCCCTGGTTCGCGAACTGGCCGACGGCGATGCGCGGATCGTGCCGGTGCTGTGCAGCTCGCAGGGCATCCTGCGCTATTTCGCGGCACTCGACGCCAAGTGGTTCGCGGCAGCACGGGCCGAGGGCAAGCTCGGGGTGGCGACGGGCGCGTGCTGCGGCATCCGCGTCGAAGCCGGCGCCGTCCATGTCGATTTCTGGAACCGCAAGCCGGATGCGGCGGCGTTGCGTGCTTGGGGTGTCGCCTAGGAATCCGACGGCGGCGCTTCGGCGGGGGCCGGTGTTTCTTCGGTTGGTCCCACCGGCTCGGGCGACGGGAACAGCGCGTCGATCCGCCCGAGCTTATAGTAATAGAGAAGCCCGACATATTCGCGGATCGCCTCGGACAGGTAGTTGAGATTGTGGCCGAGGCGGAAGGCGCTGTCGAAGGGCTGGTTCGGGTCGGTCGCGAAATCGATCGGATAGGCCAGCAGATGCGGCCAGCCCGCCTTGCGGAACGTCCCCATCGCGCGCGGCATGTGGCGCGCCGATGTGATCAGCAGCCACGTCTCTTCCGGTTCCGGCTTGACGAGATCGAGCGTGAGCCGCGCGTTCTCGTAGGTGTTGCGCGACTGGTCCTCGAAGATGATGCGCGTGGTGTCGAGCCCGATGCGCGCGAAGATGCGGCGCACCACGTCGGCTTCTGTGTCCTTGCCGTCGATCAGCTCGATCGAGCCGCCGGTGAAGACGTGCTTGGCGGCCGGGTACCGGCGCGCAAGCTCGATGAACGCGTCGAGCCGCGGGCTTCCGGCCGCAAGCAGCGAGGACGGCACGCCGCGCTTGCCGATGACGTAATAGTCGATGACCCCGCCCAGCACGAGGATGCCGTCCACGCGCGGCGGCGGCGAGACGAGCGGCGGGAATCTGTCCTCGATCGGGCGCAGTGCGATCTGCCCGATCGGGTAGATCGCGACCCCCACCGCCAGCACGGCGGCAACGCACACGAGAACGCGTCCCAGATGCCACCAGCGGGTCCACAGGACCAGGCATCCGGCGACCCAGATCGAAAGCAGCAGGCTCGCCGGCTCGGCGATGAGCCAGAAGAGTTTGGACAGCGTCAGCTGGATGTCGAACGGCATGGACACGAGGCGCGCACTCTAGGGCCGGCAGGCCGGCGAGCGCAACCGGCCGGTAAACGTCAGGCGACGATAAGCCGGTCCGGCGGCAACCGGACGGTAACCGACGTCCCCCGCCGCGGCTGGCTGTCGATGCTCAGCGTGCCGCCATGCAACTCGACGAGGGCGCGCGAGATCGGCAGGCCAAGCCCGATCCCGCCCTCCTTGGCCACGAACGGGCTCGTCGCCACCCGCATGAACGGCTTCAAGGCCAGTTCGACCTCGTTGGGCGACATGCCCACGCCTGAATCGACCACGCGCAGGCACGGCGCCCCGTCGGCATCCAGTCCGCACCACACATCGACCCGCCCGCCCGCCGGCGTGAACTTGACGGCGTTGGTGACGAGGTTGGTGCTGATCTGCCGGATCTTCGTCGCGTCGCCGACGATGCGCACGGCGGAATCGAGATTCTCGTAGAGCGATACGCGCTTGGCTTCGGCCTGCTTGCGCACGAGGCGCACCGAGGCGTCGACGATCTCGGCAAGGCGCATCTTGTCTTCCTGCACGGCGAGCTTGCCGGCCTCGAGCCGCGCGAAATCGAGGATCTCCTGGATGATCGACAGCAGGTGGAAGGCCGCCTGCACGATGTCGTCGAGATAGGCGCGCTCGCGGTCGGGCAGCTGCTTGCCGATGCGGATCTGCAGGAACTCCGCGAAGCCGATGATCGCGTTGAGCGGCGTGCGCAGCTCGTGGCTCATGTTCGCCAGGAACTCGGCCTTGGCCTGGTTGGCGCGCACCGCGTCGTCGAGCATGACGCGCAGCGTGTTCTCGGTCTGGCGCATCTGGCCGGCGATGGCCGAGCAGCGGATCTCGCTCGCGGCGATCTCGGCGAAGATGCGGGCGTCCTCCGGGATCGGCTGCGGCGTGGCGGAAAGCGCTCGCACGAAGGCGTCGTCGATCTGCCGTTCGAGGCTTGCCGCAAGGGCGTGGGCGGCGAAGGCGGCCGCGGCGACGATTGCCGCGACCAGCGGCCAGCGCAATGGATCGTCGATGAGCCCGGCGACAAGCCCGGTCGCGAGCGTGCCGGCGATCGCGGAGGCCAGCAGCGTCAGTCGGATGGAACGCGGATATTTCACGTCGTCGCCGTTTTTCTTACAGTCTGCCGCTGCCGATCGGGCGCGGCCCACTATTGCCGGGACGGAATTAACGAATCATGACCTTGCCCGGCAGCAGGGACCCCCGCCGTGGCCCGCAGCATACGCTCGAATTCGGGATCCGACGCAACCGCAAATCGCGCGGCGCCGGGCCCGGACCCGGATTCCGGCGGAACGGGAACTGGCGCCCGCTCCCGGCCCTGACTATAAGGCTCCGGTCGATGCCGGATGCCGGGACGGGTGGCCGAGTGGTTTAAGGCAGCGGTCTTGAAAACCGCCGCAGGTGCAAGCCTGCCGTGAGTTCGAATCTCACCCCGTCCGCCAGCCGCCGGCCGCACCCCCGTCGGTCTTCATTGAAAATAAATCGCGCACCTCCGAAGATGGCCGGACGCTTGGGGAAACGCGCATGGCCGACGAGACCGACGTCGCTTCAGACTACGAAGAGCTGCTGCAGTTCTTCCATCTCTGCCCTGTCGGGATCGTGAAATTCGCGCCCAACGGCCGGATCGACATGATCAATCCGATCGCCGCCCAGCTCCTGATGCCGGCCGCCGCCGGCGGGGCGACGGACAACCTGTTCGCCCTCCTCTCCGACTGGGTGCCCGACCTTCCCGGCCAGATCCGCGATTTCGAACCCGAGACCGGCATCCTGTTCGACCAGCGCCATGTCGCCGTCGGCTTCGGGACCCGCCAGCGCGTCCTTTCGATGTCGGTCAACCGGATCGCCGAGAACATCTTCATGGCCGCGGTGCAGGACATCACCGATGCGGCCCTCAAGGAACAGCGCATCTTCGAGGACCAGCAGCGCTTCAAGGCGATCTTCGACCAGGTGCACGACTACGCGATCTATACGCTCGACCTCGAAGGCCGGATCCAGGACTGGAACCGCTCGCTGTTCCGGCTCGGCGGCTGGACGGCCGATGACGTCGTCGGCAAGCACGTCTCGATCTTCTTCCCGCCCGGCGAGTTCGACGCGAACGCCGCCGGCCAGGTCCTGACCCGGGCAGCCAAGCGCGGGTCGGTCGAAACCGAGGGAAGGCGCGTCCGCAAGGACGGCAGCGCCTACTGGGGCGATGCGGTCGTCACCGCCCTGCCCGACCGCAACGGCTACGTCACCGGCTATGTCGTCGTCTCGCGCGACATATCCGAGCGCAAGGGTCGCGAGGACGAACTGGTGCGCCTTGCGACCACCGATCCGCTTACCAGCGCTTTCAACCGGCGCTATGCCGCCGACCGTCTCGGCGAGGTCTTCGAGCGCGCCAAGCGCTATGGCAACGCCGCTTCGGTGATGATGATCGACATCGACCACTTCAAGCACGTCAACGACACGCAAGGCCACGATATGGGCGACGTCGTGCTGCGCGGGCTTGCGGCCCTGCTGCGCGATCTCGTGCGCAAGATCGATGTCGTCGCCCGCTGGGGCGGGGAGGAATTTCTCGTGCTGATGCCCGAAACGTCGCTCGACCGCGCCGCGATCGTCGGCAACCGGGTCCTCGAAGCGGTGCGCGCCCGCCCTTTCCCGACCGACCGCGGGCCGGTCGCCATCACGGTCAGCATCGGGTTGGCGACGATCGACGACGACGCGCAATCCGTCGACGCGCTGATCAAGCGGGCGGACAACGCGCTCTATGCCGCGAAGTCCGCCGGGCGCGACAGGATGGGAACGTGACGGGCGATCCATCGCGCATCGCGCATGGCGGCAAGGCCGTCTACGGCGCGCGGCTTGGCATCCTGATGCTCGAGGCCCGCTTCCCGCGCATTCCCGGCGACATGGGCAACGCGGCGACCTGGCCGTTTCCGGTCCTCTATCGGATCGTCGCGGGTGCGTCCCCCCAGCGTGTCGTGCGCGAGCGCGCGTCGGGGCTGCTCGACGCGTTCCTTGCCGCGGCGCGCGAACTCGTCGACCAGGGGGCCGACGGTATTGCGACCAATTGCGGATTCCTGTCGCTGTTCCAGCGCCAGATCGCCGCGCATGTCGGCGTGCCGGTCGCGACGTCGAGCCTGATGCAGGCGCGCGGCATAGAGGGCACGCTGCCGCCCGGCCGCCGCGTCGGGATCCTGACGATCGACGCCGCGAGCCTGACGCAGGCCCATCTCGACGCGGCCGACGTTCCGGCCGGAACGCCCGTCGGCGGCACCCAAGGCGGGCGCGAATTCACGCGCGCGATCCTCGGCAACGAACTGCGGCTCGACGCCGCGGCGGCCGAGGCCGACATCCTCGACGCCGGTGCGGCCCTCGTGGCGGCAAATCCCGAGATCGGCGCGATCCTTCTGGAATGCACCAATATGGCGCCTTATTCGCGGGCACTTAGCGCACATGTGCGCCGGCCGGTCTTCGACATCCACAGTTTCATGCTCTGGTTCCACGCGGGACTTGCTCCGCGCGATTTCGGGCCGCCCGGTTCGCGTCCACGCGACTGGCGTGAGCGTTGAGGGGCGTACCCCACGTACCCGGTCCGTTCCCGCCTGAACCGGGTGCAGAATATCCCCAGATCGTCGCCGTTATTGCCACCCGGGCGGAATCCCGTGTAGTAGCGAATATCCGTTACAAAACAGTCGGCTCGCGGGTTAGAATCGGACTCGAAGGCCAAGGACGGTAGATGGATACAACACCGCAGCGCACGGACGAGGAAACGCTCCTTTCCGACCTGGATCGCATCAAGCGCACGGGCAATACCGTGCCGCGGATGTCGGTTGTCATTTCCATGCAGCGGCAGGCTTGGTTCAACCGCCGGCGCGAAAACTACTATGTGATCTTCCATGCCATCCGCGAGATGGTCCAGCGCGCCGAAGGCACGATCTATTCGCTGGCGAACTTCGACATCGTTTTCGTCTTCCGGGTCGACAACCCGCAGCAGTTCGAGAGCATCGTCACCGAGCTCGACGACCTGTTGCGTCGCCATTCAGTGGCGACCGGGATGCCCGACGAGAACATCGAGGAAGCCTGCACCTGGTACAGCTTCGAGACACAGTTCCCCGATTTCTACGACTACGCCAAGGCGGCCCTCGAGGAGCAGAAGAGCCAGCAGGAAGCGCGACTGCGCGCGCTGCAGCGGGCCGGTTCGGCTGCCGCTGCCGGTCCTGCCTACGGGCAGAATTTCCAGTCGCTGACGCCGGCCGTCCTCGGCCAGCTCGAGGAAGCCTTCGGCAAGGCCGACGCGAAGGCGCTGATCCGCAACCAGCCCGTCTCGATCGCACTGACCGCCAACCAGCTGCGCCCGATCTTCCGCGAATACTTCTTCAGCGTGAACGACGTGCGCAACCTGATGACGCCGCGCATCAACATGCGCGGCCAGCGCGGCCTGTTCCAGATGCTGACGCGCACGTTCGACGCGCGCATGCTCCGCGCCCTGTCGGAGGGCTTCCTCACCAAGACCGCGGGCAACATCTCGATCAACCTCAACGTCGACACGATCCTGTCGGACCGGTTCCGTGAATTCGACCAGCGCATCGGCAATTTCGTCGCCAAGGGCAACATCATCATCGAGATCGCCCGGCACGACGTGTTCTCCGATTTCGAGGCGTACAACCGCGCCATCGACACGCTGCAGAAGGCCGGCTACCGCTCGCTGCTCGACGGGCTGACGCCCGACACGCTGACCTTCTTCCGCCGTTCCGAGCTGCGCGCCGACCTCGTGAAGCTGTTCTTCTTCAAGGACCACGCCGAGGACTGGCGCATGAAGGGCCTCGCCGCGATGCTGGCCGAGGCGGACATCAACCGCATCATCATGGGACGCTGCGAGACGCCGATGGCCTTCGAACTCGGCCAGGCGGTCGGCATCCGCATGTTCCAGGGCTGGCATGTCGACGCGCTGATGCGCGCCATGATGCCCGCGGCACCGCCGGCGCGCTGACGCCGGTTCCGGTGCAGCCCCCTCGCACGCAATGCGCCTTTCCGATCTTCCAACACCTTCGCTGATCCTCGACCGTGCGCGCCTGGCGCGCAACGTCGCCCGGATGAAAGCCCGCGCCAAGGCGCTCGGCGTCGCGCTGCGTCCGCACATGAAGACCGCGAAATCGGCCGACGTGGCGCGGCTCGTCCATGATGGCGGGACCGGGCCGATCACGGTCTCCACGCTCGCCGAGGCCGAGTATTTCGCGAAGGCCGGTTTCACCGACATCCTCTATGCGGTGGCCATCGTGCCGGCCAAGCTCGACCGCGCGGCGGCGATCATGCACACGGCCCCCGGCCTCAAGATCCTCACCGACGACCCGGAGGCCGCCCGCGCCATCGCCGCGCGCGGCAAGGCGCTTGGCGTGCGCTTCAACGTGGTCGTCGAGGTGGAGACGGGCGGAGCGCGCGCGGGCGTGGACCCCGCCTCGCCCGAACTCGCCGCGATCGCCGAAGCGCTCGGGCCCGCCGGAATGCTGGCGGGCGTCATGGCGCATGCCGGGCATTCCTACGGCTGCGACGGTGTGACTGAGATCGAGGACGTGGCGGAGGACGAGCGTGCGGGCGTTGTCGCCGCGGCCGAGTTCCTGCGCGCCCGCGGCCATTCGTTCGACCTGGTCAGCGTCGGCTCGACGCCCACGGCCCTGCACGCACGCCATCTCGACGGCGTCACCGAGATGCGGCCGGGAAATTTCGTGTTCTTCGACCTGTTCCAGCACGGGCTTGGCATGTGTGCCGCCGACGACATCGCCGTGGGCGTGCTCGCCTCGGTCATCGGCCATCATCGCCAGCGCAACCACATCCTGCTCGATGCCGGTGCGCTGGCGCTGTCGAAGGATACGGGTGCCAACCGCCGCATCGAGAATGTCGGCTATGGACTGGTGCGGCGCATGGGCGAAGCCGCCCCGCGCCCCGATGTCGCGGTCCTCGACGTGCATCAGGAGCACGGAATCCTGAGTGCGCGCCGCGGCCTCGACGCGATCGGTCCCCTGCCCTTCGCCGATTGGCCGATCGGCAGCCGCGTGCTCGTGCTTCCCAACCACGTGTGCATGACGTCGGCGATGTACACGCAGTATCACGTGGTCGACGGCGGCGACGAGATCGTCGCCGTGTGGGACCGCACCGGCGGCTGGTAGTCAGAACGGGTATTTGGGGTTGGCGATCTTCGTGCGGGTGCGTGCGTCCTCGCGCAAGGCACCATGCAGGCCGGCATCGCCATCGTGCGTTCCCGCCCGGATCGCGGCGACGAGCGTGCGGTCGGCCGGCGGCTCGACGGCCGGTCCCAGATCGCGCGCGACGATGCCCATCGCGTTGGCCAGCATCAACCCGGCAAAGCGCTTCTCGCCGTCGAGTGCAGGTGCGATTTCGCGCGCCGCGATCTGGGTGGCGAGTGCCGCCAGTTCGCGCGCCGTCGGCCGGTCGACAGGCAGTCCGGCCGGCAAGGCGCCCGGTGCGGCGGTGGCATCGATCATCGCCAGCATTTCGTATTCCAGTTCGGCGATGCGCCGGCCGGTGATGGCAAGGTCGAGCGAGGATTCGCCCCCGCCCACGAACCGCTCGCCCTGCTGGAGGGCGATCACTGCCCAGCGCGCATGCGCCAGGATCTCCCAGTAGCGGATCGCGGTTTCATCGACGGGGCGGCCGGCGACGCGCGCATAGCCGCGGTAGAAATCGACGCGTGCCCCGATCCCGCCGGCTTCGCGCGCGACCTGCCCGAAGCGCCAGCATTTGGCGCAGAACCAGCCGATATCCTCGTTCGGGTCGCTCCAGCCGGCGAACTCCCAGTCGAGGATGCCGGTCAGCTTCTCGGCATCGGCCATGTAGTTGCCGGTGCGGTAGTCGCGATGGCACAGCACGACCTCGCCGCGCGCCGGCGCGCGGCGCTCAAGCCAGCGCAGGGCGAGTTCGAGCGCCGGCCGCGGGGCACGGTAGCCGTCGAGCCAGCGCCGGTAGTCGGCGATCGCGGCGAGTGCCGGCGGGCCGGCCGGAATCTTGAGGAAATTGAGTGTTGTCTGCGGCGGACGCACCGTGTGCAGCCGCGCCAGCTCCTCGCCCAGTTTTTCGGCCAAAGCCGCACGGTCGCCCGTCCATTTCTCGTCGTTGGCGAGGATGTGGCCCAGTGCCGTGCCCTCGACGCGTGCCATCACGTAGAACGGCTTGCCGATCACGGCCGCATCGGCGCACAGCCCGATCGGCTCGGGCACGCGCACGCCGGCTGCGTGTGCGGCCGTCAGGATCGCATATTCCTGTACGCGCCCATGGCTGACGGCGACACCCGTGGGCGCGTCGGTGCGCAGCACGGCCGCGAGCGTGCCGGCCTTCGGCCCGCCGCGCACGCGCGCCTCGAAGGCCCAGTTCTCCTGGATGGCGCCGCCCGAAAGCTTCTGCCACGACAGGACCTGGACCTGCTGCGCGCCGAGTGCCCCGATCAGCCAGCCCGCCAGGGCGGGCGGTGGGGAATGCGGCCTCAGCGCCACGCCCAGAACTCCGTGCGCTCCTGCGCAAGGAAGCGGGCGAGCACCATCTTGTGCACTTCCGACGCCCCGTCGACGAGCCGAGCCTGCCGCGCGTAGCGGTACATCCATTCCAGATGCTCGTCTTTCGAGTAGCCGCGCGCACCCAGCAGCTGGATCGCCGTATCGACCGCCTTGTGCAGCACGTCGGCGACCGCGACCTTGGCCATCGACACTTCCTTGCGCGCGAAATCGCCCTGGTCGAGCTTCCAGGCAGCGCGCATCGTCAGCAGCCGGCCGATCTCGATCTGCAGGGCCGCCTCGCCCAGCAGCCACTGCACGCCCTCGCGGTCGATCAGCTTCTGGCCGAAGCTCTTGCGCGCCTCGACATAGGGCAACGCGATCTCCATCGCGCGGCGCGCCATGCCGAGCCAGCGCATGCAGTGCGTGAGCCGTGCTGTTCCCAGACGGATCTGGGTGAGCTTGAGGCCGTCGCCCACTTCCATCAGCCGGTCGGCGTCGGCGATCTCCAGCCCGTCGAACTCGATCTCGCAATGCCCGCCATGCTCTTCCGGCCCCATGATCGGGATCCGGCGGATGATGCGCCAGCCCGGCTGCTCGGCATGGAACAGGAAGGCGCTGAGGCCCTTGCGCGCATCGTCGGACGTGCGCGCGATCAGGATGAAGTGCTTGGCTTCACCCGCCCCGGTGATGAACCACTTGCGGCCTTTTACGATCCACTTGCCGCCTTTTTTCGTGGCCTTCGTCAGCATCATGCCGGGGTCGGATCCTGCACCCGGATGCGGCTCGGTCATCGCAAAGGCCGAACGCACGCTGCCGTCGACGATCGGCTGCAGCCATTTCTTATTCTGTGCAGCCGTCGCGACCTTGGCCAGCACGATCATGTTGCCGTCGTCGGGGGCGGCACTGTTGAACACGACCGGCCCGAACAGGGCGCGGCCCATCTCCTCGTAGCAGGCGGCCATGCCGACGACGTCGAGCCCGCCTCCGCCCATCGCCTTGGGCATCTGCAGCGACCAGAGCTTCGCCTTCTTCGCCTTGGCGCGCAGCTTCTGCAGCACGTCGAGGCGGACATTCTCGCCGTCGCCCCAGTTGATGTCGTGCGCCTCGAGCGGGATCAGCTCGCGGTCGACGAACGCGCGGACCGCGCGGCGCGTCTTTTCGACGGCGGGCGGAAGGGTGAAGTCCATTCTCGTTTCCTTAGGGCTTGAAGAAGGGCGCGTTGAGCAGCAGCTGGTTTTCCATGCGCTGCAGCAGCTGCGGGCCTACCTTCAGGTATTCGCCCCAGGCCGGATCGGCCGTCATTGCCGCTCGCCGGGCGGCGCGGTCGGCGGCGTCCTTGTAGCCCCACAGATGCAGGACCTGATTGAGCCCGCCGATGTCGGACTGGTACCAGCCGATGCAGTTGCCCAGATACTTGATCTGCAGCGGCAGGGCGAGCTGCTCGTACACCTTCATGAACTCGGGCGCCTTGCCGTGCAGGGCGGTATAGAGCCTGAAATCGACGAGACTGTAAGGGCCCGACGGTTGGCCGGCGATCGGCCAGAACGGGGCCGGCTTCATGATGCGGTTTTCCTGCGTGACATAGCGGCCCGCGGATTTCGCGAGCCACGCCTTCCATGCCGGGTCCGCCTGCAGGATGTCGCGCTTGGCCTGCCGCTCGGCGATGTCCTTGTAGCCCCACATGTGAACCAACGTGTTCACCGTGCCGACATCGACATGGTAGTAGCCCAGCGGCGCGCCGAGATGGCTCTTCTGCACCTCCAGCGGGCCGGCCGCGTAATCGGCGAAATAGGCGGGCAGCTTTCCCGGGAAGGCCGTGTAGGTGCGCACATCGACGATCATCGTTCGTGTCTCCGTTCAGAGGAAAGCAAGGGTGTGGCCGCCGTCGACGACGAGCGTCGTGCCCGTCATGTAGCGCCCGGCGTCCGAGGCGAGAAGCAGGAGTGGCCCGTCGAGATCGCCCGAGAGCCCGAAACGGCCGAGTGCGACGCGCTCGACCAGCTTGGCACCGCTCGGCGACTGGAGATAGGCGCGGTTGAGATCGGTCATCACGTAGCCGGGGGCGATCGCGTTGACTCGGATCGAATCCCTGGCGAGCGTGAGTGCCAGCGACTGCGTCAGGCTGATGATCGCGGCCTTGGCCGCCGAATAGGCCGGTACCCGCGCACTGGGCCGGAGGCCGAGGATCGACGCGATGTTGACGATCGAGCCGCCATGGCCGTGCGCCGCCATCGCCGCAGCGGCCGCACGCGCCACGCGGTTGGCGCCGTCGAGGTTGGTCGCCATCGTCTGCGCCCAGGCGGGATCGTCGATATCCGCGACGGCTTCCTTGAGCGCTATCCCGGCATTGTTGACGCAGATCGCAAGCCCGCCCAGTTCGGTCTCCGCCTCGGCGACAGCACGGGTCACGCTGCCGCTGTCGGTCACGTCCATGGCGACGGGCAACGCGCGCCCGTCGAACGCCGCGATCTCGGCGGCCAGCGCTTCGAGCTTGTCCACGCGGCGGGCGGCAAGTGCCACGCGCGCGCCCGCGCGCGCCAGCGTCAGCGCCATGTGCCGGCCCAGCCCCGACGAGGCGCCGGTGACGAGAGCGACCTTGCCCGTCAGGTCGAAAATGGCACTCAAGCGATCTCCTTGGCGCGCGTACGCAGCGCGTATTTCTGGATCTTGCCGGTCGACGTCTTCGGCAGCGGTCCGAAGACGACATAGCGCGGACACTTGTACCGCGCAATTCGCCCGCGCAGCCAGTCGATCAGTTCCTGCCCTGCGATCTCCGAGGCGCCCGGCTTCAGCATGACGAAGGCGCACGGCGTCTCGCCCCATTTTTCGTCCGGTTTGGCGACGACGGCGGCCTCCATCACCGCCGGATGGCGGTAGAGCGCCTCCTCCACTTCCAGAGAAGAAATGTTTTCGCCGCCCGAGATGATGATGTCCTTCGAGCGGTCCTTGACCTCGACATAGCCGTCCTTGTGCCGCACGGCGAGATCGCCGGTGCGGAACCAGCCGCCCTGGAACGCCTTCTCCGTCGCTTTCGGATTCTTGAGATAGCCTTTCATCACCGTGTTGCCGCGCAGGGCGATTTCGCCCAGCGTCGCGCCGTCGGCGGGGACAGACTGCGAACGCGCGTCGAGCACGGCGAGTGCGCCAAGCGTGGGATAGCCCACGCCCTGGCGCGCGATCAGCCGCGCGCGGCTGTCGAGGTCGAGTTCCGTCCAACCGGGCTGCCATTCGCACAGCGTGGCGGGCCCGTAGCTCTCGGTGAGGCCGTAGGCATGCGTGACGCGGAAGCCCATCGCCTCCATCGCCGCGATGATGCTCGAAGGCGGTGCCGCACCGCCGGTCATCACTTCCACGCGCTGCGGCAGGGCGATCTTCACGCTGTCGGGCGCATGCGCCAGCGTATTCAGCACGATGGGTGCGCCGCACATGTGCGTGACATGGTTGTCGCGGATCGACGGGAAGATCAAGGCCGGATCGACCCGGCGCAGGCACACATGCGTTGCCGCGACCGACGTCACCGCCCACGTGTAGCTCCAGCCCGAACAGTGGAACATCGGCAGCGTCCAGAGATAGACGCTGTCGGGCCGGAGGCCGAAGACGAGCGCATTGCCCAGCGCGTTCAGATAGGCGCCGCGATGGTGGTAGACGACGCCCTTGGGATTGCCGGTGGTGCCCGACGTATAGAGAAGGCAGATCGCCTGCCACTCGTCGGTCGGCCAGCGACCCGCGAAATCGGGCGCGCCGCGCTTGAGGAAATCCTCGTACTCGACCGCTCCCAGCCGCGGCCCCTCGCCCGCATATTCCGGATCATCGATATCCACGACGAGCGGCTTCTTCTTCATGCCTTCCAGGGCGATCTGGACCGTCGGCGCGAATTCGCGGTCGACCAGCAGGATCTTCGCCTCGCCATGGCCGAGGATGAAGGCGATCGTCGCGGCGTCGAGCCGGTAGTTGAGCGCGTTGAGCACGCCCCCGGCGAGCGGGACCGCGTAGTGCGCTTCGAGCAGTGCGGGAATGTTCGGCGCCATGACGGCGACCGTCTCGCCGCGCTTCAGCCCGCTCTTGACCAGCGCATCGGCGAAGCGGCGCACGCGTGCTGCGAACTGGGCATAGGTGATGCGCCGTTTTCCGTGGACGATCGCCACCTTGCGCGGGTGGACCGCGGCGGCGCGGAACAGGAACGAGACGGGCGTCAGCGGTTCGTGATTGGCGGGAACCTTGCCGAGACCTTCTTCGAAGATCGGCAGCTTGCGTCCGGCCGCCACGGGCTTCCTGCGTTTCGCGGCCAACGCGAACCTCCCATGAGTATTTATTACTTACCAAAATCGATTGTCGGGAAGCCGCGCTACCGCGTCAACGGCAGTGTGGTATAAATATCCACATGATCCGCATCGATATCGTCTCCGACGTCATCTGCCCGTGGTGCTATATCGGCAAGCGCCGCCTGGCGCGGGCACTTGCGGCCGAATTGCCGGGCTCGGTCGAGGTCGGCTGGCGGCCCTTCCAGCTCAATCCCGAGATGTCGCCCGAAGGCATGGCCCGCAAGGACTATCTGCGCGCCAAATTCGGCGATTCCGACGGCGGCGACCGTTACAAGCACGTCGTCGCGGCGGGCCTCGAAGAGGGCATCCCCTTCGCGTTCGAGCGCATGCAACGCACGCCGAATACCGTGCGGGCCCACCGGCTCAACCGCTTCGCCGAACGCGCGGGCGCCCAGGAAGCTGTCGTCGAGGCGCTGTTCGAAGGCTATTTCGTCCACGCCCGCGACGTGGGCGACGTCGACGTGCTGGTCGACATCGCCGCCGCCTGCGGGCTCGACGCCGACGCGGTGCGCGCCTATCTGGAGTCGGACGAGGACGACGAGCTGATCCGCGAAGAGGACGCCTTCGCGCGCAAAATCGGCATCCACGGCGTGCCGTGCTTCGTCGTCGAGCGGAAATTCATGGTCTCGGGCGCGCAGCCGCCCGAGGTTTTCGCGCAAGTCTTCCAGCGCGTGCGCGAAAGTGCCGCAGCCCAATAGCCGCCCGCCCGCGTGCGCCTGCCTCGGCCGCCGGCACTTCCTCGGCGGGTTCGTGGCGCTCGCCTGCTCCGGTTCCTCGCACGTTGCCTTTGCGCAGACGGCGCTCTGCCCGACCGATCCTGCCGCTGTGATCGTCCGGCCGCATCTGCTGCAGCCGAGCTATGATTACTCGCTGGCAATCGCCGACCTTGCCCGCATCACGGCCGCGCGCGCCGGGCCCAAGGGCACCCTCACCCAGCACGGCAAGCACCCGGCCGGTCTGACGACGGCCAATTTCGAGACGAACTGGCTGATTACGCTGGGCGGCAAGCGCGAAGGCAAACGAAGCTGCATGAAGCCCACGCGCGTCGAGGTCGACATCCGCCTCGACCAGCACAAGGTCTATGTCGCGCGCGACGCAACGCAGGTGGCGACCTGCAAGCGCGACGTCGTGCTCGAACACGAGAACCGGCACGTGCGCATCAATCTCGACTGCGTCGAAGACGCCAAGCGCCGCGTCGAGCAGGCATTGCGCGCCTTCGTGCCGGTCCTGCCGGTCATGGAGGGCGAGAACATCAGCCCGCAGGTCGTCGGCGAACGCTACAAGCAGATGCTCGCCAAGCCGATCGGCGAGGCGTTCGACGGGGCGCTGGCCGCAGCCAATGCAAAGCATGCGGCGATGGACACGAACGAAGCCTATGCGCGCGACTGGGGCCGCTGCGCGCCGGCCTAGGCGACGAGCTTGGCGAGATCGCCCAGGAACCTGCGCATGCCCTTGAGTCGGTCGGCCGGATCGTCCCATGCGCGCAGATAGACGAGCTTGTGGTCGGGGCGAAGCTTCAGCACCGTGGGCTGCTTGAAGACCATCTGGATGAGCCGGTCGGGCTGCGCGAACTTGTTCTTGCGGAAGCCGATCACGGCACCCTTCGGCCCGGCATCGACCTTGTCCACGCCGGCTGCCTTGCACAGGCGCTTCAGTTCGATGATGTCGAGCAGGTTCTGCACCTCGTCCGGCAGCTTGCCGAAACGGTCGACAAGTTCGGCCGCGAACGCGTCGATCTCGCTGCGCTCGACCAGCGTGGCGATGCGCCGGTAGAGGCCGAGGCGCACGTTGAGATCCTCGACATAGCTCTCGGGGATCAGGACGGGCGTGCCGATCCCGATCTGCGGCGCCCATTCGTCGGCGGCTTCCTTGGGCCCGGCGACGCGGGCCGCGCGCACGGCGTCCTCCAGCATCTGCTGGTAGAGCTCGACGCCGACCTCGCGGATATGGCCCGACTGCTCCTCGCCCAGCAGGTTTCCCGCCCCGCGGATGTCGAGATCGTAGGAGGCGAGCTGGAATCCCGCCCCCAGGCTGTCGAGAGTCTGCATGACCTCGAGCCGCTTCTGGGCACCCGCCGTCAGCACCCGGTCGCCGGGTACGGTGAAATAGGCATAGGCGCGCAGCTTGGCGCGGCCCACGCGCCCGCGCAGCTGGTAGAGCTGGGCAAGCCCGAACATGTCGGCGCGGTGGATGATGATCGTGTTGGCCGTCGGGATGTCGAGGCCGCTTTCGATGATGTTGGTCGACAGCATGATGTCGTAGCTGCCGTCGACGAAGCCCACCATCACGTCCTCGATCTGGCCGGGGGCAAGCTGGCCGTGCGCGATGGCGATCTTGCACTCCGGGACGACCTGCTGGAGACGCTCGCGCACGGCGCCCAGATCCTCGATGCGCGGCACGACGTAGAACACCTGCCCGCCGCGGAACTTCTCGCGCATGATCGCCTCGCGGATCACCACGGGATCGAAGGGCAGCACGAAGCTGCGCACGGCAAGCCGGTCGACCGGCGGGCTTGCGATCAGCGACAGGTCGCGCACGCCGGCCAGCGCCATCTGCAGCGTGCGCGGGATGGGTGTGGCTGACAATGTGAGCACATGCACGTCGGCGCGCAGCTCCTTGAGACGCTCCTTCTGCGCCACGCCGAAATGCTGCTCCTCGTCGACGACGACAAGACCGAGCTGCTTGAACTTGATCGACTTGGCGAGCAAGGCGGTCGTGCCGACGACGATCTCGACGCGGCCGGCCTCGGCATCGTCGCGCGCCTGTTGCTGGTCCTTGGCGGCGACGAGACGCGAGAGCTGCGCGATCCGGATCGGGAAGCCCTCGAAGCGGGCCCTGAAGTTGCGATAGTGCTGGCGGGCAAGCAGCGTGGTGGGTACCACGACCGCGACCTGCACGCCCGCCATTGCCGCGACGAAGGCTGCGCGCAGCGCCACCTCGGTCTTGCCGAAGCCGACATCGCCGCAGATCAGCCGGTCCATCGGCTTGCCGGCGGATAGATCGTCGAGCGTGTCGGAGATCGCGCGCGCCTGGTCCTCGGTCTCGACATAGGGGAAGCGCGCGCAGAATTCGTCGAACAGACCTTCAGGCGGGGCGAGACGCTCGCCCTCCTTCATCTGGCGTTCGGCGGCAAGGTTGATGAGATGGCCGGCGATCTCGGCCACGCGCTTCTTGACCCGCGCCTTGCGCGCCTGCCAGCCCGCGCCGCCGAGCTTGTCGAGCTGGGCGCCCGCCTCTTCCGAGCCGTAGCGCGAGAGCATCTCGATGTTCTCGACGGGTACGAAAAGCTTGTCGTTGTCGGCATAGAGGATGCGCAGGCAGTCGTGCGGGGCGCCCGCCACCTCGATCGTCACGAGGCCATCATAGCGCCCGATCCCGTGATCGACATGCACGACGAGGTCGCCCTCGCCCAGTGCGGACGCTTCGGTGAGGAAATTGTCGGGCCGCCGGCGCTTGCGTGCGGCCCGCACCAGACGGTCGCCGAGCACGTCCTGCTCGGTGATCGCGGCGATCCCGTCGGTCGTGAAGCCGTTTTCGAGGCCCAATACCGTCGTGGCGACGACCTGCGGCGGCAGCGCCTCCAGTTCGGTCACGTCCTTGACCACGGCGGTCTCGCTCAGGCCGTGCTCGTGGAGCAGATGGGCCAGCCGCTCACGCGAGCCGGCCGAATAGGCGCAGACCAGCACGCGCCGTCCGGCGGCCCGCTCGGTCGCCACGCGCGCACGCACGGCATCGAACAGGTTCGTGTCGGTCTTGGCGCGGTCGGCCGTGAAATCGACACCACCACGCCCGCCCGCATCGAGGCAGTCCGCCCCGACGGGTCGTGCGAACGGCGTGAGGGCCACGACCGCGCGCGCGGCCAGCAGCTTCGCCCACTCCTTGGCCTTCAGGTAGAGCGCGTCGGCCGGCAGCGGGTTGTAGCTGGTCGCGGTCTCGCCGAACTTGTCGGCGCTCTGTCCGCGCCGGAACGCTTCGCGGGCGAGCTTGCGCGCCTGGAAGAACTCGTCGATCTGCTCGAATCGTGCGGCGGCAGCCTCGTCGACCTGCGAGTCGAGGCTGATCAAGGCGTTCGGCAGATAGTCGAACAGCGTTTCCAGTCCGTCGTGGAACAGCGGCAGCCAGTGCTCAAGCCCGGCATAGCGCTGGCCGGCCGACACGGCGGCATAGAGCGCGTCGCGGTCGTCGACCGCACCGAAATTCTCGCGATAGCTGAGGCGGAAACGCTCGATCGAGGCCGGATCGAGCAGCACCTCGCTGACAGGCTTCAGCGCGAAGGCGTCAAGCTTGCCTGTGCTCTTCTGGCTCATCGGATCGAAGCGACGGATCTGCTCGATCGTCTCGCCGAACAGGTCGATGCGCACGGGCTCGCTCAGCCCCGGCGGGAACAGGTCGACGATGCCGCCGCGCAGCGCGTATTCGCCGGGCTCGCGCACCGTCTCGGCGCGCCGGTAGCCGTCGCGCACGAGGAAGGCGGAGAGTTCGTCGAGCCGCAGCCTGCCGCCCAGCTTCGCCACGAACACCGCGTCGGCGAAGCGTGCGCGGGCCGGAACGCGCTGCGTGATCGCGTTGACGGTCGTCAGCACGATCCGCCGGGCCTTCGTCGCCTCCGGCGGCTGGGCAAGATCGACAAGCGCGTCGAGCCGCCGGCTGACAACCTCGCCGTTCGGCGAAACGCGGTCGTAGGGCAGGCAATCCCAGGCCGGGAAATTGAGGATGGTCGCCTTGGCGCCGGCAAAGGTCAGTGCTTCGGCCAGGACCGAGACGCGCGCGTCGTCACGCGCGACATGGATCACGTCGTGGCCGTGGCGCAGCAGGGCCGCCAGCACGCCGGCATCCACACCGGGCGGGGCACCGGCCACTTCGAGGCGCTTGCCGGCCCCAAGTCGGTTCGAGAAATCTATTTTTAACAATGTATTACAGCTGTAATTTGAAGTTGATCAGGAGCCGCAGGACGGCGCTTTCGAATTCCGGCGGCGGCTCGTCCCGGCCGATTGCCCAGTCAAGTATATTGGGGTCGCCCGCGGTGAGCAGGTTTTCGTACGTCGCTAGCTGCTCGGGCGTGAAGCCGGGCACATGCGCGCGCGCGAACGCGCCGAGCAGGATGTCGGTTTCCTTCATGCCCGTATAAACGCTGCGGTGGATCAAGCGCTTGCGGCGCGCTTCCAATGATTCGTTCATGGCGGCCTGACTGGAATCGGGGCATGGATATAGCGGGCTTGGACCAAGCTGTCACCCTCCGCCGGAACCAGTACTCCCATGCGTCCGCAGATCCTATTCCCGCTGTTCGCCGACGTGCGCACGCTTCCGGGCGTGGGCCCGAAGATCGCACCGCTGGTCGAGCGCGCGGCGGGCCCGCATCTGGTCGACCTGCTGTGGCATCTGCCGACCGGTCTGGTCGACCGGCGCTTCTCGCCAAGTGTGGTGGAGGCACCCGAAGGCGCCATCGTCACGCTGCGGCTGAAGGTCGTGGCGCACGCCAAGCCGCGCACGCCGCGCCTGCCCTACAAGGTCCGCTGCGCGGACGACACGGGGCCCATCGACCTCGTCTTCTTCCACGCCAAGGGCGACTATCTGGAGCGCCAGTTGCCCGTCGGCGAGATGCGCGTGGTCAGCGGGCGCATCGAACGCTTCCGCGACGACGTGCAGATGGCGCATCCCGACCATATCGGCACGCTCGACAAGTTCGACGAGATCGCGAGCGTCGAGCCGGTCTACGGCCTCACGGCGGGCCTCTCGCCCAAGCTGCTGGCCAAGACGACGCGCGCGGCGATCGCCAAGGCGCCCGAGCTGCCCGAATGGGCCGACGCAGCCCTTGTCGCACGCGAAGGCTGGCCGACCTGGCGGGCTGCCCTCGAACGCGTGCATTCGCCGGCCGACGAGGCCGACACCCTGCCCGGCACGCCGTGGCGCCGGCGGCTGGCCTATGACGAACTGCTCGCCAACCAGCTGGCGCTTGCGCTGGTGCGCCTCAGCCAGAAGCGGCGCAAAGGCCGCACGATCAAGGGCGACGGCAAGCTGCGCGAGACGGTGCTGAAGGCCCTGCCCTTCAGGCTCACGGGCTCGCAGCTTCAGGCGCTGGCCGAAATCCTCGGCGACATGGCGGCACCCGGCCGCATGCAACGCCTGCTGCAGGGCGACGTGGGCAGCGGCAAGACGGTCGTGGCGTTCCTCGCGATGCTGAACGCGGCCGAATGCGGCCTGCAGGCGGCCCTGATGGCGCCGACCGAGATCCTCGCGCGCCAGCACTACGACACGATCCGCCCGCTCGCCGACCTTGCCGGCATCGAGGTCGCGGTGCTGACGGGCCGCGACAAGGGCAAGGCGAAGGCGGCCGTCCTCGAAGGGCTCGCGTCGGGCCGGATCGGTGCGGTCGTCGGCACGCATGCGCTGTTCGAGGAGAGCGTGGAGTTCAAGGAACTCGGCCTTGCCGTCATCGACGAGCAGCACCGCTTCGGCGTGCACCAGCGCGTGGCCTTCGCGGCCAAGGGCCTGTCGGAGGACGGCGAGGTCGACACGCTGATCATGACCGCCACGCCGATCCCGCGCACGCTGGTCATGTGCGCCTACGGCGACATGGACAATTCCAAGCTTCCCGAGAAGCCGCCGGGCCGCAAGCCGGTGAAGACGGTCGTCATCCCGCTCGAGCGGATGGACGACGTGATCGACGGGATCGCGCGCCAGATCGACAGGGGGGCCCGCGTCTACTGGGTGTGCCCGCTGGTCGACGAGTCCGAGGTGCTGGACCTTGCGGCCGCGACCGAACGGCACGCGTCACTTGCCCAGCGCCTCGGCGAGCATCGCGTGCACCTGATCCACGGCAAACTGAAGGCCGCGCAGAAGGATGCCGCGATGGCCGCGTTCGTCGACGGCCCGCCGGGCATCCTCGTCGCGACGACGGTGATCGAGGTCGGCGTCAACGTGCCCAGCGCGACGGTCATGGTCGTCGAGCATGCCGAGCGTTTCGGCCTTGCCCAGCTCCACCAGCTGCGCGGGCGCGTCGGGCGCGGGGCGGACGAAAGCTCGTGCGTGCTGCTCTACGGCCAGCCGCTGGGCGAGACGGCCAAGGCGCGCCTGACGATCCTGCGCGAGACCGAGGACGGCTTCCGCATCGCCGAGGAAGACCTGCGGCTGCGCGGGGCCGGCGAGGTGCTGGGCACCAGGCAGTCGGGCCTGCCGGAATTCCGGCTCGCCGACCTTGCCGTCCATGCCGATCTGCTGGAGATCGCGCGCGACGACGCAAGGCTGGCGATCGAACGCGACCCGAAGCTCGAAGGCGAGCGCGCGGCGTCGCTGCGCACGCTTCTCTACCTCTTCGGGCGCGATGCGGCGTTCAAGCTGGCCCGGGTCGGCTAGAGAAACGCTTCGAGCGCCTTCAGCGTTCCGGCCGGATCTTCCTCGGGCAGGAAGTGGCCGCATTGCAGCGCATGGCCGCGTACGTCGCCCGCCCATTCGCGCCAGACGGTGAGCGGGTCCTCGGCGCGCCGGGCAAGACCGCCTTGCCCCCAAAGGACAAGCGTGGGGGCCATGATCTTGCGCTTGCCGAAATCGGCGGCGTCGATGTCGAAGTCGATCGAGGCACCCGCACGGTAGTCGTCGCAGGTGGCGCGGATCGTCTCGGGATCGCGGAAGGCCTTCTTGTAGGCATCGAGCGCCTCTGGCTCGAACGCCGAGAAATCCTTGCTCCAGCGGCGCAGCTTCTCGACGAGGTAATAGTCGGGATCGGCGCCGATCATGCGCTCGGGCAGGCCGTCGGGCTGGGCGAGGAACTGCCAGTGATACATGGCGCGCGCCAGCCTGTGGTCCATGCGCGTCCAGGTCGCGTGCGTCGGGATGATGTCGAGCGTGACGAGCTTGGTGGCCGCGTCCGGATGGTCGAAGGCAAGCCGGTAGGCGACGCGCGCACCCCGGTCGTGCCCGCACACCGCGAACTTCGCAAGGCCGAGCGCGCGCATCAGGCCGACCATGTCGTTGGCCATCGTGCGCTTAGAATAGGCCGCGAAATCCGGCCCCGCCTGCGGTTTGCCGGAAGCGCCGTAGCCGCGCAGGTCGGGGCAGACGACGGTGAAGCGCTTGGCCAGTGCGGGTGCGATCTTGCGCCACAGCACGTGCGTCTGCGGATAGCCGTGGAGCAGCAGCAGGCCGGGGCCCGCACCGCCCTTGCGATAGTGGATCGGGACCCCTTCGGGGCTGCATGTGCCGGTTTCGAAGCCTTCGAACATGCCTGAAGTAAGCCCGACTTGCGGACGTTGCGCAACGGGTGCAGCGCCCGCTAGTGTGCCACCCATGATCAACAAGATCGTCGCTTCCATGGCCGAGGCCCTCGAAGGCGTGAAGGACGGTGCGGTCGTCCTGATCGCCGGCTTCGGCAATTCCGGCATCCCGGTCGAGCTGATCGACGGGCTCATCGAACAGGGTGCCAAGGACCTGACCGTCGTGTCGAACAACGCGGGCTCGGGCCGCACCGACGTCGCCAAGCTGCTGGCCACGGGCCGCGTGCGCAAGCTCGTGTGCTCCTATCCGCGCACCTCGGGATCGGTCGTGTTCGAGGAACTCTATTCGGCCGGCAAGCTCGAGCTCGAACTGGTGCCGCAAGGCACCTTGAGCGAGCGCATGCGCGCGGCGGCGGCCGGTATCGGCGGCTTCTACACGCCGACGGCCGCAGGAACGAAGCTCGCTGACGGCAAGGAGACGCGCAGCATCGACGGCCGCGACTTCGTGCTGGAAAAGCCGCTCAAAGGCGACGTGGCGCTGCTCAAGGCCGAGCGCGCCGACCGCTGGGGCAATCTCACCTTCCGGCTTGCGGCGCGCAATTTCGGCCCGACGATGGCCGCAGCCGCCGACATCGCGGTCGTGCAGGCGCGCGAGATCGTCGAACTCGGCGCCATCGACCCCGAACTGGTCGTCACGCCCGGCCTGTTCGTCGACCGGGTCGTGCATGTTCCCAACCCCAGGCAGGCGGGCACGCCATGAACGGACTGAGCCGCGACGACATCGCAAGGCGCGCTGCCGCCGATCTGCGGGACGGTGCGGTCGTCAATCTCGGCATCGGCGTGCCGGGACTGGTCGCCAACTACGTGCCGGCCGGGCGCGAGATCGTCTACCACTCGGAAAACGGCGTGCTCGGCGTGGGCCCGTCGCCAGCCGAAGGCAAAGGCGATCCCGACCTGATCAACGCGTCGAAGGCGCTGATCACGCTGCTGCCGGGGGCTTCGATCTTCCACCACACGGACTCGTTCCTGATGATCCGCGGCGGGCATATCGACCTTGCCCTGCTCGGCGCCATGCAGGTGTCGGTCGATGGCGATCTCGCCAACTGGTCGACCGGCGACGAGAAGATGCCGCCGGCCGTCGGCGGGGCGATGGATCTCGCCGCGGGGGCCAAGGGCGTCTATGTCCTGATGGAGCACAACACCAAGGACGGCAGCCCGAAGATCGTCGAGCGCTGCACCTATCCGCTTACCGCTCCGCGGGTGGTGAAGCGTATTTACACTAATCTTGCCGTCATCGACGTGACCCCCGCCGGCCTCGTGGCGCGCGAACTGGCACCCGGGCTTAGCTTCGCGGAATTGCAGCAGAAAACCGGCGCCAAACTTGATCTGGCGAATGATTGGCGGCCCATATCCATTTGATATTGTGGGGCCTTGCATACAATATTTACCTTCTATAAACTACATTCGAGAAACACTTGAGCTGTGGCGGCAAAAGAACTGCCGTCGGGTGAGAAGCGCCCCCGCAACCCAAGCAAACTTTAGTCGGGCGAGAATGGCCCGCATGAGGTCTTGCGATGGTCGCTTCACTGCAGAATTCAGTGAATACGAATACCAGTGCGCTCGCGGCTCTCGCGTCGCTCCGGAAGATCAACAGCGACCTTTCGGTCGCCAACAAGCAGATCCAGACCGGCTACCGGGTCGCGGACGCGTATGACGACGCGTCGACCTTCTCGGTGGCCCAGGGCCTGCGCGGCAACCTGCAGGCCTATGCGGCGGTGCAGGCCTCGCTTGCCAACGGCGTGGGCGTGGGCAGCGTCACGCAGGCAGCCCTCACCGGCATCAGCGACATCGTCGGCAATCTCGAGGCGAAGGTCACGCAGCTTGCCGACGGCAGCATTTCGGCGGCACAGCGCGCGATCTACACCGTCGACTACAACAGCCTGACCAGCCAGATCACCAACTTCATCAGCCAGGCCAACTACAACGGCACGAACCTGCTGTCGGCCGGTTCGTCGTCGAAGACGTTCCTTTCCGACGTGTCGGCGAACACGCTGTCGCTCAGCAGCCAGTCCTCGGTCGATGCCGCCTTCACGACCTTCAACCAGTCGTCGGTTTCCTCGGCGTCGGCCGCAACGCTCGCGCTCACGTCGCTGACGACGTTCCAGTCGGCGGTCGCCACGTCGCTGGGCCAGAACGCGTCGGAATCGCGCGGGCTTTCGCTGCAGTCCACGTTCACGAACACGATCTCGGATTCGATCACGATCGGCATCGGGGCGCTGGTCGATGCCGACATCGGCAAGGCGTCGGCGGCGGTGCAGGCACTTCAGGTCCGCCAGCAACTCGCCATCCAGTCGCTCGCGATCGCCAACCAGCAGCCCAGCCGCCTGCTCGGCCTGTTCCCGTCGCTCAACTGACCTTCGCGGGCGGATAGGCGGCGCGCGCCAGCACGCGCGCGGCCACGGTCTCGCCCGCGATGTCGATCTGGAATTTCCAGGCGAGCATCTCTTCGCGCGTGAAGGGCTTGGGCGCACGTACATAGCCCATCGCGACGGCGCAGCCCAGTTGCGTGCTCCAGCCGGCCGACGAGATCTCGCCCGCCGGCCTGCCGTCGGCGAGGATCCCTTCCCCGCCCCACAGCCAGACATCCGGGTTTTCCACCGCCAGCATCACCAGCCGTTTGGCGATCCCCGCCTCGCGCTTGGCGAGGATGGCGGCCTTGCCGATGAAGTCGGGCTTGGCGAGTGCGACTGCATGCATGAGCCCTGCTTCCAGCGGCGTTTCGTCCGAACCCAGTTCGGGGCCGTAGGCGCGCCGGCCCGCTTCGATGCGCAGCGCATCGAGCGCGTAATAGCCGATGTCCTTGAGATCGACGAACCCCTTGGCCGCCTCGCACAGCGCGTCGTAGACGCCGGCGGCGCAGTCGGTCGCGATGTGCATCTCGTAGCCGGGCCCGCCGGCATAACCCATCGGCAGGACGCGGATGCGCGCGAGGCCCACGTCGGCCTCGGCACTCTGGCCGAGCTTCAGGTCGGGCACTTTCGGGCAGATCTTCTCGAGCAGCGCCTTCGATTTCGGTCCCAGCAGCGAAAGCGTCGTCGACAGGGCACTCGCGTCGGCAAGCGTGACGGCGGCCCCGTCGAGCCGGCGCGTCAGCCAGTCGGTGTCGCGCACGAGTTGGGCGCTGCCGGTGATCAGCAGGTAGGAATCCGGCGCCGTGCGGATCAGCGTCACGTCGGCCTCGAAGCCGCCGCGCAGGTTGAGGATGCCCGTATAGACCGTGTTGCCCACCGGCACGTCGACATCGTTGGCGCAGACGCGCTGCAGGAACGCGACGGCATCGCGGCCCTGGATGCGGATCTTGGCGAAGCTCGACTGATCGATGATCGCGACCCCTTCGCGCGCCGCCGTCTGTTCTTCGCGCACGCGGTCGAGCCAGGTGGGCTTCCATGCGTAGGGGAATTTCTCGCCAGGCGGTGCGAACCAGTTGACGCGTTCCCAGCCCATCTTCGAGCCGAAGCGCGCGCCCTTCGCCGCCAGCCGGTCGTAGATCGCCGAGCGGCGCAAGCCCCGCGCGCTCTCCATCTCCATGCGCGGCCAGCGCATGATGTAATGCAGGCCGAGGCTCTCGACCGTGCGCTCGCGCAGGAAACGGCCATTGGCGTGGAAGTCGGCAAACCGGCGGATGTCGACGTCCGACAGGTCGCACGGCGCTTCCCCGCCCGCGATCCATTCGGCCGTCAGGCGCCCGGCCCCGCCGCCGTTGGCGATACCGGCCGAATTGAAGCCGGCACACACGAACACGCCGGCAAGGCCCGGCGCTTCGCCGAGGATGAAGTTGCCGTCCGGCGTGAAGCTCTCGGGTCCGTTCAGCAACTGGCGCACTTCGGCCGTCTCGAGGCATGGCGTGCGGTGCAGCGCGTTCTCCATCAGGATCTGGAACTGGTCCCAGTCCTCGGGCAGCAGCTGGAAGGCGAAATCCTCGGGAATGCCGTCCATGCCCCAGGGCTTGGCGACCGGCTCGAAGCCGCCCATGACGAGGCCGCCGACCTCTTCCTTGTAATAGATGTAGCCGTCGGGATCGCGCATCACCGGCAGGTCCGGCGTGATGCCCTCGATCTTCTTGGTGACGATGTAGAAATGCTCGGCCGAATGCAGCGGGACCGCGACGTTCATCTTGGCGGCGAGCTGGCGCGTCCACTGGCCGGCGGCAAGCACGACGGTCTCGCACTGGACCGTACCCTGCGTCGTCTCGACCGAGGCGATGCGGTTGCCCTTGAAGCCGAAGCCGGTGACGCCCACGCCCTCGGCGATCGCCACGCCCATCTGCCGCGCACCCTTGGCGAGCGCCATCGTCAGGTCCGCCGGGTTCGCCTTGCCGTCGCCGGGCACCCACATCGCACCGGTCAAGTCGTCGGTGCGCATCAGCGGCCATTTCCGGCCGGCCTCGGCGGGCGTCATCGGCTCCATGTCGACGCCGAAGCCGCGCGCCATCGCCGCCTGCCGCTTCAGCGCCACCCAGCGCTCGGGCGTGCGCGCGACATTGACCGAGCCGCACTGTTTCCAGCCCGTCGCCTGGCCGGTTTCGGCCTCGAGGCTCGAATAGAGCTCGATGCCGTACTTGCTCATCTGGGTCATCGCGCGGTTCGGGCGCATCTGCCCGACGAGACCCGCGGCGTGCCATGTCGTGCCGCTGGTCAGGCGCGCGCGCTCGACGAGAAGTACATCCTTCCAGCCGAGCTTGGCGAGATGGTAGGCGGTGGAGCAGCCGGCAATGCCGCCGCCGATGACAACAACGCGCGCCGACGACTTCAACCCCGCCATACTCCTAGCCCCCGTCTCGTCCTGTTCTAGTTGACCCGCGTCAGCAGCGGCTTGCCTTCGAGTGCCTGGATCAGGTTGTCGACCACGAGGTCGCCCATCGCCTTGCGCGTCTCGGCCGTGGCGGACGCAACGTGCGGTGCGAGCACGACGTTCTCCATCGGCATGAAATCGGCCGGCACGCGAGGCTCGTCGGCGAATACGTCGAGGGCGGCACCCGCGATCTTGTTGGTCTTGAGGGCCGCGATCAAGGCCGGCTCGTCGACGACCGAACCTCGCGCGACATTGACGAGATAGCCCTTGGGGCCGAGCGCTTCGAGGATCTTCGCGTCGATCATGTTCTTCGTCTCGGCACCGCCCGGCGTGATGACGACCATCACGTCGCACCACCTGGCCATGTCGGCGAGGTTCGCGAAGTAGCGGAACGACACGTCCGGCTGCTTGCTGCGGCCGAAATAGCCGATCTCCATGTCGAAGCCGAGGCCGCGCTTGGCGATCGTCTTGCCGATGCGGCCGAGGCCCACGATGCCCATCTTCTTGTGGTGGACCGACGTCTGGAGCGGCTGGTTGCCCTTGAGCCATTCGCCCGCGCGCACGAACCTGTCGGCCGCGACGTACTTGCGCATGATGTTGAGCATCAGTGCGATCGCCGTGTCGGCCACGCAGTCGTTGAGCACGTTGGGCGTGTTCGTGACGGCGATCTTGCGCGCGGTCGCGGCCGCCATGTCGATCCCGTCATAGCCCACGCCGAAGCACGAGATGAGCTCGAGCTTGGGCAGCGCATCCATGATCTCGGGCCCGGTCTTGATCGACCCGCCCCACTGCAGGTAGCGCACCTTGTCCTTGAGCGAAGCGAAGAACGCCGTGCGCTCGGCCTCGGGCGGCAGCTTGTGGATCGTGAAATACTCGGCAAGACGCTCGCCGCAGTTGCCCGGCAGCGGTCCGCCGGAAATCAGGTCGGGTTTGTTGGACGACATTCGACCTCTCCCTCAACCCTTGAAACGCTTGGCGAGCGCGTCGGCGTTGCGCAGGAGCAGACCGAAATCCGATCCCACCGCGACGAACTGGAATCCCTCGGCGAGGCGCTGCTTGGCCTCCTCCTCGTTGCCGGTCAGGTAGCCGCCGGCCTTGCCGGCCTTGCGGATCGGCTTGATGGCTTCCGAGATCGTCTTCTGCACGTCGGGGTGCTGGAAGTTGCCGAGATGGCCCATCGAGGCCGCGAGATCGGACGGGCCGATGAAGACGCCGTCGACGCCCTCGACGGCCGCGATCTCGTCGATGCGCGAGAGGGCTTCGAGCGTTTCGACCTGCACGAGCACGCAGATCTGTTCGTTGGCCTTCTTGAGATAGTCCGTCACGCGGCCGTAGTTGGATGCGCGCGCCGAGGTCGACACGCCGCGGATGCCCTGCGGCGGATAGCGCGTGGCCTCGACCGCCTTGCGCGCCTCTTCGGGCGTCTGCACGAACGGGATCAGCACGCTCTGGAAACCGATATCGAGCAGTCGCTTGAGCAGCACCGGGTCGTTCCATGCCGGGCGGACGATCGCCGAAGCGGTCCCGCCCTTCATCGCCTGGAGCTGGCTGACCAGTGCGGGAAGTTCGTTGGGCGAATGCTCGGTGTCGAGAAGCAGCCAGTCGAAGCCGGACGAGGCGACCCCTTCGGTCCCCATGCTCGAGCACAGCGTCGACCACAGGCCGATCTGGGCCTTGCCCTCCTTGAGCGCCTGCTTGAACTTGTTGATCGGCATATCCATCGACGTATTCCTTCCCTTCGAGACCTTTGTTTTACGACATTTCCGCGACGATGCGCGCAACATGTTCGGCGATCGACGGCGACGAGGTGAGCCCCGGCGATTCGATGCCATACAGTGCCACAAGTCCTGGAACGCCGTGCGTTTCCAGGCCCTGGATGACGAAATCCGGGTTCGGCGCGCCCTTCGGCACGATCTTGGGCCGGATCCCGGAATAGGACGGGACCAGCGCCCCGTCGGCAAGGCCGGGCCAGTAGCGGCGGACCTCGGCGTAGAAGACGTCGGCCCGGCGCGGGTCGACGTCGTATGCGAGCGCCTCGACCCATTCGACATCCGGCCCGAACCGCGCCTGCCCGGCGAGGTCGATCGTGATGTGCACGCCAAGCCCGCCCTTCTCCGGTACGGGATAGATCAGGTGCGAGAACGGCGTGCGGCCCTGGAGCGCGAAATAGTTGCCCTTGGCATAGTGCAGCGGCGGCACGGACGCTGCCGGAATGCCGGCAACCGCATGGGCGATCTTCTGCGCGCCCAGCCCCGCGGCATTGACGAGCGTGCGCGCCTTGAGGCGCATGGGCGAGGCCCCGCCGGTCTCGACGACGATGCCGTCGTTGGCGACGGCACCGCCGACGACCGGCGTCTCGAAGGCGATCATGGCGCCCCTCGCTTCGGCGTCGCCCTGGAAGGCGAGCATCACGGCGTGGCTGTCGACGATCCCCGTGGAGGGCGACAGCAGGGCCGCGTGGCAGACCAGCTCGGGCTCGAGCGCCCTTGCCTCGTGCGCGGCGAGCATGCGCAGGTCGTGCACGTCGTTCGCCTCGCCCTGCGCCTTCAGCTTTTCGAGATAGGCGACCTGCTCGGGCGTGGTCGCGACGATGAGCTTGCCCCGGCGCAGGCAATCGATGCCGCGTGCCGCACAGAATTCGTAGAGGAAGCGGTTGCCGGCGACGCAATGGCGCGCCTTCAGGCTGCCGGTCGGATAGTAGATGCCGGCATGGAGGACTTCGCTGTTGCGCGAGGACGTCTCGGTGCCGATCGCATCGGCAGCCTCCAGGACGATGACGTCGCGGCCCGCCAGGGCCAACGCCCGCGCGATGGCCAGCCCGACGATGCCGGCGCCGATCACGACGCAGTCCGCGCTTTCAGTGGCACTCATGAAGGTGCTGGAACCCAGTTTCCCAAATCGGACGGGCAAGGTAGAACAATCGGATGGATATTGGAACCTTGCGCCCTGCCGCCATCGCCATGGCTGCCCTGACGTTTCTGGCGGCCTGCACGAATTCCACGCCGGGCCCCGCCGGGCTGCCCCAGATGGCGGTCCGCACGTTCCTGGACATTCGCCATCTGTGCTCGCTCGGCGTGTCGCCGCCGATCGAGCTCGACAAGGCGCCGCGGGCCGCGCGCTACCGGATCCGCTTCATCAACACGAGCGTTCTCTATGCGCCGCCGAGCGATTTCGACGTGGCGTCCGAGGGGCCCGCGATCGCGGAAGCCTCGCTCGACGGCTACCGCGGCGCATGCCCGGGCGAGTCGCAGTCCTTCATCTTCCGGATCGAGGTGCTGGCGTTGGACGCCCAAGGGCGCAGCCTCGCCTACGGCCAGACCCTCGTCACGGCGAATTCGACGACGCGGCTGATGCGGCTGCGCCAGGACCTGCGCCCGAGCATGCCGCGCCCGGCAGATCAGTCGCCGTAGGGTCCGGGGGTCGCCTCGAGCATCGCTTCCCAGATGGGGAGCACGATGTTGCCAGGCTTGTTCTGCCCGTAGACGATCGCCTTCTTGGCGGCCTCGAACATTTCGCGGGTCGGGATCTTCGGGACGATCGTGAAGCCCGCGCGGTCGAGCGCTTCGATCGCGGCATGAGCCTGCTTGGAATAGTCCTCGAAGAAGTATCGGGTGTCGGCCTTGCGGATCGCCTTGGCCAACAGCATGTCGGGGGTGTCGCTCATCAGTCGAACAGCTTGTCGATATCCGCTTGGGAGTTGGTCTTGTCCGCATCCTGCGGCCCGTGCAGCACCACGCCGCCGGTATCCTTGATGTGGAGCGCGTCGTCGTCGGGAACCGGAAGATTGCCGATCTCGCCCGGGCCCCAGATTTCCAGCATCGTCTGCACGCGCTCCTCGATGAAGGCGAGCGTGCGCACGACCTTGTTGATGCGCTGGCCCGTCAGATCCTGGAACGAGCAGGCCTCGATGATGCCGGTGCACATGTCCGAGATTTCCGAGATGCGCTGCTGGGCGAAGTCGTCGATGGCCATCGCGCGGACTTCGCGCGAGATCTCCTCGATGCGCTCCACGCTGTCGAAGATGCGCGACGTGGCGTCCTCGGTCTGCGCCACGACCGAGGAAAGTTCCATCGAGGCCGTCGAAAGCTTGTCCTCGCGCGCCAGCGGATGCTTGAGGGCGCCGATCTCGCGCTTGGTCTGCTCGATGCGGCTGGCGATGCCGAGCACCTCGTTGCGCACGCGGTCGATCTCGTTGTGGTCGAGATTGACGAAGCTGTCGATCTTGCGCGCGATCCCCTGCACGTCCGCGCGCAGCCCTTCGAGGGCCGTCGCCGTGCGTCCGTCGTCGGCATGTGCGACACCGTTGGCGACAGGCGCTTCGAGCGGTACGGCCGAGCCGTTCGCCTTGAGCCGACCATCGCGCATCATCAGCTTTTCGGCCGTGAAGACGGATTTTTGCGGCGGCGCCATTTTCCCCATAATCCCCTGAATCGCAATGCCTTACGGCCGATCCGATGGCCGAAGGAAAAGATTTTATCACGAACGACTCGACGAATGCGCGGGATAAAAGCGGCCGGTCAGGGCCGTGCCAGCGTCGCCCGGTTGCCGCCGGATACCACAATGTTGAGCACGTCCGGCGCCACGCCGGCCAGCCAGCGAAGATAGTCGACCGCCTGAACCGCCCGCCCCGTCCCGACCGGTGCATCGTGATGCAGCGAGACGAGCGTCAGCGCGCCGAGGATGCGCACGTCGATGATCTTGCGCGGGTCGCGCACGTCGACCGTGTCGCTCGCTCCCAGCAGCGCCAGGAAATCGACCGACAGGTCGAAATTGATGCCGAACTGGTCGCTGCCCCAATCCGGGAAATTGTGGCCCCAGCGCCCGGCGAAGCGCGCGAAGTCGGCGGCCTGCGAGCCCAGCGCCTTGTCGGGGGCGGTCCCCGCCGTCCCGCGCGTGTCGACATCGACGATGTTCGCCTCGGCGACGATCTCACAGCGCCCGCCCGCGGCCCACACGCGCATGCCGAGATCGGGGTCCGCGAAATGCTTGCGGTAGCCTTCATCGAAGGCACCGCCGGCCTTCGCCAGCGTCGACGGGCGCGCCACGAAGAAATACGGGTAGTAGCGTCCGTAGACCGAGCCCACGAACGTCAGATGCCGCACCTGGCGCGGGAAACCCAGCAGCAGCGTCGGGCACGCCCCTTCGCGCGCGGCGAGATGGGCAAGTGCCAGGCGCAACGCACCCGGCGACAGCCGGTTGTCGTCCGCGATCAGCGCGATCACGTCGCCCGTCGCGTGCGAGAAGCCGAGATTGCAGGCCGCGATCGATCCGCGCGGGGCGGTCTCCGGAACCCAGCGCACGCCGGGTCGCGAAACCTCGTAGGGCGAGACGACGATGATCTCATGCTCGATGCCGGCCGCCGCCTCGTGCGCCGCCGCGATGGCGCCGTCGATCAGCGTCGGGAACAGGCTGGGCAGGACAAGGCTGAGTTTCATGCGCCGGTCGTCCCTTCGCTGCCGCCGAGCGGCCGGTTCTCGCGCCACCACGCGATCGTGCGCGCGATGCCGGTATCGAGGTCGATGCGCGGCCGCCAGCCCAGTTCGGCCGCGATACGCGAGCAGTCGAGCGCCAGTTCGGTATCGATCGTCGGCCGTGCGGGATCGAGCGACACGTCGATCCGGCGGCCCGACGCGCGCACGATGCGCTCGGCCAGCTCGCGCGTGGTGACCGCGCTGCCGGCACCGACATTGTAGAGCGCATAGGGCGATTTCTGGCCGGCGACCACGGCCTTCACGGCCGCGCACAGATCGTCGGCATGGATGAGATCGCGTGCGGCCCTGCCCGTTCCCCAGACCGTCATGCGTCCGTCCTTCGCCGTCAGCGCCTTCGTCACGGTGGCACCGAAGACGTGGCTGCGCACCAGGTCGTACTTGTCGTGCGGGCCGTAGACGTTGGAATGGCGCAGGGCCGTGAACCGCGTGCGGCCGAGACCGGCGAACCACGCGCACATCTTCTCGAAATAGACCTTGGTGATCGCGACACCGGTATAGGCCGGGTGGATCTCGGCGCGCGGATCGTAGTCGTCCTCGCGCTGGGGCTGCGGCGACGAGCGGTACATGACCGAGCACGAGAACCAGACGACATGCGCCACGCCCAGCCGGTGTGCGGCGGCGAAGATGCGCCCGTTCATGACCTGGTTGTCGACGATCATCGACAGCGGATCGCCGAGATTGGCGGCCGAACCGGCGGTCGCGGCGGCGGCATGGAGGACGACGTCCGCCCCCTTGAGCGCCGCGGTCACGCCCGCTTCGGTCGTGAGGTCGGCCTCGATCCACGCGATGCGCGGGTGGGAAAAAGCGGGCCGGACATGCCGCACGCCGACGACGCTGCAGGCCGGGTCGCTTGCGAACGCCTCGGCCATGTTGCGTCCGACGAAGCCCGTTGCCCCTAAAACGACGACACGAATCATGCGGCGGGAATGTTACCGCCGTGCCGCCACCTTGTCAGGCTACATACGCAAGAAACCGGGATCAGGCCGTGATGTTGAGGGACATGCCGCGGCCGGTCAGTGCCGCACCGGCGATATCGTTGCTCGGACTTGCGGCCGAGCTGATCGCGGCATTCGTCTCCTGGGTGGTCGTGTCGGCCACCTGTTGCGAGACGCTGTTGAGCTGGTCGCCGCGCTGCAGGCTTGCCTGGAGTACGGGCAGGAAGCTTGCGGTCAATCCGGACGCGCCGTTTGCAGGGGAAACTGCCATCGGGGATTCTCCAACTGGCTTGGTGTTCAGTTGGCGAAGTGTCCTGCCGGACGGCTTTCATGTCACGAAGTATCGCTTTGAAACTCCGTATAATTTTCTTCAATTACATATAGTTAGCCTCTCTTTTTTAAGTCTTTTCGTGCCCTTTGGATGCCTTGCATAATCATTTTTTCCGCACCCTTGGCATCGACCCACCGGACGATCGTCACCCATTTTCCGCGCTCCAGATCTTTGTAATGCTTGAAGAAATGGGCGATCTGCTCGATTAGGATCGGCGGCAGGTCGGTGTAGTTGCGAACACCCGAGTAAAACGGGTGCAGCTTGTCGACCGGGACCGCGAGGATCTTCTCGTCCGCCCCCGCCTCGTCCTTCATCAGCAATGCGCCAATCGGTCGCGACCGGATCACCGCCCCGGGAACGACCGGTACATGCCCGACGACGATCACGTCGACCGGATCGCCGTCGCCGGAAAGCGTGTGCGGGATGAATCCGTAGTTCGCCGGATAATGCATCGCGGTGTGCAGGAAGCGGTCGACGAAAAGCGCGCCCGATTTCTTGTCGATCTCGTATTTGACCGGCTCGCCGCCGAGCGGGATCTCGATGATCACGTTGACGTCGTGCGGGACGTTCTTGCCGATCTCGATCTTGTCGATATCCATGGGGCTCTCCGGAATTTCCGGCAGCAAGAGTAGCGCGCCGGAGGACCGTCCGGTAGTCCGGTGCGCCTATCACCTGCGCCGACGGTCGGCTAGGCTCCGCCCATGACTCGAGCCGAAATTTCCGTCGAAAAGCGCCTTGCCGACGCGATGGAACTGCACCGCAGCGGCGATCTTGCCGCAGCCGCAACCGTCTACCGCGCGGTACTTGTCGACGATCCGCGCCAAGCGGATGCGGCACATCTGCTCGGCGTCGTGTCGCTCCAGCGCGGCGACCTTGGCGACGCGATCGCGCGCATCGGTTCGGCGATCGCGATCAATCCGAATGTCGCGGCCTATCACAGCAATCTTGGCAACGCATGGCGCAAGTCGGCCGAATTCGCCCGTGCGATCGCCTGCTACGACGCGGCCCTGGCACTCGACCCTGCCCTTCTCGACGCGCGCTACGGACGTGCGCTGTCCAGCCACGCGATCGGCGCGTCCGATGCCGCGATCGGCGACTATGCCGCCGTGCTGGCCGCGTCGCCCGGCAACGACGACGCGCGCAACAACCTGGGTGCGGTGCTGCTTGCCGCCGGCCGGCCGGCCGAAGCACTCGTGGTGCTCGACGCTGTCCTTGCCCGCAAGCCCGACGCCGTGCTGGCGCTGCGCAACCGCTCGCAGGCACTCGTCGAGCTCGGCCGTGGCGACGAGGCCGACCGCACGTTCGAGCATGCCGCTTCGCTCGCACCCGGCGACGCCGGGATCCTGCGTGCACTCGCCGGCCGGCGACACCAGCAGCGCCGGCTCGACGAGGCGATCGAGCTCTACCTTCGGGCCGAGGCGCTCGAGCCGGGCAATCTCGAGACGCTCAACGATCTCGGCGTCGCCTATCTCGAGAACGGCCGGCCCGATCTTGCGACCGAAAAGCTGTTCGTCCTCGTGCAGCGGATGCCGCAATCGGCGACGGCGCACACGAACTTCGCCAACGCGCTGCGCGCACTCGGCCAGTTCGACGCGGCCGTCGAACTCTATCGCACGGCGCTGTCGCTCGATCCGACCGTCGCGGAGACCTACGAAAATCTCGGTACGGCCCTGCGCGACCGCGGCCAGCTCGACGAGGCGGCCGCCAGCTACGAGGCGGCGCTGCGCCTGAAGCCGGATTTCGCCGGTGCGATCGGCAATCTCGCCAATCTCCAGCTCGAGCGCGGCGAGAGCGCGCGTGCGCTGACGCTCTACCGCAAGGCGCTGGCGCTTGCGCCCAGGGATGCCGTCACGCACCGCAACCTGCTGCTCGCGATCATCTACGATCCCGACATCTCGCCCGAGGCGCGCTACGCCGAGCATCTGGAATTCGCCAGGCGCCATCCGCCGGCCGGCGGCCCCTTGCCGGCACCGGCGATCGTCCCGGCGGCGGGGCGGCGGCTGCGCGTGGGCTATCTCTCGTCGGACTTCCGCGAACATCCGGTCGCGCGCAATCTCGGCGCCATCCTTGCGCACCACGACCATCGGCACTTCGAGATCTTCTGCTATGCCGATCTCGTCGTCCCGGACGACAATTCGCTCAAACTGCGCGCCTTCGCCGACGAATGGCGCAACGTGAACGGCATGAGCGACGCGAACGTCGCGCGTGCCGTGCGGGCGGACGCGATCGACGTCCTCGTGTGCGTTGCCGGGCGGTTCGACCGCAACCGGCCGCTCGTCGCGTCGTTCCGGCCGGCCCCCGTCCATGTGTCGCTGTTCGACATCGCGACCAGCGGCGTCGCCGGGACGGATTTCCTGCTCGCCGATCCCGTGCTCGTGCCGCGCGGCGGCGGCGAGCGCTATGTCGAGCGCGTGTTCCGCCTGCCACACCACTACGTGCATGTCCCGATTTCCGACGTGCCCGAACCCGGCCCGCCGCCGTCGGCCCGTGCGGCCGGCCCCGTCTTCGGCTGTCTCAACAATCCGGCCAAGATCGGCGACCAGGTGCTCGACCTGTGGACCCGGCTGCTGCGCGAAACGCCGGGATCGCGCCTGCTGCTCAAGTACAAGAACCTCTATGCAGTACCTTCGATCGCCGGGCGCGTGCGCGCGGCCTTCGCGCGCGCGGGCGTCGATCCGGCACGCCTGGAGATCCGCGGGGCCGTCGACAGCCTTGCCGGGCACCTCGCGCACTACGACGCGATCGATGTGGCACTCGACCCCTTCCCGTTCAGCGGTTCGACTGCGACGTTCGAGGCGCTGTGGATGGGCGTGCCGGTCGTCACGCTGGCGGGCGACACGATGGCACGGCGCTGGACCGCGGCCATGCTCGCGTCCCTCGGCGAAACCGGCTGGGTGGCGGCCGACGCCGACGCGTTCGTGGCCAAGGTGCAGGCACTGGCGAACGACGTCGAGGGCCGCGCCAGATTGCGTCGCGAATTGCGCGGCCGGGTCGCGGCTTCGCCGCTGTGCGACGGCAAGGGCCGCGCGCGGCAGATCGAGCGCGCCTACCGCGCGATGTTCGGGTTCAGGACTTCCGGCGGACGCCGTTGAGCACGCGGCTGGTGATGCGCAGCCCGTTCTTGGCGTCGGCCTGGCCCGAGGCGTAGAGGGCCGCGATCAGCTTGTGGATGCGCTCGGCGTGGCTGCGGTAGATCGACACGAGCGAGCCCGGCGAAACGTTCGAAACGCCCTCGAAATCGGCAAGCGCCTGCTTCTCGATGATGCACGGGACGTGCTTGGCGCCGTCGCGCACGTCGATCACGATCCCGTTCTGGACCGCGTCGTAATGTGCCCGGCCGGCGCTGAAGTCGAGTGGCATGCTGGTCTCCCGGCGCGGGGTTCCGCCGCCGAGCGATTCACTAGCGGTTCCGCACCGGCACGTCTACCGCAAAACCCGTGCCGTGCCGTCGGACGGGGTTTCCGGCTTGTCGCGCTTGCCGTTCAAGCGGCGCGGATGCCGGCCAGGAAGCGTTCGACCTGCGTGCGCAGCGCGTCGGACTCGCGCGACAGGTTGCCCGTCGCACCCTTCACGATGCCCGCCGCCGAGCCGGCTTCGCCGACCGCGCGCGCCACGCCGGTGATGTTGGACGAGACGTCCTGCGTGCCGGCCGAAGCCTGCTGGACGTTGCGCGCGATCTCCTTCGTCGCGGCCCCCTGCTCTTCCACCGCCGAGGCGATGGTGGTCGCGATCTGGTTGATGCGGCCGATGGTCTGGCCGATCTCCTGGATCGCCTGGACCGAGCCGCTCGTGGCGGTCTGGATCGATTTCACCTGGGCCGCGATGTCCTCGGTCGCCTTGGCGGTCTGGTTGGCGAGGCTCTTGACCTCGCTCGCCACGACGGCAAAGCCCTTGCCGGCTTCGCCGGCACGGGCCGCCTCGATGGTGGCGTTGAGGGCCAGCAGGTTCGTCTGCCCGGCGATGTTGTTGATGAGTTTCACCACATCGCCGATCTTCTGTGCGGCATCGGCGAGCGCCTTGACCTGCACGTTGGTGCGTTCGGCGTCGGAAGCGGCCTGCCCGGCGATGCTGGCGGAATCCGAGACCTGGCGCGAGATCTCGGTGATCGAGGCGGTGAGCTCTTCGGCCGCCGAGGCGACGGTCTGGACGTTCGTCGACGCCTCTTCGGCCGCCGCGGAAACGGCCGTCGACTGGCGGGCGGCATCCTCGACCGTCGAGGTCATCGTGTGCGCGGAATTCTCGAGTTCGCGCGCGGTGGACGCGATGCCGGTGACGATGGTGCCGACGGCAGCCTCGAAGTCGCGCGCCAGCGTCTGCATGGCTTGCTTCTTCTCGGCGTCGGCCTTCGCCTTCAGGTTTTCCTGCTCGGCCTGCATCGTCTTCAGCGAAGCGGCGTTGTCGCGGAAGACCTGTACGGTCTTGGCCATGGCGCCGATCTCGTCGCCGCGCTGCGTCTCGCCGAATTCGAGATCGAGTTCGCCGGCGACCAGCTTCTCCATCTTGCCCTTGAGGCTGCCGAGCGGGCGCGTGATGTTGCGGCCGACCAGATAGGCGGCCGCCACCGTCAGTAGCAGGATCGCGAGGGCGGCCCCGCCGAGCTTGGCCAGCACGGTGCGGAACTCGGCCTCGATGTCGTCGGTATAGACGCCTGTACCGATCAGGATGTTCCACGGCTTGAACGTGCGGATCAGCGTCGTCTTGGGCAGCGGATCGGTCTGGCCGGGCTTGGGGAAATGGTAGGTGACGATCGCCTCGTCGGCGTCGCGCAGGGCCGCGATGAACGAACCGACGATCGGCTTGCCGTTGACGTCGGTGGCCGCCAGCCGGCTGGTGCCGACCTGCTTGGGGTCGGCGGCGTTGGCGATCGAAATGCCTTCCATCGTGAAGGCGATCAGGTAGTTGCGGTGGTCGTCGTACCACATGGCGTGGATGTTGGTGCGCAGGGCCGCGAAGGCGTCCTCGCGCGTCATCTTGCCGGCCTTGACGACCTCTTCGAGACCCGCGGCCATCCCTTGTGCGCTTTCCACGAGGGCGCGCAGCTTGCCGATCCGGTCGTCCATCATCCGCTGGTGCAGGAACGACGCGGCGATGGCGATCGACACGACGAGGGCGAGCGTGGAGAGCCCGACGAGAAAGCCGAGTTTCCAGGAAATCGTGATCCGCTTGAACATGTTGGTCCCCGTCGGCAAGGAGGTGCGGGCCGGGCAGCGCCGACCATTTACCCGAAACTACGAGGACTACGTAAAAAATAGGTAAAGCAGGCGGCCGGCGTCAGCCGTGGGCCGGGGGTGTCGGAAAACGGTCGAGATAGGCCTGCGCGCGCGGCATCGCGTCGTACAGGAACTGCCCGGGTTCGCGCAGCCATAGCCCGTCGAAGGTGCGTGGGATGCCCGTCGATCATGGAATCAATCTGCCCAAAACCGGCCTGTGCATGTACCTTTGCGGACCCAATGAATTCAACGGAGTTGTATGAAGAAACGCCGATATTCGCCGTTTAGCACTGTTTTGGGTCGGTTACCCTTGTTGATAGCCAGAAGCGGCTCAAGCGCTCAGGCCATTTCGGCTATCCAAAAATCTGCTCAATCAGATCATTCCTCAGTTTTGCTTCTCCAGCGGTGCCTGGTTTAAAATTGTCCGTATTAAAATCTTGGTCTCGAAATTTTGCGCGCCCGAGAATGCCCTCAAATTTTTCTCTTGGAACCAAATCTCCCGGCTTTGCTAGGTGCGGGTAAATCCTCCCAAAAATTCTCATAAGCGCACGAAACCCATTTGTCTTGTTTAGCATCGCACCTTCGCCGAAGTCATCCCAAGCCTTTGGCCATGTTATGCGCACCGCATCAAAGTACGACTGAAGAACACGCGCGATCGTTATATCGTCCCCATCAATGAACAAGTTTCGGAAACAATATTTCTTCAAAGTTTCAGAATCGGCCCTTGGGAGTTCTTCACCTCTTAGGAGCAAATCTCTATCAACTTTTGGCTCGGATGAAATGTAGCCAATCAGCGCGTCTACAAAGGTTGATTGCGTAATAGTCTCGCGCTCTCGTCCGGGAGTCGCACCGCCGAGACGCTTAATGCGCTCGTAAAAAGGACTTTCTTTAACTCTATCCAATGCCACTGCCACATTATGGCAAGTCTTGTAAGGGCTTCTTGTCTTTGCCAATTCAAACAAGTCAAACGCGAGACTTTTTCGGACCTTCGTTTGCTCAAGATTTACCGTCGCAAAAATATAGGCTTGGTCAGCTAGATCGATGCCAACAAAAACTGCGACCATTACTTGAAAGTCTTTCCCCTCGAAGCTCTCCAGCCCGGCAATTCGGTGTTGGCCGTCAATAACGCGACAAAGATTGGAAATCGCAATATCCGGACGTTCGTTTCCTTTCCGCACGTTTGACAAAACTAGTTCACGCGCATTTTCATCGAATGAGACACATTCACTTTCATCGATGGCAAGAATCACAGATGTCGGGAATGTTGCATCAACAAAATTGACGTACTTCTGCAAATCGCGGACTCGTGATTCGCTTACCGGCCGCTGTATTCCCAAGTAAGCTTCGATATCCCGCTGATCACGCAGCACCCTCCGAACATCAAAGTAGGTAATTTTTTGCAGGAGTTTATGGTCAATTCCGGCTAAATAAATATCACCGATCGGCTGCGAAATTCGCAATGCCGGTATACGTGCCTCGAACGGATCGGGATCTGGGGGAAGCTCAAGTGGGAGATTCATTTTTTGTCTCCCTTTTCTTGGTGATCCGCCGCTAACGCTGCAGCGATTGCATCCGCTCCAGGAGATATAGCACCAGTGGTTGCCGCGAGCTGCGCAGCCCCGAAACTTTTAACAAAGTCTTGAGTGTCGTTACTCATCATTCTAGGTGATTCACTTTCAAGAGAATTTCGAATGGTCGAAGCAAACAAAATGACGAACACAACAACTATAAAAAGAATCCAAGACGCCATCGCTACTGTAGGGTCATCTACAAATTTGATAACCCTTCCGCTAGCGTCGTAGAAAACATTTATCTCTGAAAGGTAAGTGAACGAATAGATGGCAGTAGCGATGGTACAGCAAGCAAGCACGATCATTACAAACCAAAGCCCTCCTGGAAATCGGGGGGCCATCGACGTGGGACCCGCACTTTCTTCCTCTCTAAACATCGCATAAAGCAGTGGCCCTAAAAGCGATGTTGAAAGAATTCCAAGGTCTGAACTTGATGCGAAGTTTTCGATAAATCTCCACGCGCCTGTTGTTATAGTCAAAATGGTAACGATAAAGAGTCCAAGCCAAAGCGGCATTAAGCTAAAAAAAAGTGTTACAAATAGCTCTTTCAGAGCCTCCCGCCAGTTGGCCCAAGATGCCGCGCGCAAATCCGAAAATATCGGGATGCGGCGAGCCTTAAAAAAAATTACTGCGCGCGCAAGCCGCTCACGCATGGTCATTGCTTGCTCCCAATTTCATAGTTTATCACGATAGCAAGTTCAGTCGTTGAGCCTCGATTTTTAGTGTCTCCTGCAAGCACTGAGTTTCGCTTCAACTCAACCATTGTACCGAGGCCTTGGTAAAGCTTCCGAATGGAAATGTGGTTGGCATTTGTTAGCAGTATTTTTGTTCCTCGCGCAGCAGCGGCGGCCACTGCAGAGGCCAACCTCTCTTGGTCATTCCAAGAAAATATTTTGTCATTGTATTTTACGAATCCATTGAAATTATGCCTAGTGACATAAGGAGGATCGACGAAAACAAAATCATTTTTTTGAGACTGAGCCAAAATCGGCTCAAAGTCTGATGTAGAAAATGCTGCCCGCTTTAATAACTGGGCAGCTCCGGCAAAGTTATCAGTATCAAGCATTACTGATGTCTTTGTACCGATCGGAACATTAAACTGACCGCGCAGATTGACCCGATACAGTCCATTCCAACATACGCGATTTAGATAAATAAATTGAGCAGCACGTTCATGTCCAACTTTGCGTTGGCGAGCACGCTCAGCATAATAATATCTATTGTTGTGATTTCGACCATGTCTCTTGAGGACCGTAAATACTTTTTCCCAATTTAAATAGATCTGCTCATATACATTTATCAGGTCGGCATTGCGATCCGCCAATACAGCCTTATCTGGCCGTAAATGGAAGAATACAGCACCGCTTCCAAGGAAAGGCTCAAAATAATAATTGAATTTGTCTGGAAATAAATTCCCGTTCGTCGTGAAAAGCCACCTCTTGCCCCCGGCCCACTTCAGGAATGGAACAAGTATTGGTGAATTGCCTTTCGGATGATCGCTCATTTGGCTGTAATCTATGTCGTTGAAGCTCGCATTCTTACTCTACAATCATAGCCAGAAATTTAAAAAACACCTATACCCATTTCTAGAAGCGTTGGTGAGCCCGCCGGGACTTGAACCCGGAACCCCAACATTAAAAGTGTCGTGCTCTACCGATTGAGCTACGGGCTCGCGCGGGCGCGAAACTAGGGCGGTGCCGGGCCGGGGTCAACCGCCTTCCTTGGCCGCCGCCGGCCCTATCCGAGCGCTTCGAGGACCTGCGCGCTCGACCGGACGCGGGCGATCCGCGGCATGATCGTTTCGACCGAGAAGCGGTGCGCGTCGGGCCCGTGCGCGGCACTGCACAGGTCTTCGGCGAGCACGGTCGAATAGCCGTGTTCCCAGGCGGCGCGGGCGGTCGATTCGACGCCGAGATTGGTCGAAATCCCGCCCAGCACGATCGTGTCGATGCCGCGGCGGCGCAGCTGCAGGTCCAGTTCCGTGCCGTGGAAAGCGTTCCACTGGTGCTTGAGGATGCGGATGTCGGAATCGTCGTACCCGAGTGCGGGTGCCGGATCCAGCCAGCCTGCGGGCAGTCCGCCCGCGGGGATGGCAAAGGGCTGGTCGACGGGCTGGCGCAGCATGTCGCCGAAATCGGCCGACCAGCCGACCCGGACGAGCACGACCGGGATTTTCAGCGCGCGGCAGCGCCGGGCAAGCGTCGCGGCCCGGGCCACGAGCCCGCCGGCCTCGTGCGGGCCCTTCGCGAGGGCCAGGATGCCGGCCTGGAGGTCGATGAGGACGAGGGCGGTGGAGCGCGGGGAAAGGTCGAGCATGGCGGGCACCTTGCGGCAGGGTTTGCAATCCGGAAATATGAGGATATCCTCACATCAGGAGATTTATATGAGGACACCCTCACAAAAAGCAAGCACCGCGAAGGCCCCCCGGCGGCGGCGCGGGCTCGAACGCGTCGCAGTGCTGCTTGCCGCGGGTGCCGCCGTCTTCGCCGGAAAGGGCTACGACGCGGCGACGATGACCGAGATCGCGGCACGCGCGGGCGCTTCGATCGGCTCGCTCTACCAGTTCTTCCCGACCAAGGCGTCGGTGGCCGAAGCGCTGCTCGACCGCTACATGGACGCCGTGCACGCCCATCTCGACGGGATCGAGGTACGGGCCGCGACGATTCCCCTGCCCGACCTGGCTGGCGCCCTGTGCGAGGCGCTGGTCTCGATGCGCGCGGCCAACCCCGCTTTGGTCGTGCTGATCGAGAGCGGCAACCTCGATCCCGCGCGCGTCGCCGCGATCCGCAAGCAGATGCGCCAGCGCGTGGGCGCCATCCTTCAGCGCCGCGCACCGAAGCTGCCCGCGTCCGAGCTGGCCGCCGTCGCCGCGGCCGTTCTCCAGACGATGAAATCGGCGGCGGCCCTATATGCCGACGCGGGCCAGCCGGGCCGCAAGGCGGCACTGGCGGAAATGTCCCGGATGCTCGGCGCCTACCTTGCGGCGCGCCTGGGCGGCTGAAGCGGCGCTAGAGCGGTGCGCGCGGCACGCTGACCGGCGGCAGCGTGGGCGGTTCGTCGGCCGGGATGCCGGCGGCGGCGAACTTGGCCCGCATGGCGGCGTCGACGCGCGGGCTGACGAAATGCGAGATGTCGCCGCCCAGCCGCCCGACTTCCTTGACGAAGCGCGAGGAGATGAACTGCTGGTTCTCGGACGCCATCAGGAACAGCGTCTCGACCTTGGGGTCGAGGCGCTTGTTCATGCCGGCCATCTGGAACTCGTACTCGAAGTCGGAGACGGCGCGCAGGCCGCGCAGGATGATGCGCGCGCCCACCGACTGGGCGAACTTCATCAGCAGCGTCTCGAACGGGCGCACCTCGATGCGCGCGGCCACGTCGGGCATTGCGGCCACTTCGGCGCGCATGATCGCCACGCGTTCGTCCAGCGTGAAGAGCGGGCCCTTGCCGGCGTTGACGGCCACGCCGACGACCAGCTTGTCCACGACGAGGGCGCCGCGGTGGATGATGTCGAGATGGCCGTTGGTCGCCGGGTCGAAGGTGCCCGGGTAGATCGCGATCCGCTCGCTCATTTCCCCTCCCCGGCCGGTGCCGCCGCCGCGTCGCCCGCATCGTCGCCGCCAAGATCGCCCAGACGTGCCACCGAGACGACCTTCTCGCCGTCGCCCACGCGGAAGACGGTCACACCCTGCGTCTGGCGGCGCGCGATGCGGATGTCGTCGACCGGCGTGCGGATCAGCGTGCCGCCGTCCGACACGATCATCAGCTGGTCGCCGTCGCGCACCGGGAACGAAGCCACGACGACGCCGTTCTTGTCGGTCGTCTCGATGTTGGCGATGCCCGAGCCGCCGCGGCCGGTGAGCCGGTATTCGTAGGACGAGCTGCGCTTGCCGAAGCCCTTGCTGGTGATCGCCAGCAGCACTTCTTCGGCGGCCGCAAGCTCGGCGTAGCGTTCCTCGGTCAGCGTGACGGCCGCCCCTGCGACCGCTTCGGGCGCTTCGGCCTCGACCGCCTCGACCGCTGCGTCGTCGCTCGTGCCCCGGCGCTGGCGCGCCATGCGCAGGAAGGCCTCGCGCTCGGACGTCTCGAGATCCATGTGGCGCAGGAGCGCCATCGAGATGACCTCGTCGTCCTTGCCGAGCTTGATGCCGCGCACGCCCGTGGAATTGCGGCTGGCGAAGACGCGCACGTCGTCGACCGTGAAGCGGATGCACTTGCCCAGCCGCGTGGCCAGCACGACGTCCTGGGTGTCCTGGCAGGGCTGGACGGCGACGAGACGCTCGCCCGCCTCCTCCAGCTTCATGGCGATCTTGCCCTTGGCCATGATGTTCGTGAAATCCGACAGCGCGTTGCGCCGCACGTTGCCCGCCGACGTCGCGAACACGATGTGCAGCTTGTCCCACAAAGTGGCGTCGGTCGGCAGGGCGAGCACCGTGGCGATGCGTTCGCCGTCGGCCAGCGGGAGGAGCTGGACCATCGGCTTGCCGCGGTTCTGCGGGTTGCCGAGCGGCAGCTTGTAGCATTTGAGCAGGAAGACGAGGCCGCGGGTGGTGAAGAACAGCACGGGGGCGTGCGTGTTCGCCACGAACACCTGGCTGACGAAATCCTCCTCGCGCGTCGCCATGCCCGAGCGGCCCTTGCCGCCGCGGCGCTGGGCGCGGTAGCTCGACAGCGGCGTGCGCTTGATGTAGCCGGCATGCGTAACGGTGACGACCATGTCCTCGGGCTGGATCAGGTCCTCGATGTCCTGCTCGCCGTCGCCTTCCTCCAGCGTCGTGCGCCGCTTGTCGGCGAACTCGGTGCGGTAGGCGGCCAGCTCGTCGCGCAGGATCGTGTAGAGCCGCTCGCGCGAGGCGAGGATGGCGATGAATTCGGCGATCTGGGTGACGATGTCCTTGAGCTCGCCCAGGATCTTGTCGCGCTCGAGCCCGGTGAGGCGCTGCAGGCGCAGCTCGAGGATGGCCTTGGCCTGCTCCTCGGAAAGACGATAGGTGCCGTCGATCACGCCGCGGCCGGGTTCGCCGACCATCTCGATGTAGCTGGCGATCTCGGTCACCGGCCAGGCGCGCTCGATCAGGCGCTCGCGCGCCACGACCGGGTCCGGCGCCTTGCGGATGAGCTCGATGACCGGATCGAGATTGACGACCGACACGGCAAGGCCGATCAAGGTGTGCGCGCGCTTGCGCGCCTCGCGCAGCAGGAAGCGCGTGCGCCGCGTGATCACTTCCTCGCGGAACTCGACGAAGCAGCGGATCAGCTCCTTCAGGCCCATCAGCACGGGCTTGCCCTGGTCGAGGGCGAGCATGTTGTAGCCGAACGAGGTCTGCAGGCCGGTGTACTTGTAGAGCTGGTTGAGCACGATCTCGGGGTTGGCGTCGCGCTTGAGTTCGATCACCACGCGCACGCCGTCGCGGTCGGATTCGTCGCGCAGGTCGGAAATACCCTCGATGATCTTGTCGTTCACGCACTCGGCGATGCGCTCCATCAGCCGGGCCTTGTTCTGCTGGTAGGGCACCTCGGTGACGATGATCGCCTCGCGGTCCTTGCGCACCTCTTCGATGTGCGAGCGGCCGCGCAGCAGGATCGAGCCGCGTCCGGTGCGGTAGGCCTCGCGCAGGCCGCCGCGGCCCATCACGATGCCGCCCGTCGGGAAGTCGGGGCCGGGCACGAACTTCATCAGGTCGTCGAGCGTGATCTCGGGATCGTCGAGATAGGCGCAGCACGCGTCGATCACTTCGCCGAGATTGTGCGGCGGGATGTTCGTCGCCATGCCCACGGCGATGCCCGAGCCGCCATTGACCAGCAGGTTCGGGAACACGGCCGGCAGCACCGTCGGTTCGACCGTGCTGTCGTCGTAGTTGGGCTGGAAATCGACCGTGTCCTTGTCGATGTCGGTCAGCATCAGCGAGGCGGCCTTGGCCAGGCGCGCCTCGGTGTAGCGCATGGCCGCCGGCGGATCGCCGTCCATCGAGCCGAAATTGCCCTGCCCGTCGATCATCAGCAGGCGCATCGAGAAGTCCTGCGCCATGCGCACCATCGACTCGTAGATGGCGCTGTCGCCGTGCGGATGATACTTGCCCATCACGTCGCCCACGATGCGCGCCGACTTGCGGTAGGCGCGGTTCCAGTCGTAGCCGCTCTCCTGCATGGCGTAGAGGATGCGCCGGTGCACGGGCTTCAATCCGTCGCGTGCGTCGGGCAGTGCGCGGCTCACGATCACGCTCATCGCGTAATCGAGGTAGCTGCGCTTCATCTCGTCTTCGATCGAGACCGGCGAAATGTCGGTGGGGCCCGGCGGAGTGGGAATCTGGTCGCTCAAAATCGTGCCACGCGTGCGTCTGGAGGGGTGCCGGAATCGGTCGACTCCGGCGCCGGAAATCTAGCAGGACGCACGCGCACAAACAAAGCCGAAATCGGCTCGGTAAGCTATTGAATACATTTGAAGAAAAGCCCACAGAGCGGGCCTTTCCCGACCCCCGTTTCCACAAATGAAAAGGGCCGCCCCGACGGTTTCCACCGGGGCGGCCCCTGACGTCGGAAAAGGGGTGTTACGCGCTGATGTTGAGCTGCATCCCGCGGCCGGTGAGCGCGGTCGACGAAATGTCCGTCTTGTCGCCCGCGGAGTTCGCGAGGGTCGACTGCACGCGGTCGGTGACGCCCTGCGTGACGTCCTGGGTCAGGCTGTTGCGATTGTCCTGCGCCTGAAGGCTCGCCTGCTGGACCGGGCGGAATGCCGCGGTAAGTCCTGAAACGCCTGTTGCATCCATGGTTGGGTTCTCCTTTGGATATGCCCGGCAGTTATCTCGAATTTGTGGGTGTTAGGCAATAAATTAACAGTAAATTTACCGGTTTTTTCGAGGGTGAAATTAACCATTAAATCAATAATTTTAAGATATTTATTGTGTTATCGGATGAGGCAGCCCCCAGCCAAGTCGCCCTTCAAGCTGGATTTTCAATGAATATTCAAGCCCCGACCCCGCTGGCACCTTCCCTCCTCCTCGGCACGGCCGAACTGACGCGGCGCGCCTACCGGGTCGGCGACCTGACCGCCGAGTGGCAAGCACTGGTCGCGCGCACCGATGCCGACGGCAACGACGCGGGCGCGTGGCTCGACATGGCGATCTGCCTGCAGACGGTCGGCCAGCGCGACAAGGCCCTCGCCGTCCAGGAAATCGCCCTCGGCCTCAATCGCTGGTACCGCATCCGCTTCGGCAGCGGCACGGCCCCGCGCGTGCTCGCCTTCGTCACGCCCGGCGACCTGATGGCGAACACGCCGCTCGACTTCCTGCTGACCGGCTCGGATGCCGACCTCTATCTCTGCTATGTCGGCGCGAACACGCCGCTGCCGACCGAAGTGCCCGACCACGACATCGCGGTCGTCGCGGTCGGCCAGTCCGACGCCAACGCCCCGCTGCTGCACGTGCTCGAACGCTGGCTCGCCAACTGGCCGCGGCCGGTGATCAACGGCAATGCCGGCCGGATCGCCGCCCTGTCGCGCGACGGCGTGTCGGCCTCGCTTGCTTCCGAAAGCCGCGTCATCGCCGCCCCCACGCTGCGCGCGGGCCGCGACGTGCTGGCCGGCATTGCCGCAGGCACTGTCCCGCTCGACGCGATCATGGCGGACCTCGCCTTCCCGATCATCCTGCGCCCGCTCGACACGCACGCGGGCCAGGGCATGGAAAAGCTCGACGACGCGGCCGCCGTCGCCGGCTATCTCGCCCGCCATGCGGATGCGTCGTTCTTCGTCGTGCCCTTCGTCGATTACGCCGGCGAAGACGGCCTCTTCCGCAAGCACCGCATCGCGATCATCGACGGGCGGCCTTTCCCCAGCCACCTCGCCGTCTCGTCGCACTGGATGGTGCACTATCTGAGTGCCGGCATGACCGAGGATGCCGGCAAGCGCGCGCAGGAAGCGCATTGGATGGAAACCTTCGATGCCGATTTCGCCGCGCGCCACGCTGAGGCGTTCGCCGCCCTGCACCGGCGCCTGCAGCTCGACTATGTCGTCATCGACAGCGCCGAGACGCGCGACGGCCGCCTGCTGCTGTTCGAGGCGGACGTGGCGATGATCGTCCACGACATGGATTCGGAAACCGTGTTTCCCTACAAGAAGCCCGCGATGCGCCGCCTGTTCGCGGCGTTCCAGCAGCTTCTCGCCAAGCGCGCCGGGCGCTAGCTCAGCCGCCCGCTAATTCAACCCTTGGGCGTCGCCGGCCGGTCGGAAACGAGCTGGCCCGCCAGGCCCCAGTTCTCGCGCGCGACCTCGTCGATCACGATATGCGTGTTCTGCGGGTTCTTGCCGAGCACGCGCACCAGCGTGTCGGTGAACTCCTTCACGATCTGCGCCTTCTGGTCCTTCGTGGCGCCGGCGGTCATCTTGATGTTGATGAAGGGCATTTTGCGTTTCTAAAATGGGATGTCGTCTCGATTGGGCTTTCTACCGCCCTGTGCCGGGCCAGAAGAATCCCTTGGGTCGATAACTCCAATTGTTTCAGACGTTGTTGAGTCGTCCGATTGGTCGGGTGCTGGCAACAATCCAACCGGGCGATCTGGTGCGTTCAGTCTCAATTGACGCTCATCAACGGCTTCTGAAACGATTGAAATTACATTTTTGATGCCGGCGTCGATTTTGCTAACGCTGTCGGAAATTGCAGCACCTGCGACGGAAATTGAAGCTACCAAAAGCACTAGTGCCACGAATGAGTCCATTCGCGTCCAACGCTTTATAACTTCGGCCTCGACCGCTGCCAAAGTGTCAAAGATTTTGCGGCGCTGCGCTTCCGAAATGTCCATTTCGTCAACGATACCTTTGATGACACCTAGGTGGTGCCGAATCTTGGATCGCTGAACATCGGTGAGGCTTAGACCTGAAACTATCGGTCCAACAGAAGCATTTCTGCCAAAGATTAGGCGTGACTTCGTGTATTGAAGCGCCGCCATATTCTTGTTGAACCAGTCGTAATAGTCATTTCCCTTATTTGACCGAGTTACGCCTCTCAAAGGGATGCCGAGGTCATCAGAGAATGCAAAAATATGGTTGAGCGCGGACTCAGCAGTATGCTGGGAAAAATCCTGATTCCGGATCAATTCGTCAGCGCGCCGCGCAACAAGGTCTACAAGCTCGATGAACCCAAGCTCATTGTGCGACGAGATTGCCATTAACTCGTCAGACGAGAGCATTTTCGGCTCCTAATTCAAGGCCACAACCAAGCCTTGCGAACTAAATCTTAGCCGCCTCAGAACGGAATGTCGTCGTCGATCGGGCCGGCCGGCTTGCGCGCAGCACCGCCGCCCGCGGAACGGCCACCGCCGCCCCCGCCGCCGCTCGGAGCACCATAGTCGTCGCCGCCGAAATCATCGCCGCCGCCACCGCCTGCACCACCGCCCCCGCCCCCGCCGCCGCCGCCCTTGCCGCCGTCGAGCATCGTGAGCTCGCCGCGGAAGCGCTGCAGGACGACTTCGGTCGAGTATTTCTCGACACCCGAATTGTCGGTCCATTTGCGGGTCTGCAAGGCGCCTTCGACGTACACCTTGGCGCCCTTCTTCAGGTACTTCTCGGCCACTTCGCCGAGTTTCTCGTTGAAGATCACCACGCGGTGCCACTCGGTCTTTTCCTGGCGTTCGCCGGAGTTCTTGTCGCGCCACGTCTCGGACGTCGCGATGGAAAGGTTCACGACCTTGCCGCCGTTCTGCATCGAACGGACCTCGGGATCCTTGCCGAGATTGCCGATGAGGATGACTTTGTTGACGCTGCCGGCCATGGCAATTCTCCAATCGAGTCGCGCTAGAACGAAGCGCCAACTTGCAGAAGCCGGGGGGGCGGCGCAAGCCCCAAAAGCGGGGTCCAATTTCTATCCACAATGCCCTTCCTGAGGCGTCGCAAAGCTGCCGCGACCGACCTATATTCCCTCTCTTCCGCTTCCCCGGCACTTCCCAGGATTTCCCATGGCGACCCGTGTTGAAGGTCCGCGCATTTCCGTCCGCGGTGCGCGCGAGCACAATCTGAAGAGCGTCGATGTCGACCTGCCGCGCGACAGCCTGGTGGTCGTCACCGGCCTGTCGGGCTCGGGCAAGTCGTCGCTCGCCTTCGACACGATCTATGCCGAGGGCCAGCGCCGCTACGTGGAGAGCCTGTCGGCCTACGCACGCCAGTTCCTCGAGCTGATGAGCAAGCCCGACGTCGATTCCATCGACGGCCTGTCGCCGGCAATTTCCATCGAGCAGAAGACCACCAGCCGCAACCCGCGCTCGACCGTCGGCACCGTGACCGAGATCTACGACTATCTGCGCCTGCTCTATGCGCGCGTCGGCGTGCCCTATTCGCCCGCCACCGGCCTGCCGATCGAAAGCCAGACCGTCACCCAGATGGTCGACCGCATCCTGACGATGAAGGACGGCACGCGGCTCTACCTGCTCGCCCCCGTCGTGCGCGGGCGCAAGGGCGAGTACCGCAAGGAACTGCAGGAACTCCAGAAGAAGGGCTTCCAGCGCGTCAAGGTCGACGGCAAGCTCTACGAGATCGACGCGGCCCCCGCCCTCGACAAGAAGCGCAAGCACGACATCGAGGTGGTGGTGGACCGGCTGGTCGTGAAGCCCGACCTCGGCCCCCGCCTCGCGGATTCCATCGAGACGGCGCTCAACCTCGCCGACGGCCTGCTGTTCGCCGAGAACGCCGACACGGGCGAGCGCACCGTGTTCAGCTCGAAATTCGCCTGCCCCGTCTCCGGCTTCACGATCTCGGAGATCGAGCCGCGGCTGTTCTCGTTCAACAACCCGTTCGGCGCTTGCCCCGCCTGCGACGGCCTTGGCGAGAAGCAGTATTTCGATCCCGAGCTGGTCGCCCCCGACGGGCGCCTGTCGCTGGCCGACGGCGCCATCCAGCCATGGGTCAACGAGACGCAGAAATACTACGCGCAGACGCTGGCCAGCCTCGCCAAGCACTTCAAGGTCTCGACGGCGACACCCTTCGGGCAGCTCCCGAAGAAGGTGCAGGACGCCATCCTCAACGGCTCGGGCGAAGAGCCGGTGACGATGGTCTATTCGGACGGGCTTCGCGACTACAAGACCAACAAACCCTTCGAAGGCGTGATCCCCAATCTCGAACGCCGCTTCCGCGAGACCGACAGTGCGTGGACGCGCGAGGAACTGTCGCGCTACCAGTCCGCGCGCCCGTGCGAGGTGTGCAACGGCTTCCGCCTGAAGCCCGAAGCGCTCGCGGTCAAGATCGGCGGCAAGCATGTCTCGGAAGTGACCACCTTCGCCATCGACGAGGCGGCCGAGTGGTTCTCCAACATCAAGAAGCAGCTCACGCCAAAGCAGAACGAGATCGCCGCGCGCATCCTCAAGGAGATCAACGCGCGGCTCGGCTTCCTCGTGAATGTCGGTCTCGAATATCTGACGCTGAGCCGCGCGTCGGGCACGCTGTCGGGCGGCGAGAGCCAGCGCATCCGGCTTGCCTCGCAGATCGGTTCGGGGCTGACGGGCGTGCTCTACGTGCTCGACGAGCCGTCCATCGGCCTGCATCAGCGCGACAACGACCGGCTGCTGGAAACGCTCAAGCGGCTGCGCGATCTCGGCAACACCGTGATCGTCGTCGAGCATGACGAGGACGCCATCCGCGTGGCCGACTGGGTCGTCGACATGGGCCCGGGTGCCGGCATCCATGGCGGCCAGATCGTGGCGCAGGGCACGCCCGACGACATCGTGCGCAACCCCGCGAGCCTGACGGGCCAGTACCTCTCGGGCTTCCGGCAGGTGCCGATCCCCAAGACGCGCCGCCCCGGCCACAAGGGCCAGAAGCTCAAGATCCGCGGCGCCAAGGGCAACAACCTCAAATCCGTCGATATGGAAATCCCGCTCGGCACCTTCGTGTGCGTGACGGGCGTTTCGGGCGGCGGCAAGTCGACGCTGGTGATCGAAACGCTCTACAAGGCCCTCGCCCGCCGCCTGATGGCGGCCCGCGAGATCCCGGCCGAGCACACCGCGATCGACGGGGTCGAGCATCTCGACAAGGTCATCGACATCGACCAGTCGCCCATCGGCCGCACGCCGCGCTCCAATCCCGCGACGTACACGGGCGCCTTCACGCCGATCCGCGACTGGTTCGCCGGCTTGCCGGAGGCCAAGGCCCGCGCCTACGGGCCGGGGCGCTTCTCGTTCAACGTCAAGGGCGGGCGCTGCGAGGCGTGCCAGGGCGACGGCGTCATCAAGATCGAGATGCACTTCCTGCCCGACGTCTACGTGACGTGCGATGCCTGCCACGGCAAGCGGTACAACCGCGAGACGCTCGAGGTGAAGTACCGCGACAAGTCGATCGCCGACGTGCTGGAGATGACGGTCGAGGAAGGGGCGGAGTTCTTCAAGGCCGTCCCCGCCATCCGCGAGAAGATGGACACGCTCGTGCGCGTCGGTCTCGGCTACGTCCATGTCGGCCAGCAGGCCACGACGCTGTCGGGCGGCGAAGCCCAGCGCGTCAAGCTCGCCAAGGAACTTTCGCGCCGCTCGACCGGCAAGACGCTCTACATCCTCGACGAGCCGACGACGGGCCTGCATTTCGAGGACGTGCGCAAGCTCATGGAAGTGCTGCACGCCCTCGTCGACCAGGGCAACACGGTCGTCGTCATCGAGCACAATCTCGAAGTCGTGAAGACCGCCGACTGGATCGTCGATCTCGGCCCCGAAGGCGGCGGCAAGGGTGGGCGCGTGGTGGCATCCGGCACGCCCGAGGAAGTCGCGAAGTCGAAGGAAAGTTATACGGCGCGCTATCTGGCACCGTATCTCGCCCGGGGCGGCACCGTTCGCAAGCGGGCTTAAGTCGTGGATGCCCGGGACGAGCCCGGGCATGACGGAAAAATATGAGCTGTCATGCCCGGCCTTGTGCCGGGCATCCACGACTTTTCATTTTTTCAATGCGAATGCCGGTGATGGCTGTCCGGCATGTGCGGATGTGCGTGACGCAGCGGCGAATGGACATGCGCATGCGTGTGCGGCTCGGCGGGGTTGACGCCCGGCGGGTGGTCGTGCCGGTGATGTTCGTCGTGCGTGTGCCGGTGCGCGTGCGCCATCTCGGCATGGTCGTGCGGGTGTTCGTGCCGTTCGCTCACATGCAGCCAGACGCCCACGGCCATCAAGGCACCGGCCGCGAAGAGTTCGCTTGTCACCGGCTCGCCGAGCAGGACCACGGCCGCGAGCGCCCCGATGAACGGGGCGAGCGAGAAATACGCACCCGTGCGCGCCGTGCCCAGATGGCGCAAGGCCAGCACGAACAGCACGATGCTGATGCCGTAGCCGAACAGGCCGGTCAGGGCCGCCAGGATTGTCGTCGGCAGGTCCGGCAGCGTGGCACCGGCCGCAAGGCCCAGCGCGATATTGACCGGCCCCGCGACCAGCCCCTTGATCGCCGCGGTGACGACCGGGTCGGCGAGTGCGACCTTGCGCGTGACGTTGTTGTCGATCGCCCAGGCAAGGCACGCACCCGCGACGAGCAGCGGCCCGCCGATCCCGTCGGGCAGGTGTGCGGCGGGCCAGCTCAGCACCGCCGCACCGGCAAGGATCGCGCCCATGCCCACGGCGATGCGCCGGTCGAAATTCTCGCGGAAGGCGAACCACGCCAGCAGGGCCGTAAACACGCCTTCGAGGATCAGCAGCAGCGACGCGGTCGATCCGTCGAGCCGGGCAAGGCCCAGCATCAGCAGGGCCGGACCCGCGATGCCGCCCGCGACGACCGACATCGCCAGCCACGGCAGGTCGGCGCGCACGAGCCGCGCTTCGCCCGCTTTCGGGCCGGCCAGCCGGAACGCGAGCAGGCCCACGCCCGCCCCCGCATAGAGGATGCCCGCCAGCACCCACGGATCGACGGTGCCGACGAGCAGCTTGGCGACCGGCGTGGACAGGCCGAAGAAAACCGCTGCGGCGATGGCGTGCAGGATTGCGGTCGGGTTCATCAGGGAATTCTGGCGCGTGCGGCCCGACTTGTCGTCGGCAGAAAAGTCGTGGATGCCCGGGACGAGTCCGGGCATGACGGAAAAAACGAAATTGTCATGCCCGGCGAATGCCGGGCATCCACGACTTTTGCTTGCAGTTCCTCCTGAATTAGATTATATTCCTTGTATTGGCTCAATATTTACGGCCATGCGCTCTTTGACATGTGAATATCCACCCCGGCCGGTAACCCCCGATGTAACATCGGCCAACCCGTTGGAGCGGCGCGGCGATCCGCCGCGATACGCTACAAAATCGCCGAAACCGCGGTTGCAGTAACATCGCTGCAACTTCAAAGGCTTAAATAGGTTACGGTAACCTATTGTCGCCTGTTTCAGCGACCGGCCTTCATCTTCGCCGGGTCGTTGTACGGGTCCTCCGGGTCGACCGGTTCGCCCTTCAGCGGCGGTTCCGGCTTCCAGGCCCGCGCGCGCTGGGTGGCGGCGTCGATATCGACCTGGAGCATCGTGTTGCCGAGCTTGGTGCGCAGGTCGGTCGCTTCCTTGCGGATCTCCGGGCCGCCGCGCTGCTGGGCGAGCGTGAGCCACGTATAGGTCTGGATGCGCCGGTCGGCGTTCATCTGCGTGCCGTAGCCGATCTGCGCCAGACGGAACAGCGCGCCCGGATGGCCGCGGCCGGCGGCGAGCTGGTACCAGCGGCGCGCCTCGTCGCGGTCTTCGGCGGCACCGTCGCCCTTGTAGAGCCGTTCGCCGACCACGAAGCGCGCCTCGGTGCTGCCGAGGTCGGCCGCACGGCGATACCAGTCGAACGCCTTGGCGCGGTCGCGTTCCACGCCGCGCCCGTCGTCGTAGAGCGACGCCATGTCGAGCATCGCCGGGCTGAAATCGACTTCCGCGGCCCGCGAGAGATACTCGAGCGCCTGCTCGGGTGCCTGCGGCATGCCGCGCCCGACCGCGGCGGCCTTGGCGAGCGCGTAGAGTGCTTTGGGAAAATCCTTCGTGGCCGAATCCTTGTACCAGCGGATGGCCTCGCGCGGATCGAGGGCGATGCCGCCCCCGCCCTCGTCCGACATGCGGCCCAGCAGGTATTGCGCCTCGGCGTTGCCGCGATGCGCGAAGGGCAGCAGGGAAAGATAGGCGCCGTTGAAGTTGCCCTTCTCGAACTCCGCCTTGCCGAGCAGGAATTCCGGCGGCAGCAGCGGGGCAGGCTGCATCGTCCCGGACATGCGCGCCGGCGGCGGACCTTCCGGTGCGGGCACCGGGGCCTGCGCGCTTGCAAGCGCGAAGGCGGCGGCGGCAAGGATCAGGCGGGAGGGCGAACGCTTCATGCCTTTGCCGCGATCGCCTCGATCTCGATCAGCCAGTCGGGGCTTGCCAGCGCCGAGATGATGGAAAGCGTCGAGGCCGGCGGCCGGTGCGATCCAAGGGCCCGGTCGCGCGCCGCCCGGCTCGGCCCGATGTCGGCGGCACTGACCAGCAGGATGCTGACCTTGACGAGATCGCCGAAATCCATGCCCGCCTCGGCGAGGATCGCCTTGATGTTGGCCCACACCGCTTCGGCCTGCCCGTCGATGCCGGACGCGAGCTTGCCGTCGGGCCGCAGGCCGACCTGGCCGGACAGGTACAGCGTGCGGGCCCCGGCCGGGACTTCCACGGCGTGCTGGTATTTGCCGGCGGGCGGGGCGATTGTCGCGGGATTGAAGGCCTTCAGCATCTTGTTTTCCGGTCGGTTTGAAGTGGGAGCCAAGAATCGCTAGGAATGCCCCCGAACAATAGCAGGTCGTGCGGAATGGATCGAACGAAGCCGGTGCATGTGATCGGGGGCGGGCTGGCGGGCTCGGAAGCGGCCTGGGCGCTGGCGCGCGCGGGCGTGCCGGTGGTGCTGCACGAGATGCGCGGGGTGCAGCCGACCGAGGCGCACAAGACCGACAGGCTGGCCGAGCTCGTCTGCTCCAATTCCTTCCGCTCGGACGAATGGGAGATCAACGCGGTCGGCCTGCTCCATTCCGAGCTGCGCGCGGCGGGTTCGCTCGTCATGGAATGCGCCGACCGGCACAAGGTTCCGGCCGGGGCCGCCCTCGCCGTCGACCGCGAAGGTTTCGCCGAGGCGGTGACGGCGGCGATCACGGCCGAAAAGCTGATCGAGGTGCGGCGCGAGGAGATCGCGGGCCTGCCGCCGGCCGACTGGGAGAGCGTCATCGTGGCGACCGGTCCCCTCACCTCGCCGTCCCTTGCTCAGGCCGTGCGCGAACTTTCGGGCGAAGCCTCGCTCGCCTTCTTCGACGCGATCGCCCCCATCGTCCACAAGGACAGCATCGATTTCGCGAAGGCGTGGTTCCAGTCGCGCTGGGACAAGGGCGGGCCCGGCGGCGACGGGGCCGACTACGTCAACTGTCCGATGGATCGTGAACAGTATGAAGCATTCATCGCGGCATTGATCGCCGGCGAGAAGACCGACTTCAAGGAGTGGGAAAAGAGCACGCCCTATTTCGAGGGCTGCCTGCCGATCGAGGTGATGGCCGAGCGCGGGAGCGAGACGCTGCGCTTCGGGCCCATGAAGCCCATCGGCCTCACCGATCCGGCCACGGGGCGGCGCGCGCATGCGGTCGTGCAGCTGCGCCAGGACAACGCGCTCGGCACGCTCTACAACATGGTCGGCTTCCAGACGAAGCTCAAATACGCCGACCAGATCCGCGTCTTCCGCACCATCCCGGGCCTCGAGAAGGCCGAGTTCGCAAGGCTCGGCGGCATCCACCGCAACACCTTCATCAACTCGCCGCGCCTGCTGGACGGCGAGCTGCGTCTGAAGGCCAATCCGCGCCTGCGCTTCGCGGGCCAAGTCACCGGCGTGGAAGGCTATGTCGAGAGTGCCGCCATCGGCCTGCTTGCCGGGCGCTTCGCGGCGGCCGAACGGCACGGCCGCGCGATGGCGAAGCCGCCGGCGACGACCGCGTTCGGCGCCCTGCTCGCCCACCTCACCGGCGGCGGCGACGCCAAGACCTTCCAACCGATGAACTGCAATTTCGGCCTCTTCCCGCCGCTCGATCCGGGCACCGACAAGCGCCTCAAGGGCCAGGATCGCAAGAAGGCCTATGCGCATCGCGCGCGTGCGGACCTTGCCGCATGGCTCGCCGGATCGGCGTCAGAAGCGGCCGAATAGATTGGCGAAGAACAGCCGCCAGATATCGGCCGGGTGCGGTGCTTGAAGTTCGGGTGCGAACGCATCGTGCTTGGCGCGCTTGAGCCGGTCGAGCCACAGCCGCGCAAGCGTGCCCTGCAGCGCGACGCTGTTGTCGGGCACCCGACCGCACGCCAGCAGTTCGCGCGCGCGCCTCGCGACGGGTTCGATCGCGGCGGCAAGCTTCGCACCTGCCTTTCCTTCGTGGATGATCTCGGGCGTCAGGTCCGCCGCTGCCACGAGATCGGCGGGCAGCACGTTGCGCCGCTGGCGCGAGAAATAGGGCAACGCGAGCAGGCAGCCGGCAAGCGCATAGCCCGTGCCCGCATCGCGGCATCCCTCGCCGCCCGCCGCGACCGCAAGCTCGCCCGACGTCGCCGCCGCATAGGCTTCGAGTTCGCGAAGGTCGGCGAAGGGTGCGTCATCCAGATCGCGCTCGCGCGCGTCGACCAGCTTCGTCAGGTGTGCGGGATCGAACTTCGCCGCGGCGATCGCCTGCACGATCGGATGGCGGCGCACCATGCCGCCGGCGGCGATCTCGGCCAGCGCCTCGCGCCACCATTGCAGCCGGATCTGGCCGAGGATCGCCTCCGACACGGTCTCGCGCACGCGCGCGATCTCGACATTGAAGGCATAGAGGACGACCAGCCGTGGCCGCTCGGCGGCGGGCGCGAACAAGGTCGTGCGCCAGCGCTCGGCATCGTGGCGGCGCAGCAGGGTCTGGGCTTCGGCAAGCGCTTCCGGGTCCATGCGATGCTATATAGAGGCAGTTTCGGACGGAATCGATCTTCGTGAGCACAAGGACCCGCACGACCGAGAACTTCCCCGTCGGCTCCCGGCTCATTGCACCGGAGCTGCGGCCGGCGGTCCATGCCTTCTACCGCTTCGCGCGTGCATCCGACGACATCGCCGACGACCCCGCACTTGAGCCCGACGCCAAGACGGCCCTGCTGATGGCGCGCGACAAGGCGCTCGCCGACGGCGCCGAAGGCCCCGACGACGCGCTGGCCTTGCGCGCCGTCCTGCTCGAACGCGGCCTGCCGCTCGACCATCCGCGCCATCTGCTGCAGGCCTTCCTTGCCGATGCGCGCAGCCGGCCGTGCCGCACCTGGTCGGACCTGCTGGCCTACTGCCGCTTCTCGGCGGCCCCGGTCGGCCGCTTCCTGCTCGACCTGCACGGCGAGGACCGCGCGCTGTGGCCGGCTTCCGACGCGCTGTGTACGGCCCTGCAGATCTCCAACCATCTCCAGGACGCCGCGCCGGACTGGCTCGACCTGCGCCGCCTTTACATCCCGAAGAGCTGGCTCGACCAGTCGGGGATCGGCGAGCGCGAGCTGCTTGCCCCACACCTCTCGCCGGCCTTGCGCATCGTCTATGACCGCATGCTCGAACGGGTCGAACTCCTCAACCAGCAGGCGGCCCCGTTGCCGCGCGGCATCCGCAACCGGCGCCTGCGCATGGAAACGGCGACGATCGTCGAACTGTCGAAACGCCTTGCCGCCAACCTGCGCCGGCGCGATCCGCTTGCCGCGCGCGTCGGCCTGTCGGCCTTCGACAAGGGTGCCGCCCTCGTCCGCGGCCTGCTTGCCGGGATCGCGGCGTGAGTGCGCGGCGCCGTTCGACCTTCTATTGGGCGATGCGGCTCCTGCCGCGCGAGCGGCGCGAGGCGCTGTTCGCACTCTACGACATCGCGCGCGCCATCGACGATGTCGCCGACGGGCCCGGCAGCGTCGACGAACGGCGTGCGGGCCTTGCCGGGTGGCGTGTACAGGTCGCGGCGATCTACGAAGGCACGCCCGCCGATCCGGTCGCCCTCGCCTTCCAGCCGCACGCGAAACGCTTCGGCCTGCCGCGCGCCGAACTCGACACGCTGATCGACGGCCAGCTGATGGATCTCGAACCGCAGCATTTCGACGAAAGCCTGTTCGTCCTCTATTGTCGGCGCGTGGCGGGGACGGTCGGGCTGCTCGCTTTGCCGATTTTCGGGACCGACAGCGCGGATGCGCGGGCCTATGCGATCACACTCGGCGAAGCGCTCCAGCGCGTCAACGTGCTGCGCGACATCGCCGAGGATGCCGGGCGCGGCCGCAACTACCTGCCCGAGCCGCGCGACAGCTTCGCCGCCAAGGCCGCCGCGAAGCTTGCCGAGGCGCGCGCCATGCTGCCGCAGCTCGACCGGCCGGCACTTCGCCCCGCAATCGTGATGGGCGAGCTCTATTCCACGCTTCTCGCGCGCATGGAAGCCGGCCGCCGCCTCGACGGGACAGCCAAGGCCTGCGCCGTGCTGCGCGGCCTGTGGGCGAGCCGGTGATCGACGCACACGTCGTCGGCGGCGGGCTTGCGGGGCTTTCCGCCGCCCTCGACCTCGCGCACGGCGGGGCACGCGTGCGGCTCTACGAGGCCGCCCCGATGTTCGGCGGTCGCTGCCGTTCGTTCCACGATCCGCTGCTCGAGCGCGAGATCGACAATGGCGGGCATGTCGTGCTGTCTTCGAACGAAGCGGTGTTCGACTATCTCGACCGCATCGGCGCACGCGACCAGCTTGTCGGCATCGTGCCGGCCGCCTTCCCGTTCCTCGATCTTGCCAGCGGCGAACGCTGGTCGATCCGGCCCAACGCCGGGCCGATCCCGTGGTGGATCATGGCGCCCGGACGGCGCGTTCCGGGTACGCGCCCGTCGGACTATGCCGAAGCGCTCCAGCTCTATTTCGCGGGCGACGCGGCACGCGTCGCCGACCGGCTCGATCCGGAAGGCCCGCTCTACAAGGCGCTGTGGGAACCGCTCGCCATGGCGGTTCTGAACACCGACCCGCGCGAGGCGGCGGCCCGCCCGCTTGCCGCGATGCTGGCGCAGACCTTCGGGCGCGGCGAGGCCGCGTGCCGGCCGTACGTCGCGGCGAACGGCCTCACGCGCGCCTTCGTCGATCCCGCCCTTGCCGCGCTCGCGCGCGCGGGCGTCGAGATCGAGAGCGGCGTGCCGCTCGACGCGCTTCACATCGCGCGCGGCCGGGTCGAGACACTCCACTTCGCCGACACCAAGATCGACTGCCGGCGCGCCTGCGTCGTGCTGGCGATCCCGCCCTATTCGCTTGCGCGCCTGCTTCCGGAGCTGGGCGTGCCGGCCGAGATGTCGCCGATCGTCAACGCGCACTACCGACTCGAAGCGCCGGTCGAGCTTCCGGGCGGCAGCCCGATCCTCGGTCTGATCGGCGGAACCGCGCAGTGGCTGATCGCGCGCGGCGACGTCGTCAGCGTCACCGTCAGTGCCGCCGATGCGCTCGTCGAGCGCCCGCCGGAAGCGCTTGCCGCCCTGCTCTGGCGCGATGTTGCGACTGCGCTCGGCCGACCGGCGCTGCCCGTGCCGCCGGTGCGCACGATCAAGGAGCGGCGCGCCACGCTGCGCCTCACGCCCTCGCAGGAGAACCGCCGCCCCGGCCCCGTTACCGCCGCACTTAACCTGTTCCTTGCCGGGGACTGGACGCAGACCGGCGTTCCGCCGACAATAGAGGGAGCGATTCGCTCTGGCCGCCGCGCGGCACAGGCGATTCTACAAGGACATCCGCCCGACCTCGGCGGCAACTAAGAAGCCGCCCCCACCCGGAGAAACAGAACAATGATCGACCTTCTCGCAAAGCTGGGCCTCGACAAGCTCGACCGCGCGCTGATCTACGGCGTCGTGATCGCTGTCATCGTCGCCCTCGGCACCAACACGCTCAATCTCGACCATGCGTGGGGCGCCTTCTTCATCCGCTGGCTGCACGTCCTGTCCGGGGTGATGTGGATCGGCCTGCTCTGGTACTTCAACTTCGTCCAGATCCCGTCGATGCCGAAGATCCCCGACGAACAGAAGCCCGCCATCGGCAAGATCATCGCACCCGCGGCGCTTTACTGGTTCCGCTGGGCGGCGCTGGCGACGGTCGTCACCGGCCTGCTGCTCGCGACGATGATGGGCTATATCGGCGACGCGCTGATGCTGAAGGCCGGCCCGGCCCGTCTGATCGGCGTGGGCATGTGGCTCGGCCTGATCATGGCCTATAACGTCTGGATGATCATCTGGCCGAACCAGCAGATCGCACTGGGCATGGTCGAAGCCGACGCGGACGCCAAGAAGAAGGCCGCCCGAACGGCGATGATCACCAGCCGCTTCAACACGATGTTCTCGATCCCGATGCTCTATTGCATGGTGGGCGCGCAGAACCTCGCTTCCGGCTGATCTGCCGGCATATCGCTGCGACGATCGCGGGGCCCTTCGGGGCCCCGTTTTCGTTTCCGCTCCTGCTATTCAGATGGGAACGAGACAGGCCGCGACGCGCCGCTCTTCGGCGAGCAGGACGTTGTAGGTCCGGCACGCGGCACCGGTATCCATCAGGTCGGCGACGATGCCTACCGCGCGCAGCCCGGCGCGAACGGCGGGCGTGACGAAATGCGTTCGAGCCCCCATCCCGATCAGCAGGATGTTCGGACGGCGCGCAGGCTCAAGTGCCGTCAACACGGCAAAGTCCGCGACCGTCAGCGCCGCGATGTCGGCGAATTCCCAGGCGACCACGTCGTCGGGCAGCAGCACGATCGGCCCGCGATAAAGCGTTCCGCGAATAGTGAAGCCGCCCTTGCCGTAGGCGTCGACGACCTTGCGGTCGGGATGCGGTGCGGGCGGGGGTGCCGCCACGGGATGCCTACGGCTTCGCGACGGCGGCCGCGGCGGCGTCCTTGCCCGGCGGCGGGCCGCGGCGCAGCTTGTCCTCGCCCAGGAACAGCAGGATCGGGGCCGCGATGAAGATCGACGAGGATGTCGCCAGGATGATGCCAAACAGCATCGTCCAGGCGAATTCCTGCAGCGCTTCGCCGCCGAACAAGGCGAGCGGCATCGTGGCCAGGAACGTCGCCAGCGACGTGCCGATCGTGCGCGACAGCGTCTCGTTGATCGAAAGGTCGATCAGGTCGCGCAGCGACATCGACTTGTACTTGCGCAGGTTCTCGCGCACGCGGTCGTAGACGACGACCTTGTCGTTGATCGAGTAGCCCATCATCGTCAGCAGGGCCGCGATGGCGACGAGATTGAACTGGAAATCGGTGACGACGTAGAAACCGATCATCTTGGTGATGTCGAGCACCAGCGTGACGACGGCACCCACCCCGAACTGCCATTCGAAGCGGAACCAGATATAGAGCAGCATCGCCACGAGGCTGAGGCCGAGGGCGAGCATGCCGTTGCGGAACAGCTCCTCCGAGACCGATGCGCCGACCGCCTCGACCCGGCGGCTCTGCAGGCCCGGAACCGCCTTCTGGAGGGCCCCGCGCACGCGTTCGACCGCGCGCTGCTGGGCCGCGTCGTCGCCGGCCTGGCGCTCGAGCCGGATGAGGAGGTCGTTGGCCGAGCCGAACTGCTGGAGGCCCGCCTGCCCCACGCCCTGGCCCGCGAGCACGGCGCGGATCGCCGGAAAGTCGGCGGCTTCGGTCGTGCGTGCCTCGATGACGATGCCGCCCTTGAAGTCGATGCCGTAGTTCATCCCCGGGTGGAAATAGAGGATGACCGAGATGATCGACAGGATCGCCGACAGCGCCAGACCGGCGAAACGGCCGTTCATGAACTTGATGTCGGTCTTGACCGGGAAGATCCGCAGCCGCGGGTAGAGGACAATCATTTTCGTCTCCGTCGCGGGGTCAGACCGGCAGGGTTTCGCGCTTGCGCGCGCGCAGCCAGGTGACCATCAGCAGGCGCACGAGCACCGTGGCGGTGAACATCGAGGTGAGGATGCCCAGCGTGATCGTCACGGCGAAGCCGCGCACGGGCCCCGAGCCGAAGGCGAACAGCAGCATCATTTTGATGAGCGTGGTGAGGTTCGAGTCCACGATCGTCGAGAAGGCGCGCGCGAAGCCCGCCTCCATCGCCGCGTACGGCGTCTTGCCGAGCTTGGTTTCCTCGCGGATGCGCTCGTTGATCAGGATGTTCGCGTCGACCGAGAGGCCGAGCGTGAGCAGCAGCCCCGCCATGCCGGGCAGCGTCAGCGTGGCCTGCAGCAGCGAAAGGCACGCGACCGTCAGGAACAGGTTGGCGAGCAGGCCCACGCAGGCGAACACGCCGAACAGGCCGTAGCTCCACACGATGAAGATGAAGACGAGCGCCATGCCGCCGGCGATCGAGGCGATACCCGCCCGGATCGCGTCCGCACCCAGGTCGGGGCCGACGGTGCGTTCCTCGACGATGGTCAGCGGGGCCGGCAGGGCACCCGCGCGCAGCAGCACGGAAAGGTCCTGCGCGTCGCGCGCCGTGAAACGGCCGGAAATCTGGCCGCGCCCGCCGGTGATCGGTTCGCGGATGACAGGGGCGCTGATGACCTTGTCGTCGAGCACGATGGCGAAGGGGCGGCCGACATTCTGGCGCGTCACGTCGGCGAAGCGCCGCGCACCCAGCGAGTCGAATTCGAAATTGACGATCCACTCGCCGGTCTGCGGGTTGGTGCCGGCCGACGCCTTGGTAAGGTTGGCTCCCTCGACTTCGATGCGCTGGCGCACGGCATAGACCGTCGGCTGGCCGTCGGCGCGCCGGTCGTTCTCGGAACGCAGGAATTCGACGCCCGGCGGCGGGCGCTGGCCCGCATTGGGATCGGCGTTCGGGTCGAGCAGGCGGAAGGTCATCCGCGCGGTCGTGCCGAGCAGCTTCTTGATGCGGTCGGGATCGTCGACGCCGGGCAACTGCACGAGGATGCGGTTGGCACCCTGCCGGGCGATCTGCGGCTCGTTGACGCCGGTCTCGTCGATGCGGCGGCGCACGATCTCGATCGACTGCAGCACGGCCTGCGTGGCCTTGTCGCGCAACGCCACTTCGGTCAGCGTGATCGTGATCGTCCCGTCGGGTGCCGCCTGGATGTCGAGGTCGGGCGTACCGCCGCCCAGTGCCCCGCTGCCGACCAGCGTGACGATCTCGCGCAGGTTGGCGACCGCCGCCGGCGCCTGGCCCGGCTCGCGGACCTGGAAGACGACGGCATTGTCGCGCCCCGAGATGCCGACGATCTGGATGTTCGCCGCGCGCATGCGGGTGCGGACCTGGTCCTGGATCGTCGCGATGCGCTCGCGCACCACGGCGGGCATGTCGACCTCAAGCAGCAGATACGAGCCGCCCCGCAGGTCGAGGCCGAGATTCATCGTCGGAGGCCACCAGTCCTGTGGCCACCAATCGGGCCGCGGCGCGACGTTCGGGGTGGATAGCAGCACCCCCGCCAAGCACGCGGCTACAATACCCCAAACCTTCCAGCGCGAGAAAAACAGCATCGTTCGTGTTGCGCGGTGCCGACGGGCGCCCGCGTCAATCCTTCAGCGTGGCGATGTATTCGGCGTGGCCGAGGCGCGAGTAGAGCTTGCGCTTGACCGGATCCTTGAGCGTGTCGACCGCCTCCGCGAGGGCCGCATCGCCGCCCCGGGCACCGATCGCCGTGTCGACTTCGGCCTGTCCCGCACCTTCGGGAACGCCCAGCATCGACCAGTAGGTCGGGCCGGCCGGGGCCTTCTTGTCGGCCTTTTCGGCCTTGTCGTCGGCCGCGAGCGGCTCGGTCTTGGCCATCACTTCGGAGATCATGCCGCGCATGATGCGCACGCGAACGCCGTCGCCGATTTCGAGCACCGCCTCGCGGTCCGAGACGATGCGCTGGATCGTGCCGATCAGGCCGCCGGAGGTGACGACGCGGTCGCCGCGCTTCAGCCCGTCCACCAGTGCCTTGTGTTCCTTGACCTTCTTCTGCTGCGGACGGATCAGCAGGAAGTAGAAGACGACGAAAACGCCGGCCATCAGCAACAGCTGCGGCAGCACGTCGGCAGCGCCGCCCCCGGCGGCTTGGGCGTAAGCAGGCGAAATGAACATCGAACTGGGCTCCGTCATCCGTGAATCCGGGGGTGGGTCGGGGCGCGACTATAGCCACCCCGCCCCGAATTGCAACGTTCCATGTGGGCCGAATCTGCCTTTCGGATTGACCACTTGCGGCCTCGAGGCTAGCTTGCCGCCCCGTCCCACCCCACAGGACTTCACCACCATGGACGACGCCAAGATCGCCGCACTGCTGACCCGCATCGCCGACGCGCTCGACCGGATCGCGCCACCGGCGTCGATCTCGGCCGATCTCGACGCGGGCGACGCGTTCGTCTGGAACGCCGATGGCAAGCGGCTGGAGACGGTCGCCAAGGTGAACCGGGTCGATCTCGACCTGCTGCGGGGTGTCGACCGCCAACGCGAGACCCTGCACGCCAACACGCTGCGCTTCGCCGACGGGCTGCCGGCGAACAACGTGCTGCTCTGGGGTGCAAGGGGTACCGGCAAGTCGTCGCTGGTGAAGGCCGTCCATGCCGCGATCAACGCCAAGCGGCCGCGAGCCCTCGCGCTGGTCGAGATCCACCGCGAGGACATTCCCTCCCTGCCCCGCCTGCTGGCCCATGTGCGCGGCAAGAAGCGGCGCATCGTCGTGTTCTGCGACGACCTGTCGTTCGACGGGCAGGATGCGGCCTACAAGTCGCTGAAAGCCGTGCTCGACGGCGGCATCGAAGGCCGCCCCGACAACGTCGTGTTCTACGCCACGTCGAACCGCCGCCACCTGATGGCGCGCGACATGATCGACAACGAGCGCTCGACCGCAATCAATCCCGGCGAGGCGGTGGAGGAGAAGGTCTCGCTCTCCGACCGGTTCGGCCTGTGGCTCGGCTTCCACAACGCCGACCAGGAAACGTATTTCGCGATGATCGAAGGCTATGCGCGCCGGTACGAGCTCGACATTCCGGTTGAAGACCTGCACGCGCAGGCCAACGAATGGTCGGTGACGCGCGGCGCCCGCTCGGGCCGTGTGGCCTGGCAGTTCGTGCAGGACCTCGCCGGCCGCCTCGGCAAGCGGCTCGACTGACGTTGCGTGCCGAGGGGCGTTTCGGGCATTAATCGGGGTCCTGCCCGCAAACGAGGGGACCCCGTGCCCGGCCAACCGCGCCTTCTCGTTGTCGACGACGAACAGGGCATCCGCGAGATGCTCCTGGAGTATTTCGGCCGCCAGGGCTTCGACCTCGCCGAGGCCGCCGACGCGGCAGCGGCGCGCGCCCTCGTCCCGGGATTCCGTCCCGATCTCGTCCTGCTCGATCTCAACATGCCCGGCGAGAATGGCCTCAGCCTGGCACGCTGGCTGCGCGAGACCCTGCCGCATACGGGCATCATCATGTTGACGGCCGCGAGCCATACGGTCGATCGCGTGGTCGGTCTCGAGGTCGGCGCCGACGACTACGTTTCCAAGCCGTTCGACCTGCGCGAACTGCTCGCCCGCACACGCAGCGTGCTGCGCCGGATGGCAGGCCCCCGGCCCGGCGGCGTGGCCGAACCGGCCGCCGACCGGCGCATCCCGATGGGGCGCTGCACGCTCGAGCTCGATGCACACCGGCTGGTCGACGCGCAGGGGGCCGAGGTGGCGCTGACCAGCATGGAATTCGACCTGCTGGCTGCATTTGCCGCGAACCCGAACCGGCCGATGGATCGCGACAAGCTGCTCGAACTCGCCCACCACAAGCGCTGGGAGCCGTTCGACCGCAGCATCGACATCCGCATCGCCCGGCTGCGTCGCAAGATCGAGCCGGATCCGTCCAAGCCGCAGACGTTGCGCACGGTCCGCGGGGCCGGCTACATGTTCGTACCCGACAAGGACTGACCGACAGCGGCTGAAACAATTGAAACCAAATCGCGCGAGTCGAGAAATCTTCCCGATACACTCGTAGCTTAGATTCATCGGCGTCCCTTCAAGACAGAGGACCCGCCGATGACGCCGCTCCAGATCGCAATCGTCCGCAACAGCTTCGCCAAACTGACGCCGAACTACGAACCCGTCGTCGCCCGGTTCTACCAGAAGCTCTTCGAGATCGATCCGTCGCTGCGGACGATGTTCAAGGGCGACATGAAGGCCCAGGGCACGAAGCTCATCGTGGCGCTGGCCACCGTCGTGCGGGCACTCGACAATCTCGGCCCCGTGCTCGAGACGGTCCAAGATCTCGGCCGCCGCCACGTGAAGTATGGCGTCCAGGAACGTCATTACGCCTCGGTCGGCAAGGCGCTGCTCGCGACCCTCGAAGAAGGCTTCGGCACCGCATTCGAAGGCGAAATGCGCGAAGCCTGGACCCTGGCCTACGGCATCGTTTCCGGTGCCATGATCGAAGCCGCTCGCACCGCAACCTCCCGCGCCGCCTGAGGATCGCCATGAACATCGACCCGACCAAGCCCGTCCGCCTCGCCCGCCCGGACGCCGAAACGGCCCTGCTCACGCTGGACTATGTCCTGACCGAAGTCGTGCGCATCCTCGACGAGGAACGCAGCCCGACGCAAGACGACATGCGGCACGCCGAGGCGGCGTGAACCAAGACAGGCTCTAGTTCGAATCGCCCGTCTGCGCGCCGAGGAAATCGGCCGGATTGACGGCGCGCGTACCGCGCCGCACCTCGAAATGCAGCTGCGGGCTGGTGACGTTCCCGCTCGACCCGACCCGGCCGATCGTCTGCCCGCGCCGCACCTGTTCGCCGCGCTGCACGGCAAGCTCGTCGGCATGGGCATAGGCCGTCACGTAGCCGCTGTCGTGACGCACCAGCAGCAGGTTGCCGAAGCCGCGCAGCTCGTTCCCCGCATAGATGACGACACCGCCTTCCGCCGCACGGAACGCCGTGCCGCGGGGTGCTGCGATGTTGATGCCGTCGTTCTGCAGGCCGCCCGGCTTGGGGCCGTATTCCGACACGACGACGCCGCGCACGGGCCAGAGCATCCGGCCGGCAGCCGTCGGCACGGCGAGCGTCGCGTCGGGCGGTGAAGCCGGCGGGTTCGCGGCCGGCGGCGGTGCGATCGCGGTCGGAGGCGGCGGAACGGCCGCCGTCTGCGGCGGGACTGACGCGACCGGTACGGCTGGCGGCGGAGACACCGGCTGGACGGCACCGGACGGCACCGGCACCACGGGCGCCGGCAGCGGTGCGGCTTCCACGCTCGTGCGCGGAACCGCCGTCACGCGCGAAGGCGGTTCGTTCGCGGCGACGATGGCGGGTGCCGTGTGTGCTGCTTGCGCCGTCTCCGGGATTGCGAGCCGCTGGCCGACGCGTATCACGTATGGCGGCTCGATCGAATTGACACGGACGAGTTCGCGCAGCGGTACGCCATAGCGCTGTGCGATCTGCGAGGCCGTGTCGCCGGGGCGCACCTCGTGCGTGCGGACGGCCGGGATCGCCAGCCGCGTTCCCGCCTCGAGCGCATAGGGCGGTGCGAGCCGGTTCGCGTCGATCAGCGTGCGGGTGGGCACGCCCGAGCGGCGCGAGATCGTGAAGATCGTGTCGCCGGCGCGCACGACATAGTTCGAGCCGGGCGCGATCGGATCGTTCGCCACGGCCGCACGCGCGGCCGACGACGACGCGGCGCCCGATCCCATGACGACAGGTGCCGGCGGCCCGCCGCGCGCGCACGCGCCGAGGCAGACCGCTATAATTCCGAATAGCGCGTAGCGTACCGAGCTGCGCATGGCCCCTGCCCTCACACCGGCAGACCGGCCACCATCGGCACGAATCGTACGGCGTCGAGTTCTTCGATTTTGGCACGCCCGTCGATCTTGCGCACGCGGATCAGGACCTGCGCGCGCTTCTCGCGACCGACCGGCAGCACCATGACACCGTCCTCGGCGAGCTGGTCGACGAGTGCTCCCGGGATGTCCGCGGGTGCGGCCGTCACGATGATGCGCTCGAACGGCGCCTGCTCGGGCCAGCCCTGCCAGCCGTCGCCGAATTTCGTCACCACGTTGTGCACGCGCAGCGCCTTGAAGCGCGCTTCCGCCTCGATCAACAGTTCGCGGTGGCGCTCGATCGTGTAGACGCGCCGCACCATGCGCGACAGCACGCTCGTCTGGTAGCCCGAGCCGGTGCCGATCTCGAGCACCTTGCTGCGCGGGCCCGCTTCGAGGGCCTGCGTCATCAGCCCGACGACCGACGGGCGCGAGAGCGTCTGCGCGTGGCCGATCGGCAGTGCTGCGTCCTCGTAGGCCCGGTCGCGGAAGGTCGGCGGCACGAAGGCTTCGCGCGGCACGCGTTCGATCGCCGAGAGGACCGTCGTGTCGGCGATACCGGCCGCACGAAGGTCCATGACGAGGCGGATGCGGTGGTTGGGCGTGCTCATGCGACTTCCGGAATGTACTTGGCGAGCTTCTTCAGCGTCGCGCGGTGGGTGAGATCGAGATACAGCGGCGTGACCGAGATGTGGCCGCGATCCGTGGCCCAGATGTCCGTCCCCTTGCGGTCGTCGTGGCCGCGCGTCGCGGCCCCGATCCAGTAATAGGCCTGGCCGCGCGGATCGGCGTTCTGGACGATGTCGTCGCCGGACTTGTAGCGACCCTGCACGGCACGCACGACGCCGCGGACCTTCGCGTGCGGCACGTCGGGGAAATTGACGTTCATCAGCACGTCGCACGCCCAGCCGATCGAGGCGAGCTTGCGGATCACGCCGGCGGCATGATGCTCGGCCGTCGCCCACTTCACGGGATGCGGATGGTCGACGACCTGCGAGAGCGCTATCGACGGGACGCCGAGGATCGTGGCTTCCATCGCCGCAGCGATCGTCCCGGAATAGGTCACGTCGTCGGCAAGATTGCCGCCGCGATTGATGCCCGACAGGCAGAGCGTGGGCGGGCCGTCGCGCATGATCTTCTGGATCGCGAGCATGACGCAGTCGGTCGGCGTGCCGTCGACCATGTAGCGGTTGCCGCGCAGCTTGTGGATGCGCAGCGGGCGGCGGATCGTCAGCGAGTGGCTGACCGCACTCTGCTCGCTTTCGGGGGCGACGACCCAGACGTCACGGCAGAGCTTGCGGGCGATCCGTTCGAGCAGGGCGATGCCGGGTGCGGCGATGCCGTCGTCGTTGACGACGAGGATGCGCGCCTTGGCGAGGTCGATCGGCTTGCCGAACATCCGGATCCAGGCGCGATTTCGGGGGGTTGACGGACGATTGCGACTCGACGAACCCGACGCGCCCGAACTTTATAAGGTTCGCGCGACTCGGGTGTCCACAGATCGCCGAAAAGCGATTCGCTTCCGGGACTTAGCGCGACTGGTTGAAATCGGTCTCGGGCAGGGTCGATGCAACCGGAGGCGCCTGTGCAGGTGCTGCCGCCGCAGGAGCAGGCGTCGCGGCAGGGGCCGCATCCGGTCCCGGCTCGTCGTCCGTCGCATCCTTGTCGCGGCGCTTCTCGATCATGTAGCCGATCCAGATCGAGCTTTCGTAGAGCAGGTACATCGGGATCGCGAGCGAAAGCTGGCTCATCACGTCGGGCGGCGTGACGAGGCCTGCGAACGCGACGACGCCGACGATCGCGTAGCGGCGCTTTTCGGCAAGCGCCTTGGCCGAGACGATCCCGACGCGCACGAGCAGCAGCAGCAGGACCGGAAGCTCGAAGCTGATGCCGAAGGCGAGAATCAGCGTCATGACGAGCGAGAGATACTCGCTCATTTTCGCTTCCATCTGGATGGGCAACGCCCCCTCGCCCGCCGGCACTTCGAAGCTGGCGAAGAACTTCAGGGCAACCGGCAAGACGACGTAATAGAGCAGCGCCGAGCCGAACGCGAACATCACAGGCGTGGCGACGATGAACGGCAGGAACGCGTTGCGTTCGTGCTTGTAGAGGCCGGGCGCCACGAACATCCAGAGCTGGCCGGCGATCACCGGGAACGCCAGGCACACGCCGGTGAAGAACGCGACTTTGATGTAGGTGAAGAACGCTTCGGTCGGTGCGGTGAAGATCATCCGGCGGCCCGACTGGCCGTCGAACACGTGCTGCAGCGGCGCAACCAGAAAGTTGAAGATCTCGGTATGGAAATAGTACGCGAGGATGAAGCAGCCGAAGAACGCCAGGATCGAATAGAGCAGCCGTTCGCGCAGCTCGACCAGATGTTCGAGCAGGGGCATTTTCTTGTCGTCGAGGTCTTCAGCCACGGGAGATCTGGTTCAATTCGTTTTTGCCGCGGCCGCGGCGGGAGCCGGCGGTTCGCTCGGTGCGACGGCGGCGGGTGCCGGCGTCGGTGCGGGAGACGCCGGAACCGCCGGTGCGGGTTCGGCAACCGGTGGTGCTGCGATCGAGGGGGCCGCGATCGAGGGCGCCGAAAGCGCTTCGGGCGGTGCGATCGCCTTCTGGATGTCGCCCTTGGGGTCGATCGCGTTCTGGATGGCGCCGGTAAGGCCGGAGAGCCCGCCCGTCGCCACATTCTGCGCGGTCTGGACCTGCTTCTTCACTTCCTCGAGTTCGGCTTCGCGGATCATGTCGTCGATGTTGTTCTGGAACTCGCGCGCCATCGTGCGCGCCTTGCCCATGAATTTTCCCATCGAACGCAATGCGCCCGGCAGTTCCTTCGGCCCGATGAAAATCACGGCCGCGGCACCGATCAGAACGATCTCGCCCCAACTCAGGTCCAGCATGGCGGCCCCGCGCCTCTTCCGCCCGTTGCCGGATCAGACCTTCGGCTTGTCCGCGGCCGCTTCGTGCGCGGTCGACGTCGTCACCTGCGGTGCGGCACCGGCCGGTGCGGCCTGCGCCGTGCCGGCATCCTCGTCGTCCTTCATGCCCTTCTTGAAGGCCTTGATGCCCGACGCCATGTCGCCCATCAGCTTGGGAATCTTGCCTGCCCCGAAGAGCAGGAGGACGACCACCAGAAGGATCAGCCAATGCCAGATGCTCGTCATACCCATCGTAGTCGCTCCCGTAATACGAGGACCGTGCCCGCTAAGACGCTGGTTTGAAAGCGTTCCTTGCGGACGGACGGTCGAAATCGGGGCGGAGTGTGGCAGACGCGCGCGCCCACCGCAACCGCTCCCGGTCGGATATCTCTACCCCTTAGATAGGGATGCCGTCAGCAGAAGCAAACACCGGACCGCGCTCAATTTTTGGCGATCCTGTCCCCTACTCGGCGCGCGGCGCCTCGGCCGTCCGGTCGTCGGCCGCCATTTCCCTGTCGTCGACCGGACCGGTCTCTGACTCTTCGGCCTCGCCCATCTCGGGCGGTGCGGAAAGGCCGCTGTCCTCGCTGTAGGCGCTGACGGCAGGCCGCGTGTCGAGCAGGCCGAGTTCGCCCAGTTCGCGCAGGCCCGGCAGTGCCTTGATTCCGTCGAGACCGAAATGTTCGAGGAAACCGTCCGTCGTGACGTAGGTGACCGGACGACCCGGCGTCTCGCGCACGCCCTTGGGGCCGACGAAGCCGGCTTCCATCAGGATCTCGAGCGTGCCCTTCGAGAGTGCCACGCCGCGGATCTCCTCGATCTCGGCACGAGTCACCGGCTTTTCCTCGGCCGTCTGGTAGGCGACGATCGCCAACGTTTCGAGGGCGGCACGGCTGAGCTTGCGCGCCTGCACCCGTTCGATCTTGAGCTTGTCGGCCACGTCGGCCGCCGTGCGGAAGGCGAACTTGCCCGCCACGCGCACGAAATTGACGCCGCGGTCGGCGTAGTGCGCCTCGAGTTCCTCGAGAACCGCTTTCACGTCGACGCCCTTGGGCAGACGCTTGGCGATGTCCTTGAGGCCGAGCGCTTCGGAGGAGGCGAAGACCAGTGCCTCGACGACGCGCAGTGCCTGCGCGTGGAGTTCTTCGGGCGGAAGCTCGACCGCATCGACGACGGCTTCGGCGTCGGCCGGAGCCTCGGCTGCGGTTTCGATTTCGGGTTCGACGACTTCGTTGGCCGTATTCATTGCGTTGTCCTATCGGCAGGGAATTCGGCGATCTGGTTTTCGGGCGGCCGGCGCAGGTAGATCGGCCCGAAATTGCTGTCCTGGCGGATTTGGAGACGGCCGGTGCGCACAAGTTCCAGCGTCGCGGAAAGCGTTGCGGCCACATGCGAGCGGCCGACCGTATCGTCGCGCAGGCCGGCAGGAAGGAACGACTGCAAGGTCGTCCAGTCCGGGATGTGCATGCTGCCGAGCATGTGCGACAGGCGCTCGATCGCCGCTTCCATGGTGTCGAGTTCGGTCGCGACGATGCGCAAGACCGGCTTTTCGGCGCGGTTGCGGTGCTCCGCATAGGCCTTCAGCAGGTCGATGAGCTTGATGTCCCAGACCTCGGTCGTCTCGACCGGCACGCCCTCGGGGATGCCGCGCACGAACACGTCGCGCCCGAGAACGCCACGCGCCATCAGGCGCGTTCCCGCCTCCTGCATGGCCTGCAGGCGCTGCAGCTGATAGCGCAGGGCCGCTTCCATCTGGGCGGCGGTCGGTTCGGGCTCCGGTTCCGACGGTGCCGGCGGCAGCAACAGCTTCGACTTGAGGAAAGCAAGCCACGCCGCCATCACCAGATAGTCGGCCGCGATCTCGAGCCGCAGGCGCTTTGCCGCCGCGATGAAGGCGAGATACTGCTCGGCAAGGGCGAGGATCGAGATGCGCGTGAGATCGACCTTCTGGTCGCGCGCCAGCCCGAGCAGCAGGTCGATCGGCCCGTCATAGGCGCCGAGATTGACGACGAGCGATCCGTCGTCGGCGACAATCATCCGGCGTTCGGGATCGGGCTCGAAACCTGGGTCGGCGGGCGCGTTCATCGGACACCCAATCTGCGTGCAGTCGCGAGCGGAGAATTCATCTCAGGAACTATCTGTAACCTACTGTAAATTATGTGTTCATGAAGTCACCGTGCGACTCGACGATGACCCCTACCAATTTGGATACCTCATGGTCCGATATGACGGAAGCGCGACCTTTTCCACAGGCATGGGCCGGCGGTTCAGGCCGGTTCGGCCTCGCGGGCAGCCATCATGGACTTGAACGCCGGTCGTGCGTGGCACGCCGCGAGCCAGGCCTTCACGTTGGGAGCGGCGGCGAACAGCTCGCCGGCCGGCATGGCATAGCGGAAGACCTCGGCAAGATTCACGTCGACGGCCGTGAAGCGCCCGCCCACGACATGCCCGCCGCCTGCGGCCAGCGCCTGGTCGAGCACGGCAAAGCGGCTGCGCAACGCCTCGATCGCGGCCGCGGCGACTTTCGCGTCGCGCTCGGCTGGCGGCTTGCCGACCAGGTTGTAGAGCACGAGGATCGAGTGCGGCTCGATTTCGGTCGCGGCCCACAGAGTCCACGACGCGAACAGCCCCTCCTCCGCAACCGACGCAGGTGCCAACGGCCCGCCGTTCTTGCGCGCGAGATAGAGATTGATCGCCAGCGATTCGTTGAGAACCAGCCCGTCGTCGTCGATCGACGGGATCTGGCCGTTGGGATTGATCTTCTTGAATTCGGGCGACTTCGTGTTGATCGGCGCACCTTGCGCCAGCGGGTCCGCCACACGGCCGGCCTGGATCACGGGCACATGCTTGAACGCGATGCCTAGCTCGTTCGCCATCCAGATGTTGCGCGACGCGCGCGAGCGATAGCAGCCATAGATCGTCAGCACGGCGAACCTCCCCTTCGTTTTTCTTAGCCGACCAGAAACGCCTGCAGCTCGGCTTCCGCACCGGCCGCATCGAACCCTGCGCGGGCACGGGCGTGCCGGATGCGGCTGCCCGCCTCGACCCGCGCCATGCCTTCGTCGTCGAGCGGCCGGGCGGCGAGCGCCACCTGCTCCATCTCGGCAAAATCGCCGTTGCAGTGCAGGACCACGTCGCAGCCGGCGAACAGGCAGGCGCGCGTGCGCTCGGCCATCGTGCCGGCGAGCGCCTGCATCGACAGGTCGTCGGACAGCAGCAGGCCGCCGAACCCGATATGGCGGCGGATGACGTTCTCGATCAGGAACGCCGATGTCGTCGCCGGATGCTCGGGATCGATCGCCATGTATTTGATGTGCGCCGTCATCGCCCACGGGATGTCGGCCAGCGCCTTGAAGGGCGCGAAATCCGTGCGCTCCAGTTCCGCGCGCGATGCTTCGACGATGGGCAGTTCGAAGTGGCTGTCCGAGCGTGCGCGCCCGTGACCGGGCATGTGCTTGATCACCGGGATCACGCCGCCGTCGAGCAGCCCGTCGGCGACGGCGCGCGCATAGACGGCGATCGTTGCAGGGTCCTCGCCATAGGCGCGGTCACCGATGATGTCGTGCGCGCCGGGGATGGGCACATCGGCGACGGGTGCACAATCGACATCGATCCCGAGATCGACGAGCTCAGCCGCGATCAGCCGGGCGTTGGTCCGCACGGCGGCGATCGCTGCGTCCTGTCCGCGGACGGCCGCGCGCCGGGAAAACGCCATCGCGGGCGGCGACTTGCGCCAGTGCGGCGGGCGCAGGCGTGCCACGCGCCCGCCTTCCTGGTCGATCAGGACAGGGGCGTCGGCACGGCCGACAGCCTCGCGGAACGAGGCGACGAGGGCACGGGTCGCCTCGGGCGTGGTGATGTTGCGCGCGAAGACGATGAAGCCGAGCGGGTCGGCCTCGCGCAGGAAGCTGAATTCGTCCGGCGTGAGCTTGGCACCCGCGCATCCGAAGATCGCGGCGAGGGGATTGCGTTCGGTCATCATCGCACCACGTTGCAGCCGGCCCCCCGCGCGCGCAAGGCTTCGCAGGCCGCGCGCGCCGCTTCGGGCGACGCGAAAGGCCCTGCCTGGACGCGGATGAAGACGCCACGGTCGCCGAGATCGGCGGGCACGAACTGCGGCGAGAGATTGCCGAGGAGATCCGGATACTGCCGCGTCACCCGTGCCCATTCGCGCTGCGCGTCGACCGCATCGCGCACCGAGGCAAGCTGGATGCGTGCACTGCCGGCGGCAACAGGTGCTGTCGCGACCTGCGGCGGTGCCGCGGGAACCGGTGCCGGACGCGCGGCTGCCGGCGGTGTCGCAACGGGTGGTGCTGCAGGAGCTGGTGCCGGCTGCGGTGTGGCCGCGACCAGCGGCGTGGGGGCACGCGACTGCGGCGGCATCACCACGACGGCATCGGCGGGTGCGACGATCTCCGGCACGGCGGGGATTGCCGCGACCGGTGCCGGCGGCGGCTGTGGGCGCGGCATCGGCGTTTCGGGCCCGGGCGCAAGTCGCTCGCCTGGCCCTGCCGTCGTCGTCCGGCCGGCAGATGCACGACCGGCCGCCCCGCCAGATTGCTGGCCCAGCCGGTCGTAGATCTCGGTGTTCTGGAAGGGCACGTCGATGCCGCCGGGGTTGTCCGGCCGGACTTTCATCGGCCGCGGATCGGCATGCACGACCGGGATCGACGCGGGATCGAGGCTGCCGTCCCGGTTCTGAATGAAATAGTAGGCGATCAGGCTGCCGAACCCGACGATCACTGCGAAGGCGAAGACGGCGCCGACGACGCGTGCCCCCCCGCGCCCCGACGACTTCGCCGCCGCATGGTCGCGTGGCGGCTCGTCATCGCCCCTCAGGATCGGTTTGGCGCCTTCGGGCAGCATCGTCTAGCGCATCTCCTCGACGGGCTGCACGCCGAGCAGCTCAAGACCCGCGGCGATGGTGAGGCCAAGGGCGCGCAGGAGTGCAAGACGGGCGGTCGTCAACGCGCGGTCGTCGGGGACCACGAACCGCAGCGCCGTCTCCTGGTTGCCGCGGCTCCACAGCTGGTGGAACTGCGAGGCGAGCTCGTAGAGCCAGAACGCCACGCGGTGCGGCTCGCCCGTCTCGGCGGCCGCTTCGAGCATGCGCGGGAACCCGGAAATCTGGCGCAGCAGCGACAGTTCCTCGGCATCCGAGATCCGTTCGAGATCGGCCTTGGCGAGTGCGGCGTCCGACGTGTCGATTCCCGGAAATGCCTGCGCGGCCTGCCGGAATGCCGAGCGGTGACGCGCATGCGCGTACTGGACGTAGAAGACCGGATTTTCCTTCGACTGCTCGCGCACCTTGGCATAGTCGAAATCGAGATGCTGGTCCTGCTTGCGCGTCAGCATGACGAAGCGCACGACATCGGCCCCGACCTCGTCGACGACGTCGCGCAGCGTGACGAAGTTGCCCGAGCGCTTGGACATCTTCACCGGCTCGCCCTTGTCCATCAGGTTGACCATCTGGCAGAGCTTGACTTCGAAGCTCGCACGCCCCTCGGACAGCGCCTTGACCGCGGCGTCGACCCGTTTGACGTAGCCGCCATGGTCGGCCCCCCACACGTCGATAAGACGCACGAAGCCGCGGCGGTACTTGTCGAGATGGTAGGCCATGTCGGCCGCAAAATAGGTCCAGCTGCCGTCGGACTTGCGCAGCGGCCGGTCGACGTCGTCGCCGAACTCGGTCGCCTTGAACAGCAGCTGCGGGCGCGGCTCCCAGTCGTCGGGTTTCATGCCCTTGGGCGGTTCGAGCACGCCGGTATAGACGAGGTCGCGCAGCGTCAACCGGTCGATCGCTTCCTCGACCCGTCCCTGCCCGACGATGTTCTTGCGCTCGCTGGTGAACACCGCGTGCTTCACGCCGAGAGCGGCGAGATCGCCGCGGATCAGATCCATCATCGCGTCGATGGCGAATTCGCGGAAATCCGTCAGCCAATCCGATTCAGGTGCGGAGCGGAATTTATCGCCGTGCCGCGCCGCAAGCGCCTTGCCGACCGGGATCAGGTATTCGCCCGGATAGAAGCCTTCCGGAATCTGGCCGATGCTCTCGCCCAGCGCCTCGCGATAGCGCAGATGCACCGAGCGCGCGAGGGTGTCGACCTGCGCGCCGGCATCGTTGATGTAGTATTCACGCGTCACGGCGAAACCGGTCTTGTCGAGCAGCGAGGCAAGCGCGTCGCCCACGACCGCCCCGCGGCAGTGGCCGACATGCATCGGCCCTGTCGGGTTCGCCGAGACGTATTCGACATTCACCGGCCGCCCTGCCCCGACCTTGCCGGCCCCATAGCCGGTACCGACGGCAAGGATCGCGCGGACCAGATCGCGCCAGACGGATGGCTTCAGCCGCAGATTGACGAAGCCGGGCCCGGCGATCTCGGTCTTCTCGACGCGCGGATCGGCGGCAAGCTTCTCGGCCAGCATCGCGGCGACATCGCGCGGCTTGGTGCCCGCCCCTTTTGCAAGGACAAGGGCGGCGTTGGTCGAAAGATCGCCGTGCGAAGGATCGCGCGGCGGCTCGACGACCGCACGCGCCAAGTCGAGACCGGCCGGCAGCTTGCCTTCCGCAACCAGTGCATCGAGCGCCACGCCGAGGGCGGCATGGAAATCGGCAAAGACGTTCATGCCTCGACCTCGAACAGGCGTCGGTATTCCTGCAGCGCAAAATTGTCGGTCATGCCGGCAATATAGTCGGCGACGGCGCGCGCAAGGCGCGGCTTGTCGGCCGCGGCGGCACGCCGCTGCCACTCGGGCGGCAGCAGGTTCGGTTCGGCCAGATAGAGGTCGAACAGCGCGCGCACGACGCGGCGTGCCCGGCTGGTCATCGCGTTGACGGTGTGATGGCGGTACATGCGTTCGAAAAGAAACCCCTTGATCGCGGCCATTTGATGGCCGAACGGAACCGAGAATGCCACAACCGGATGGCCGAGACGGCGGACCGCGTCGGCCGACGCCGGATTTGCCTCGGCAAGGCGTGCCTGCGTTTCGGCGAGCGCGTCGCCGACCATCGCGCCCACCAGCCGCCGGACGAGTTCGCCCACCGCGCGCGCCGGTTCGATCGCCGGATGTTCGGCCCGGATCGCGGCATAGGTCGGACCGACGAGCGGCACGCCGGCAAGATCCTCAACCGCGAACAGGCCGGCCCGCAGGCCGTCGTCGAGATCGTGCGCGTTGTAGGCGATGTCGTCGGCGATCGCCGCCACCTGCGCTTCCATCCCCGGATGCGTGCCAAGCTCGAGATCGTGCCCGGCGACATATTCGACGATCGCGGCCGGCAGCGGCGGCGACAGCGGCCCGTTGTGCTTGACCACGCCCTCGAGGCTTTCCCAGGTGAGGTTGAGCCCGTCGAAACCGACATGCCGGCATTCGAGTTTGGTCAGCACGCGCAGGGTCTGCGCGTTGTGGTCGAAGCCGCCATAGGGCGCCATCGCGGCATGCAGCGCTTCTTCGCCCGCGTGCCCGAAGCAGGTGTGCCCGAGATCGTGGGCGAGCGCCACGCACTCGGCCAGGTCCTCGTCGAGGGCCAGTGCACGCGCCAGCGTGCGCGCGATCTGGGCGACCTCGAGCGAATGGGTCAGGCGCGTGCGGTAGTGGTCGCTCTCGTGCGAGACGAAGACCTGCGTCTTGTGCTTGAGGCGGCGGAAGGCGGTCGAGTGGATCACCCGGTCGCGGTCGCGCTGGAAGGCCGAACGCAGGGCGCTCTCCGGCTCCGGCACGCGCCGGCCGCGGCTTGCCTGCGGAAAACATGCGAAAATCGCCCGCCTGCCCGAATCCGTCGGTGCGGTGGGCGGTTTCGACTCGGCTTGAAGGGCACCTGCCATTGCCCGGGCAAGCTAACGTCGGCCACCCGCCCCCGCAACGTCGAATCCCCATGCGATTTGAGGGGGTGTTTCGCCTTCGTTCGCAGCCGTCCATTGACATGGCGCGTACAATTCTTAACTCTTGAGGAGCAATCTGGAGCCACCCATGACCGACGCCGCCCTCGCCGACCAGCCGAAGACCGTGAATGTCACGGAATCAGCGGCCAAGCGCATCGCCTTCATCCTCTCGCAGGAGGAGCACAAGGGCATGATGCTGCGCATCTCCGTGTCCGGCGGCGGCTGCTCGGGCTTCCAGTACGGCTTCACGTTCGACGACACGACGGCGCAGGGCGACATCGTCGTGACGCGCGAGGGTGCCAAGGTCGTCATCGACGAGACGTCGCTCGAAATGCTCGGCGGCTCGCAGATCGACTATGTCGAGGACATGATCGGCGCCTCGTTCCAGATCAAGAACCCGATCGCCAAGAGCTCGTGCGGCTGCGGCAACTCGTTCTCGGTCTAGAGCCCATCCTTTGAAAATCGCGACCTGGAACGTCAACTCGGTGCGTGCGCGCGCGCCGCATCTCGTCGCATGGCTCAAGCAGGCTTCGCCCGACGTGGCCCTGCTCCAGGAACTCAAATGCGTCGATGCCGAATTCCCGGCGATGGAAATCGAAACGCTCGGCTACAACATCGCGACCCACGGCCAGAAGACCTATAACGGCGTCGCGATCCTTGCCAAGCGGCCGATCGAAGATGTGGTGCGCGGCCTGCCCGGCGATCCGTCCGACGAGCAGGCGCGCTATATCGAAGCGACGGTCGATGGCCTGCGCGTGGTCCTTGCGGCACAGGATCATGCCGCCGCGCGGA
>CAYQDN010000002.1:0-187024 GCA_964416335.1 uncultured Azospirillum sp.
GGTACTCGAACTTGTCGACCGCCTTCATCAGGCCGATGTTGCCTTCCTGGATCAGGTCGAGGAACTGCAGGCCGCGGTTCGTGTACTTCTTCGCGATCGAGATGACGAGGCGCAGGTTGGCCTCGACCATCTCCTTCTTGGCGCGCGCGGCTTCGCGCTCGCCCTGCTGGACCTGGCTGACCGTCTTCTTGAACTCGCCCGTCGGCAGGCCCGAGCGCTCGGAGATTTCCGAGACGTCCTTGCGCAGCTGCTGGATCTCGTTCTTGTACTTGGTCGTGAACTTCTTCCAGCCCTTGCCGGTCAGGCGGCTGACGCGGCCGAACCAGCGCGGGTCGACTTCCTTGCCCGAGTATTTCGACAGGAACTCGTCGCGCTTGACGCCGCATTCCTCGGCGAAGCGCAGCAGGCGGCCTTCGGCGGTGATGAGCTTGCGGTTGAGGTCGTAGAGCTGCCCCATCAGCTGCTCGATGCGGGTGTTGTTCAGGTGAACGTCCGCGAGCTGCTCGATCAGGTCCTGCTTGAGCTTCTGGTAGTGCTTCTCCGAGACCGGGCTGAACTGCTTGCCGGCGAGAAGCGCTTCCATGCGCTTTTCCTGCATGCGGTAGAGCCGCTTGTAGACGCCGGCGAGCTTCTCCAGCCGCTCGAGCACTTCGGGCTTGAGCTGCTGCTCGAGCGCCGAGAGCGAGACGTTCTCTTCCTGGTTGTCGGCGTCGGCCGCGGGCGTGCCTTCGCCGCCTTCGGCACCTTCAGCACCCTCGACGGGCTCGGCTTCCTCGGTCTCGGCCGGGGCCACGACCACGGGAATGCCGCCCGGCGTCGCGGCACCGGGGCCGCCGCCGTTGGTCGCGTCGAGGTCGATCACGTCGCGCAGCAGCATCTTGCCTTCGACGAGCGCGTCGCGCCAATGCACGACCGCGCGCATCGTCAGCGGGCTCTCGCACAGCGCCGAGATCATCTTCTCGCGGCCGGCCTCGATGCGCTTGGCGATGGCGATTTCGCCCTCGCGCGACAGCAGCTCGATCGAGCCCATCTCGCGCAGGTACATGCGCACCGGATCGTCGGTGCGGCCGATCGAATCCGCGTCGATGTTGCCGCGCTTGGTTTCTTCTTCCTCTTCCTCGGGCTCCTCGCCGCCCACGCGCGCGGGTACCGGCGCCTTCGGGCCGGCGGATTCGGCGGAATTGCCGTCGGCACCGTTGGCGCCGGCGCCGCCCTCTTCGTCCTCGCCTTCCTCGTTCTCGACGACGTTGACGCCCTGCTCGCTGAGAAGGGCGAGCGTGTCCTCGATCTGCTCGGAGGAGACCTGGTCGGGCGGCAGGACCGCGTTGATCTCGTCGTAGGTGACGTAGCCGCGCTCGCGCCCGCGGGCGAGCATCTTCTTCACGGCGGCGGCGGTGGCGTCCATCAGCGGACCGTCGGGAGCTTCTTCGCGCGGTGCGGCGGCGGGGGCGGGCTTGACCTTGGACGACATGATTTGGATGCCTCGCGCGGAAACTTAAATTCGAAACGTCGGTGACGGTCGGCTCGACGCGCTCTAGCGGGCGCGCGTCCCTGCCCTTCGCAACCTGCCCCTACCCGTCGTCCTCGGGCGCCAGTTCGGCGACCTGAGCCCGGAGGTGGGCCGCCTGACCTTCGACCCGGGCCAGGTTCTCCGCCGAGGCGTCCTTTGCGAGTGCGAGCTGGCTTTCGCGCAGCTCGTCTTCCATCCGGCGGCGGGACAGAAGCGCCAAAAGGTGGCCAAAGCCGGCCCGCGCCGCTTCGGGGGAAGCGGTCGGATCGGCGAAAGCCCCGTGTTCGTAAAGGGTTGGCCGCGTCAGCAAGTCGGCTTCCTCGGACAATCCCACGCGGGATAAGTGGGCAATCAGCGCCTTCGTGTCAAGCGGAGTCTCGCCCCCGGCCGCCTCGTGGGCGCAATCCACCAATGCCTGGCGCACACGCTCGAGCCGGCGGTCGGTAAGGTCCGCCAAAGCCAGCATTTCCGCCTCCTGCAGGAGCAGGTTGGGGTGGCTGAGCGCGGTCGCCAGCAGGACCTGCTCCTGGCGCACCCGCAGCAGGCCCACGTCGCCCGGCGAACGGAACGTGCCCAGAACGGGGCCCGATCCCGGCTTGACCCACGGCTTGCCTGCCAAGCGGCCCCCACCTTGGCCGCGCGGCACGAAGACCGGCCGGCCGAGGGCGCGCAGCTTGGTGTAGATCCAGTCGCTCTCGTAGGCCCGCCGCACGGTCGGATCGACGATGCGCGCCAGCCGCTCGCGCAGCTGGCCTTCGAGGGCGGCCCGCCGGTCGGGACTGTCGATCACCTTGCCGTCGGTCTCGGCCGCCCACAGCACGTCGGCAAGACCCTTGGCCTGCGACAGCACGTTTTCCATCGCCGTCGGCCCGTCGCGCTTGATCAGGCTGTCGGGATCCTCGCCCGCCGGCAGCGTGGCGAAGCGCAGCGCAAAGCCCGGCTTCAGCAGCGGCAGCGCCACGTCGGCCGCCTTCTGGGCCGCACGCTGGCCCGCGGCATCGCCGTCGAGGCAGACGACCGGCTCGGGATGGATCTTCCAGAGGGCCGCGATCTGCCCGTCGGTCAGCGCCGTGCCCAGCGGGGCGACGGCGCCGGCGAAGCCCGCCTGATGGAGTGCGATCACGTCCATATAGCCTTCGGCGACGAGCGCTTGCGCCTTGCGCTCGCCGACCGCGACGCGCGCCTTGTCGAGCGCGTAGAGATTCTCGCGCTTGTGGAACAGCGGCGTGTCGCGGCTGTTGAGGTATTTGGGCTTGCCGTCGTCCATCACGCGGCCGCCGAACGCGATCACGCGCCCGCGCCGGTCGGTGATCGGGAACATCACGCGGTTGCGGAAGAAGTCGAACGGCTCGCGCCCGTCGTCGGGCTTGCCGATGAGGCCTGCCTCCAGCAGCAGGTTCGTCTCGAGGCCCTGCGTCTTCAACGCCGTCTGCAGGTGCGCGCGGCCCTCGGGTGCGAAGCCCAGACGGAAGCGGTCGATCGTCTCGTCCGACAGGCCGCGTTCGTGCAGATACGAAAGGGCGGCCCGCCCTTCGGGTGCGCGCAGCTTCGCCTCGAACCACTTGCACGCGGCCTCGACCGCATCGCCCAGCGTCTTGGCGCGCTCGGCTTCCTGGCGCGCCTGCGGCGAGATGCGCGGCACGTCGAGGCCCGCCTCGCCCGCCAGTTTCTCGACCGCCTCGACGAAGCCGAGATGGTCGATCTTCATCGTGAAGCCGATCACGTCGCCGTGGGCACCGCAGCCGAAGCAGTGGAAGAAGTTCTTGTCGTCGTTGACGTAGAAGCTTGCACTCTTCTCGTTGTGGAACGGGCAGCACGCCTTGTATTCGCGACCCGCGCGCGCAAGCTTCACGCGCCGCCCGACGACCGACGACAGCGTCAGCCGGGCACGCAGCTCTTCGAGAAAGGAGGGCGGAAAGGCCATGCCGGGCGCGCGAAATCCCGTTTGAGAGCCAAGGACTTATCCCCGCAATTAACAGACAGTTCGGCGGGCTTCTGCGGGAGCGGGAAAGTAGGCCGCGACTCGGGAGCGGTCAAGCCGCCTCGGCCGCCAGCGCCTTGCGCACGCTCGGGCGGGCGGCCATCCGTGCGCGATGGGCCGCAACCTTCGGGAATCGCGCGATGTCCACGCCGTCGGCCTCGATCCACTGGGCGAGCGTGAAGAGATAGGGGTCACTGATCGTGTAGCGTTCGCCCGTCGCCCACGGCCCCTTGAACAGGTGTTCCTCGACCAGCGCCCAGCAGTCGCCGACCGACTGGGGCACCTTGCGCTGCATCGCCGCGATCGCCGCCGCATCGCCCGCGTCGACCCAGCGATGGCCGCGCATGCGGTGCGCGTGCGCCACGTGCAGCGAGGAACACAGATAGCTGTTGATCGACTGGACTTGCGCGAAGGCGAACGGGTCTTCCACGGGTGCGAGCCCCGCCTTCGGGAAAAGCTGGGCGACATAGACCAGCATCGCCGGCGTCTCGGTGAGGATGCCCTGCGGCGTGACGAGGGCGGGCACGCGGCCCTTGGGATTGACCTCGAGATATCCGGGCGAGCGCTGCTCGCCCTTGGCGAAGTCGATCTTCTTCAGCGCGAATTCGGCACCTGCGTCTTCCAGCGCGATGTGCGTGGCGAGCGCGCAGGTATCGGGCGTGAAATAGAGCGTGAGCATGCCTAGCCCCCGAGCAGCTTCTTCACCGCCGCCGACGCGGCCCCCAGATCCATCTTGCCGGTGTATTTGGCCTTCATCGCGGCCATCACCTTGCCCATGTCGCGGATCGTCGTGGCACCGGCCGCGGCGATCTCGGCCGTCGCGGCCGCTTCGGTCTCGGCGGCCGACATCTGCTGCGGCAGGAAGCCTTCGAGGATGGCGATCTCGGCGGCTTCCTTGGCGGCAAGCTCCGGCCGGCCGCCCTTCTCGTAGAGGACGATCGAATCGCGGCGCGAGACGATCATCTTCTGCAGCATCGACTGGATCTCGGTATCGGGGATGCCGTCCATGTTGCCCGTCGCGCGCGCCTCGATGTCGCGCTTCTTCATCTCGGCGATCGCCATGCGCACGGCTTCGAGGCGCAGCGTGTCCTTGGCCTTCATGGCCTCCTTGAGGGTGTCGGTGAATTTCACGCGCAGCGACATAGGGAATTTCCTTCCGATTCAGGAACGCGCGAGACCGAAGGCGGTCTTGCGCAGGATTTCTTCGGCGCGCGCCCACACGGCCTGGCGCCAGCTCGCGTCGTTGGGCGCGAAGGCGTCGCGCATCTGGGTCTTGATGCGGCGCGAATCGTCGCTGGCAAGGTCGCCATGCAGGTGCAGCCAGTTGTCGGCGCGCACGGCATCGAGGATGTCGTCGAGCGGCAGCGTGCCGTATTCGAGGGCGATCGCCGTGAGCTGGGCGTTCGGCAGAAAGCGCACGAAGCCTTCGCCGTTGGTCCCGGTGAGCGGGGCGGAGGTCGACGTCCCCATCGCGGGCGAAGTGAGATCCTGCCCGTACCAGTCGAGCGCGCGCGCGAAGCTTGGATGCTTGCCGGGCAACGCGAAGATCAGCTCGCCGTAGCCGCGCGGGCCGAGGCCGGTGTGGAAATCGACGATCGCCACATGCCTGGCGCGGGCCAGCCAGTCGCGGAAGATCCCGGCGATGACGCGGTTCGACCAGGTGGGCGCATGGCCGCCGAAGAACACGCCTTCGGGATGCGAATACTGGCCCGCCGAGATCGCCGCCTGCAGGGCGGCCGGGCCGAAGCGCTTGGCGAAATCGGCGAACACGGCCTTGGAGGCGGCCTGCGAGGCCGTCGTCCATTCGGCCGGTGCGATCGAGCCGGAGAGCCGCTCGTAGGCGTGGTTCTCGGGATAGGGCCCGATATGCGGCACGAAATTGCGGTTGAGGTCGACATTGTCCTCGTTGACGCGCCGCAGCCACGCGAAGCCGTGCGGATTGACCGCGTGCAGGTGCAGCTGGGCGATCCCCGGCGGCAGCTCGCGGAAAGCGCCCGAGGCGAACCACCCGGTCTGGCAGCCCGAGCCGCACAACCCCTCGATGCCGTGCGTGGCCGAGATCGTCACGAGCACGCGTTCGGCGTCGGTCGGGCCGTACCAGAGCGCGTCGCAGAAAAGCTGTTCGCCGCGCGGCCCCCGCAGCGGGTTCTGGACGGCCCAGAAGCGTTCGGCATGCCCGCGCGCGGCACCCAGGAACTTCTCGCGTGCGCCCGAATAGTCGCGGGCGAAGAACTCGTTGACGCTCATGTCGTTACCGGCACGCGGGCTGTCGGGGGATCGGGCGTAACTTTGACCCCGCCGGCCGCGAATTGTAAAGCGCCCGCACCCGCCGGCACCTTTACAGGAATCCCGAATGCCCGCATGCTCGACGGCATGGAACGCGCCTTTCGCACTCTCCTGGCCCTCGCCGTCGCGTTCGCCATCGCCGCGGGTGCCGCTGCCCAGACCCCGGAAAAGCCGCCGGCCGAAGCCGGCGGAAAGCTCGACGTCCTCTTCGAGCGCCTCAGGACCACGCCAGATCCCGGCGAGGCCCGCCGCATCGAAGCCGCGATCTGGCAGATCTGGCTCGAGCCGCCCGACCCTGCATCCGCTTCACTGATGCAGCTCGCCCTCGACGCCCAGAACCGCGGCGACCTCTTCGGTGCGTTCGCGCTGTTCGACGCCATCGTCAACCTGCGCCCGGACTATGCCGAAGGCTGGAACCGGCGCGCGACCGTGCTCTACCAGCTCGGCCGCTACGAGGATTCGCGCAAGGACGCCGAGAAGACGCTGGCACTCGAGCCGCGCCATTTCGGGGCACTGTCCGGCCTCGGTCTCATTGCCGCCGCAAAGAACGACGAGGATGCCGCCCTCGACGCCATGGAACGCGCCCTTGTCATAAACCCCCACATGGCGCAGGTCCGCGCCAATGTCGAAGCGCTGCGCAAGAAGCGGCGCGACGGCGCCATCTAGGAGCACCCACATGCTGATCAAGCGGACACGCGGCTGGGAAATCCCCGAACGCGACGCCACCCCCGAGAACGTCTATTCGCGCCGCCACGTGCTGGCCGCGGGGGCCGGCCTTGCCGCCGGCGCCATCGTGCCGCCCGCCCTTGCCCAGACGCCGGCCGGCGGCGAGGACCCGACGGGGGGTCTCTACCCCGCCATGCGCAACCTGCGCTATCGCGTCGAGCGCGAGATCACCGAAGAACGCATCGCGACGACCTACAACAACTACTATGAATTCGGTACCTCCAAGACGATCTGGCAGGCCGCCCAGAGCCTGCCCATCCGCCCCTGGCAGGTGAAGATCGAAGGGCTGGTCGAGAACCCGCGCACCGTCGACATCGACGACATCTTCAAGGCGATGAAGATCGAGGAGCGCGTCTACCGCTTCCGCTGCGTGGAAGCCTGGGCGATGACGGTGCCGTGGAGCGGCTTCCCGCTTTCCGCCTTCGTCGAATGGTGCAAGCCGCTGTCGGCCGCGAAATACGTGCAGATGGAGACGTTCCAGAATCCGGCGGTAGCCCCCGGCCAGCGCGCGACCTGGTATCCGTGGCCCTACACCGAAGGTCTTGCCATCGACGAGGCGACCAACGAACTCGCCTTCATCGCCACGGGCATCTACGGCAAGCCGATCCCGCGCCAGCACGGGGCACCCATGCGCCTCATCACGCCGTGGAAATACGGCTTCAAGGGCGTGAAGTCGCTCGTGCGGATCGTCTTCACCGACAAGCAGCCCAAGACCTTCTGGGAAGCGCTGGCCGAGCGCGAATACGGGTTCTGGGCCAACATCAATCCGAAGGTCGCCCATCCGCGCTGGAGCCAGGCGACCGAGGAAATCATCGGCAAGGGCGGGCAGCGGGTACCCACCCAGCTCTTCAACGGCTACGGCGATTTCGTGGCCGACCTCTACACCAACCGGCAGAACGAGCGGCTCTGGGCCTGAACGGACTTCACGCGGGGCCCCACCCCGCGTAAAAGACGGGCATGCCCGACTCGCTTCCCGCCGGGACGGCCACGACGCGCCGCGCCCTGCCCATCGACACCTTCGACAACCGCAGCGGCGGCGACGCGCTGTTCCGCGCCGTCGGCCATCCGCTGGCGGTCGATCCGGCGCGTGCCCTCGTCGCCGGGCTCAAGGCCGCCGGCAAGGTCGCGGTCTACGACCCGTTCGGCGCCTTCGCCACGCTGACCGCCCTGCAGGATTTCTCGGGCGTTGATTTCGTCGGCCTCTACGGCCGCGACCACCAGCATCTCGGGCGGCGCGTGGGCAGCTTCACGGTCGCACCCGTGTCGGGTATCGCCGATAGCGAAGCCGCCTGCGTGCTCGTCGCGGCGTTCGATGCCGAAGCACTGGTGGCGCAGGTCGCGCACTGGCTGCCCAAGGGAGCGACGGTCGTCACGCTCGACGCGATGCGCGTCCCGGCCGGGCTGCTGACCGACAAGAAGCGCTATCTCTCCACCTACAACTTCGTCACCAACCTCGTGCTGTTCTGCGACGGGCCGCGGCGCCATTCGCGCATGGTTTCGGCCAACTACTGGGCGGGCTACGGCGCGAAAAACGTGCGCGCCTGGATGCGCCTGTTTGATGCCGACGGCCGGGCGCTCGCGACGTGGGAAGAGAAGCTGCCCGAAGGTGTCGCCGCCTTCGTCGTCGACAGCCGCGACGTGGCGAAACGCTTCGGCCTCGGCGCATTCGAGGGCCAGCTCTTCATCCACATGATCGACGTCACCGGGCACGACGTCCTCAAATACGCGCTCGATTTCTGGTCGGACACTGAGCTTACGTGCACGCACGACGCCAACCCATGGCCGTCCGACTACTACGCCGGCATCCCGGCACCGGCCGCCGGCGAGACCGTGCGCGTCTGGGTGCAGAACTGCCATTCCTGCGCGATCCCGGCCGACGGCGTGCGCTTCGCGCCGATGGGAACCGACGCGTGGGTGCCCATGGCCGCCCCGATCCCGGCCTTCGGCATGCGCGCGGTCGATGTCGGCGCGTTGCTGCCCAAGCTCGCCTGGCCCGGCCAGTTCGAGATGGATGCCGGCAAGTACGTCGTGCGCCCGCGCTACGAGGTGGAGCGTGCCGGCAAGCGCCACATCGCGCACGCCAATGTCGAGCGCAGCGACCTCAAGCCCGATCCGCAGATCGCCGAGATCGGTGCCAATTTCGGCAAGGGCTTCATCCTGCCCGCCCCGATCCTGCCGCAGGGCGAGTTCACCAGCGTGGCCCTGCCCACGCCGATGGCGCGCGGGCAGGCAAGCCTGCCGCTGGTCGCGCGCTTCTACGACGCGTCGGGTGCGCCGGCCGGCGAGAAGTTCCTCGGCAACCTGCCGCGCGACCATGCCGTCGCCGTCGCGACCGACGCGCTGAAGCTGCCGTCGGGCTACGGCCATCTCGAACTCAGCTACGATCTGCGCGACGGCGGTGCCGGCGACGGCTGGATCCACGCGCTGTTCCGCTACACGCGCAAGGCAGCCCCCGCGCACGGGGCCGATACCAGCTTCGGCAGCCACATCTTCAACACGGCGCTGGTGTTCAAGAACGAGCCGCAATCCTATATCGGCCGCCCGCCGGGCCTGACGACGCGGCTGTTCCTGCGGCTGGGCGAGGACGGGCACGATGCGCTTTGCCACCTGATCTATCCCGCCTCCACGCCGTGGCACGCGACGTCCGATACGGTGCTGGAACTGCACGACGCCGCGGGGACGAAGATCGCCGAAGCCAAGCTGGCGATCCCCTGCTCGGGCTCGCGGCTGTGGCGCACGCGCGAGACGTTTGCTGCCGGCGACCTTGCGCGCGCGGCGGGCGGCGGCTACGTGCTGATCCGCGACCGCACCTGCCGCCTGTTCGGCTATCACGGGCTGGCCGCACCGGACGGGCGCTTCAGCCTCGACCACATGTTCGGGTTCTAGGCGGCGGCGCGGACCGGGCTGTCGGGGAACGCGAGTTCGCCGCGCGCGCGCCATTCGTCCTTCACGTAATTGACGATGATCGATTTGCGCACGCCGTCGATCGGGCGGCGCCGGAAGCCGTGCCACGTGTCGCTGCCGGGCACGAAGATCAGCCCGTTGTTGAACGAGCCGGGTGCCGCCCCCAGATGCCTGTCGGGCGTTTCGTAGACGTCCGTACCCCAGTCTTCGGCCTGCGGCACGTCGGAAAGATAGAACAGCATCGTATAGAGCTTGGCGCCGATGTCGGTGTGCGGCTCGAGCCAGAAGCCGTCGGTATCCTGGCAGTATTCGATGCGCAGATAGCCACTGGCGAGCGGCGCACCCGTCAGGCGGGCGAGCGTCGCGACGTTCGCGGGATCCTGGAGCGCGGCGGCGAATTCGGCGGCGACTTGGTTCTGGCGTTGGAACTCGGGCGAGAAGAACATGCGCGTCGAGTTGTTCGTCTCGCGCCTTCCCATCGTGTCGCCGACATGCGCGACGGGGACCGGCAGGTCCGCAAGCCCGCGCGCCATCGCCGACGGCAACGCGTCGGCCAGCAGCCAGTGCCGGTAAGGCCGGGTATGCAGCTGCGCGCGCGCGGCAAGATCGGGAAGCCACGCGCTGGCGGCGGTCGGGGTCGGGGCGAGACTGAGCATGCGGGTTCACCGGCGGATTCGTTCGAGGATGCGCCTCAATGGCACGGCAGCCGGCCGACGGCGTTGATCCGGATCAATCCAGGATCGCGCCGGAGAATTCATTGACAAAGTCAATTAATAATCCGACGATCCGCTTCGATGCCCCGTCTTGCTTCCCAGGACCCGGCGGTCGCTTCCGTCCGCCATTTCACGCGCTTCTTCACGCGCCGTATCGGCGTGCTGCGCAAGGGGCTCTATGCCAGCCCCTTCTCGCTCGTCGAGGCGCGCGTGCTGTGGGAAGTCGCCCATCGCCCGGGCGTGAGCTCGGGCGAGATCGCGCGCGACCTCGGCCTCGATCCCGGCCATTTCAGCCGCATCCTGCGCGCACTCGCCAAGCGCGGCGTCGTGCGCAAGCGTGCGGCATCCCACGACGCGCGCCGGCTGCGCCTCGACCTCACGCCGGCCGGCAGGCGGGCCTTCGCCGGGCTCGACCGCGGCTCGCAGGCCGAAGTCGCCGCCCTGCTCGCACCGCTCGACGATGCCGCGCGCGCACGTCTCGTCGCCTCCCTCGGCACGGCCGAGCTGCTGCTCGACGGCGGCCGGCCGGCGGCCGGGACGCTCGCGCTGCGCACCCACAAGATCGGCGACATGGGTGCGATCGTCGCCGGACAGGCGCGGCTCTATGCGCGCGAATATGGCTGGAACGGCGAGTTCGAGGCGCTGGTCGCCGAGATCGTCGCGAAGTTCGTGCGCGAATTCGATCCCGCACGCGAACGCTGCTGGGTCGCCGAGTGCAACGGCGAGGTCGCGGGCTCGATCTTTCTCGTCAGGGAGTCGGACGAAGTCGCCAAGCTGCGGCTCTTCTATCTCGAACCATGGGCGCGCGGGTCGGGCCTGGCCAGGCGGATGGTCGGCGACTGCATCGCCTTCGCGCGCGCATGCGGCTACGCGAAGATGGTGCTGTGGACGAACGACTGCCTGGCGGCCGCACGCCATCTCTACGAACAGGCCGGCTTCGTGCTGGAGAAGAGCGAAGCGCACCGCAGCTTCGGCAAGGATCTCGTCGGCCAGTACTGGTCGCTCGATCTTTCGAAGGATCGTGCCTAGACGTCCGCCCCGTTCATCGCGCGGGCAAGGACGAACACGCCCGCGGCGATCAACGCGATCCCGGCGACCGCCGACATGTCGAGCCGTTCGCCGAACAGCCACCAGCCGACGATCGCGGTGCCCACCATGCCGAACCCCGCCCACACCGAATAGACGAGGGCGAGCGGCAGGCGTTCGAGCGACAGCGACAAGAGCCAGAAGGCGATCGCGTAGCCGGCGACGACGAGCACGATCGGCCAGAGCCGCGTGAAGCCGGCGGTCGCCTTCAGCGAGACGGTCGCGACCACCTCGGCGAAGATCGCGGCACCGAGCAGGAGATAGGCCCCCATCGAAATCAGGCGACCTGCATCGCCGGGGCGGAAGCCGCCTCGAGGGCGGCGATGTCGGCCTCGAACATGCCGAGATCGTCGGCGAACTGCGCCACGATCGAGCGGTTGGACGGATTGGCGAGGCAGACCGAGAGATAGTCCGGCATCGCCAGCGGCAGGGCGAAGCCTTCCTCGACGAGACGGCTGTTGTCGAAGGCGAAGCCGAGCGCGCAGAACTCGTAATAGGCGCGCACCGCGCGCAGCATGGCGAGGTCGATCGCCCGCGTCAGGCCGAACACGTCCTCGAAGCGGTTGCGCAGGCGTTTCCATTCCGTGCAGCCGACCTGCTCGTAGGCGCGCACGCCGTCCGACGGGTCGAGCTGCTCGAAGCGCGCCGCGAGTTCCTTCCAGCGCGTCGGCTTGGCCGTCCCGCCCGACAGGTGGTAGGTGGCGTATTTGAGCTTCGGGCGCACGAGGAAGCCGAGGATCGTGCGCGCGGCCCAGTCGACCGGCACCACGTCGATGCCGCCGTCCGGATCGCCCGAGACGATGCGAAGCGCGTCGATGGTGCGGCACATCCAGAAGATGCTCGCACTGGGGATCGCCCCCAGCACGCTGTGGCCCGCGACGATCGACGGGCGCAGCACGACGACCGGCAGGTCGGCGAACTCGGTGCGCAGCATCGTCTCGGCTTCGGCCTTGGTCTTCGTGTAGTAGACGACGTGTTCGGCGTTGGGCGAGGGCGAATCGTCCTCGCGCACGACGGGGCCGGCGTTGCGCCCGCAGATCATCGCGGTTCCGGAATAGATGAACCGCCGCAGGCCCGGCATGCGGCGCGCGCGCTCGGCGATCGCGCGCGTCCCGCCGACATTGACGAGCCGGTTGTTCTCGCGCGAGCGATAGGACGTGTCGGCCGCCAGATGCAGGATCTCGGTGACGGCGTCGAAGCGCGCGCCGGCAAGGACCGACGAATCGGTGATGTCGCCGCGCACGATCTCGACCCGCTCGAGGGCCGCATCGACCGCGTCCTCGCCCAGGAACAGCGCGAGATTCTTGCGCACGCGCGCATGCGCTTCGATGTCGGACTTGCCGCGCACGATGCAGACCCAGCGCTCGGCGAGGCGGGTCGACAGGCCTTCGGCGAGCACGGCACCGCCCAGGAAGCCGGTGGCGCCGGTCAGCAGGATGGTTCGGGTGGCGGTCACGATCGGAGGCTCCAGACGCGTTTCGTCCCGTGGGAAACAGGGAATTTTCTTGTCTGTAACCGCCAGTAACACACTACAAAGCGTTTGGCAGCAGATAGCCGAATGGCAAATTATTTAATTGATCCAATATGGTGCGGTTCACCATGTCTTATTGGACATACATTAAAGTAATGGCCAATTCGCGTCCGCTTTCGCGACCTGGCCCGTCATGTCGGCAAGCCACAGGCGCCGGATCCAGCGGCTGTAGTTGAGATAGAGCTTTCCGTCGGCCACCGTCCACGCCTCCGGATCGACCGGCGCCTTGTAGCCGCGCGCCATGCCGTAGGCGCACCAGCCGCCATAGCGCGGGGCATGGCGCGCCGGATCGGCGGCGAAGGCGGCACGGTGCGCCTCGCTCGCGAACAGCCAGCGCGCGCCGTTCCAGTCGTGGAAATGCGCCGGATTCCCGCGCCGGGCGCGCCCTTGCGCGAAATACGCGACCGCATCGTAGCCGCCGATCGCAAGCCCGTCGGGAGCGTGGAGCGCTTCGGCGCGCACGGATCCGCCGGCGAAGACGAGAAGCGGCAAGGCGAGGAGGAGATCGCGGCGGCGCATGTTCCCCGTTCGCCGCGCGGGCGTGCGCGGTTACGCGGGAAAAAAACGCCCGGTGCCGAAGCACCGGGCGAGTTGAACAGGGAGGCTTCACGTCTGGGAGACGCAGGGTCCGGAGGGGACCCCGTTCGGACCCGAAGGCCCGAACCCGCCGAAAAAAGTGGTCCTCGGCTCGACCGGTGCCGCGGCGGCAGAAAACTGCGCCGCGACAACCAATAGTGAAATAGATAGTCTAAAGAATGCCTTAAAAAATGGCATTTACTGCATGTGAGACATGAACCGTTCGCATGCCTACGATCTGGCCGCTAAAACTGTGATTCTGCGACCTTTTGCACGAGGTAATCGCGGAAAACCGCGATCCGCTTCGAGCTGCGGAGCTCCTCGGGATAGACGAAATAGGCTTCGTAGGTCGGCCCTTCGAGCTCGGGCAGGACCTGGACGATCTTGGTGCTCTGCTGGGCGATGTAGTCCGGGAAGGCGGCGATGCCGATCCCGTTCTCGACCGCGCGCAGGATCGCCGAGACGTTGTTGACCATCAGCGCCGGCATGCGCTTCTTGCCGCCGGTCGTGCCGACCTCGAGCAGCCAGTTCACGTTCGGGAAAGGCGGGTTCGGGTCGTCGCCGTAGACGATGATCCGGTGCTTGTCGAGATCGGCGGCACTCTTCGGCGCCCCGTACTTCTTGAGATATTCCTGCGAGGCGAACACGTGCACGTGCACCGACAGCAGGTGGCGCTGGATGAGGTCGGCCTGGCGGGGCGGATGCATGCGGATGGCGCAATCGGCCTCGCGCATGCCCAGATCGAGCTCGCGGTCGTCGACGCGCATCGAGATCTGCACGTCGGGATAGGCGTCGGTGAAGTCGCGCAGGCGCGGGGCGAGCCACACCGAGCCGAAGGCCACGGTCGTGGTCACGCGCAGCAGGCCCGACGGGCGTTCCTTCGTTTCGGCAAGCTGTGCTTCGACGAAGGCGAGCTTGTCGAACACGTCGCGCACGGTGTTGAACAGCAGTTCGCCCTGCTCGGTGAGGATGAGACCGCGCGCATGGCGGTGGAACAGCGGCGCGCGGACCGACTCCTCCAGCGCCGAGATCTGCCGGCTGACGGCCGACTGGCTCAGGTTCAGCTTCTCGCCGGCATGTGTGAACGAGCCGGCGGCGGCGACCGCATGGAATATGCGCAGCTTGTCCCAGTCCATCGCCGACATTGCGGCTTCCCTTCTTCTTGTTATTCGGCGGCGGCCTGCTGGCCGGCCTCCGCGTGCGCCAGGAACTTCTCGGCTTCGAGGGCCGCCATGCAGCCCATGCCGGCGGCGGTGACGGCCTGGCGGAACACCTTGTCCTTCACGTCGCCGGCGGCATAGACGCCGGCCACGTTGGTCGCCGTGGAATCGGGCCTGGTGAGGATGTAGCCCTCGGAATCCATGTCGATCTGGCCCTTGAAGACCTCGGTCGCGGGCACGTGGCCGATGGCGACGAACAGCCCGTCGATGTCGAGCTGCGACGTCGCCCCGCTGACGAGGTTCTTGAGCTTGAGGCCCGTGACGGCCGCCGGCGTGCCGGCCCCCAGCACCTCGTCGACGGCCGAGTTCCACACGATTTCGATCTTGGGATGCTTCAAGAGGCGCGCCTGCAGCATCTTCTCGGCGCGCAGGCTGTCGCGCCGGTGGATCAGCGTCACCTTCGTGGCGTGGTTGGTGAGGTAGAGCGATTCCTCGACCGCCGTGTTGCCGCCGCCGACGACCGCGACCTTCTTGCCGCGGAAGAAGAAGCCGTCGCACGTGGCACAGGCCGAAACCCCCGCCCCGCGATACTTCTCCTCGGACGACAGGCCGAGCCAGCGCGCCTGGGCGCCCGTGCAGATCACGACCGTGTCGGCGATGTAGGTATCGCCCGAATCGCCGGTCGCCACGAACGGCCGCTTCGAGAAATCGATCTTCGCGACCAGATCCTCGAGCATCAGCGTGCCGATATGTTCACACTGTTTATACATCTGCTCCATCAGCCACGGGCCCTGGATCGTCTTGTCGAAGCCGGGGTAGTTCTCGACATCCGTGGTGATCGAAAGCTGGCCGCCGGGCTGCATGCCGCGGACCATGATCGGGGCAAGGTTGGCGCGCGTGGCATAGATCGCGGCGGTGTAGCCGGCGGGGCCGGAACCGACGATCAGCATCTTCGTGCGGTGGGTCTGGGGCATCGGAATCGTCCTGCTATGCGTTATACGCAAACCTAGCAGGCATGCCCAAGCCATGGAAGGCGGCTTGGGCGTTATCCCCAGCCAAATCTTGTCCGCAACAATGTCGCCGCACGGGCCGTGTCGTCGGGGGCGGAATAGGCCCACTGCGCGTAGACGCCATCGAAGGGCCGCGTCAGGCCCTGGCGCTGCATCTCGGCCTGGAAGGCGGCGATCCGGCCCGAGCGGCCCTCCAGTGCGGCGACGAAAACCGGCTTGCCGGTCGACAGCGCCTCGCTGGTCATCGACACCGAGTCCTCGGTGACGACGATCGCGTCGGCACACGCCAGCAGGCCGAGATAGGGATTGTCGCCCTGCCCGTCCCACGCATAGCCGCCGGTCGCGGCGACCGCGGCCGCGATCCGTGCGGCGGCCGCCGGATCGGTGCGCCGCGACGGCGTGAGCGCGATGCCGCAGCCCGACGCGGCAAGCTTCGCGATCCCGTCGGCGAGCGCGCCGACCGCGGCGTCCGTCATGCGGAACCGCCGCCAGCCGTTCGACCCGCCGAGCAGCACGGCGACGAGCGGCCGCTTGAGGTGTGCGAACGCCGGCATCCACTGCGCGCGCGCGGCGTCGAGCTTTTCGCGCGTCACGTGATGCAGCGCCGCGACCGTCTCGATGACGTTGGCACCTCTCACCTGGTCGTGCCACGGGGCGACGACCGCATCGAGCCACTCGACCGGAACGCCCGGCCGCTGCACGTGGATGGCGGTGACGGCCCCTTTGCTCGCGCGCTTCATCGCCACGCCGAGGGGTGCGCAGCGCGACCCCAGCGTGATCGCCACGTCCGGCCACGGCGGATCGACGCGCGGCGACAGGCCGTGCAGCTTCGCGAACGGATCGCCGACGAGGGCGGTTTCCGGCAGCCACGTCCACGGAAAGCGGAAGCGCACGTCCTTGAACTCGTGGACAAGTCCGAGCGCTTCGGCAAGGCCGCGGCACTGCGCCTTCATGCCGACCTGGCCGGGGCTGATGATCCAGGCGGTGCGCGGCGGAGTCGGGCTCGGGTTCATCGAGGGGTCTTGTGGCCCGCTTGGCGGTCCCGCGCAATTTTTTTAGCCATTCGCCTTGCTTCCGGCATGCCGATTGCTAATAATATTTCAAGTTAACGACAGGACGGACATACAATAATGCGCGGCCACAAGCTCGACGACGTCGATCGCCAGATCCTCCACGACCTCCAGAACGACGGCCGGATGACGAACGTGGAGCTCGCCCGGCGCGCCGGCGTGTCGGCCCCGCCGTGCCTGCGCCGCGTGCGCGTGCTCGAGGAAGCCAAGATCATCCGCGGCTACCATGCCGACATCGAGCCGCTCGCACTCGGCTTCGGCGTGACGGTGTTCGCCAGCGTGAGCCTGAAGAGCCAGGCCGACGCCGACCTTCGCGCCTTCCAGGACCTGATCACCGGCTGGCCGATGGTGCGCGAGTGCCACATGCTGACCGGCGAGACCGACTTCCTGATCAAGGTCGTCGCGCACGACTGGGACAGTTACGAGAAATTCCTCACCAGCCAGCTGACGGCGGCACCGAACGTCGCGACCGTCAAATCCGCGCTGACGATCCGCACGACCAAGAACCAGCCCGGCGTGCCGATCGACGCGAAGCGTCCGTAGGTTTCCGCCGGAAGCTTTGCTTGACGGTTGTTGACGCAAATTGACCGTCAACAGGCGATGTCGTTGATCTTCCTTCGCTTCATCCGTTGACGTTGACGGAAAACGCGTCCGTCAACTACGGGAAGATTTGCGCGACGGAAGGTGACGCAACGTTACCGTCACATCGCCAACTCCTTGATCTGCCGCACGCTTCGGCATGTTACGCGACGGCGAAAAAATCCGTCACCTGTCGCCTGCCCTTCCTCACCACCGTCATGCCCGGGCTTGTCCCGGGCATCCACGACTTCGAGTGCGGCGGAAGAAGCGACAAAAGACATGGATGCCCGGCATTCGCCGGGCATGACAGTGGATGTGGAGAAGCCACGCGAAAGCTTCCGGCCTCGACCTGCCGGCATGGTGAGCGCATATGCACCATGTCAAAGAGCACTTCGCATCGGTTGCGGAGTATGTTTGGACCCGCTCCGGTTGTCAAGAATATAAACCCATAAATTTTACGCCCTCAACCCGTCGCGCCAAGCCGCGCCATCGCGGCGACCGCGGCGGTGCCGGCGACGATCGGAAGGTCGAAGGCCACCCGGTCATAGGGAACTTCGGGGACGATCCGGCCGCGCGCCGCCTTGGTGAGCCGGACCAGACGGTACCGTTCCATGGTGCGCAGCGTTCGGGAAAGATTGCTCTCTTGCCGGCCGGACGCCTTTGCCAGTTCGGCCAGCGATTGCGGCTTCAGCCGCCGGATCAATTCCAGAAGGAGCTGGTTCGACGTGGACAGGATCTGGGCCAGCGATTCAATGGATGTGAACCACACCTTCGGATCGCCCGGCCCCGGCCTGGACTCGCCACGCGCGACGGAAATCGTGCGGGCCTTCATCTGTTCGCGCGACGCGATGCCGATGCGCAAGACAGGTTCCGTCACGGCACGCCTTCCTTCCTCAGATGTTCGTCCACGGCGGTCCAGAAATCCTTCATCAGCGCTTCGGCGTTGGTATAGCCGTACGGCCTGATCCGCCGGCCCTTGTGGACATGGTCGTTCGCACCGGTCGTTCGCGTCGCGGGGCCGCTCCCGACCCTCACGGGATGGGCATTGTCGAAACAGACGACGCGTTCATCGCCCGGGGCGAACAGACACAGGCTGTAGCGGAGCCCGTGCGGCCGATCGGGTGTGGGATCGACGCGCACCGCCTCGATCTTGATCCAGAAACCATTGCCCAGCTCCATGATCTCGCCGTCGAGATCGAGGAGCCTTTCAAGCGTGACATCGTCCCGCGAAGGAAGGTTATGACCGGATGATAACCATGTCAAGGAAAATGCCCCTCTTCCCTGCAGGCCGGGTGGCGGGATGTCCCGGCTGCAAGCGCCGGCGCAGCTCACAACCTTTAATGACGATAAATATTTACACGCTATATAAGGTTAACCCCAACCGCAGGCAAATTCCCATCGATTTCCGTCGATCGCCCATTCGCAGGTCGCGCGAAGCAGCGCGCCGCGCGACCTAACCCGTCTTGAGGATCTCCGGAATCTCCACGCCCGCCGTCAGGTGCACGACCGGCGGGGCACCCGCCTGCGTCGCGGCGCGCGCGACGAAGCGGCGGTGGCAGCGGCCGAAATCCGCCTCGAAGCACACGAGGCACGCGCGCGTCCTGCGCACGTCGCGCGCGAGGGCGGCGACTTCGGCGGTCTGGCCCGCCAGATACCTGTCGAACGCGCGCGCATAGGAAGCCCAGTCGCCGCTTTCGCGCAGGGCGTCGCGGATCGGCTTGGGGCAGCCGAGGGCGGGCCGGTGTTCGTAGGCGATGCCGGCCTTCGCGAGGGCGGCGGCGAACGCGGTTTTCGAATAGCCCTTCTTGCGCGACAGCGGCCGCTCGCGCACGTCGATGACCGTGCCGATGCCGGCGGCCTTCAGGCGCGCGAGGAACGCGGCGACCGGCAGGCCTTCGTAGCCGGCCGTGAACAGCGCCGGGCTTTCGGGCTTCGCTTTTTTCTTCGTCGCCTGCCCCATCGCCCGCCGTCCCCTAGCCCACGACCCGCCAGAACTGCGCGCGCGCGTCGGGGGCGGGGCTGCCGTCGGACAGGCGCGGCCGCGTGGTGTGGAACAGGATCATGTTCACGCTCTCGCCGTCGTCGGACAGCGGCAGGAAGAGCCGCTCCCCCGACAGCGACGTTCCGTCGTTGCACGGGACGAGATCGTTGCGCCAGCGCGCCCGCCGGCCGGCGACGATCCCGCGCAGGTTGGCGAGGGCCGCCGGGATGTTGGCCGTGAGGCACGCCTTCGAGACGCATTGCCCGGTGAGGTCGACGCCGAAATGGCCGGTCAGCGCCGTGCCGATCAGCCGGTAGCGGAAATCCGCGCCCTCCGGCAACGCATCGGGCAGCACGTCGAGCAGGCCGGTGAAGCCGAGCCACGGCTTGAGATCGACGACGTCGAGATCGGCACGTGCGGGCATCGGCCGCCCGCGGCGCCGCGCGTCCCAGAACCGGTACAGCGCCGCCATCGGCGGCGTGCAGCGCGCCAGCAGGTCGGGGCCGTCGACGGTATCGGGAAGGGGTTCCATGGGCGGCGGGGAGTGTATCCGCCGACTCGGGGTGCCGGCAAAGCCGATCGCGCGGACGGTAGGCGGGAACGCTAGCCCTTCACCGCACTCGCGGTCAGTCCGGCGATGACGTAGCGCTGCACGGCGATGACGAAGACCAGGATCGGGGCGAGCTGCGCGCTGGCGGCCGCGAACAGCACGCCCCAGTCCACGCCCTCGACCGTGCCGAGGATCTCGGCGATCACCAGCGGCGTGGTGCGCGCCTCGCGCGTCGTGAAGATGAGCGCGAAGAAATATTCGTTCCACGCGAAGACGATGACGAAGATCGACGCGGCGACGAGCCCGTTGGTGACCAGCGGCAGGATCACGCGCAGCAGGATCTGGCGCAGCGTGGCGCCGTCGACGAAGGCCGCCTCCTCGAGCTCGCGCGGGATCTGGTCGATGAAGGCGCGCAGGATCCAGGTCGAGATCGACACGAAGAACGCCGAATAGAACAGGATCAGCACCAGATGCGTGTCGTTGAGCCGTAGCCAGTTGATCACCGGGAACAGCGGCAGCGTGACGATGATCGGCGGCATCATGCGGATGACGATCATGAAGAAGGCCGACACGGTGAGCAGGCGGCTGGAATAGCGCGCATAGACATAGCCCGCGAGCAGTGCAAACGTGACGGTGACGAGTGTCGCCCCCGCCGCGACGATCAGGCTGTTGCGCATGTTGGGCAGGAAGGCCGGCCACAGCGTCCAAAGCCGTTCGTAGTTCGCGAGCGTCGGCGTGAAGACGAATTTCGGCGGGACGGCGAAGATCTCGAGCGGCGGCTTGAACGAGGCCAGCAGGATGAGGGCGATGGGGGCGACCGACCACGCGATCGCGACGAGGGCGAGGCCCACGCGCACGGTCTTGGCGATGGCCCTAGGTTCGCGCATGCCGGAACATCCGCTTGTACATCTGGTGCAGGTACGGGATCGCGATGGCGAGCGAGATGGCGAGCATCGCCACACCGGTCGCCGCCCCCACGCCGAACGAGTGGTAGCGGAACGCCTCGCGGTAGAGATAGACGGCGAGCACCTCGGTGAGGCGTGCGGGGCCCCCTTCGGTCAGCAGCCACACCTCGCCGAACACGCGCATGGCGGTGATGTAGCGGAACATGAGCGCGATCAGCAAAGCCGGCATGATCGCGGGCAGCTTGACGTAGCGGAAGGTCTGCCAGCCATTGGCCCCGTCGATATGGGCGGCCTCGACCTGTTCGCCCGGGATCGTCGTGACGGCGGCGTAGAGCAGCAGGAACGTGAAGGGCGTGTGGATCCACACGCTGAGGACCGAGACGAGGACCAGTGCATCGACCGGATCGCCGGTCCAGTCGAGCTGGCCAAGCCCGATCTGGTGCAGCGCCCAGTTCGCCATGCCGATGTCGGGCTCGAAGACGTAGCGCCACATGACGACCGCACTCACCTCGGTCACCGCATAGGGGGCGATCAGGAGTGCGATCAGGATGCGCTTGCCCGGCATCCAGCCCGCCAGCAGGAAGGCAAGCCCGAGCCCCAGCGCCATCTCGCCGTAAACGACGATGTTGACGACGACGAACGTGTTGCCCGCCGCGCGCCAGAAGGTGCGGTCGGCGAGGATCTTGGCGTAGTTGGCAAGGCCGACGAACACAGGCTCGGCCGTCATCGACCAGGTGTTGAGGCTCATCCACGCCACGAACACCGACGGCAGCAGCACGAACGCCACCAGCAGGAACTGCGCCGGCGTGATCATCAGATAGTGGACGGCGCGAAGACGCGTCATCAGACCTTCGGCAGCAGCGGCTCGATGCGGGCACGCGCCGACTTCATCCCGTCGAGCGGCTCGGCCTGGCCGAGCATGACGCGCTGGACCTCTTCCATGAAGATGTCCATCGCGCGCGCGGCCTGCTCGAAGCCGGGCAGGACGAGCACGGCGGTGGGCAGCGCCTTGCGCTCGAAATCCGAGAACGGGGCGAGCTCGCGCACCTTGGGATCGTCGTAGGCCGAGAGCCGCACCGGGCCGTTGCCGTTGACGGCCGCCCGGATCGTGCTCGCCTTGGAGGACACTTCCTTGATGAAGCTCCACGACAGCGCCTTGTCGCGCGCGTTCTTCGGGATCGCCAGCGCCCAGACCGACGTCTTGGCCGGCGACAGGCCGGGGCGGCCGAGCGACTTCATCAGCGGGATGTTGGTGACCTTGATCGCACCGGGATACTTGCTCTGCTTGGGATCGTTGTAGTTGAGGAAGCGGCCGAACGGCTGGTTGGTGAGTGCGGTGCGCCCCTGCTGCACGGCGGTGATCACCTCCTCGGTCTTGAAGGTCATCATGTTGCGCGGCAGGACCTGCTTGCGGTACCAGTCGCGCAGCAGCGTGACCGCGCGCACCGCCTCGGGCTCGTCGGCGCGGAATTTGTAATCGTTGGAGATGAACGTGCCGCCATGCGCGCGGATCACGTCGGCGATGCCCGAGGGATCGTCCATCGACGTGGTGTAGCCGTTGACGCGCGTCCCGTCCGGCCGCACGAACGTGCATTTCTCGGCGAATTCGATGACGTCCTCGAACGTCTCGGGAGCGCGCGCGATGCCGCGCTCCTTCAGGATCTCCTCGTTGTAGAAGAGCCCGTGCGTGGCGTGGCGATAGGGAATGCCGATGGCGCGCCCGGCATAGGTGTGGGCGGCCCGCATCCCCGCCCCGATCTCGGCGATATCCTCGATGGGATCGCGCGCCTGCCAGGGGCCCAGATCCTCGAACAAGGGCGCGATGTGCGGGCCGCCGAAGCGTTCGAGGATGAGGGCCACGTCCACGCCGCCCTGCGACAGCGACGCCTCGCGATAGACGCGCTCGTGCACGGCCTCGACGCCGAAGGTCAGCCACTCGACCTCCATGCCGGTCTTCGCGCGCCAGTCGGTCGTGGAATCGCCGCCCTTGGCGTCCATGATCGCGCGCTGGTGGACCGCATGGCCCATCACGACGAATTTCTTCGCCTGCGCACGTGCGGGGCGCGCCCCGGCGGCAAGGGCGAGGGCGGCGGTACCGGCAACGAAACGGCGGCGGGCGAGAGTCATCGGGGGGTTCCTCCGGCAGGGTTTCTTGTTATTCGGCGATCGGCTGGCGTTCGAAGATGTATTTGCGCGCGGCCCCGATGTGGCTTTCCATCTCGGCGCGCGCGCGTTGCGCGTCGCGGGCCCGGATCGCCTCGTAGATCGACCAGTGGTCGGCCCCGATGCCGCGCAGCCGCTCGACCGGATCCTCGATGCCGAAATTCTTGACCTGCACGCGCCCGAAACCGATCAGGTTGGGGATGCGCTCGAGCGTGACGATGAAATAGGGATTGCCGGTGGCGAGCGCCACGGCGCGGTGGAAGCGGAAATTGAGGTCGGCGGCAAGCTCGGGCGTGCCGAGCTCGACCATCTTGTCGGCCTCGCGCAGCGCGTCCTCGATCACTTCCAGCGTCTCGGGCGTGTGCATGCGGGCGGCAAGCTCGGCCGACTGCGCCTCGACCGTGATGCGGAATTCGTAGAGCCGCTCGAGATCGCCGATCGTCTGCACGGCGGGATAGACCAGCGCCCCGAAGGCGGGCCCGCGCACGACGACGCTGCCCGATCCCTGCAGCGAGCGGATATAGCCCGCCTCGCGCAGGCGCATGAGCGCACCCCGCACCACGACGCGCGACACGCCGAAGCGCGTGCCCAGCTCCGCCTCGGTCGGCAGCTTGAAGTCCTTGGGGAACTCGCCGCGGTCGATCAGCCTGCGCAGCTGCTCGAACACGCGGCTCTGCAGCGTGCGGCGCGTGGGCTCGCCCGGTTCGGCGTCGATCGGGGCCGGTTCCGCGCGGACCATCTAGAACTCGACCGGATCGGCGACGAGGCCGACGGGCCGTTCGCCGCGCGTCGTCAGCCGGTGCATGCGCCGGCGGCCCTGCCCCTTGAAGGTCTCGCGCCGGTGCATCGTGGCGCGGTTGTCCCACACGACGAGATCGCCGACCTGCCAGCTCTGCGACCACACGTTCGCGGGGCCGATCGCGTTCGCCCACACCTGGTCGAGCAGCGCCTCGCTTTCGGCAAGCGTCAGGCCCGGGATGTAGGCGCCGAAGCGCCGCCCGAGATAGAGGGCCGCACGCCCGCTCAGCGGATGCACGCGCACCATCGGATGGATCGGGCCCGGCATCTCGCGCGGATCGTCGATGTTGAGATGCGCATAGCCCGGCCGCTTGCCGCCCTGCGCGTTGTGGCTGGCCTGGTGCTTGAGCTTCAGCATCGACAGGCGCTTGCGCAGATCCTCGGGCAGGCCTTCGAGGGCGCGGTACATGTTGGCGAAGCTCGTGTTGCCGCCCGCGGGCGGCACTTCGCGCGCCAGCAGCATGGTCAGCGCCGACGGCGTTTCGGTGAAGGCGAGATCGGTGTGCCAGTGCAGTTCGCCGTCGCCGTGCTCGCCGACCGGCTTGCCGTCCTCGGTGACGTTCGAGATCACGGTGACGAGCGGGGCCTCGGGGATATAGACGGGGCGCGAGCGCGTGTAGCTGGGCGACGGGAGAATGTCGCCGAAGCGGGCGGCGAATTTCGTGAAGTCCTGGTCGCTGAGCTGCGTAGCGCGGAAGCGCAGCACGAGATGGTCGTTCAGCGCCTTGCGGATCAGGTCAAATTGGTCGGGTGTCAGGTTCGCGAGGTCCAGGCCCGAAATCTCGGCCCCTAGCGCCCCGGACACCGGCGTTACGGAAAAATCTGTCTTTTCAGCAGTTTGGACCGACACGACCGCGCCCTCCCCGTTTGTCGAATCTGCAATCGACTTGGGGCGAATTCATACTATCGGGCGCTGAAAGAGTCAAATTTGTATTATTCCGGACCAAGGCGACACGGCGCGCCCGCGTGCTACTTTTGCCGCATGACCTTGTCCGCAGCACCCGACCGCACCCACACGATCCGCGATTTCCGCCTCGCCTCCGGCGAAATCCTGCCGCAAGCCACCATCGCCTATGTCAGCTACGGCACGCTCGCCGCCGACGGGAAGAACGCCGTGCTCGTCACGCACGGCTTCACGTCGAGCCACCGCTTCACCGACACGCACGGGCCGTCGGGCGAAGGCTCGTGGGGTCCGCTCGTCGGCCCCGGCAAGGCGATCGACACGGACCGCTTCTTCGTCGTCAGCTCGAACATGCTCGGCTCGTCCTATGGCTCGACCTGCCCGCGCAGCGTCAACCCGAAGACTGGCCGCGCCTACGGGCCCGACTTCCCGCTCTTCACGCTGCCCGACATCGTGGCGGCACAGCGCAGGATGCTGGAAGCCATCGGCGTCAGGCGGCTTGCCGCCGTCGTCGGCCCGTCCTATGGCGGGTTCCAGGCGTTCCAGTGGGGCGTGTCGCATCCCGATTTCGTCGACGCGATCGCACCCGTCATCTCCGACGTGCGCAGCCCGCGCACCGAAGGGGCCGAGGAACAGCTGATCGCGCGCTTCGCCAAGGATCCCAACTGGAACGGCGGCCATTATTACGAGAATGGCGGCATCGACGGCACGATGACGGCCTTGCGCGTCGAAACACTGCTGAAATACGGCGCCATGGAAGAACTCGCCGCGAAGTTCCCCGATCCCGCCGCGCGCCGCGCGGAGATCGACCGGCGGGCCGCGCAATGGGCGAAGGAATTCGACGCCAACTCGATGATCGTGCTGATGCGCGCCTCGTCGCGCTGCGACGTGTCGGACGAGCTTTCGAAGATCCGCGCGCGCGTGCTCTACGTGCTGTCGCGCACCGACAAGCTGTTCCCGCCGTCGCTCGGCCCCGTCGTGATGGGCAAGCTCGCGGCCGCCGGCGTAGCGGCCGCGTATTTCGAGATCGACAGCGCGTTCGGCCACCAGGCCTCGGGGGCCGACTGGGCCAAGTGGGGCCCGACGCTGAAAGCCTTTCTCGACCGGATCTAGGTCCTCGATGTCAGCTCGCCGGTTCCCGGCTCAGCAGCAGGTCGGCGCCAGGTCCAGCCACTTTGGATTGGTGCGGTCGATCATCTGGATTTTCCAGATCTGCGGCCACTGCGCGATGCGCTCCGCAAGGGCAAGGGCTGTCGGGATGTCATCGAGCCGTTCGAACCACAGCAGACGCAAAGGGGTGAGCGAGGCGAGATTGCCGGTCGCCCCGGCGATCAGCAGGCCCCTGCGGCCGCGCCCGGCGACATAGACGTAAACAGCATTGTCGGGCGACGGCGAAAGCAGATCGACCGGTGCCGCAGCCGCCCCGGGGCGGTGCTGCGGACGGCGCTTGCGGGTGCCCCGTGCTGGACGGGCTTTCTGCATGCGATCTCCGGCAGTTCGTCCGGAATGTTACGGCGAGCCGCAGCGCGATTGCAATCTTTGCGGTCGGGGCGATTTGACCGTTGATCGCAAAGGGCTAGTTCTGGTCCACTTGCCCTCCCCCCACGGTCCGCGAGCCTCCGATCGATGCCGAAATTCTACAATGCCCTCCTGACAATCCTGATGCTTCTACTCGCTCCGGGCGCGGCGGGCGCCGCCGGCGCCGGCGCCCCGCATGTCGACGGCGCCGCGATGGGCCTCGTCTGGATGCTGCCCTTCGCGGCGATCCTCGCGGGCATCGCACTCGGGCCGCTTCTGGCGGCACACGCCTGGCACAGCCACTACGGCAAGTACGCGGCCGGGTGTGCCGTCGCGTTCCTCGTGCCCTGCGCGCTCGTCTTCGGCATCGAGGCGGCAATCTACGAATTCGTCCACACGATGCTGATCGAGTACGTGCCGTTCATCGTGCTGCTGCTCGCCCTCTATGTCGTGGCGGGCGGCGTGCGCCTGAAGGGCGCCATGGTCGGAACACCCCTCGTCAACACCGGCCTGCTCGCCGTGGGCACGGCGATCGCCAGCATCATGGGCACGACGGGGGCGTGCATGCTGCTCGTCCATCCGCTGGTGCGCGCCAATTCCTGGCGCAAGCGCAACGCGCATGTCTTCGTCTTCTTCATCTTCCTGGTGGGCAATGTCGGCGGGGCGCTCACGCCGCTGGGCGACCCTCCGCTGTTCATCGGCTTCCTCGAGGGTGTCGACTTCTTCTGGGTGACGACGCGGATGTTCGTGCCGATGCTCGCCGTCGCCGTGCCCGTGCTCGCCGCCTTCTTCTTCCTCGACCGGCACTGTTTCGCGGCCGAGGCGGCCCCGCCGGCGGAACTTCTCGCCGATCCTGAACCTTTCGGCATCGAGGGCAAGCGCAACTTCCTCCTGCTGCTCGCCGTCATCGCCGCCGTGCTTCTGTCGGGCGTATGGAAGGCGGGCTGGGGCATCGAGATCTTCCACACCCACGTCGCGGGCGAGAGCGCGGTGCGCTCGGCCGTGCTCGTCGCACTCGCGTTGCTGTCGCTGAAGGTGACGCGCGACGAGAGCCGGCGCCTCAACGGCTTCACCTGGGGCCCGATCGTCGAGGTCGCCAAGCTGTTCGTCGGCATCTTCGTGACGATCGTGCCGGCCATCGCGATCATCCGTGCCGGCCACGACGGCGCGCTGGGCTGGCTCATCGAGCTTCTCAACCGCGGCGGGGCACCCGCCAACGCGACCTATTTCTGGGTCACCGGCGTGCTCTCGGCCTTCCTCGACAACGCGCCGACCTACCTGCTGTTCTTCAACCTCGCGGGCGGGGACGAGCAGGTCCTGATGGGCCCGCTCGCCGGCACGCTGCTGGCGATCTCGTGCGGCTCGGTGTTCATGGGGGCGCTCACCTATATCGGCAACGCGCCCAACTTCATGGTCAAGGCCGTGGCCGAGGAGAAGGGCATCCGGATGCCTTCCTTTTTCGGCTATATCGGCTGGTCGTGCGCGTGCCTGCTGCCGCCGTTCGTGCTAGTCACGTTGCTCTATTTCACCTGATCCGGGGAGTCCGCGACACATGCACGGCCAGACAGCCCATATCCTTTTCGGCATGAACCCGATGTGGGTGGCCGTCGCCATCCTGCTGGCGACCTACGCCGCGATCATCTCGGAGAAGCTCAACCGCTCGATCGTCGCCCTCGTCGGTGCGGGTGCCATGATCGTCGTCGGCGTGCTCGACCAGGACGAGGCGATCCGCGGCATTGACTTCAACACGATCGCGCTGCTGACCGGCATGATGATCCTCGTCGGCATCTCGCGCAAATCGGGCATGTTCGAATATCTCGCCGTGTGGGCCGCCAAGGCCGCCAAGGGCGAACCCTGGACGATGCTGGCCCTGCTGTCGGTCACCACGGCGGTGCTGTCGGCGCTGCTCGACAACGTCACGACGGTGCTGCTGATCGCACCCGTCACGCTGTCGGTCTGCCAGCGCATGCGGGTTGCCCCCTACCCGTTCCTGTTCGCCGAAGTACTCGCCTCGAACATCGGCGGGACGGCCACGCTGATCGGCGATCCGCCCAACATCATCATCGGCTCGGCCGCGAGCCTCAGCTTCAACGACTTCCTCTACCACCTGTCGCCGGTCATCGTCGTCGTGCTGCTGGTGCAGGTCGCGATCACGCACGCGGTCTGGGGCCGCTCGATGGCCACGACCGCGGCCGCGAAGGCCGAGGTGATGGCGATGGACGCCGCCGCGACGATCCGCGACTGGGCCCTGCTCAAGCAGTCGCTGGCGGTGATCGCGGCCGTGATGGTGGCCTTCGTCGCCGCACGCTTCCTCAATCTCGAAGGCGGGACGATCGCGCTTTTCGGCGCGGCCGTGCTGATGCTGGTCGAGAACGTCATCCACCATTCGGAAAAGCAGACCGAGAACATCCAGGCCGTGCTCAGCGAGGTCGACTGGATCACGATCTTCTTCTTCGTGGGCCTGTTCGTCGTCGTGCACGGGCTGGAGACGACGGGCATGCTGAAGATGCTGGCCGACATGCTGCTGCGCGCGACCGGCGGCGATTTCGCGCTGACGGCCTACGCGATCCTGTGGGCCTCGGCGGTCCTGTCGGCGATCGTGGACAACATCCCGTTCGTCGCGACGATGATCCCGCTGATCAAGGCGATGGCGCCGAATTTCGGCGGGGCCGACCACATCCTGCCGCTGTGGTGGGCGCTGTCGCTGGGGGCGTGCCTGGGCGGCAACGGCACCTTGATCGGCGCTTCGGCCAACCTGACGGTCGCGGGCATCGCCGAGCGCAACGGCATCCCGTTCCGCTTCATGACCTATACGAAATACGCGTTCCCGATGATGCTGCTGCACGTGGCGATCTGCCACGCGTATCTCGCCTTGCGCTATCTCTGAGGCTTGCCGAAGGCGGCTTCACTCGCCGCCTGCCTGGCAAGCTCGAGCAGTGCCGCGCGGTCGTCGCCGTCGGCGGTCTTGCAGCGGCGCACCGTGCGGCACGAGGTGCATTCGTGCACCAGTATCCACGCACCCCCTTGCGTTTCCACGCGCAAGGGGCGCATCAGGCCGCCACATTCCGCCGCCCGGTCGCCGGGATTGACGTCGACATGGCGCGACCACAGGCAGTGCGGGCAGTGGTTCGTGTAGCCGTCGCCCGTGACGGGCTTCCCGCAATTGCCGCAGGCGAAATCCTCGATGCGGCGCTGGAAGCGCTTGCTCATAGCCCCGTCGCGAGCCTTGCAAGGCCGAACGCCGCACCGGCCAGGACGAGCCAGGGGATCGCGGCCCCGAAGCGCACGAGCAGGACCAGCGACACGACGCAAACCGCGATCGAGATCCAGTCGACCGTGCCCGGCATCGGCAGGAACACCGCCACGCCGAGGAAGACCGCGAGGTTGAGGATCACGCCGACGACGGCCGCGGTGATCGCCCCAAGGGCGGCCGAAGCGCCCTTGTTCTCGTGCAGCCCCTCGATATAGGGGGCGCCCGCGAGGATGAACAGGAAGCTCGGCAGGAACGTCACGTAGCTGGCGAGCAGGGCCGCGACGATCGCGGGTACGAGCGGATCGCCGGACGCCGAATTCCAGCCCGCGAAGAAGCCCACATACTGCAGCACGAGGATCAGCGGCCCCGGCGTGGTCTCGGCAAGCGCCAGGCCGTTCAGCATGTCGGCCGGCGACAGCCAGCCGTAGAAATTGACGGCCGCGTCGGCGACATAGGGCAGGACGGCGTAGGCACCGCCGAACGTGACGAACGCCGCCTTGGTGAAGAGATCGGCGACGTCGAGGAACGGCCGCGTTCCCATCACCGCCAGCGTCAGCCCGACGGGGATCGCCCACAGCAGCGCGAAGACGAATCCGAGCTTGGCGAAGCGCGCCCAAGGGTTCGCCGGCAACGCGATCCCGGCGACCTCGCCGTCGGCCGCGGCACCGCCATGCCCGCCGGACGCGAAGGGCGAAGCCGCCGCCCCGCGCGCCGACAGGAAGCCGATCAGTGCGGCGGCCGCGACGACCCACGGGAAGCCGATGCCCAGGAAATGGATCGCGACGAAGGCGGCGGCGGCAAGTGCGACCGCCTGCCACGTGTGCAGCGCCTTCTTGCCGATGCGCCAGACCGCGTGGCCTACCACCGCGATGACGACGGGTTTCAATCCGTCGAAGATGGCGCCGACAAAGCCCGTGTCGCCGTGCGCCGCGGCGATGTAGGAAAGGAACAGCATGCAGGCGATGCCGGGGATCACGAACAGCGCGCCCGCGACCACGCCGCCGAGCGTGCCGTGCAGGCGCCAGCCGATATAGGTGGCAAGCTGCGTGGCCTCCGGCCCCGGCAGCAGCGTGGCGAAGGACAGGCCGCGCAGGAACGGGCCCTGCGCGATCCAGCGTTTCCCGTCGACCAGATCGTGCTGCATCATCGCGATCTGGCCGGCCGGGCCGCCGAAGGACAGGCAGCCGAGCCGGAACCAGTAGGCGAGCGCCTCGCCGAATGTCGGACGTCCGGACGAAGCGGGTACGGAAGTGTCGGGCATCTCGTTCATTCCTTGGGTGGCCAGCCGTGGGTTTCGCCTTGCGCCTTGCGCGCCCACGCGTAGAGAGCGTCGTACAGCACGAAGCCTTGCGCAAGCATCGCATGGTCGTCCTCGGCATGGATCGCCGACAGGCCGAGCGAGGCCGCGAGCAGCCCCGCCGATTCCGGGGCGAGCTCCGGATGCCCGGTGTCGGCCCCGCGCACGATGATCGCGAGATGCGCCAGCGCCGGGTCGGTCAGGCCGTACTTCTTGAGGAACGCGTCGAAGCTGCACAGCGGCCCGTCATGCGTGAGTTCGACGTCCGGCACGTCGTAGGGGATCGCGTCGAGACGCCTGGCTTCCGACAGCACCTTGCCGGAAGCGACGAACAGGAATTCGGGCGCCTTGTCGACGAAGCGCTTTACCAGCCACGGGCAGGCGACGCGGTCGATCTTCGGGCGTTCGCGGGTGATCCACCTCATGCGGTTTCTCGCTTCTTGGCGGCAAGCGGCTTGCCCATCGCGCGCCAGCCGACGATGCCGGTATCGAGATAGCGCGCCCGGTAGCCCTGCGCGCGCAGGGAAGCGGCCGTGTCCTGGCTGAAGCTGAAGCCGTAGACGCAGTAGAGGACAAGCTCTCGGTCGCGCGGCAGGCCGGCGGCGGCCCCGTCGGGTGCAGCCGGATCGAGGCGCAACGCGCCCGGCAGGATCGTCTCGGCCGCAGCGAAGCTGGGGCCGCGGCGCGAGTCGACGAACACGGCATCGAGCTTCGCGAGATCCTCGAGCGTTACCGCATGCGGATCGCGCGCGGGTACGGCATTACGCCAGCGCAGGGCCGCGCGCGTCCAGTCGATGGCGCCGAACCACGCATCGACATAGGCGGCCGCCTTCGCGCCGTAGTCGATGTGATAGGCGTGCTCGTACATGTCGAGGGCGAGCAGCGGGGTCGCCCCGGCAAAGCCCATCGTGTGGTCCGCACTCCACTGGATCGCGAGCCGCCCGTCGCGGTTTTCGCGCACCAGCACGACCCAGCCCGACCCGCCCGCAAGCGCCTTGCCGCACGCGGCGAAACGCTGGCGCCATGCGTCGAACGAGCCGAAATCGCGCTCGATCGCCGCGGCGAGATCGGCGGGCGGTGCGACGGGCGCGCCGAGCGCCTCGAAATAGATCTCGTGCAGCACCATCGAGTTGTAGGCGACCTGCTCTTCGCGCTTGAGGCCGTTCCACTCGAATCCCGGAGCCGCCGGATCGAGGGCGGCAAGCCGAGCGTCGATCGCGTTGAGGCGCTTCACGGCCCCGGCGTAGTTGTTCTCGAAATGGCTGGCGATCAGCTTTTCGCTGAGACCCGGATAGGTCTCGGGCTTGGCGCCCAATGGTCTTATGGAATATCGACTCGTCATCGTCCGTCACCTCCCGGCAAGGATCCATTGCTGGATCCCCCGAAAGGCAGTGCTTGGACGACAAAATCGTCTTTGGGAATCGGGCGGGGCGACTGCCGGTGGCCCCGCACGCGAAGTCGTATACGCCCCTTCGCGCGCGGGATCAAGCGGATCGAATCAGGGCTTCGGTCCGCTCCACGGCTGCAGTGCGCTGCGCTTGGCCGCGCGCTGCTCGTCCGGCGACTTCTTGAAGTCGTGCCCGTACGGTGCGCTTTCGAACGAACCGTAGGACGGATTGGGCAGCACGATCCACTCGCGGCCCCAGCGATCCTTGTTGGCCTCGAACACCTTGACGCGCTCGGCCTCGGTGCCGCGATACTCGTCGGTGAAGTCGCCGAAATTGTCGCCGAGATTGAGCAGTATCCGGTAGTCCTTCGCGATATGGGCGCGGCGCGTGCCCTTCTGCGACGTCCAGTCCGGCTTCTCGCGCGAGGCCAGCAGCGTGTCGACATTGCCGCCCATCGGGAAGCCGAGGGAAGCGAGGTTCTTGCGGGTCGACTCCTTTTCCTCCGCCGTCCGGTTCGTGACGTAGAAGACCTTCACGCCCCTGGAGTCGGCGTACTTGGCGAACTCGACGGCACCGGGAATGGCGCCCGATGTCTGGCTGTCGACGAACTGCGTCCAGGTCTTGGGGCTGAAGGACGTGCCGGCGACGACGTTCCAGGCCTGATAGCCCGAATTGTCCATGATCGTCTCGTCGGCATCGAGGACGACCGCCGGCGGCTTGTCCTGGAACGGCGCCGTCTGCTCGGCCGGCGCACCCGTCCAGCCCTTGTCGGCGAGCGCCTGGTCGAGACGCAGGCGCGCGAGGGCGAAGGCGCTCATCGTCGCCCCCCTGTATTCGACCGAGCGCTGCATCCACAGCACGGCGTTGAGGCCGTCGTCGGCAGGATCGGCGGCGCGCGCGGGTGCGGCGACGGCGAGCAGGAAAAGCATCGAGATGCCGGCGGCAAGGCCCCGGCGGCGAACGGATGAAATGGTCACGGGTACTGCCCTCCATGGGTCGGGAAAATCCGCGACCATGGTCGGCCAACCGGGGCCCGCCGTGCAACCGAAATGGCGTTACGGAAAGGCCGGCGCCGCTACTTGAAGCGGACCTTCATGATCTCGTAGGCCTTGTGGCCGCGCGGCGTGGTGACCTCGACCTTGTCGCCCGTCTGCTTGTTGATGAGGGCGCGCGCCAGCGGGGAAGTGACCGAAATGCGGCCCTTCTCGACGTCGGCCTCGTCGGCCCCGACGATCTGGTAGGTCGACTCCTCGTCGGTGTCCTCGTCGGCGAGCGTCACCTTGGCGCCGAACTTGATCTGCTTGCCGGTCAGCGAGGCCACGTCGATGATCTCGCCGCGGCTCACCTTGTCCTCGAGCTCGCCGATGCGGCCCTCGATGAAGGACTGGCGCTCGCGCGCCGCGTGATATTCGGCGTTCTCGGAAAGGTCGCCATGATCGCGGGCTTCCGCGATCGCCCGGATTACCGCCGGCCGCTCAACCGACTTGAGGTTCTTGAGCTCGGCTTCGAGGCGCTCATAGCCCTCGCGCGTCATCGGAATCTTGTCCATCGCTACCGTACTCGAACTCCGTCGCTCCCCTGGATTTCCGAAGGCCCCACCCGTTTCGCAACGCTGCGCAGCCTCGGCGACCCCGGAGGGATCGGCCGTCCTGCATTTCCCGCGTCGTTCGGGGGTGTGCCGTCAGAAGGCACCTTTAAAGTACGCTTGCAGCGGAACGACTTCAAGACTGCCGGAACGCAGGGCCGCGATGGCTTCGGCCGCCGCGCGGGCACCAGATACGGTAGTATAGTAGGCAATACCCCCCATTAGGGCGGCATGGCGCAGACTGAAGGAATCCGACACGGCCTGGGCACCTTCGGTCGTGTTGAAGACCAGATGGACCTGCCCCGACTTCATCGCGTCGACGATGTGCGGGCGCCCTTCGAGCACCTTGTTGACCAGCGTGACCTCCAGCCCGCTCTTCTGGAGGAAGGCGGCCGTCCCGCCGGTGGCCATGATCCTGAAGCCGAGGGCGGCAAGCTTGCGCGCCGGGGCGACGATCGACTTCTTGTCGGCATCGCGCACCGAGACGAACACGGTGCCCGTCACCGGCAGCTTCTGCGAGGCACCCATCTGCGCCTTGGCGAAGGCGTGGCCGAAATCGGCGTCGATGCCCATCACCTCGCCCGTCGATTTCATCTCGGGGCCCAGCAGCGTGTCGGAACCGGGGAAGCGCGCGAACGGGAACACCGCTTCCTTGACCGCGACATGGTCGAGCTTGCGCTTCTTGAGCTTGAACGAGGCGAGGCTCTCGCCCGCCATGATGCGCGCGGCGATCTTGGCGATAGCCACACCGGTCGCCTTGGCGACGAACGGCACGGTGCGCGAGGCGCGCGGGTTGACTTCCAGCACGTAGACGCGCCCGTCCTTGACCGCGTACTGCACGTTCATCAGGCCGACGACGCCGAGGCCCTTGGCGAGGGCGATCGTCTGGCGCTCGATCTCGTCGAGGATCTTCTTGGGCAGCGAATAGGGCGGCAGCGAGCACGCACTGTCGCCCGAATGGATGCCGGCTTCCTCGATGTGTTCCATGATGCCGGCGACATGCACGCCCTCGGCATCGGCGACCGCGTCGACATCGACCTCGATGGCTTCCTGCAGGTAGCTGTCGACCAGCACCGGGTTCTTGCCCGACACGCGCACCGCTTCGGCGATGAAGCCGCGCAGCTGGTCGACCGAATGCACGATCTTCATGGCACGCCCGCCCAGCACGTAGCTGGGCCGCAGCAGCACGGGATAGCCGATCTTCGCGGCGACCTCTTCGGCCTCCTTGGCCGAGAAGGCCGTGCCCGAGGCCGGCTGCTCGAGCTTCAGCTTGTCCAGCAGCTTGGCGAAACGCTGGCGGTCCTCGGCAAGGTCGATCGCGTCGGGCGTGGTGCCCAGGATCGGGATGCCGGCATCGGCAAGTGCATGCGCAAGGCGCAGTGGTGTCTGGCCGCCGAACTGGCAGATCACGCCCAATACCTTGCCGTTGGTCTGCTCGCGCCGGACGATCTCGATCACCGTCTCGGGTGTGAGCGGTTCGAAATAGAGGCGGTCGGCAGTGTCGTAGTCGGTCGACACGGTCTCCGGGTTGCAGTTGACCATGATGGTCTCGAAGCCCGCCTCGCGCAGCGCATAGACCGCGTGCACGCAGCAATAGTCGAACTCGATGCCCTGGCCGATGCGGTTGGGCCCGCCGCCGAGGATGACGACCTTGGTGCGGTCCGTGGCCTCGTCCTCGCTCTGCGGCCCGTCGATCGAAGGGGGCTCGTAGCTCGAATAGAGATAGGGCGTCTTGCTGGCGAACTCGGCGGCACACGTGTCGATGCGCTTGAAGACCGGCACCACGCCGACGGCGCGCCGGGCGGCCGACACGTCGGCCTCCGGCTTCTTGACGAGTTGGGCAAGGCGCGCGTCGCCGAAACCCATCTGCTTGACGCGCGTCCAGCCGGCCGCGTCCTTCGGCAGGCCCTTCTTGCGGATCTCGGCCTCGGCGATCACCAGATCCTCGACCTGGCGCACGAACCACGGATCGAAGCTGGAAATGCGGCAGATCTCGTCGACCGCGAAGCCGTAGCGCAGGGCCTGCGCGATCACCAGCAGCCGGTCCGGCGTGGGGCGCGCCAGCGCCGCGACGATCGCCTCCCGGATCTTGCCGGCATCGTCGTCGGGAATGTCGATCTCGTCGAGGCCGTTGAGCCCCGTCTCCATCGAGCGCAGCGCCTTCTGCAAGGCTTCCTGGAAGCAGCGCCCGATCGCCATCGATTCGCCGACCGACTTCATCGACGTGGTCAGCAAAGCCGGCGTGCCGGGGAACTTCTCGAACGTGAAGCGCGGGATCTTGACGACGACATAGTCGATCGTCGGTTCGAACGCGGCGGGTGTCACGCCCGTGATGTCGTTGTCGAGCTCGTCCAGCGTGTAGCCGACCGCGAGCTTCGCCGCGATCTTGGCGATGGGAAAGCCGGTGGCCTTGGATGCAAGTGCCGACGAACGCGACACGCGCGGGTTCATCTCGATGACGATCATGCGGCCGGTCTTGGGATCGACCGCGAACTGCACGTTCGAGCCGCCGGTATCCACGCCGATCTCGCGCAAGGTCGCGATCGACGCGTTGCGCATGATCTGGAATTCCTTGTCGGTCAGCGTCAGGGCCGGGGCCACCGTCACGCTGTCGCCGGTGTGGATGCCCATCGGATCGATATTCTCGATCGAGCAGACGATGATGCAGTTGTCCTTGCGGTCGCGCACGACCTCCATCTCGAATTCCTTCCAGCCCAGCACGCTTTCCTCGACCAGCGTGGAACCGACGGGGCTGGCGCGCAGGGCGCCGAACACGATCTGCTCGTATTCCTCTTCGTTGTAGGCGATCCCGCCGCCCGTCCCGCCCATCGTGAACGAGGGCCGGATGATCGCGGGCAGGCCGACCTTGGCGAGCGCTTCCTTCGCGTCGTCCATGCTCTTGACCAGCATCGATTTGGGCGTCTCGAGCCCGATCTTGGTCATCGCGTCGCGGAAGCGCAGCCGGTCCTCGGCCTTGTCGATCGCGTCGCGGTTGGCGCCGATCAGCTCGACGCCGTATTTCTCGAGCACGCCCGTATCGGCAAGCTTCATCGCGACGTTGAGCGCCGTCTGCCCGCCCATCGTGGGCAGCAACGCGTCGGGGCGTTCCTTGGCGATGATCTTCTCGACGATCTCGGGCACGATCGGCTCGACATACGTCGCGTCCGCCAGCGACGGATCGGTCATGATCGTCGCGGGGTTCGAGTTCACCAGCACGATGCGGTAGCCCTCTTCCTTCAGCGCGCGGCAGGCTTGCGTGCCCGAATAGTCGAACTCGCACGCCTGCCCGATGACGATGGGACCGGCCCCGATGATGAGGATCGATTTGATGTCGGTGCGCTTGGGCATGGGATCAGGCCGCCTTGTTGCCGCTTCGGGCGAATTCGGGTATCGTTGCGGGAATGAACGTCAAGTTGAAATCAGCGTTTGAACGGCTTGGCGCGCTGCCCGAGGCCGAACAGGCCGAGGTCGCCGCGCTGATCGAAGCGTGGCTGAACGGCACGCGCGCACCGGGCGCATGGCCGCAGCCCGAGCTCGAAGCGATGGCGGACGCCGCGATCGCCGAGCATCGCGCGGGCAAGACGAAGCCACTCGATTTCCGGCGCGGATGAAGTCGCGGACGGCGATCGGCTTCCGCCGCCGGCTTCAAGAGCTTCCCGACGAGATCCGCAGCGCCGCTGAACATACATACGAAGTCTGGCGCGCCAATCCGTGGCATCCGTCGCTGCACTTCAAGCGCGTGGGAAACAGCCGGCCGATCTGGTCGGTGCGCATCGGCCGCGACTGGCGTGCACTCGCCGTACGCGATATCGACGGAACCTTCGTCTGGTTCTGGATCGGGCTGCATGACGAATACGACCGGTTGATCGGCGGCAGCGACGACTGAATTGGGGCGATGGCCGATGCTCACGCCGCCTTCCCCTTCGTCATCAAATCCGTGAACCGCTCGAACAGGTAATGCGCGTCCTGCGGGCCGGGGCTTGCTTCGGGGTGGTACTGGACCGAGAAGGCCGGGCGGTCGGTGCAGCGCAGGCCCTCGTTGGTCTTGTCGAACAGCGAGACGTGCGTGACGACCGTGCCCTTGGGCAGCGTTTCGGGCATCACCGCAAAACCGTGGTTCTGCGAGGTGATCTCGACCTTGCCGGTCTCGATGTCCTGCACGGGATGGTTGGCTCCGCGATGGCCGAGATGGAGCTTCATGGTCTTCGCCCCCAACGCGAGGGCGAGCAGCTGGTGGCCAAGGCAGATGCCGAAGATGGGCACGCGCCTGTCGAGCAGCGCCTTGATCGTCGGCACGGCGTAGACGCCCGTCGCCGCCGGATCGCCGGGGCCGTTGGACAGGAACACGCCGTCGGGCTTGTGGCGCATTATGTCGTCGGCCGTCGCGTTCGCGGGCACGACCGTGACCTTGCAGCCGGCCTGGGCGAGGCAGCGCAGGATGTTGCGCTTGGCCCCGTAATCGACCGCGACGACGTTGAACTTCGGCTTGGCCAATTTGCCGTAGCCCTTGCCGAGAACCCATGCCGTCTCGTCCCACGCATAGCTCTGGCGCGTCGTGACTTCCCCGGCGAGATCCATGCCTTCGAGGCCCAGCCACGCCTTGGCTTCGGCAACCAGTGCCGCGGCGTCGAGCTTGCCGTCGGGCGCATGCACCAGCGTGCCGCTCGGCGCACCGGTGTCGCGGATGTGGCGCGTCAGGGCGCGCGTGTCCACGCCGCAGATCCCCGGCAGCTCGTGCGCCTTCAGCCACGCATCGAGATGGCGCGTGGCGCGGAAGTTCGAGGGCTGCGTGATGTCGGCACGCAGCACGAGACCGCGCGCGGCCGGCGTGATCGTCTCGATGTCTTCCTCGTTCGTGCCGACATTGCCGACATGCGGGAAGGTGAAGGTGATGATCTGGCCGGCATAGGACGGATCGGTGAGGATCTCCTGGTAGCCGGTGATCGAGGTGTTGAAGCAGACCTCGCCGGTGCGCTTCGTCGCGGCCCCGATGCCGTGGCCCCAGAAGACGGTGCCGTCGGAAAGGGCGAGGGCGGCGGTGGCGCCGGCAGGCGGCGTGGGCTGGGTCGGACGTTTGCGTGCGGTCATGGGAGCCCCCGTCGGGAAAATCGGATGGGGTCTAGGAGCCCGGCGGCGACGGGTCAACCCCGCCGTATCGCGCGATAATCCATTGTTCCGACTTCATTATTTGTCTGTGCACCGGGCCCATTGCCGAATCGGGTCGCGATTCCATCCGCTTTTTGTTATCCATTCGGTACGGACTGTACCAATTGCTACAGGATTTTCATGGCCCGCCAGATCGCCGAACGATCCGACCTCATTCCCAAGCTTGCCGAGGTGTTCCGCACGCATGGCTACGAGGGGGCGAGCCTTGGCGAGATCGGGCGCGCGACGGGGCTGGGCAAGGGCAGCCTCTATCACTTCTTCCCGCGCGGGAAGGAGGAGATGGCCGAGGCCGTGCTCGCCGACATCGACGCGTGGTTCGGCGTCGAGATCCTGGGCGTCCTGCGCCATCCCGGCGATCCGCGCACCGCGATCCGCGAGATGTGCCGTGCCGTCGACGTACATCACCGGTCGGGCAAGCGCGTATGCGCGTTCGCGCTTTTCGCCCTCGGCCCCGCGCGCGACCGCTTTGCGCCGACCTTGCGAAAGCATTTCCAGCTCTGGATCGAAGCACTGGCGCGCGTGCTCGTCGTCGCCGGACGCGGGCCGGCCGCCGCACGCACCGAGGCGGTCGACGCGATCGCCCTCATCCAGGGGGCGATGGCCCTGGCGCGCGCGGCCGGCGATCCGCGCGTGTTCGCAGGCGCCCTTGCGCGCGTCGAGGCGCGGCTGCTGGGCTAGTTCAGGGAAGCCGGCTTCGGCCCGCCGGTCGCCCAGTCGAGCAGCTCGACCGTGTGCAAGACGGGCATGTCGGCGGCCGCGGCGATCTGCGCCATGCAGCCGATATTGCCGGCCGCGACGAGCGCGGCACCCGTGGCCTTGAGGTTCGCGACCTTGCGGGCCTGGAGCTGGCCGGCGAGTTCGGGCTGCATCAGGTTGTACGTCCCGGCCGAACCGCAGCACAGATGCCCCTCGGCCGGATCGCGAACATCGAAGCCGGCGTCGGCCAGCAGCTTGCGCGGGACCGCCCCCAGCTTCTGCCCGTGCTGCAGCGAGCAGGCGGAGTGGTAGGCGACGACGAGCGCTTCGGGCGCCTTCGCATCCAGCCCGAGTTCGGCCAGCAATTCGCTGACGTCGCGCGTGCGCTTCGAGATTTCGGCGGCGGGGCCCTTGAGATCCGCATCCTCGCGGAACATGAAGCCGTAATCCTTCACCGTCGTGCCGCAGCCCGACGCGTTGACGACGACCGCGTCCGGCCCCTGCCCGTCCCACAGCTTCATCCACGCGCGGATGTTGGCGGCAGCCGAAGCATGGCTCGCATCGACCTGGCCCATATGGTGCGTCAACGAACCGCAGCAGCCCGAGCCTTGCGCCACCGCCACCTCGCAGCCCAGCCGCGTCAGCAGCCGCACCGTCGCCTCGTTGATCTGCGGGGCAAGCACCTGCTGGGCACAACCCTGCAGGATCGCCACGCGCTTGCGGACTGCCCCCTGTGCGGCGAAGACCTGGGGCCGATCCACGTCCGACGGCGACGGGATCGACGAAGGCGCCATCGCCAGCATCGCGCGCAGGCGCGCGAACGGCCCGGATTTCGGCAGCAGGAACGCGAAGGGCCGTGCGAACCGGGCGCCCACCAGTGCGAAGCGGAACAGCACCGGGCTCGGCAGGACTGCGGCAAGCATGCCGCGCAGCAGCCTTTCGTGCCACGGCCGCACATAGGTCGCCTCGATGTGCGTGCGCGCATGGTCGACGAGATGCATGTAGTTCACGCCCGACGGGCACGTGGTCATGCAGGACAGGCACGAGAGGCACCGGTCGACATGCTTGACCGTGCGCGCGTCGGCGGCACGCCCCTTCTCGAGCATGTCCTTGATCAGGTAGATGCGGCCGCGCGGGCTGTCGAGCTCGTCGCCCAGCAGCACGTAGGTCGGGCATGTCGCCGTGCAGAAGCCGCAATGCACGCATTTGCGCAGGATCGTCTCGGACTCGCGCGTGTCGGCGTCGGCAAGCTGGGCGAGGGTGAAGCCGGTCTGCATCGCTTTTCAGTATCCCTCGGACATGCGGCCGGGATTGAGGATACCGCGCGGATCGAACTGCGCCTTGACGCCCTTGTTGAGCGCGGCGACACCCGGTGCCGCCGGCTCGAACACGGGAACGACGCTGCGGATCGCGTCGGACGCCCGCATCAGCGTGGCATGGCCTTCGCGGAACGAAACGCGCAGCTTCGCGGCACCGGCGTCGGTGCCCGGCGGTACGGCGAGCCACACGAGCCCGCCGCCCCAGTCGAGGAACCAGTCGGCGTCCGGCACGCTTGCCGCGACGCGCGGCCCGTCGGTCGGGGCGACCGACACGCGCCACATCGCGCGCGCGGCGTCGGGCAGCAGCGGGGCGACGTCGCGCACCTCGCGCCAGAATTTGACCGAGCGCATCGAATGCAGTTCCTCGATCGGCCCGAACGCGCCGAGGCTTTTGCGCAGTGCTTCGCAGCGCGCCGCGACCGACACGGCGGTCCCCTCGACGCGGATCGCGGTGACGCTCGCCCCGGCACCCGCGACATGGTCGACCGACGAACGCTTCGCCACGTTCGCAGGCAGATAGGCGGCCCCCGACACTTCCCACGGGCTGTTGAGCGAGTCCGACATCGCGGCGACGGCGCGCGCGGGATCGAGCCCGAAGACGAGCACGCTGCGCGTCTTCGGCGCCGCGGGCATCACCTTCACCGTCACGCGGTCGAGGACGGCAAGCGTGCCCATCGAGCCTGCGATCAGCTTGGGCAGGTCGTAGCCGGTGACGTTCTTGACCACGCGCCCGCCGGCCTTGAATTCCTCGCCGCGCCCCGACACGCCCGAGAAACCGAGGAAATGGTCGCGCGCCGAACCCATCTTGATGCGGCGCGGGCCCGCGAGATTGGCGGCCAGTGCCCCGCCGATCGTGCCGCCCTCGGGGGCAAGCCCGTAGAGGGCACCGAAATCCGGCGGCTCGAAGGCGAGCATCTGGGCGCGCTGTTCGAGCAGCAGCAGGATCTCGCGCATCGGCGTGGCGGCCCCGCAGGTCAGCACCAGTTCCTCGGGCTCGTATTCGATGGCGCCGGAAAGTGCCGACACGTCGAGCTTGCGCGCCGAGCGCGCGGGCCTTCCGAGCCCGGATTTCGAGCCCGTACCCACGATGTCGAGCGCCTCGCCCTCGGCGGCGGCCCAGGCAAGCGCGTCGCGCAGCTGGTTGGCGTCGGTCGGCTTCAGGTCCATGAATTCAGAACCGCGGCAGGTCGGGAAACGGGACCTGGCCCTTGTGGACACGCATGCGGCCCATCTCCGCGCAGCGGTGGAGCTGCGGGAAGACCTTGCCGGGATTGAGGAGGGCGTCGGGATCGAACGCGCATTTGAGGCGCATCTGCGTGGCGAGGTCGTCCTCGTCGAACATCGTGGGCATCAGGTCGCGCTTCTCGATCCCCACGCCATGCTCGCCGGTCAACACACCGCCGACCGCCACGCACAGGCGCAGGATGTCGGCGCCGCATTTCTCGGCCGCCAGCAGCTCGCCGTCCTTGTTGGCGTCGAACAGGATCAGCGGATGCAGGTTGCCGTCGCCGGCATGGAACACGTTGGCCACGCGAACGCCGTGACCACTCGCGATATCGGAGATGCCGCGCAGCACCTCGGCCAGGCGCTTTCGCGGGATCGTGCCGTCCATGCACATATAGTCGGGGCCGATCTGCCCGACCGCCGGGAAGGCCGATTTGCGCCCCGCCCAGAAGCGCAGCCGCTCCTCCTCGGTCTCGGAGCTGCGGCTGTAGACGGCGTTGTTCTCGCGCGCGATCCGGTCCACGTTGCCGATGAGCTCGTCGACCTCGGCCTTGGGCCCGTCGAGCTCGACGATCAGCAGGCTCTCGACATCGAGCGGATAGCCTGCATTGACGAACGCCTCGGCCGCGTGGATCGCGGGCCTGTCCATCATCTCGATCCCGCCGGGTACGATCCCCTCGGCGATGATCTGGGCGACACAGTTGCCGCCGTCTTCCAGCGTGGGGAATCCCACCAGTACGGCGCGTGCCGTCTCGGGCTTGCGCAGCAGGCGCACAGTCACTTCCGTGACGACGCCGAGCAGGCCTTCGGAACCCACGATCACGCCGAGCAGGTCGTAGCCGCCGGCATCCAGATGCTTGCCGCCCAATCGCACGATCTCGCCCGCCATCGTCACGAGTTCGACGCCCAGCACGTTGTTGGTGGTGAGGCCGTATTTGAGGCAATGCACGCCGCCCGAATTCTCGGCGACGTTGCCGCCGATCGTGCAGGCGATCTGCGAGGAAGGATCGGGCGCGTAGTAAAGCCCGCGATGCTGGACGGCCTGCGTGATGCCGAGATTGGTGACGCCTGGCTGCACGCGCGCACAGCGGTTCGCCTCGTCGATCTCCAGCACCTTGTTGAATTTGGCAAGACCGAGCAGCACGCCGTCTTCCAGCGGCAGCGCCCCGCCCGAAAGACCGGTGCCCGCCCCGCGAGGCACAACGCGGATGCCGCCGGCCTGGCAGTATCTCAAGATCGCGGACACCTGTTCGACCGTCGACGGAAGGACGACCACCATCGGGATCGCGCGATAGATGCTGAGCCCGTCGGACTCGAAGGCGCGTCGCTCCTCCAGCGCATCGATCACGCCTTCGCCGGGCACGATCGCGCGCAGGTCGGCGACGATCTGGCTGCGCCGGTCGAGCACGGCGCGGTCGGGGGCCGGCATGGTCAGCATGGGTTTCGCTCCCGGGAAATCCGACCCGACTTTAGGGCCCGCTCACGCACCCGTGCCACAAAGAAAAACCGCGCCGGTTGGACCGGCGCGGTTTCAGATCCACGGCGAAGAAGAGGCCGGTTCAGCCCTGGCGGGCCTTGAAACGGGGGTTCTTCTTGTTGATGACGTAGACGCGACCCTTGCGACGGACGATCTTGCAGTCCTTGTCGCGCTTCTTGGCCGACTTGAGGGAATTCACGACCTTCATGATACGACGGGTCCCGGTGGCTGAAATTGGCTCCGCCCGGGACACCCCGGCCGAAAAGAGGCGCGACCATACGGGCGCCCCGCCCCCCTGTCAACCCGTCCGAAACCGCATGGGCGGACAGTTATTTAGCCCGATCCGCCAGATTTGCGGCGGGATGGACAGGCGGGGCCGGCCGGATCCCGCGCGCCTGACCTAGCCCGGCTTGCGCTCGGCAAGGAACCGGCCGACGCGCAGGTCGCCGCTGGCGATCGCGGCAAGGCGGCGCGCCCAGAGCTGCGCTTCGTCCATCAGGGACTTGCCCTCGGGCCCGCTCAGCTGGCCGCGATCGACGATCGTCTCGATGCGCGCCCAGCCTTCCAGCACCACGGCGCGGAACTTCTCGGTGAAATCGTCGGCGATCTTGACGACGAGGCCTGCCGCCTCGATCTGCGTCGTGAACTGCGCGATGGTCGAGAGCCGCGGTGCCGTCGCCTCGCCCATCCGGTAGGCGTCCAGCGCTTCGCCCAGCGCGTCCTCGCGCGCGATCGTCCAGTCGAGCACGATCAGCCGCCCGCCCGGCTTCATCCCGTGCATCAGCCGCGTGAGCAGCTTCGGCTTTTCCGAGATCAGCGAGAAGACGTTGCGCACCAGCACGCCGTCGTAGCGCTTGGGCTTGAAGCTGCCGTCGACGACATCCAGCAGGCCGATCGGCGCCTTCTTCTCCATGTTCGCGGCGTGCGAGACGTTGTTGCCCGCCCGCGCGAGATCGAGCGAGAGGTCGTAGCCTTCCATCCACGCGCCATATTCCTTGGCGATCGCGCGGGTGCCCGCCCCCAGCCCGCAGCCCAGATCCATCGCCGTCTTGCCGTCGTCGAGCTCGAGCGGGCGCGCCATCTCGACCGCGAACCGCTCGCCGCCGGGAAAAGTGAAGCCGTCGCCCCAGATCAGCTGGGCGACCTTGATGCGCTCGGGCGGCCACTGGTCCTTGACCACGACCTTGCCGGCCATCGGCGGTTTCACCGGGTCGGGATGCTTCTCGTCGAGCGGCTTTCCGGGTGCCGCATCGGCCGGCTTGGCCGGCGTCTTCGCGTCGTACTCGTAGCCTTCCCACCACGCATGCAGCTTGCCGCGCAGATCGGTTTTCTTTTCTTTGTCGTCCTGGGACAAGGCCGGCCGCGCCCCTTCAGTCGGTGGCGCGAACGCCGTCGCGCGTGGGGGCGAATTTCTGCGGCGCACCGCCGCTGCCCAACCCCAGCCCGATCAGCTCGCCGAGCGTGTCGAACGTCAGCACGACGAGATCGCCCGCCGGGTTCTTCGCGACGACGCGATAGCAGCCGTCGACGACCGACATCTTCTCGAATCCGACGAAACCCATGTCGAGCAGCGTGTCGGTCATCTTCGTCGTGACGTCGCGCCCGAAGCCGGACGCCTCGCACGCGGGCGTGGCCGGCGGCGGCGTCTGGGCCGCGACAGCACCGGCGAGAAGGAGAGCGGCAAAGATCGGCAGCACGCGATTCATCATCCGTTTATAGCACGCTTCGTCCGAGCCACACGGCCGCCAGTGCGACCGACGAGGCACCGACAAGGCATCCGACGAAAATGCTGCGCCGGCTGGCGGCGTAGGCCGCAAGCGCCAGCACGGCAGATCCCAGCCGTGCCGGAAGCGGCAGCACCGCAAGGTCGCCGCCCGGGAACACCACGAGCCGCACGACGAGGGCGGCAAGCACGGCATAGGCGACGCACGCGAACCATTCGAACACCCAGCCCTTCGGGTCGATCCGCCCGCCGATGGCCACGCCGAACCCGCGCCAGAAATAGGTCGCGACGGCCGCCACGCCGGCCGCGACGAAGGCGTGCGAGTCGCTGAAGGCGAAATCGCTCATCCGTGCATCCGCCGCAGATGGCGCGAGATCGCCGCGGCGAGCGTGCCGCCGATCAGGCCCGCCGCCAGCAGCCCCCATTCGGGCGTGAGCAGATGGAAAGGCGCACCCAGTGCCGCCCCGAGGACGAGCGCCAGCAACCGCGCGCGGTCGCGCAGGTCCTGCAGGAACAGCAGCATGAAATAGAGCGGGTTGAGGAAGACGAGGGCGAGGGTCAGCGGCCGGGGCAGCATCTCGGCCGCATAGAACCCCACGCACGTGCCGATCAGCGATGCCGTCCACAGCATCAGCGCACAGCCCATGAACCAGCTGAGCCTGTCTTCGCGCGCCAGGCGCGGGGCGGTCATCATCGTCATCGCCCAGCACGTGACCGCGACATAGAAGGCCGCCGCGTAGATCCGCCAGGGCGCACGGCCCGGCACGTCGACGACCGGGATCATCACGACCGTCATGGGGGCAAGCCGCATGTTGGCAAGTGCGACCGCAAGGGCGATCGCCAGCAGGCCGGAGCCCGCGAGATAGAGTTCCGTCACGGCAAGCTGGCCGGGCAGCGCCCAGGCGGTCAGCGTGTTGAAGAGCGCGAAATCGAGCCCGAGCCCGTGCACGCTGACGAACGAGCCGAACCCCACATAGGAAGCGCCCAGCACGAGCGAGGGTGCCAGGGCCGAGGCGCGTGCCCCGGCGAAGAACGCACCGCGATTGCCCAGCGGCGACGGCAAGTCGTTGTCCGGCATTGCGCGAGCCTAGCGCAAGACCGCAGCCGCCGGAAGGGAAGCGGTCCGGCACTTCCGGTTTTCCGTGGCCGATCCTCGCGACTGCCACTATCGTGGCAGCGATGCCAGGTGGCATCGCAAGGCCGAGAGAATCCCCGTGCAGATCGATTTCACGAAATTCATCCGTGCGCAGAAGCTGACGCGCGGGCCCGCGGCCAAGCACGCGGCGCTCTTCACGACCGAGATCGGCCCGCTTGCCGTCGCACGGCGCGGCAGCGACTGGCGCCTGACCTTCGGGACGGCGACCAAGCCGGATTACGGCCTCGTCGATGCGAGCGGCTTCGCCGCACCCGAATTCACCGAAACCGCACCCGGCACCTACCGCTTCGGCGACGACACCGACTGGCTGGAGCTTTCAAGCGAGCCGCTGCGCGTGCGCCTCGGCCGCACGGGCTGGCTCGACGATCCGCTGGTCTCGATCACCGACGAGCATTTCCGCGGCTGGACGCGCGTGCCCACCTTCGGACGGGGCCCGGAAGGCTGGATCGCGTCCTTCGCGCTCGATTCCGGCGAACCGGTCTATGGCTTGGGCGAGAAGTTCGGGCCGCTCGACCGGCGCGGCCAGTTCGTCACCAACCGGATCGAGGACGCGCTCGGCGTCAACACCGAGCTTTCCTACAAGTCGATCCCGTTCGCCTGGGGCCTCAAGGCCGCGGGCGGGGCGTGGGGTGCCCTCGTCAACACGCCAGCCCATGTCCACCACGCCGTCGGCTACGGCCAGTGGTCGCACCGCAGCTATTCGATCCTGTGCGAGGACGAGACGTTCGACCTGTTCTTGTTCGCCGGGCACGACCCCGCGCGCGTCATCGGGCGCTGTGCTGAAATCACCGGCAAGCCCGCTTTGCCGCCCTTCTGGTCGCTGGGCGTGTGGCTGAGCCGCGCCTATTACCGGACCGAGGACGAGATCCTCGCCGCCGCGCGCGAATGCCGCGAGGCGAAGTTCCCGGCCGACGTCATCACCTTCGACGGGCGCGCCTGGATGGAAGTGAACACGCGCGCCACGCTCGATTTCGACACGACGCGCTATCCCGACCCCAAGGCGACGATCGACAAGCTGAAGGCGCGCGACTTCCACATCTGCTGCTGGGAATACCCGCTGGTCTCGATCCACAATTCCGAATACGCGGAGTTGGAGAAGCGCGGCCTGTTCCTGCGCGAACCGGACGGCGCCCCGCACGTCTATCACTGGGACACCACGCCGGGCTCATCGCCCTTCGGCAACGTGCTCACGCCGCTGCCGCCCTCCGGCATCCTCGATTTCACCAATCCCGAGGCGGTCGCGTGGTGGAAGGCGCGCCACGACCGGCTGTGGGAAGTCGGCGTCGACACGATGAAGACCGATTTCGGCGAGCAGGTGATGGACCATGTCGTCGCGCACAACGGCGACGACGGACGGCGCCTGCACAATGTCTATCCGCGGCTCTACAACCAGGCGATCTACGAGGCGACGGCGAAGGCCAAGGGTGTGGCGAACGCCTGCGTGTGGGGGCGCGACGGCTGGATCGGCGCGCAGAAATTCCCAGTGCAGTGGGGCGGCGATCCGCAGACCGACTGGGAGGGCCTTGCCGCCTCGATCCGCGGCGGGCTGTCGTACGGGCTTTCGGGCGTGCCCTATTATTCCAGCGACGTCGGCGGCTTCTACGGCTCGCGCCAGCCCGACCCCGAGCTCTATCTGCGCTGGATCGCGGCCGGCGTGTTCTGTTCGCATTTCCGCTTCCACGGGATCGGCGTGCGCGAACCCTGGAGCCTCGGCGACGACGTCGCGCGCCACGCACGCGCGTGGATGAACCTGCGCTACCGGCTGTTGCCGTATCTGTGGGGCTGCGTGGAGATCGCGGTGCGCACCGGCCTGCCGGTGATGCGCGCGATGGCGCTGGCCTTCCCGGCCGACCGGGCGGCACGCGGCTTCGGCGAACAGTACATGTGCGGTCCCTCGCTGCTCGTCGCCCCGATCCTGAAGCCGGGCGGTGCGGTCGATGTGTGGCTGCCGGACGGCGACTGGTACGATTTCTGGACCGGCAAGCGCCTCGACGGCGGCCGCCAGCTGCGCGTGGCGAACGTGCCGCTCGACCGGCTGCCGGTCTATGTGCGGGCCGGACATGCGATGGCGCTCGGCAAGGCGGTGGCGCATACCGGCGAGATCGACCGGCGCAACCCCATCGACGAGATCGTCGCCTACGGATTTCCGCAGATCGTTCCGGTCGCCGGCGACGGCGTGCTGTCGTTCGACGGCACGGGTTTGCGCACGCTGCTCGATGGCGCACCCGACGCGCGCTTGCGTGCCTACGACTGTACGGCCAAGCGCGACGGTGCGCGCATCGCCTTCGTCCGCTAGCCGCCACTTCAAGTTTCGCTTGATGTAGGGCCGCCGCGCGATGTCTAGTCGCGCGCGCATGACCGAACATCCACGACAATCCTTCGCCGTCGGCATTGCCGCCGCCCTCGCCGCCTCGGCGATCGGGGCGAGCTGGCAGGTCGCCACGCGCTTCGGCGTGACGTCCGTCCTCACGCCGATCGATCTGGCCCTGCTGCGCTACGGCGTGCCGGCCGTCGCTTTGCTGCCGCTGCTGCTGCGGCGCGGCCTGTGGCCGACCGCGGCACCGAATTGGCTCGCCGCCCCGATCCTGCTGGGCGCCGGCCTGCCCTTCGGCCTCGTCGCGATGGCGGGGGCAAGCTTCGCCCCCGTCGCGCACATGGGCGCCCTGCTTCCCGGCACCATACCGCTGTTCACGGCCGCGATGGCCGCGCTCTTCCTCGGCGAATGGCCGGCGCGCCGGCGTATCGCGGGCTTTGCCGCGATCCTTGTCGGCGTGATCGCGATCACCGGCGATTCATTGGCCGACATGGGAGCCGCGACGTGGCGCGGCGACCTGCTGTTCGTGACGGCAGCGGCGATCTGGTCGGTCTATACGGTGGCGTTCCGGCGCAGCGGCCTCGATCCGTGGCATTCGATCGCATTGATCTCGCTCGCCTCGTTCCTCGCGGCGATCCCGGCGCGCCTCTGGTTCGTCGGCGCGTCGCTGCCGGACGTCGCGCCGGCGGCCGGCCTCACGCAGTTCGTCGCACAGGGGCTGCTCGCCGGGCTTGGCGGGACATGGACCTTCACGCTGGCGATCAAGCATCTGGGGGCGGGGCGCGCGGCCCTTTCGGGGGCGCTCGTGCCGGTGCTGTCCACGCTGGGCGGGGCCGTGCTGCTCGGCGAGACGCCGGCGGCGGTCGTCGCGTTCGGCGTCGGCCTGACGATCTTCGGAACGACGCTGGCCGCCTGGCCGCAGGCCCCTCAGACCGCCTTGGGCCGGTAGAGTTCCATCGCGTTGTCGTAGAACGCCTTGCGCGCCAGTTCGGGCCCGAGCACGCCTTCGACAAGTGCGATGTCGGCCGGCTCGAACGGCCGGCGCGCACGGGTCGACGGCAGGTCGGTGCCGAACATCAGCGCGGCCGGATTGGCGGCGGCGATCTTCTCCATCGCGTCCTCCGGATCGACGAGCACGCGTCCGAACCCCGTCGCCTTGACCTTCGCCCCCGCCTTCGCGAGATCGACGAGGCGCGCCAGGCCGCCCTCGCTCATGCCCAGATGGTCGACGACGAGCTGCGGCAGGCCGGCGAGCGTATCGACCTCCGCCGGGCGCAGCTTCGACAGGTCGGCATAGAGCTCGACATGCCAGCGGCACAGGCGGTGGATCCGGCGCGCGAAGCCGGCGATCGAGGCGAAGGATTCCGATCCGCCGCGATAGACGTTGAAGCGCACCGCGCGCACGCCCGCGGCGTCGAGGGCGAGGATCTCGTGGTCGAGCGTGCTTGCCGGGATCTGCGTGACGCCCGTATAGGACGGCCCGAGTTCGGCAAGGGCCGCCAGCAGGTAATCCTGGTCGAAGGCCTGGAACGAGCCCGACACGACCGCACCGCCGACCACGCCGAGCGGCCCGGCCGCAGCCCTGTAGTCCGACACCAGATAGCTGTGCGGCAGATAGCCGTCGTTGGCGACGAGCGGGAAGCGCGGGTCGACGATGTGCAGATGCGCGTCGTAGATCGGACCCGCGTAGCCGTTCATCCTGCCCCGTCGGAATCGGTCCTTGCGAAACCGAACATGACGCTGCCCGACAGGGCCGCCCCCGGTTCGAGCACGACGACGCCGGTGTCGTCGCGGCCCTTGGCCATCAGGTTCATGCCGTCGTTGCAGTTGCTGACCGGCTCGACGCAGAAATGGTTCTTGCCCGGCGGCACGTAGACGACGAGATGGCCGAACACCGGATCGGCCGTCATCTCGAGGCGGATTCCCCATTCCGGCCACTCGATGCGCGCCGTGCCCGACCAGCCGGCAAAGCAGTTGTCGACCGACAGCGGTGCCACGAGCCGCCCTTCGGCGAAGTTCCACGCCGGCGGCACGGGATCGAGGGCGACGGGCATCATCGCCTCGTCGTTGCGCCACACCCCGCCCGTCGCCGTCGTCAGGCGCGTCCCCGCCGCACGCGGGAAGAACGGGTGCAGGCCGAACCCGGCCGGCATCGGGGCAGGCCCGGAATTGACGATCTCGAGCCCGATCTCGAGCCCGTCGCCGGTCAGCGCGAAACGCTGGCGGGCGCGGTAGGCAAACGGCCATTCGGCGGCGAGCGCCCCTTCGGCCGTGTGGTCGAGCAGGAGCGTGGCGCGCGAGTCGTCCGCCGACTCGACAATCCAGGCGCGCTGCCAGCCATTGCCGTGGATCGAATGGGGATGGCTGCCGAAATTGGGCGCCAGCCGGTGGCGCTTCCCGCCGAAATTAAGCGTGCACTCGCGCATGCGGTTGGAATAGGGAACGAGCGCGTAGCTGCCCGACAGCCGAACGTCGCGCGCGGCAAGGCCCGCTTCCGGCGTACGGCGCATCAGATCGACTCCGCCGGACCAGTCCGTGCGCAGGCCGACGATGGCGCCGCCGATCTCGGGGGCAAGGTCGACGGTAAAAGATCCCGCGCGCAGCGTCAGGAGGCGGGGCGTGACGGACGAAGAGGTTTGCGGCACGTTCCGGACCTGTCGGCGAATGGAGCGGGAAACCGACCGACAATAGCCGGATTCGCCGCCAAAGCGCATGCGGCTCGATGCCGGCCACCCGGACGGGTGTGATGCCCGTCACTGCATGCAGGACGCCGACCGGCCGATAAACGTCGCATGGACGAATTCAAGGAGCTGGTTCTGGTCTGGATGATCGCGCTGACCCTGATGGTGGCGGGGGTCGCCGTGGCGCATTATGCAACCGACGAGCCGCAGCTTTCGGTCGAAGTTGGCACGCGGTAATAGTGAAATTTTCCACAAATCTCACCGTTGCACAATTTGACCCTGTCCAATAGGTTGGTCCGTCAAAATTGAGACGGGCCGACCCCCTTGAACGAGCAGCAGAAAAAGAAGAAATCCCTTTCACCGATCCTGGACCAGATCGTCCATGGCGGATCGGCGGTGGCCCTGAATCTGATCAAGGTTTCGTCGCAGGTGACGGATCGCCAGATGTTCCGGCAGCCGAGCCTGAACAAGACGATCATCTTCAAATACCCGAATTTCGAACAGCAGATCGCGGATGCCCCGCCGCCGCCGGCACCGAGCAAGCCCGGCGCGGCAAAGCCGGCGGCGGCCCCGGCGCCCGCCCCCGCCGCCGAGCCGCCCAAGGCCGAGCGCCCGATCGAGACCGCCATCTACGTTCCGCATGACGCCAACGAGATTCCGGCCGGCGGCTACGGGATCTATCTGCGCCAGCGCGACTTCGTGAACCTGCTCAAGCACCATGTCGGCGTCGATTTCGAGGAGGGCCACGCGAACCCCTCGTTCGAGCGCGACGTCGAGATCCTGCGCACGATCGATTCGATCCCTTCGCTCGACCCATTCCTGCTCAAGAGCGCCCTCCAGAAATACCTCAACGAGATCCATCCGGCCTATTTCGCGATTTCGGAGGAAGAGGAAAACGGCATCAAGCTGCTGATCGCCGAGAAGGTGAACCCGATCGTCGCGCGTGCACTCGGCCTCAAGAGTGCGGCCGACGTCAACGAACGCTCGCAGCGCTTCCTGCAGGCGCTGTGGGATCCGACGATGCCGGAAGCCAAGCTGTTCGTCTCGGCGTTCGGCATCTCCGGCGACCAGGCCCAGCAGATCTTCGAGGGCTGGAAGGGTGTGACGTTCTACGAGCACACCTTCAACAAGAACCTGCAGTCGGTCGCCACGGTGCTGCGCTGGCTCAACGGGCCCGATGCGCTGCCGCTCGACATCCGCGAGTTCAAGCATTTCAAGGAACAGCAGGACATGTTCCGCCAGGCCGTGGTGCGCAAGCTGCGCAACCTGATCGCCAACGTGAACGGCATCTTCGGCGAATACACCGACTGCCACGGCAAGTTCCTCAACGGCGGCGATCCCAAGCCGTTCCGCAACTTCCTGGCCGGCGTCTACCGGCGCTACTGGGTGCTGGGCTACTGCTCGATGGCCGTGCTGCACACGGTCAACATCTACGAGCGCTACATGGTGTCGGCGATCAAGAACCGGCTGCTCTTCGACCAGGTCGAGGAAATGCTCAAGCGCATGGATGCCTCGCTGTCGAGCCAGGCCAACGTCCAGGGCGGCCTCTAGTCCGCCTTCTCCCGCGCGGCGACGATCTCGATCTCGACCTTGAATTCCGGCCGCGTGAAGCCCGACACGAGCACCAGCGTCGAGGCCGGCGGTTCGGACCCTGCGAACCAGCGGTCGCGCGCGGCCATGTAGGGCTTGAGGTCGGCCCGATCGACGACGAAGGCGTTGACGCGCACCACGTCGTCGCGCCCCATCCGGCCCGCGGCGAGAATCGCGTCGAGATTGGCGAAGATCAGGTCGCACTGCGCGTCGATCCCCTCGGGCACGCTGCCGTCGGCGGCGAGCGCAAGCTGGCCGGAGGCGAACAGCATGCGTCCGGGGGTCGCGATCTCGACCGCGTGGACGTAGCGCGCGAGCGGGGCGGCAAGTTCGGGCGGCAGATGGCGCTTCATGGGACGGACGGCGGCTCCTAGCAATGGGGCGGATGCTCGACTATATAACCAGTCCGGGCATCGACGGGAGCGGCGAGAAGATGGGCAAGGCGTGGCGCTGGTGGCTCGACATGACCACCGAGGATTTCCGCGGGCTCGATCCCGAGCGGACGGTCGCCCTGCTTCCCGTGGCCGCCGTCGAGCAGCACGGGCCCCATCTGCCCGTCGCGGTCGATGCCACGCTGTGCCGCGGCATCGTCGCGGCCGCGACCGCCCATCTCGGCGACAGCCTGCCCGTCCTGATCCTGCCGCAGACGGACGTCGGCAAGTCGAACGAGCATCTCGCCTTCCCGGGCACCCTCTCCTTCTCGGCCGAGACGCTGATCCGCGTGTGGACCGAGATCGGCGAATGCGTGCACCGGGCCGGCATCCGCAAGATCGTGCTGTTCAACAGCCACGGCGGCCAGCCGCAGATCATGGACATCGTCACGCGCGACCTGCGCGTGCGCCTGAAGATGGCGGCCGTCGCCGCCTCGTGGTGGGCCTACGGCATGCCCGAGGGGCTGTGGCCCGAGCAGGAAGCGAAGTTCGGCATCCATGCCGGCGGTGTGGAAACCTCGATGATGATGCATCTGGCCCCCGACCAGGTCCGCCGCGACAAGATCGACGATTTCAAACCCGGCCAGATCGAACTCGCCCGGGAGTTCAAGCTGCTCGCCTATACCGGCAAGAGCGCGCTTGCCTGGCAGACGCAGGACATCCATCCGTCGGGTGCCGTCGGCAACGCGCGCGACGCCGACGCCGAACGCGGCCGCAAGGTCGTCGATTTCGCGGCGCGCAAGCTTGCCGAACTGCTGGCCGAGGTGTCGCGCTTCCCGCTCGACCGGCTCAAGGACCATTCGTGATCCCGGGCATGCCGCGCTTCCGCGACCAGTCGCTGATCCCGACCGAGGCGGTGCGGCTCACCGCACTGGGCGAACTGGCGCGCGGCGAGGCGAATCTCGGCGTGCTGTCGGCGGCGGTGCGCGGGTTCGTCTCGCGCCTTATGGGGCCGTCGCTGGACGTGCTCGGCCTGTCGATCGAGCAGCTGCGCTACGAAGGGCTGATCGAACCGCGCGGCAAGCGCGCGGGTCCGGGCCAGAGCCTGACGGCCGAGACCATGCTGGCCCTGACCGAAAAGGGCCGCGAGACGCTGATCGAGCTGCTGCGCAGCCCCGTGCGGGCACCCATGACCGATCTTTCCAAGATGGTCGTCGCCCTCAAGATGCGCTTCCTCGACCTTCTCGATCCCGCCGACCGTGCGGGCCAGATCGAGCAGCTGGTCGAGATGTCGGAAACCGAACTGGCGCGCCTTGCCGATCTGGCCACACGCGGCTACGAGGGCATGCTGGCCGAATGGCTCAAGCAGGACATCGCCGAGGCCGAGCGCTGGCGCGACTGGTATCGCGCGCGGCTTGCCGAACTACATTAGCTGCTGGCCGCCGGTGACGAAGATCTCGCTGCCGGTCACATAGCCGAAATCGGGTTCGCACAGCCGGTGGATGACTGCGGCGACCTCCGCCGCCGTGCCCATCCGGTGCATCGGGATGCGCGTGATCAGTGGTTCGTATTCCGACGAGATCATCTCGGTCGCGATCTCGCCGGGTGCCACGGCATTCACGCGCACGCCCAGCGGGGCGAACTCGACGGCCATCTCGCGCGTCAGGCCCGACAGGGCCGCCTTCGACGTCGAATAGGCCGAGCCCGCGAACGGATGCGCCCGGTGCCCGGCGATCGACGTGACGTTGACGATCGCACCCCGGGCGCGGGCAAGCGCACCGGCGAACCCGCGCGCGAGTTCGAGGGGCGCGAAGAAATTGAGCTCGAAGACGCGGTGCCAGCCCTCGATCTCGCCGTGCAGGATCCCGAGCCGCTCCTTGTAGGGCGTCTTCGGGCTCACGCCGGCGTTGTTGACGAGCGCATGCAGCGGCCCGTCGCCGATGAAGGCGTTCACATCGTCGACGAAACGCTGCCGGTCGGCGGGAATCGACAGGTCGCAGGGCACGTGATGCGCCCATTTGGGATCGACGCGGCAATCCTTCGGGATGTCCTCGCGCGAACAGGTGATGAGCCGCCAGCCCTGCTCGGCGAAGCGCTTGACCGTCGCGTGCCCGATGCCCTTCGAGGCACCGGTCAGGACCAGAGTGCGTGTCGTTTCCATGCCGGGCGAAGTCTAGTCCGCCGGCCCGGGCGGTGGCTAGCGGACCGAAACCACCTTGAACGGGCGCGCCTCGCCGTCGTGCTCGGTGATGGTCACGTATTCGCCCGGTACGAAGGCGTGGCGGTCGAACCGGAAGATCGGCTCGTCGTCGGCATCGCCCACCTTGTAGGAGAAGACCCAGCGCCCGTGCGCGTGGACGAGCAGGCCCTTCTCGTCGTCCGCCCCCGTCCAGAAGCGGCGCACGCTGCAGCGCGCCTTGTCCGCCTTCCAGCCGCCCATGTCGAGATGGCCCGTGCCGTCGAGCGGGGCGGCGAATTCGTAGCCGCAGCGCGGGTCGCCCTCCGGATGGTCTTTCGTGCGCGCGAGTTCGAGGCGGATGTGCTTGAGCGTCATCGGTGTCGTGTCCTTCAGGCCTTGGCCGTCTTGTCGGGGTTGTCGGGGTGGGTCCGGCAGAATTGCTGCATCACCAGCTTCAGCCGGGCGGCATGGGGCAGGTCGTTGCGCATCCGCGCGCGGTCGAGATCGTCGAGGATCATCCGCTTGAGCATGCGGCACCCGTCGGGGCGCACGACGAGCCAGCTGCCGAGTTCGAGTGCGGCCAGCTGCGAGATATGCTCGTGTTCGGCGACGGCACGGATCTCGTCGGCCGTCAGCTCCGACAGCGCGAGGCAATCGATCCAAGCAAGCACGGCATCCTCCCTGATGCCGGCGGGGACGGTCCTAGTGGGCCATCAGCACCGGCAGATCGGCGTTCTGGAGCATGTAGCGGGTCACGCCGCCGAACACGAGCTGGCGCAGCCGGCTGTGCGTGTAGGCGCCCATGACGAGCAGGCCGCAACCCACGCGGCGCGCCTCGGCGAGCACGTGGGGCCCAGCCTGGATCGTCGGCACGTCGGCACGCGCGAGCTCGATCTTCAGCCCGTGCCGGGCCATGTAGGATTCGAGCGGCTTGGTGTCGTTCTCGGCGACGTTCTTGCCCGCGACGATGCACACGATCTTCGGCGCGCCCTTGAGGAAAGGCAGGCCTGCCCCCAGCGCACGCGCCGCCTCGCGGCTGCCGTTCCAGGCGAACGCGACCGGGCGGTCGAAGCTCATCTCGCCGGCGGGCGGTGCGATCAGGACGGGGCGGCCGGTCTCCAGCAATGCCGTCTCGAACGCGACGGTCGAGGCGATCGCCTCGTCGTCGGCCGGGCGCGGCAGCACGATCAGGTCCGAGAAGCGGCCGTGCCGGGCGATCGCGTCCTCTTCGGAGCCGGCCGGTTCGACGAGGTTGGCATCCACGCCGGCCGTCTTGGACCATTCCTGGAAATGGCCGCGTGCGGTCTCGCTGCGGCGCTTCAGGTCCTTCTCGGCGGCGGTGACAATCTGCTCGACAAGCGCGCCCGACGCACCCTCGCCGACGAACGGGATCGAATCGCGCGGGTCGCCGGCGGCATGCAGCGCCTCGACATGGCCGCCAAACTTGCGGACGACGGCCGCAGCGGCAGCAAGCGTGCGCAGATCCGAGGGCGCACCGGCCAGGGGGGCAAGAAGAACCTTGTAAGTCATCGCAACCTCCGTTCGCTTCGACGCGGCCCGTATTCGCCGCCAGGCAATGCCACGATATTGAAGTTCTGCAAAAACACTACGCCAATTGCCGACGCGCGCAATTGACTTGGGTCAACGCGCCAAAAGCCATGCGCGGGCCGCATTTAGCGTGTCCGAAGGCATGCGGCTTGCGTCGATCCGCTGCCATTCCGTAACAATGCAGGGGCTTTCGCTCTGCAGGCGGACGATGTCGCCGTCGGCATCGGACGCATCGCCCCGGCGGTCGGCGACCCGTGCGAGGCGGATTTCGTCGGGGCAGTCGAGCCACAGCCCGTCGAACGGCACGCCGCCGTCGCGCGCGACGCGTGCGGCCTCGGCCTGCTCCTCGGGGTCGGCATAGACCGCATCGAGGAGGACCGCGTGCCCGGCGGCAAGGGCTGTCCGCGCACGCGCGTGGATGCTCGCATAGACCGCCCGGCTCGCCTCCTTCGTATAGGCGTCGCGCGGCAGCTTCGTTTCCGGCGGCAGGCCGGCGAGCCGCTTGCGTTCGACGTCCGACCGCAGGATCAGCGCACCGGGGGCCGCACCGATCCCGGTGGCGAGGGCCAGCGCCAGCGCCGACTTGCCCGTCCCCGAGAAGCCGCCGACCGCGACGAGCCGGGGCGGCGGCGGGTGCAGGAAGCGGTCCGCCATCGCAAAGCACGCGTCCGCCTCGCCGTGCGCACCGGCGGCCGCGCGCGTCTTCGCCTTGATGGCGGCGCGCAGGCTCAGGAAAAGCGGCAGCAGGGCAAGCCCCGCCTCGTCCGGCCGCCGCCCCAGATAGCGCGACAGCGTCAGGCACGCGAAATCGGCGCGGCCCACGCGCAGCCAGTCGACGATCAGGAACGCGAGATCGAAGAGCGTGTCGATGCACGCGATGCGGTCCTCGAACTCGATCGCATCGAAGGGCAACGGATGCCCGTCGACCGTGGCGATGTTGCGCAGATGCAGATCGCCGTGGCAGCGGCGCACGGCACCCTGTGCCACCCGCCGCGCGACCAGGCCGGCGTGCCGGGCGAGGGCCGCGCGCGTGTCGCGGTCGAGTGCTGCGACCGCATCGGCCGGGAAATGCCGGACGAGATCCGCGCGGTCGCCATCCGCCGTCCAGGAAAGTTCGGCAACGCCGCCGAATCCGGGCATCGCTTCAGCGCGCTCGTGGAAGGCGGCAACCGCATCGGCAAGGTCGCGCACGTCGGCAAGGCCGATCGTCCCGGCCGCCGCGCGCACGTCCCACAGGCCGTCGTCGGGAAACCGGCGCATCACGACGACCCAGTCGACCGGGGTCTCGCCCGGCGTGCCGAACGCCAGTTTGCCGGCCCGACGCACGATCGGACGCGTCTCGAGATAGAGATCGGGTGCCGTACGCCGATTGACGGCCAGCTCGGCCGCGCAGGCGGCGCAGCGCCGCCCGACGGTCGAGAAATCGAGATAGGGGAACGCGACGGCGCGCTTCAGCTTGTAGGCCCGGTCGCCCGCGAGGAAGACCGCCGAGATATGCGTGTCGATGCGGCGCACGCCGCCGGGCGGATCGCCGTAGGTCGACGGGTCGCCGAGGAACGCCAGCGTTTCGGACTGGTCGTCCGCCATCACGCCGCGGGAACGCGCGCCCGTTCGATCACGTTGTCGGGGTCCATGTGGGCGATGACGTCCGCACCGGGGAACGCCGCCTCGATCGCCGCCTCGACGGCGTCGGCCGCCTCGTGCGCGCGCGCCAGGCTCAGTGTCCCGTCCATCTCGAGATGCAGCTGGACATGGATGCTCGACCCGTTGGCGCGCGTGCGTAGGTCGTGCACGTCCTTGATGTCGGCGTGCGCGCGCGCGATGGCGATGATGCGCGCACGCGTCACGTCGGGCAGTTCGTGGTCCATCAGGTGGTCGAGCGATTCCCGGCCGATGGTCCACGATCCGCGCAGGATGTAGGCGCCGATGGCAAGGCCGCACAGCGGATCGACGATCTCGATCGACAGGAACATCGACGCCACGAGCGACAGCATCACGCCGCCGTTGAGCATGAAGTCCGACGCGTAGTGGAGCCGGTCGGCCCCGACCGCGACCGAGCCCGTGCGCCGCACGACGTATTTCTGGTACTGGACCAGCACGAAGGTCAGCGCCATCGACAGCGCCATCACGCCGATGCCGATCAGGCCGTTCTCGACCGGTACCGGCAGCCAGAGCCGGTGGACAGCCTCGGACAGCAGCAGCAGCGCCGAGCCCGCGATGAACGCCGACTGGACGAGGCCGGCGACCGCCTCGGCCTTGCCGTGGCCGAACCGGTGCTCGGCATCCGCCGGCGTCAGCGCGTGCCGGACCGCCACGAGATTGACGATCGACGCCGCGACGTCGAGCAGCGAGTCGAGAAGGCTCGACAGCACCGAAACCGAATCGGTCAGTGCCCAGGCGACGACCTTCGCCGCGATCAGGACCGAGGCGACGACGACCGACGCATAGGTCGCCCGGCGCATGAGCTGGGCGCGCGTCGCGGCATCGACATGGATTTCCGCCTGGGCCATCGGTCTACGGGAACAGGCGCGTCGAGGACCAACCGGTCCCGGCGCGTTCGTAGACGATCCGCTCGTGCAGGCGGAACGGCCGGTCGTGCCAGAACTCGATCGTCTGCGGCACGATGCGGAAGCCCGACCAGTGCGGCGGACGCGGGACGGCACCGACCGCGTGCCGGAGTCCGTATTCGGCGACGCGCTTTTCCAGCTCGAAGCGGCCGGACAGCGGGCGCGACTGGATCGAGGCCCACGCGCCGACCTGGCTGCCGCGCGGACGCGTGGCGAAATATTCGTCGGCCTCGGCGTCACTGACGGTTTCAACCGGTCCCTGCACGCGGACCTGGCGGCGCAGCGACTTCCAGTGGAACAGCAGGGCCGCCTTGGGATGTGCACGCAGTTCGGTGCCCTTGCGGCTGTCGAAATTCGTATAGAAGACGAAGCCGCGCGAATCGTAGCCCTTCAGCAGCACCATGCGCAGCGACGGCATGCCGTCCGGCCCGACGCTCGCCACGGCCACGGCGTTCGGGTCGTTGGGCTCGCTCTTTCCGGCCTCGGCCAGCCACTCGCCGAAACGGGCAAGCGGATCGACAGCCGGGTCGAGTTCGGGGACGGGCTTGGCAAGATCGTTCATCGGTCCTAGATAGACCGGTGGACCGGCGCGTCCAAGTAGGGATTGGAATAGGCGGGCCGGTCGGACGTTGTATTCGGGTGGCCGGATTTTCGGCCCGCAATCGTGCGAATCGCTTGCAGGGGGACCAAAACATGCGCGCTCTCAAGATTTTGACGGTCGGTGCCCTCGCCTTCGCGCTGGCAGCCTGCCAGGACGGCGGAGCCAAGGAAAATGTTGGCACGGTGCTGGGCGGCATCGGCGGCGCCGTGATCGGCTCGCAGTTCGGCGGCGGCAACGGTCGCTTCGTCGGGACCGCGATCGGCACGATGGCCGGCGCCTTGCTCGGCCGCGAGGTCGGCAAGTCGCTCGACAAGGCCGACCAGGCGCAGTTGCATCGCGCCACCCAGCGCGCCGAGACGGCCCCGGTCGGCCAGCAGATCACCTGGAGCAACCCCGACTCGGGCAATTCCGGCACGATCACACCGACCCGCGAGGGCCGCGACCAGTCCGGCAGCACGTGCCGCGAATACCGCTCGACCGTGAATGTCGGCGGCAAGACCGAGGAAGCCTACGGAACGGCCTGCCGGCAGGCCGACGGCAGCTGGAAAATCGTCAACTAGGCGCCCCCATCCGGGCGCCGGACGCAGGGCCCCGTCCCCCGGCCATTCCCGGGGGGCGGGGCTTCTTCGTTGAATGGCCGGACGGTTCGTGTAGGATGCCCGCGATTTCGCGAACGCACACACGGACTTTCACAAGATGAATCAATCGCATGGTCTGATGGCCGGCAAGCGCGGTCTGGTGATGGGTGTCGCCAACGACCGCTCGATCGCGTGGGGTATCGCCAAGGCGGTCGCCGCCCAGGGCGCGCAGCTCGCCTTCACCTACCAGGGCGAGGCGCTGGAAAAGCGCGTGCGCCCCCTCGCCGAGCAGCTCGGCGCGAACAAGGTCGTCGCAGCCGACGTCACGAACGCCGCCTCGCTCGACGCCGCCTTCGCCGAGATCAAGAAGGACTGGGGCACGCTCGACTTCGTCGTGCACGCCATCGCCTATTCCGACAAGGACCAGCTCAAGGGCCACTACGTCGACACGACGCGCGACAACTTCCTCAATACGATGGACATCTCGTGCTTCTCGTTCACCGACGTGTGCCGGCGCGCGGCACCGCTGATGCCCAACGGCGGCTCGCTGGTGACCCTCACCTATATCGGCGCCGAGCGCGTCACGCCGCACTACAACGTCATGGGTGTCGCCAAGGCCGCGCTCGAGGCGTCGGTGCGCTACCTCGCCTCCGACCTCGGCCCGAAGAACATCCGCGTCAACGCGATCTCGGCGGGGCCCATCAAGACGCTGGCCGCGTCGGGCATCGGCGACTTCCGCTACATCCTGAAATGGAACGAGCTCAACGCGCCGATGCGCCGCACCGTCACGATCGACGAGGTCGGCAATTCGGGCCTCTACCTGCTGTCGGATCTCGGGGCCGGCGTCACGGGCGAGACGCTGCATGTCGACAACGGCTACCACGTGGTCGGCATGATGGCGACGGAATCGGCCGGCGAGATCGCCGAGCTGCTCGCCGGCTTCAAGAACAAGGGCGGATGAGCGCGAACTCCTTCGGCGCTCTCTTCCGTTTCACGACCTGGGGGGAGAGCCACGGACCGGCCATCGGCGTGGTCGTCGACGGCGTGCCGCCGCGCATCCCCCTTTCCGAAGCCGACATCCAGGAACATCTCGACAAGCGCAAGCCCGGCCAGTCGCGTTTCGTGACGCAGCGCCGCGAGCCCGACCGCGTCGAGATCCTGTCGGGCACGTTCGAAGGCGTGACGACCGGCACGCCCGTGTCGCTGATGATCCGCAACGAGGACCAGCGCTCGAAGGACTATTCCGAGATCGCGCGGACCTTCCGCCCCGGGCACGCGGACTACACCTACTGGGCCAAATACGGCATTCGCGACTATCGCGGCGGCGGGCGTTCGTCGGCGCGCGAGACCGCAAGCCGGGTCGCGGCCGGCGCAATCGCACGCAAGATCCTGGGCAGCCGCGTGACGATCCGCGGCGCGGTCATCCAGATCGGTGCGCACAGGATCGACCGCGCGAACTGGGACTGGGCGCAGGTTCCGCAAAATCCGTTCTGGTGCCCGGACGCGAAGGCCGCCGGCGAATGGGAGACGATCCTCGACGCCACGCGCAAGTCGGGCTCGTCCATCGGTGCCGTCGTCGAGATCGTGGCCGAGGGCGTTCCGGCCGGCTGGGGTGCGCCGATCTACGGCAAGCTCGATTCCGATCTTGCGGCAGCGATGATGGGCATCAACGCGGTCAAGGGCGTCGAAATCGGCGACGGTTTCGCCGCGGCGGAACTGACCGGCGAGCAGAACGCCGACGAGATCCGGGCGGGCAACGATGGCCCGATCTTCCTTTCCAACCACGCGGGCGGAATCCTCGGCGGCATTTCCTCGGGCCAGCCTGTGGTCGCGCGCTTCGCGGTCAAGCCGACAAGCTCGATCCTGGCCGCACGCCGCACGATCGACATCGACGGGGCCGAGACCGAGATCGTCACCAAGGGCCGTCATGACCCTTGCGTGGGCCTGCGCGCCGTTCCGGTCGGCGAGGCGATGATGGCCTGCGTGCTGGCCGACCACATGCTGCGCCACCGCGCGCAGTGCGGCTGACCGGGGCCGTGGCCCCGCCTCCGCCCGGTCCGCGCGGTGCGGCAGCCCTCGCCGCCGCCGCATTGGGCGACACCCGCCTGCCCCTCCTCGTCGTGCGCCGCAGCCGGCGCATGACCGGCCTCAACCTTTTTGCCGGGTCGCTCGGCTTCGGCCTCGCGGTCGCATCCGTCTGGTATGCGTGGGAAGCGGGCGAGCCGCTTCTCGGCCCGCTATTCCTGCTCTTTTTGATCACCGTCTACGGCGTCCAGGCAGGCCAGCAGTTCCGCGACGACGGCCCGAAGCTGGTCGTCGAGCGGGCCGGCCTGACGATGCCCGGCGTGATCGAGGGTGCGATTCCATGGTCGAGCGTCGAGGAAATCGCGACCACCACCGGCCTGCGCGCACTGGTGGGCGGAAAGGTCGATGTCGTGGTGGATCTCGAGACATATGCCCGGATGCGCCTCGGCACGCGCTGGATGGGCGACCCGATCGTCAAGGCCGGCGGCTCCCGTCCCGCCTTCAGGATCATCGGGAACGCACTCGACACCGACGCGAAGACGATTTTCGCGGCGATGCGCCGGTACTGGCCGCCCGGAGGCTGAATGGAACGCCTGCAGGCATTCGTCGGCATGTTCGGCCTGCTGGCGATCGCGTGGACGCTTTCGGAAGACCGCCGCGGCGTCTCGCTGCGTCAGGCCGCTGCCGGCACGGTCGCCAGCTTCGCGTGCGCGGCCCTGTTCCTGAAGGTGCCCTATGTCGCCGAGGCGTTCGGCCTGCTGAACGCGCCCGTCCAGGCGATCGCAGACGCGACGCGCGCGGGCACGTCCTTCGTGTTCGGCTATCTGGGCGGCGGCGCGCTGCCCTTCGACGAGAAAAGCCCCGGTGCATCGTTCGTGCTGGCGCTGCAGGCGCTGCCGCTCGTGCTGGTGATGAGTGCGCTGACCACGCTGCTGTTCCACTGGGGCATCCTGCCCCGGATCGTGCGTGCGATCTCGGCCGTCCTGACGCGCGCGCTGGGCGTGGGCGGTGCGGTGGGCCTGTCGACCGCGGCCAACGTGTTCGTCGGGCCGGTCGAAGCGCCGCTCTTCATCCGCCCCTATCTGATGCGCCTGACGCGCGGCGAGCTGTTCGTCGTCATGGTGGGCGGCATGGCCTCGATCGCAGGCACGGTGATGGTGCTCTATTCCAGCATCGTCGCGCGCGTCGTGCCCGACGCGTTCGGCCATATCCTGATCGCCTCGCTGCTGTCGGCGCCCGTCACGATCCTCGTCGGCCGCATCATGGTGCCCGACCCGGAGGGGACAGCGACCGCGGGCGAGCTCGGCCCGCTCGAGCCGGTGGCCGAAAGCACGATGGACGCCATCGTCAAAGGCACGGTCGCCGGGCTCGAGCTGCTGCTCAACATCGTGGCGATGCTGATCGTGCTGATTGCACTTGTCGCACTCGCCAACGCGGCCCTCGGGCTGCTGCCGCCCTTCCTCGAAGCACCGCTGACGCTGGAGCGTGCGCTCGGCTGGATCATGGCACCCGTCTGCTGGCTGATGGGCGTGCCATGGGCCGAGGCGACGACGGCCGGCGCCCTGATGGGCGTCAAGACGGTGCTCAACGAATTCATCGGCTATCTGCAGCTGGCGGGCGTTCCCGACGGCGTCCTGTCGCCCCGTTCGCGCCTGATCATGCTCTATGCGATGTGCGGCTTCGCCAATTTCGGGTCGCTGGGCATCATGATCGGCGGGCTTGCGACGATGGCGCCCGAACGGCGCGGCGAGATCGTCGGTCTCGGCATGAAATCGCTGGTCGCGGGCACGCTGGCGACCTGCTTCATGGGGGCGATGGTCGGCGTGCTCTACTGAAATTTGCGCGCGGCGACCAGGAACTCGCGGTTGCCCTCGGGCCCCAGGATCGGGCTCGGCTCGATCCCCAGCACGGCCCATCCCTGTTCGGGCAGCCACGCCGCAATGCGCGCGCATACCTCGTCGTGCAGGACCGGATCGCGCACGACCCCGCCTTTGCCCACGCGTGCGGGGCCGACCTCGAATTGCGGCTTGATCAGCGCCACGAGGATCGCCCCCGGATTCGCCAGCGCCATCGCGGCCGGCAGCACGGTCTCGAGGCCGATGAAACTCGCGTCGCAGACGACCAGATCGACCGTTTCGGGGACCTCCGCCGCCGTCAGGTGGCGCGCGTTGGTCCGTTCGCGCACGACGACACGCGGATCGTTGCGCAGCTTCCATGCAAGCTGCCCGTGCCCGACATCGATCGCGTAGACCTTCGCGGCACCCTTCGTCAGCAGCACGTCGGTGAAGCCGCCGGTCGACGCCCCCACGTCGATCGCGACGGCCCCGGCGGGATCGATCGCGAAATGGTCGAGCGCATGGGCGAGCTTCACGCCGCCGCGGCTGACCCACGGATGCGGCTGGCCGCGCACCTCGATCGCGATGTCTTCGGCCGTCGCCGTCCCCGGCTTGTCGAGACGCTTCTCGCCGGAATAGACGAGCCCGGCGAGGACGAGCGCCTGCGCCTTGGCCCGGCTCTCCGCCAGGCCGCGTTCGACGAGCAGCTGGTCGAGGCGCCTGCGGCTCAAGCCTGGGCCGGCTGGCCGGCTTCGTCGGCGCGGCCGAGTGCGCCGAGTGCCGCCGAAACGATCGCCGCCGCGTCGAGCCCGGCATCGGCATACTGGCGCACTTGCGTATCGTGCTCGATCGGCCGGTCGGGCAACGTCAGCGTGCGGATCCGCAAGCCGCGGTCGAGCAGGCCCGCATGCGCGAGTGCATGCAGCGCATGCGAGCCGAACCCACCGATGGAACCCTCCTCGACCGTCACGAGAACTTCATGCCCGCGCGCCAGGCGCAGCAGCAGGTCGGTGTCGAGCGGCTTCAGGAAGCGCATATCGGCGATCGTCGCCGACAGGCCGTGGCGGGCAAGCATATCGGTCGCGATCCGGCACTCGCCCAGCCGCGTTCCCAGATTGACGAGTGCGACTGCCGTCCCCTCGCGCACGACGCGGCCCTTGCCGAGTGCCAGCGGCGTCCCGCGTGCGGGCAGCGCCACACCCACGCCCTCGCCGCGCGGATAGCGGAAGGCCGACGGGCCGTCATCGTAGGCCGCGGCCGTCGCCACCATGTCGACCAGCTCGGCCTCGTCCGCCGCGGCCATGATCACCATGTCGGGCAGGCAGCCGAGATAGGCAAGGTCGTAGGCGCCCGCATGCGTGGCGCCATCGGCCCCCACCAGCCCCGCCCGGTCGATGGCGAAACGCACCGGCAGCTTCTGCAGCATCACGTCGTGCACGATCTGGTCGTAGCCGCGCTGCAAGAAGGTGGAATAGATCGCGCAGAAGGGCTTGAGGCCGTCGGCCGCCATGCCGGCCGCGAAGGTCACGGCATGCTGCTCGGCGATGCCGACATCGAAGATGCGCTTGGGGAACCGCTTGGCGAACGCGTCGAGCCCCGTTCCCGTCGGCATCGCGGCGGTGACGGCGACGATCTTCGGATCGGCCTCGGCCTCGGCGATCAGCGCGTCGGCGAAGACCTTGGTGTAGCTGGGGGCCGCCGGCTTGGCGCTGCGCGGCTTTGCCTGCAGGGCGCCGGCCGGATTGACGACGAGATCGAACGTGTTGACGGCGTGGTAGCGGTCGGCCGCCTCGGCGCCGAACGGATGGCCGCGGCCCTTCTGCGTCACGACATGGATCAGGACCGGGCGTTCGTCGTGGGCATCGCGCACGTTGCGCAGCACGGGCAGCAGATGGTCGAGATTGTGGCCGTCGATCGGACCGACGTAATAGAAGCCGAGCTGCTCGAACAGCGTGCCGCCCGACACGAAGCCGCGCGCGAATTCCTCGGCCCGCTCGGCCGCCTCGAAAAAGGGCCGCGGCAGGTGGCTCGCCACCTCGCGCGCGAGGCTGCGAAGACCGAGATAGGGCTTCGAGGAGATCAGGCGCGAGAGATAGGCGCTCATCGCCCCCGTGGGCGGCGCGATCGACATGTCGTTGTCGTTGAGGATGACGATCAGGCGCGTGCGCATCGCACCCGCGTTGTTCATCGCCTCGTAGGCCATGCCGGCCGACATCGAGCCGTCGCCGATCACCGCGATGGCGTGCCGGCGCTCGCCGGCGAGGTCGCGCGCCACGGCCATGCCGAGGGCGGCCGAGATCGACGTCGAGGAGTGCGCGGCACCGAACGGATCGAATTCGCTTTCGCTGCGCCGCGTGAAGCCGGATAAGCCGCCGCCCTGGCGCAGCGTGCGGATGCGCTCGCGCCGGCCGGTCAGGATCTTGTGCGGGTAGGCCTGGTGGCCGACATCCCAGATCAGCCGGTCGTGCGGCGTGCGGAAGACGTGATGGAGCGCCACCGTGAGCTCGACCACGCCGAGCCCGGCACCCAGATGCCCGCCCGTCCCCGACACCGCGGCGATCGTCTCGCGGCGCAGCTCGTCGGCGACGCGCTTGAGGTCCTCGGGGCCCATGCGCCGCAGGACATCGAGATCGGCCGCGCGGTCGAGATGCGGCGTGGCGCCCGAATTGTGGCCGAGATCCGCCATCGGCATCAGTTCTGCCGCCGCACGGACCAGCGCGTCAGCGCACGCAGGCGGTCGGCCTTGGCGTCGAAAAGATCGAGATGGCGGGCGGCCTGGTCGGCGAGCAGCTGCGCCTGGGCACGCGCGCGTTCGACCCCGAGGATGGAGACGAACGTCGCCTTGCCGCGCGCGGCGTCCTTGCCGGTCGCCTTGCCGGCCTTCGTGGCACTGCCTTCGACGTCGATCAGGTCGTCGGCGATCTGGAAGGCAAGACCCAGGTCGTGCGCGAACGCGACGAGCGTGTGGCGCATGTGCGCCGGCGCCTTGCCGAGGATGGCGCCCGATTGGGCGGCGAAGCCGATCAAGGCACCGGTCTTCAGCCGCTGCAGGCGGGTGACGGCACCGATGTCGAGCGTCTCGCCCTCGGCCGCGAGGTCCATCTGCTGGCCGCCGCACATGCCGTCGGCGCCGGAAGCCAGGGCAAGTGCGAGCACCAGATCGGCACGCACGCCGGCATCGCCGTGCGTCAGCGGCTGGGACAGGACCTCGAAGGCCCGGGTCAGGAGAGCGTCGCCGGCCAGGATCGCCGTCGCCTCGTCGAAGGCTTTGTGCACGGTGGGCTGGCCGCGGCGCAGGTCGTCGTCGTCCATCGCCGGCAGGTCGTCATGGACGAGGCTGTAGCAGTGCACGAGTTCGATGGCACACGCCACGCGCAGTGCGCAGGCCTCGTCGACCCCGAACAGGCCGGACGTTTCCATCACCAGGAACGGGCGCATGCGCTTGCCGCCGCCAAGGCAGGCATAGCGCATCGCCTCGTGCAGGCTTGCCTCGTAGCCTTCGCTTTTGGGCAGCAGGGACTCGAGGGCGGCCTCGATCCGCGCGGCGTTGGCCGCGAGTGCCGTTTCGATCGGTTCGCTCATCCGGGCCGGATCCTTCCCGGCCGTCAGGTCGCGTCGAACGGCGCGGTCCGCGCCTCGCCGCCGGCAAGCTGGATGCGCTCGATGCGGCCGGCCGCCTCGGCAAGCTTCGCCTCGCAATGCTTCTTGAGGGCCGCCCCGCGTTCGTACGCGGCGACGGACTCGTCGAGCTTGCCCTTGCCCTGTTCGAGCGTGCGGACGATCTCCTCGAGCTCCTTGAGGGCGTCCTCGAACGAAAGCTTGGCGATATCGGCGGTATTGGGGGAGGCGGCAGGCATGACTTCGAAACTCGCGACTGTTCGCCGGGAGTTATATGCCGCCATCGGGCTGATCGCAACGCAGGACCCGAAACGGCGTCAGGTCAGCCAGATATCGAGCCTCGTGGAAAGATTCTTCTTTTAAATGCACCTAGAAAATGTATATTTCGGTGTAATAATTAATTTATACGCGCCGACCGGGCACCCCCCCCGAACCGGCACGAAATCGCGCACGGAGGATAGAAAAAATGGACCGCATGGGCCTTCATCGCCACTCGCGCCCTCTTGTCGCACTACTGTCGATTGTTTCGCTCGGCGCCTGCACCCGCTTCGATGAGGCGATGCTCGAATCCGGCCGGATGAGCAGCGCAGGCCCGAAGGGCGTCATCGCCCGAGATCTCGAGGCGGTCGACCTGTTCGCCCAGATCGCGCGGGGCGACTACTGCGTACAATATAAAATCGTCTTCGGCGAGGAGCCGGCAACTCGCGCCGCGTGCAAGCCGGCAATCGAAGAATTCGCGCGCCGGAAGGAACTGGAGGACGCCACGGCGTCGGCACGGCTGGCGCGCGCCTACGGGGAATTCGCATCCCTCAGCAGCGAGGAGAAGACCAGCCGGCGCAACGAGATCCAGGACGAGATATTCAGGGCATCCGAACAGCGCTGCAACGCTTTCAAGACCTATCTGCAGCGGCTGCAGTCTAACACCGGGTTCTTCGGGAATTCGCTGGCCACCGTCCTCGGCGGTCTCGGCGCCATCTTCACCGATGCCGGCGTCGCCCGTTCGCTCGCCGGTGCCGCCGGAATCACGACCGGCGTTACCTCTCAATTCAACGAAAGCTACTTCTTCAGCCTCACGGTGCCGATCATCTCGGACGGGATCGACAATGCGCGCAGTACCGTCCATGCGCAGTCGATGGAACGCCGCACGAAGCCCGACCCGGCGGACGCGTCAAAGAAGATTCCCGCGACGGCGTTCGACTACACGCTGCAGGCAGCCATCCTCGATGCGGTCCGGTACGACGGCGCGTGCAGCATTCCGGAAGGGCTGCGGGCCGCAGGCGAAGCGACGCGCTCCTTGCGCACACCGGGTCCGGACATCCTTGCCAAGGCGATCGACCAGTACAACGCCGTGCGCGACAAGCTGCGCGCGGAAAGGCCCGCTGCGGCACCCGCGCCGGCGGCCCCGGCGGCGGCCCCGGCACCGGCCGCATCCGTCGACCGGATCGATCTGCCAGCGCTGGTTCCGGCCCGATAGCGGAAGTCCGTCTCACCCCAGCCGGTTGATCCCGTCGAACGCGGCGGTCTTGTAGCATTCGGCGAGCGTGGGATAGTTGAAGACCGTGCGCACGAAATAGTCGACCGTGCCTTCGAAGGCGAGCACGGCCTGGCCGATATGGATGAGCTCGGTCGCACCTTCGCCGATGATGTGCACGCCGAGCAGCTGGCGCGTTTCCGCGTGGAACAGCAGCTTCAGCAGGCCCGTCTTGTCGCCGATGATCGCACCGCGCGCGATCTCCTGGTAGCGCGCCTTGCCGACCTCGTAGGGCACGCCGGCCTGGGTCAGCTCCTCCTCCGACTTGCCGCAGGTGGAGATCTCCGGGATCGTGTAGATGCCGTAGGGGAACAGCTCGGGTACCGCCTTGGCCTCGATGCCGAAGGCGTGGCACGAGGCCACCCGCCCCTGCTCCATCGAGGTCGAGGCGAGCGAGGGAAAACCGATCACGTCGCCGGCCGCGAAGATGTGCGGCACGGACGTCCGGTACTGGTCGTCGACCGTGATGCGCCCGCGATCGTCCGCCGCGAGGCCTGCGGCCGCGAGGTCGAGCGTGTCGGTCGCCCCGGTTCGCCCGATCGAATAAAGCGCCTTCTCGGTATGGATGAGCTTGCCGGACTTGAGCTTCACGTGGACGCGCGCACCGTGTTCGGCGTCCTCGGTGTATTCCAGGCCGTCGACCTCCTCGCCCAGACGCAGGGTCACGCGGTACTTGCGCATCTGGTAGACGAGCGTGTCGATGATCTCGTGGTCGACGAAATCGAGCAGGCGCTCGCGCTTGTCCACGACCGTCACGCGCACGCCCAGCGTCGAGAAGATCGTCGCGTATTCGCAGCCGATGACGCCCGCACCGATCACGCACAGCGATTTGGGTAATTTCTTGAGGCCCAGGATGTCGTCGCTGATGATGATGTTCTGTCCGTCGAACGGGATGCGGCCCGAGCGCGTGGCGACGGTGCCCGTCGCGATGACGATGCGCCGCGCGCGGACCTCGCGCTTGCCGCGCCCGTCGACGCCGGTGAGGCTGACCGTCTCGGGGCCGGTGAACTTCGCGTCGGCCACGATCAGTTCCACGCCGTTGCGCTGCATCTGGTGGCGCACGACGTCGAGTTCGGCCTGGATGACGGCCGACGTGCGATGGAGGAGATCCTCCATCGTGATGTTCTGCTTCACCTGGTACGAAGCGCCATAGACGTTGCGCTCGCGGAAGCCCGAGAGGTGCATCACCGCCTCGCGCAGCGTCTTGGAGGGGATCGTGCCGGTATTGGTGCAGGCCCCGCCGACGACCGCCTTGTGCTCGATCACCGCGACGCGCTTGCCGAGCTTGGCCGCCTGGATGGCCGCGCGCTGGCCCGCGGGGCCGGAGCCCATCACCAGCATGTCGTAGTCGTATTCGGGCGTCTCGGCCATCCGTCTCTCCGGTCGCGGGGTCAGCCCTGCAGCAGCGTTTCGGCCAGCAGCAGGATATCGGTTTCCATCTGGTCCTTCACCGACCGGTAGAGGTCGCGGATCGACACGATGGCGACGATCCGGTCCTCCTCGAGCACGGGCAGGTGCCGGAACCCCTTCTCGGCCATGATGTCGAGGGCGCGCTGCACGGTCGTGTCGGGTGCGATCGTGATCGGGTCGGGGGTCATCACCTCGGAGACCAGCGTCGTCGCCGGATCCTTCTCCTTGGCGACGACGCGCGTCAGCGCGTCGCGCTCGGAGAAGATGCCGACGAGCCGGTCGCCGTCGACCACCATCAGCGCGCCGATGCGCAGATACGCCATCATGCGCGCCGCCTCGACCACCGTCGCCGACGGCTCGAGGGTGGCGAGGCTCTGCTCGCTGACGGCGTGGGGCACGACGGTGCGGTCTGTATGGATCATCAGAAGAACAGTTTCTCGAGGTCGACGGAGGAATCCTGCCCGATCGTGTCGAAATTCACCTTCAGCCACTGGTCGGCCTTTTCGCGGCCGAGCTTGCGCAGCGTCTGGAGAAAGTCCCAATCCAGGTTGTACTTGGACGACACGCCGAAGGTTGCCATCTCCTCCTCGGCCTGGACCATGTGGAAGAACATGCGCCGCAAGCCCGAACGGCCGGTCAGGCGGTGCCGGTCGAGGAGGCGCGTGACGAAGGCGATCGTGCGCATCTCGCGCATCATCGTCGCGTTGAAGCTGATCGAGTTCATGCGGTCGGCGATGCCGCGCGCGGTCGTCGGCAGCTCCTCGATGCGGATCGGGTTGATCTCGATGAGCAGGATGTCCGAAGCCCGGCAGTTGTAGATCAGCGGGAACATCGCCGGATTGCCCATGAACCCGCCGTCCCAATAGTGCTCGCCGTCCACCTCGACGGCCTGGAACAGCTGCGGCAGGCAGGCCGACGCGAGCAGCACGTCGGCCGTGAGCTCGTGGTTGCGGAAGACGCGGATCTTGCCGGTGCGCACGTTGGTGGTCGAGATGAAGAGCTTGACGCCTTCGCCCTCGCGCACCTTCTCGAAGTCGATCATCTCGTTGAGCGTCTTGCGCAGCGGGTTGTCGCCGCTCGGATTGAGCTGGTAGGGCGACAGCATGCGCGTCATCAGGTCGAAGCCCTGATAGAGCGGCGAATAATCGAGATTGGCGGAGTTGCCCATCATCCGGTCGAAAAACGACGGCTGGAAGATCGAGAAACGGCCGGTCTCGGCGATGTGTTCCCAGAAGCGCGCGAGGAGTGCGCGCGCGGCTTCGGCACCGCCCGCTGCCATGCCCGCGACGACGACGGCCCCGTTCATGGCGCCGGCCGACGTGCCCGAAATGCCCTCGATGACGAGCCGGTCGTCCTCGAGCAGCCGGTCGAGCACGCCCCATGTGAATGCGCCGTGCGCGCCACCGCCCTGGAGGGCGAGCGTGATGTGTTTGCGGCCGTCGGACATGGACCCCACTTTCCCGGCGACACTCTAGCAGAGAGCGTGCCCGGGTCTGCACAAATCGTTGAAACGGCTGGATTCCTTGCCGACGGCTAGGGCTCCATCAGGGCCGCGACATGGGCCGAGGCGGACGCGGCAAGCGCTTCGAGGTCGTAGCCGCCTTCGAGTGCCGAAACGATGCGTTCGCGCGCATGCCGGCGCGCCACATCCATCAGGGCACGCGTCACCCAGGCGAAATCCGTTTCGTCGAGCCGCAGGCTTGCCAGCGGGTCAAGCTCGTGCGCGTCGAACCCGGCCGACACGAGGATCAGCTCGGGTGCGAACGCGTCGAGGGCAGGCAGGATCTTCGTCTCGAACGCGGCTCGGAACGCCTTGCCGTCCGAGCCGCCGGCCAGCGGCGCGTTGACGACGTTGCCGATCCCGCGCTCGGCGGCGGCACCGGTTCCGGGATAGAGCGGCCATTCGTGCGACGAGGCGTAGAAGAGATCGGGGTCGCGCTCGAACATGTGCTGCGTGCCGTTGCCGTGATGCACGTCGAAATCGATCACCGCAATCCGGCGCAGGCCGTGGCGCGCTCGCGCATGCAGGGCCCCGACCGCGACGTTGTTGAAGATGCAAAAGCCCATCGCCTGCGCCGCTTCGGCATGGTGGCCCGGCGGACGCACGGCGGCGAAGGCGTTGCGCGCGCGCCCTTCGCAGACGGCATCCACCCCGGCGATGACGGCGCCTGCGGCACGCAAGGCGGCGTCCTCGGAACCCGGCGAAACGATCGTGTCGCCGTCGATCTGGTGGCGGCCCATCGGCGGAATCGAACCGAGCACGCCCTCGACATAGGCGCGCGGATGGACAAGGCAGAGCGCGTCGTCCGACGCGCGCGGTGCAACGATGCGTTCGAGACCCTTGAACCGGTCGTCCGCGAGACCGGCGAGAACCGCCTCGAGACGGCGCGGACTTTCCGGGTGATAGGCGCCCGGATCGTGGTCGAGGCAGGCAGGATGCGTGATCAGCTGCGTGGACATGGCGGCGGCCCCTATGGTCGCTCGAAAAGCGCGGTACAGGCCTGCTCGGCCGGCACCGCGGTACCGTAGAGGAAACCCTGGCCGTAGACGCAACCGGCCGTCCGCAGGAACTCGGCCTGCGCCGACGTCTCGACGCCCTCGGCGATCGCGTCGATCTCGAGCTGGCCGGCGAGCTGGACGACCGAACGGATGATCTCCGCGGTCTTGCGGTCCTCCAGCATCGTGCCGACGAAGCTCTTGTCGATCTTCAGATAGTCGATCGGGAACTGCGACAGATAGGAAAGCCCGGAATAGCCGGTGCCGAAATCGTCGAGGCTGATCGATGCACCAAGCGCCTTGATGCGCGCCAGCGCCTTGTGCGCGTCGCGGTTGACGATGAGCGTCGTCTCGGTGATCTCGACCTTCAGGCGTTCGGCGGGCAGGCTCGCTTCGGCGAGGATCTCGGCCAGCACGTCGGCAAGCCGGTCGTCGGCGAAGTGGGCCGCACCGAAATTCGCCGACAGGAAAACCGGCCGGCGGCCGGCAAGTGCCAGGCGCCGGTTCACGGCGGCGACCATGCGCGCTGATTCACGCATGACCATCAGATCGAGCGCTTCGAGCAGCCCGGCGCGCTCGGCCGAACCGAGCAGGGATTCCGGGCCCAGCAGGCCTTGCTGGGGATGGTGCCAGCGCACGAGTGCTTCGAAACCGACCGTGACGCCGTCGTCGAGCCGGACGATCGGCTGGAGGAACGGCACGAGTTCGCCGCCGTCGATCGCGCGGCGGACCTCGTGCTCGCTCTTGATGCGCGCGATGACGCGCGCCGCCTCTTCGACCGAGATCGGCAGTGCCGCCTGCGGCAGGGTCGACGTGGCGACGCGCAGCCTGTGGATGAGCGTGCGCAGCAGGATGCGCATCAGGGGTGTCGCGTGCGTGAGCTCGCGCTTGATCTGGCTGCGCTCGACGACGATGACTTCGCAGTCCTCGAGCACGAGGGCGGCCGCCGAGCGGGGTGCGTCGTCGACAAGCGCCATCTCGCCGAAGATCTCGCCGGGGCCGAGGACCGCGAGCCTTGTCCGCTCGCCCGCGAACTCGACGAAGATCTCGATGGCCCCCGTCTCGATGATGTAGGCCGCATCCGCGACATGCCCTTCGCTGAAGAGCAGACGCCCGGCCGGAAAGCGGCGGCGGTAAACGGAATCGGACATCGCGGGCCGCCAAAAGCGGGGAAAACGGGTCGGGGCGGCAAGTTCTCCCACGATCACCAGCAACAGGGAAGCCCTGCCGGCGGCGGCGCGGATGCTCCATTCGCGAAATGCGACAAATTACAGCCTGTAACCCATGAATCGCTTCCGTTATCGCCGGTGCCACATTAAATTCGTTTGCCCAATCGGTAGGCTTTTTGCCTAGTCCGAACGGGTTTGGTTTGGCTTGTTTGTTGCTTGGTCCAACCGTCCCGACAAGAGGCGTCCAAGCGGAGTAGTGACGGAATGCGTGTTCTTGCACAATTGGCCACCGTCGTAGTCGTCGCCGGCGTCGGCGCAGGTGGTTGGTACTATTTCCAACCGCAGGCGACGGGCGGCGGTTCCGCGGGCAACCAGCGTCAGGCAGCCGCACCGGTCGTCGAAGTGTCGAGCGCCACGACGATGCAGGTCGTCGAGCGGATCGACGCCGTCGGCACGGCGCGCGCCAATGAATCCCTCGTCATCGCGGCCAAGCAGTCGGGCAACATCGCCCGTATCAATTTCGCGGAAGGCCAGTTCGTGCGCGGCGGCTCGATCCTCGTTGAGCTGGAAAGCCGCGAACGCGCGGCCGATACCGAAGGTGCGCGCGCGGAAATCCAGCAATCGCGCGCGGCAGCCGACGAGATCCGCCAGCAGCTCGACCGCACGCGCGCGCTGCGCGCGACCGGCAACGCGCCCGAAGCGCGCGTCGACCAGCTCGAGAGCCAGTTGCGCGCGGCTGAAGGCCGCATCCGCCAGAACGAATCACGCCTGCGTGCGGCCGATGCGCGTTTCGACGACTTCAAGATCACCGCACCCTTCGACGGCCGCGTCGGCCTGCGCCAGGTCAGCCTCGGCGCGCTCGTCCAGCCAGGCACGGCAATCACGACGCTCGACGACGTGAGCAAGATCAAGGTCGAGTTCTCGATCCCCGAACAGTATCTCGGCCAGCTGCGCCAGGGCCTGTCGGTCGTGGCCCTGACACCGGCCTATCCCGGGCGCGAGTTCAGGGGCGAAGTCACCGCGATCGACACGCGCATCGATCCGGCAACGCGCGCCGCACGCCTCAACGCGACATTCACCAATACCGACGACAACCTGAAGCCGGGCATGTTCCTGACCGTCTCGCTCGCCATCGCGACGCGCGACAATGCCGTGATTGTCCCGGAGGACGCGCTGGTCGCCGAAGGCGCGCGCCAGTTCCTGTTCATCGTCGTCGACGGCAAGGCCGTCCGCCGCGAGGTCAAGCTCGGCGTGCGCATGCAGGGCCGAGTCGAGATCGCCGACGGCGTGACGCCGGCCGACACCCTGATCGTCCGCGGCCTCCAGCGCGTGCGCAACAACCTGCCTGTCACGACCCGCCCGTTCGTCGCAAACGCCTCCTGAACCGGTCAAGCCAGGAATCCCCCGATGATCCTGTCCGAAGTCTCGATCCAGCGTCCCGTCTTCGCCACGGTCATCAGCCTGATGATCGTCGTGCTCGGGATCGCCGCCTTTTCGCGCCTCCCGGTCCGCGAATATCCCGCCATCGACCCGCCGATCGTTTCGGTCACGACGGTCTACAAGGGTGCCTCCAACCAGGTCGTCGAGACGCGCGTCACCGAACTGGTCGAGGCCGCCGTCGCCGGCATCGAAGGCGTCAAGGCGATCACGTCGAACAGCCGCGAAGAGCGCTCCTCGGTCTCGATCGAGTTCCGCCTCGACCGCAACATCGATGCCGCCTCGGCCGACGTCCGCGACCGCGTCGCACGCGTGCGCTCGAAGCTTCCCGACGGCATCGACGATCCCATCGTCGCCAAGGTCGACGGCGACCAGCGCGCGATCGTGTGGTTCACGCTGGCGTCCGACCGCTACTCGCAGCTTGAGCTCACCGACTACGCCAAGCGCAACATCGTCGACCGCCTCGGCATCGTGCCGGGCGTGGCGCAGGTCAACATTTCGGGCGAGCGCCGCTTTTCGATGCGCGTATGGCTCGATCGCCAGGCGCTTGCCGCCCGCCAGCTCACCGTCGACGACGTCGAGACCTCGATCCTGCGCCAGAACGTCGAGCTGCCGTCGGGTCGGCTCGAATCGACGCAGCGCGAGCTGACGGTCAAGACGGACTCGCGCCTGTCGAACGCCGACCAGTTCCGCCAGATCGTCATCGCGACACGGCAGGGCTACCAGATCCGCCTGGGCGAAGTCGCGAAGGTCGAGATCGGTCCGGAAGACGAGCGTTCGGGCATCCGCGCCAACGGCAAGACCTCGATCGGCATCGGCATCCTGCGCCAGTCGACCGGGAACACGCTGTCGGTGGCCCGCGACGCCAAGGCCGAGATGAAGCGCCTGCAGGAAAGCTTCCCGGAAGGGGTCGAGGTCCTGATCGGCTACGACGAATCCGTCTTCATCGAGCAGTCGATCTTCGAGGTCTATCACGCGCTCGGCATCGGCATCGTGCTCGTCGTCGGCGTGATTTTCGTCTTCCTGCGTTCGTGGCGCGCGACGATCATCCCGACGATCGCGATTCCCGTGTCGGTCATCGGCTCTTTCACGATCATCGCTGCACTCGGCTATTCGCTCAACGTGCTCACGCTGCTGGCCTTCGTGCTGGCGATCGGCATCGTCGTCGACGACGCGATCGTCGTGCTCGAGAACATCCATGCCCGCATCGAGAAGGGCGAGCCGGTCCTGCTCGCTTCCGTGCGCGGCGCGCACCAGATCGGTTTCGCCGTCATCGCGACGACGCTGACCCTGATCGCCGTGTTCGTCCCGCTGTCGTTCATGGATGGCAATACGGGCCGCCTGTTCACCGAGTTCGGCATCGCGCTCGCGGCCTCCGTCCTCTTCTCCGGCCTCGTGGCGCTGACGCTGACGCCGATGATGTGCTCGAAGCTCCTCAAGACGCACGAGGGCGAGGGCAAGTTCTATCTCGCGACCGAAAAGGTCTTCCTCGCCATCAACGACGGCTACCGGTGGCTGCTCGTGCATGCCGTGAACGCGCCGATCGTCGTGCTGGCCGGCGGCCTTGCGATCTCGGCGACCGCCTATCTGTTCTGGGGTGCGCTCCCCAAGGAGTTCACCCCGATCGAGGACCGTGGCGTCATCATCGTGCCGATCACCGCGCCCGAAGGTTCGTCGTACAACTACACGCGCGACGCGGTCCGCGACGTCGAGCGGATCCTCGCCCCCTATATCGAGAACGGCGCCGGCGCGGTCGTGATGGGCAACATCTCGCCCGGGTTCTCCCGCCCGGCGCCCGTCAATTCGGGCCTCGTGTTCCTGCGTCTCAAGCCATGGGGAAAGCGCTATCCCGGCTCCGAGCGGGGCGAACCGGCCCCGTCGACGCCGCAGCTCAAGCAGCAGCAGATCGTCAACGAAGTATTCCCGAAGATCGCCGGGTTGCCGGGCGTGCGCGCCTTCGCGCTCAATCCGCCCTCGCTCGGCCAGCGCGGCTTCCAGCCGCCGATCCAGTTCGTCATCGGCGGTTCGGATTACGAGACGCTGCGCGACTGGCGCGACCGCCTGATGATCCGCGCCGCGTCCGAGCCGCGTTTCCTCAACGTCGACTCCAACTATCGCGAAACCAAGCCCGAACTCCGGGTCAAGATCGACCGGGCGCGCGCCGCCGACATCGGCGTCTCGATCCAGAGCATCGGCCGCACGCTCGAGACGATGTTCGGTTCGCGCAACGTGTCGACCTATGTCGACCGCGGCGAGGAATACAACGTCATCCTCCAGGCGCGCCTGGAAGACCGCATCACGCCGCGCGACCTGGCCAACGTGTTCGTCCGCTCGTCGACGACGCTGCAGCTGATCCCGCTGTCGACCCTCGTGATGCTCAGCGAGGCGGCCGGACCGGCCGAGCTCAACCGCGTCGACCGCCTGCGCTCGATCACGATCAACGCGTCGCTCGCACCCGGGTTCACGATCGGCGAAGCGCTGACGACGCTGGAGCGTTACGCCGCCGAAGAACTGCCGCCCGAAGTGCGCATCACCTACCAGGGGCAGAGCCGCGAGTTCAAGGAATCGGCCGCATCGCTCTATTTCACGTTCGGCCTGGCGCTGCTGATCGTGTTCCTCGTGCTTTCCGCGCAGTTCGAGAGCTGGATCCACCCGATCATCATCATGCTGTCGGTTCCGCTGGCGCTGACGGGCGGCCTCGCGGCCCTCTACTTCACCGGCATCACGCTCAACGTCTACAGCCAGATCGGCATGATCCTGCTGATCGGCCTGATGGCGAAGAACGGCATCCTGATCGTCGAGTTCGCCAACCAGCTGCGCGATGCCGGGAACTCGATCCGGGAAGCCGTGATCGAGGCGTCGATCGCGCGGCTGCGGCCCATCTTGATGACGTCGATCGCCACGGTGGCGGGTGCCGTCCCACTCGCCGTGGCGCACGGTGCGGGTGCGGAAAGCCGCGAGGCGATCGGCTGGGTGATCATCGGCGGCGTGTCGTTCGCCACACTGATGACGCTGTTCGTCGTGCCCGCCCTCTATCTGCTGCTGGCCGGGTTCACGAAACCGATCGGCACCATCGCGAACGTGCTGGCCCAGCAGGAGCGCGCGCACAACACGACGCATCCGCAGCCACACGCGGCCGACTAGCAGGGCCAGCGACGATGGCCGATTTCGACGTTGCAGTCGTCGGGGCCGGTGCGATTGGCGCGTCCTGCGCCTACGCGCTGGCATCCACGCACCGGGTCATCCTGCTCGAAGGCGAGGCCCAGCCGGGCTATCACACGACCGGCCGCTCGGCCGCCCTGTTCGAGGAAGCTTACGGCCCGCGGGTGATCCGCCAGATCACGCGCGCCAGCCGCGCCTTTCTCGAAAGTCCGCCTGCCGGCTTCACCGAGCATCCGCTGATGAGCCCGCGCGGCGCCCTGTTCGTGGCCCCCGCCGGCAAGGACGCGTCGGTCGAGGCGGGCCTCGCGGCGGCGCTGCCCGGCACCGTCGTCGAGGTCGGCCGGCAAGCGGCGATCGATCTCTGCCCGCCGCTCGCGACGGACTGGCTGGCGCGCGCGCTCTATGACGAGGCCGCGATGGACATGGATGTCCACGCCATCCACCGGGGCTATCTCAAGGGCTTCAAGGCTGCCGGCGGCACGCTCGCCTGCGATGCCGAGGTCCAGTCGCTCGATCGTACGGACGGCATGTGGACGGTCGCGACGAAGGCCGGAACCTTCCGGGCCGGCCATGTCGTCAACGCGGCAGGAGCCTGGGCCGACCGGGTCGCCGCCCTCGCCGGTGCGCGTCCGATCGGGATCGTGCCCAAGCGCCGCACCGCCTTCGTCTTCGAAGTGCCGGTCCCGGCGGCCACGCTGGCTGGCTGGCCAATGGCTTGCGAAATCGACGAGAAATTTTACTTCAAACCCGAAGCGGGGCTAATACTTGCCTCGCCGGCCGACGAAACGCCGTCCGAGCCGTGCGACGCACAGCCCGAGGAAATCGACATCGCCGAGTGCGCCGAACGGGTCGAGGCCGCGACCACGTTCAAGATCGCGCGCATTCGGCGCAAATGGGCGGGGCTGCGCTGTTTTGTCGCCGACAAGTGCCCGGTCCTCGGGCCGGACGACCGGATCGCCGGGTTCCACTGGGCCGCGGCACCCGGCGGTTATGGGATCATGACCAGCCCGGCGGTCGGCCGCATCGTGGCCGGCCATATCCGGCAGACGGGGCTGCCCGACGACATCGCCGCGTTGGGCGTCGACCCGGCGGAGATGGCGCCGGCCCGCCTGCGCACTTGAGCGGCGGACGCAGGCGTACTAAACGTCGCCCCATGGACCCCAAACGCCTACAAGCCAGCGCCCGCAAGGCGACCGCCCTGCTCAAGGCCATGGCCAACGAACGCCGCCTGACGATCCTTTGCCATCTCTGCGCCGGCGAATGCTCGGTCGGCGCCCTCGAGGGCGTGCTCGACCTTTCGCAGTCCGCACTTTCCCAGCATCTGGCCCGCCTGCGGGCCGACCGGCTCGTGCTGACCCGGCGCGAGGGACAGACGATCTACTACCGGCTTGCCGGCAGCGAGGCCACGGCCATCCTGGCAACGCTGCATTCGCTCTATTGTGCACCGGCCAAGGGCGAAACGCGCCGGCGACCGGCCTGACGCCGCCTTCTATACTGTCCGAACAGGCAACGCATCTGTCCGCACATCCAGCCCCCGAGTCCGCCATCCGATGATCCGCACGATCCTGACCGCCCTGTTCTTCGTCCTCGCGGGGCCCGCCGGCGCCCAGGAGACCGGCGACGCGCGCGCACCGGGCCGGATCAACGCGCAGGCGTTCCGCGACATTCCCGCGGATACCGCGATCCGCGTGCGCCCCTACGACGACACGCGCGAGAACCGGCGCCTGAAGCAGCAGATCGAGCGGGCGGTCGAGCGCAAGAACCGCCGGATCGAAGATGCCGCGACCTCGCTCTCGCTCAATTTCGAGACGGCCGTGCAGCAGATCGGTCGCGCCGGCCCGCCACCGAGCCTCGGCACGATCCAGGCCGACCGCGACGACGCACGTGTCCGGCTCAATCTCTATTCGAACAACGAAGACAGCCTCGTGAATCCGCGGCGCTCCGAAGGGGGCGGTTCGGGCTCGGTGCAGTTCCAACTCACGCTCAGTCTCGACGATCCGCGCGGTGCACGTCTCTGGCAGGGGACAGCCACGCTTCTCGGCAGCCCGAGCGACGAGCAGACGGCCTATAACGCGATGGCGCGCGCATTGCTCGACGAACTCGGCCGGACGGCCCGCCAGAAGCCGTTCCGGACCGAATAGCCGGCCTGCTCGGAAATGTCCGATCACGATCACCTGCACGGGCACGGACACCAGCACGGGCATCACCATGGCCATTCGCACGGGCCGGCCGATTTCGGGCGCGCCTTCGCGATCGGGATCGTCCTCAACGGCGTCTTCGTCGCGGCCGAGGCCGGATTCGGATTCTTCGCCAATTCGGTCGCCCTTCTGGCCGACGCCGGCCACAACCTTTCCGACGTCCTTGGTCTCGTCGTCGCCTGGTCGGCGACATTGCTCGCACGGCGGCGCCCTTCCGCACGCTTCACGTTCGGGATGCGGGGGGCGTCGATCCTTTCGGCCCTGTTCAATGCCGTAATCCTGCTCGTCGCCGTAGGTGCAATCGCCTGGGAGGCGCTCGGCCGCCTTGCGGAACCCGAACCCGTCGCCAACGGCACGGTGATGGCCGTCGCGGCGATCGGCATCGCCATCAACGGATTCACCGCCTGGCTGTTCGCCGCCGGACGGCGGGGAGACCTCAATATCCGCGGCGCCTATATGCACATGGCAGCCGACGCGCTCATCTCGGCGGGCGTGGTCGTCGCCGGAGCCGTCGCGATGGCGACCGGCTGGCTCTGGATCGATCCCGTCGCCAGCCTTGCCATCGTCGCAGCGATCGTCTGGGGCACCTGGAACCTGCTGCGCGACAGCGTCGCGCTTTCGCTGGGCGGCGTTCCGGCCGGCGTCGATCCTGAAGCCGTGCGCGTGCTCCTCGCCGGACGCCCGGGCGTGGTCGCCCTGCACGACCTCCACATCTGGGCGACCAGCACGACCGAGACCGCGCTTTCGGTCCATCTCGTGATGCCCGACGGGCATCCAGGCGACGCGTTCCTTGCCGGCATCGCCGGCGAACTGCGCGCACACCACGCCATCGCCCACGCGACGGTGCAGATCGAGACGGACGCCGCTTCCTGCCCGCTCGCACGCCACTGCGCGGCCTGAGGCCGGCGGCCCGGCACGCACGCCGCGATTTCGGCTTGCCGGGAACGGGCCGGTGCTTTAACGCGGGGGTGACATGCTCACAGCCGCCACCATCGACCGTGTCGCCGGCCTGATCGCGGAAGTCGCCGACATCGCGATCGTCCCGCGCTTCCGTGCGCTCGCCGCGACCGACATCTCGCTCAAGGGCCCGAACGACTACGTCACCGCCGCCGACCTCGATGCCGAGGCGCGCCTCACGCCGGCACTGGCGGCCCTGCTGCCCGGCAGCACCGTCGTCGGCGAAGAGGCGGTCGCGAAGGACCGCGCCGTGCTCGACCGTCTGGGCGAGCCCGCACCGGTCTGGATCATCGATCCGCTCGACGGCACGGCGAATTTCGCCGGGAACCGCACGCCGTTCTGCTCGATCGTCGCACTTGCCGTCGGCGGAACGCCAATCGCCGGCTGGATCTACGAGCCGCTGACGCGCGACCTGCTGGTCGCCGAAAAGGGCGGCGGGGCCCGTTTCAACGGGGCGCCGGCCCGGCTCACGGCGGGTGGCGGCGTTTCGATCTACGGCAAGACACTGCGCAAACGGGCCGAGGAATCCGGGAGGTTCGGGAACTTCATCGACGACCGCTGTGCGGGTGCCGTCTATCTCGATCTGGTGCGCGGCCGCCTCGGGCTTGCCTGCTTCACGCGCACGCTGCCGTGGGACCACGCGGCCGGCGCCCTGGCCGTGACCGAGGCCGGCGGCCATGCGGCGTTCCTCGACAATTCGGGCATCTATGATGCCCGCCGGCACGTCGGCCCGCTGCTGCATGCGCCGTCTTCCGTGGCGTGGGACGACGCGGCCGCCGCCCTGCGCGGCTAGATCCGCCACCAGGCGATCGCGGCGTACAGCAGGAAGCACACGACCGCCCACGGCATGTTCCACCGCCGGAAGATGGATGGATCGCGATCAATGATCCGCGCCATCAGCATCGTGCCGCCCGAATAGGCCGACAGGGTGGCCGAAATGCTCCAGCCGACCTGGAGCGACAGGACGAGTTCGAGCGGCGTCAGGGGCATCTTCGCCATGCCCATGACCGCTCCGCCGGCGATGGCGCTGGTGACGAGGGCCACAACGCCGAACTGCGAGCCGACGACGATGAACAGCACGATGGCGAGTGCGAGCAGGACGCCCGGCGGATTCCACGAATCGAGCAGCGCGGAAGCGCCGAGATTCTGCAGCAGGGTTGCCAGCGTCACGCCGAGGAAGCTCGCCGCACCCAGCACGATCTGCTCGCCGCGCGAATCGGGCACGAACCGGACGACATGGCGGTTGAGCCGGCCCAGCGTCGAGGCCAGTGCATTGTCGATGCCGAACCGCGCATACTGAACGACGAACCAGCCCAGCGCGAACATGCCGGCAAACCACGTGATCGCCTCGAGCATGCCGAGGCTCAGCATCGCCTTGGCGCCGAGCACGGTCGAAACCAGCCCGACGATGATGCCGAGCATCGGCAGCGCATCGCGGACCGGCGGCTTCGGGCCTGGCTGGGGAATCGAGCGGCGCCGGGTCGGCGGCCATTTGATGCGATCGACTGCCCAGCCGGTGGCAAGAAACAGCACCGCGATCGCCAGCGCCGGGGGTGCGATGTCGAACCACGTCACCGACGGGATCATCGACAGCGTGAACGCGACCGAGATCGCCATCGGCGACCAGACGAGCATCGAGAAAAATCCCTGCAGCAAGGCGACGTTCATCCGCTCCTCGCGGATCGCCACGACCTCGGCATCCCCGCCGGCCGCCTCGAGCGTGTTGGCCCGCTTGATCAGGGTTCCGAGCAGCGTGACCGCACCCATGTTGAGCGCGATGCCGAACCCGTGCCCGCCGACCGCGATCGCAAGGAACCGCCAGGTCGGGGATTGGCGGATCAGCCAGTTGCCCGCGCGCCGAACGGCCCGCGACGTGCGCGCAGCATCGCGCAGCAGGCCAAGCGCCACCAGAAGAGCCACGAAATCCGTCGCCCGGTCGAGGCCGGTTCCCAGCAGGCTCCGCCAGTCCGCTCCGACGGCGACGATCACGATGGCGGACGCGGCAGCCGCCGCCAGGAACCCGCGCTCCGTCGCCCGCATCGCGGGAAACACGGCCGCGAGCCAAACGACGAGCAGCACCAGCACCACGGGCCTCAGGACCTGAAATCCGACGACCGTCTGGACCAGAACGGTCACGGTCAAGGCGATGGGCAGCCATCGCGCAAGCAGCAAAACGAGTGATTTCGGCATCGCGATGCCACTGTCGCGCGCCATTGCCCGTGCTGGCAAGCCGCCCGGCAACACTTTATATTGGTTTCAGGTGCGGGGAGAGTCCGGGTGGGGAAAACCTTCGGTGTTCTGCTGGTCTTGCTCGTCGCACTGCTTGCACCGGCGCATCTCGGTGCCGTCGAAGCCGTCGATCTTGAACTCGTGCTCGCCGTCGATGTCTCGCGCTCGATCGACGACCGGGAATTCGAACTCCAGCGCCGCGGCTACGCGCAAGCGCTGGCGCACCCGACGGTCCTGCAGGCGATACGGGCCACCGCGACGCAGCGCATCGCCGTGACGTTCGTCGAATGGGCCGGATACGAATTCCAGAAAGTGATCGTGCCTTGGGCTGTGATTTCGGACGAGACGTCGGCCGACCAGTTCGCCCAGCGCGTCCTGGCCGAGCCGCGCGCCTTCTGGGGATGGACCTCGATCTCCGGCGCCATCGACTTCTCCGTACGGCTCTTCGGGCTTTCCTATGAAGGGCGGCGCAAGGTGATCGACATTTCGGGCGATGGCGTGAACAATTCGGGCCGGACGGCTTCAACCGCGCGCGACGAAGCGCTCGCGCGCGGCATCACGATCAACGGCCTCGTCATCCTGAACGATCCGCCCCCGACCATGCGCGGTCTGCCGCAGGTGCCGCTCGACGATTTCTACCGCGAGAACGTGATCGGTGGGCCCGGCGCCTTCGTGATCGCCATCGACGATTTCGACACGTTCGCCTATGCGATGGTCAACAAGCTGATCAAGGAGATCGCCGGATTCCCGGCCGATCCCGCCTTGAAGTTCGCACTGGCGAAATAGGGCGCCCGAAACTGGAACAGTTCACCGCCTATCTGGCCGCCGACGGATTCGTCGAGCCCCTGCGCGAGGAACTCGGCGACGTGTCGGCCGAGTATGGCCGCCTGCTGCTTGCCCCCGGCCCGCCACGCCCGGCAGCCTGGGCACAGAATGTCTGGCTCGAGCCGATGCACCTGCCTGCCCCGTCGATCGGCCAGGCGGCCAAGGCGCTGCGTGCGATCCAGCGCAACTGGGCGCTCTACGATTTCGCGCATCACCGGCGGGCCGCCCTGATCGCGGGCGAACTTCCGAAGGTCTCGGCCAAGCCACTGGTCTTCGGAACGCCGGCGCCGGCGGCACCGCTGGGTGCTTGGATGCTGCTCGATCCGCAGACGATGCTGGCGAGTGCCCGCTGTTCAAGCGCGTTCCCGGACGGCGAATGCCGCTTCGTCGAGGACCGCACCGGCCCACCGAGCCGGGCCTATCTGAAGCTCTGGGAAGCGTTGACGCTCGCCGGTGCGATGCCCGGGCCCGGCGAGCGTTGCGTGGATCTGGGCGCTTCGCCCGGCGGCTGGACCTGGGTGCTGGCGAAGCTGGGCGCCACCGTCCTGGCCATCGACAAGGCGCCGCTCGAGCCTGCGATCGCCGCCATGCCGGGCGTCGAATGGCGCCAGGCGAGCGCCTTTGGCCTGGCGCCGGCGGATATCGGGCCGGTCGATTGGCTGTTCAGCGACGTGATCTGCTATCCGGCGCGGCTGTTCGATCTCGTCGAGCGCTGGCGGGCGAGCGGACTTGCCAAGCGCATCGTCTGCACGATCAAGTTCCAGGCCGCGACCGACCACGAGACGGCGCGACGCTTCGCCGCCCTGCCCGGCGGCCGGCTGCGCCACCTCTTCCACAACAAGCACGAGCTATGCTGGACGTCGTTCTGACGACGCCCTAGCCGAGCGAGGCGAGCGTTCGCCGCAAGCCGTCCTCGAGCGACATGTGCGGCTGCCAGCCGAGCGCCTTCAGCTTCGCCGGATTGCTCAGCGACAGGCGGATATCGCCGACACGTGCCGCGACGAACAGCGGATCGGCCGACGAGTCGGCCAGCCGCTGCAGCAGGGCCGCAAGATCGGCCACGCGCGTGGCAATTCCCGTTCCGACATTGAAGACCGGGGCGGCAACGTTCGCCGCGTCGAACCCCTTGCGCAGGGCCGCCACGACGTCGGCGACATAGACGAAGTCGCGCGCCTGACCGCCGTCGCCCTGGATCGTGCAGGCTGCACCCGCACGGACCTTGTCGGCGAAGATCGAGATCACGCCCGAATAGGGGCTTTTGGGATCCTGACGCGGCCCGTAGACGTTGAAGAAACGGAAGCCGGCCGTCGGCACGCCATGCACGACCCCGCCGACGCGCGCATGCAGCTCGCAGCCCAGCTTGTCGGCACCATAGGCCGACAAAGGCTGCGGGCGCGCCGTCTCGGCAAGCGGCAGGTCGGGATTGTCGCCGTAGATCGCGGCCGACGACGCGTAGACGACCGGAATCGGCCCGCCGATCCGCGCACGGCGTGCGGCATCGAGGACGTGGATCGCCGCCGTCAGGTTGGTCCGGTGGGTGCCGGCCCAGTCCTCGTTGCCGCGCTGGACGGACGCGATTGCCGCCAGATGCACGATCGCGTCCGCACCGGCGGCGCACTTCGCCACGATGGCCGGATCACCGACGTCGCCGAGGACGAATTCGGCGCGCGGATCGAGATTCGCACGCTTTCCCGTCGACAGGTCGTCGAGAACACGGACCAAATGTCCATCGCCAAGCATCGAATCGACGAGATGCGAGCCGATGAAACCTGCACCTCCAGTCACCAGATATGCGGGCATTTCGGCTCCTCGTTCAGTCGTGCCGTACGGACGGGTTTATCTCGACGAACACGAGATAGGGAAGGTTCGCGATCTTGCGCAGCATGATCGCATAGGCGATCGAGAACGTCGTGACGGCCGACAGGAAATAGCCGTAGCCATACCACGCGAAGCCGCCCCAAAGCGTCAACGCCGAAATGGCGCCGTTGGCCACCAGGAAGAAGAACACGATCTTCAGCGCTAGGCGCCGCAGGTCGAAATACGCGAATACGATGAGCACGAAAAGCAGCATCGCGTGGAACAGCGCGCCCAGAACGCCGAATCGGAACATCGCGATCTGCGCGAAGCCGAGGCCGAGCGCTTCGAACATCGCCGGTGCCAGCAGGATCGCCAGATAGCTGAGCGCGCCCTGCAGCACCACCAGGATGCGGAACCCCTCGCCGACGCTGTCGAGCAGATCGATATGCGCCGCGCGCAATCGCGCCCATGTCCCATGGCGCTGCACCTCGCGGAAGAAGGCAAGATAGCGTTCGAAAAACGATGTCTCGACGATCAGGACGAACAGCGCCATCGCCGGCAGGATCGAGAGATACGCCAGGAACATCGCGCTGTCGTAGTCCGGATAGGAAACCAGCGCCCGCGCCTCGATTTCGTGCTCGGGCGAGAGCCACATCACCCATTTGTCGACCCAGATCGCCGCGTTGTAGCAGAACGACATCGCCGCGAGTTCCCAGAAACGCCGGAAATACGCCAAGAACGCGAAGGGCCGGACCACCGGATAGGGATATTCGGCGAAGATGCGCGCGACGAGTGCGAACAGGACGACGGCAAGGCCGATCGTGAATCCGGCAAGCAGGCCGACCGCCCCGTAGTCCGACAGGAAGGTTCCGCAGCACAGGCCCGTGAACATGCCGATGGAAAAGCTGTAGGTGATCGAGCGGAAATCCTTGAGCGTCGAAAGGAACACAGCCGCGATCCACAGCGCACCAGTAACCAGGTAGCCCGCGATCGCCACCAGCCGGACGCCGAGAGGAGCCTCGACCGCGAATCCGTAGAACCCGATCGCCAGCGGCCCTTGCGTCGCCAGCATCAGCGCGAAGGCGCCCAGCAGCATGCCGGGCCCCTCGGTCACGTCGCGCACGTAGATCCGGTCGGCGAGATAGCGCGTGACGATGATCGAGATGGGGCCCGCGAAGATCAGCGAAAAGCCGAAATTGTAGATGATGATGATGCGGAAAAGCGCCACGTCGGCACTGCGCGCCACGTCGTCGGCGATCAGCGACAGCGTGCCGAGCGCGAGAATCGTGACGAGCCACGGGCCAGCCGCAACCAGCGTGGCGTGCATGAAGGCGCGCAGCGACCCCATGATGTCGTCCGTGCGCGCGAGTTCCCGCAGCGAGAAGCCGATGCCCGCCATCAGGCCGCCTCCGCGCCCGGACGCACGTCGGGCGCGTCGCGATAGGTCTCGTAGAGTTCGCGGTAGATCGCGTCGATCGTCTTCTTGTTATAGAGCGTCTCGACCCTCCGCTTGATCGCGGCTGCACAGCGCGCGTGCCAGTCCTTGTCCTTCACGAGTCGCGCGAGTGCGCGTCCCGTCGCCGCCGGATCGGCAAGCGCGGTCACCTCGCCGCCGGGTCCCAGACGGGGCACTTCGTCCGAGCGTCCTTCGAGCATCTCGCGGCATGCACCCACGTCGGTCGCAACGGTGGGCACGCCCGCGGCTCCGCCTTCGAGGATGACGAGTGGCTGCGCTTCGGAGACGGACGTAAGCGCAAGGGCGTCGATCTTGCCCAGCCAGTCCGTCAGCTTCTGGCGGCCCATGAACTTGAGCGTGCCTTCGAGCTTCAGCATGCGCACGAGATCCTTGCACTCGGCCGCATAGGCCGGATCCTCGTCCTCGGGCCCGAGGATCAGGGCCTGAAGGTCTGGCACCTCGCGGTGCGCCACCGCGACCGCGCGGATATAGGTCTTGATGTCCTTGATCGGCACCACGCGGCCGATCAGGGCGACGGTCGGCGGCCGGCCGGCATCCTCGCGCGGGACCGCCGAGTATGCGTCGTAGTCGATGCCGTTGGGGATGACGCGCAGCCGTTCGCCCGGCGCTCCGTCGCGTCGCTGCATGGCCTGGTTGCCCTCGTAGAGCGTGACGACCGACCGGGCGGCGGAATAGACGCATTGGGAATAGGCGACGAACGTGTCGATCCACAGGTCCTTGAGATCGCGCCGCTCGCGCTCGACCGCGAGCGCACGCGGCCGGTTCGACGAGAGCCAGTCCGCCATCGTGATCTCGATCCGGCGCTCGTTCGTGTAGATGCCGTGCTCGGTGACGAAGCAGGGCCGCCCGGTTTCCAGCGCACCGCGCGCCGCCATCAACCCCGCATAGCCGGTCGAGATCGTGTGGTAGACGCGCGCAGCCGGCAGTTCGGCAAGCAGGCAGGCGAACATGCCGCCGAGCTGTGCGCGCCACGTCCAGAAATAATCGAGGAACGAGCAGTCCGGGACGCTCGCCTCGTACATGCGCACGAGCGTGTCCCAGGCCTCGGACGAATTCAGCAGGGTTTCGGCTCCCAGATCGCCGCGGCGGGGGGCGAGGATGGAGAGGATCTTCGCAAGATCGCCGATCCCACCGCGGTTCTGGATCGACAGCAGCAGCGGCTCGAGCTTGCGGAAGAGCTTGCGCAGGCTGCGCGCATAGGACGGGCCGGCCGCAGGCTGCTGGAGATAGACATGCGTGAGGCCGACCACGTTGTCGGCGATCGGATACTTGAAAACGCGGTCCTTGCGGTCGGCGAGAAGTGCCACGCAGTGGAAGCGAAGATGCGGCTGGGCCCGGATCAGGTCGTTCACCCAGGTCGATACGCCGCCGGAGACGTAAGGATACGTCCCTTCGAGCAGCAGGCAGACGTCGGCCATTCCCGGATCGCGGCGATAGTCGACGTTCGGCTGGAAATCCGTCATGGCGTCAACCCGGCAGCCAGAGGCGGGCGGCTTCGCGCAGGCGCGGATCCGCCGTCTCGTCGCCTTCGAGCAACGGGACGATCCGGGCAGCCGCCTCGCGCAGGCGCGCGAACGCGCCGATGCGGAACAGGCATTCGAGATACCAGACGGCGCCGCCCGGCTTGAGACGCCCGGCATTCGCGGCCTTCGCGAGGAGATCGGCCGCCACGTGGTACTCGCCCATGCGCACGAGCAGGCGCCCCATGCCGAGTTCGAGACGCCCGTTTTCCGGAGCGAGTTCCAGTGCCGCGTTGTAGAGCGTCAGCGCGCGGCGCTGGTTTTCGGCTTGCCGGTCGTGGTCCAGCAGGCCCGTGAAGGCATAGTCGTCGTAGTGACGCGCCGCGGCGAAGACGAGCGGAAAGTCGCGCGGCCGCCGCTTCAGCTCGGCGTCGAGATCGAGCGAGCGGCGCAGGAAGCGCTGCTCGATCTGTGCGACGGCCGTTGCGGCCTGCACGCGGATCGCCGGCTCGGGATGGCCGAGGGCGCTCTTGAGCGCCGGTGCGAACGCCGGGCGGAAATACGTGGCGATCAGCGCCAACAGCGCCTGCTTCTGGTCGAACGTACCGAAGGCAAGAATGTCGGTGAACGAAGCGATCGACCGTGCGGCAACCTCGTCGTCGCGCCCTTCCGAGACGATCTCCTGGAACAGCGTGCGCGCACCTTCGTTCTGCTGTTCGGGAAACAGGGCCGCGTACCATTCCTCGAAGCTCGTCGTGCTCCGCCGGAACCACGCATAGAGCAGCGCGCACAGCACGCTGCCGGCGGCCCCGAACGGCCCCACCATCGTCGCCGATCCGACGGCCAGCAGCGGAAACCGCAGGTCGCGCGCGCGCCGCACGACCGTCCAGATCCAGAGGAGGCCCACGGCACCGACGGCCCCTTGCGCGCCGAGCACCGCGAGGAACCCGAGATCGTTCTGCGACGCCTGGAACCACGAATAGCCGGTCGCGGCCGTCATCGTGCCCGAATAGAGCACCGTCTCGACGATCGGCACCGAGCCTGCGACGCGCGTCAGCCGTGCCAGCATTTCCTCGCGCTCGCGGTCGCGCCTTCCCGTACGCCGGTCGTCGCCGGTATTGCCGCTCACGGATTGCCCCCGCCCGGGTCGATCCCGTGCATGGCGCTCTCGAACCGGCGCGCCTGGGCATAGGCGGTCCCGATCCATTCGCACAGCAGGCGGAAATTCTCGATCGACGTCATCGAAAGATCGAGGAAGCCCATTTCCTCGATCTTCAGCATCCCGATGACTTCGCCCGAGTCGAGATTGAGGAGCGGGCCGGCGAGCAGTCCCTCGCCGGCAAGGACGGCCTCGTCCTCGGCAACGGCGGCGACGAGCGTGCGGTGGGAGCCGACGACCGCCTGGAACAGGCGCGACTGGCCGTCGAACGCGCGCGCATAGACGGTTTCGGACTCGTCCCAGCCTTCGCTGATCGCCAGGTTGAGCGATTCGCCGGAAAGCAGGAACAGCGAGAAGCGCCGCGGGCTCATGACCGTGCGCACGAGCTCCGACACGCCCGCCTGCACGTCGTCGGTCGCCATGTGCTCGATGCCTTTGGCGGCGTTGTAGATCGCGAAGACCGTCCGCAGCTGGCCCGCGACGCGCGCTTCGAGGTTCTCGCGGCGCGCATCGAGCTTGCGATAGGCCGACGCGACGACTTCCTCGCGCTTGCGCGACTGGAGGATTTCTTCGCGAAGCAGGTCGCGCTCGCGCCGGACGCGGCCCTGCAACTCGCCGAAGATCACCGCGGCGACAACCCAGAGCAGCGGCTGCAGCGTCGCCGACAGCAGCCACTGGTACAGGTCTTGGTCGAATTTCTGGACCGGCAGGTTGCCCATCAAAAGGGCGGCACTGGCGGCGGCGGCGGCCAGCAGGCCTTCGGTCGTGCCGTACTGGACCGCGCAGAGCAGCACGATCACCCAGAAGGGATGCGGCGACAGGCCGGCGAACCGGTCGAAACTGAGGAACGCGAAATCGATCGCCAGCGCCACGAACAGGAACGCGCCGATCTCGACGATCGCGGCGCGGCGCACGCCCAGCAGCATCGGCGCCTTGCCGACGCTCGGCGCCGCGATTCGGTCGGACTGGCGCCGTTTGGGCGCCTTGGTCGGATCTACATCCGCCACTGCGCGTATCCCCCGAAGCTCGAATATTCGTTCGCGTCGCGTCCCACGCCGCGTCCGTAATTGGCCCGGAACCCGCCGCTGAAAGTCCCGTCGTCGACCCAGCCTAGTCCGAAGCCCAGCAGCGGGCCGCCGCGCCGCCCGTAGCGGTCGTAGCCGGGTCCAGCCGAGAAATCGGCGGCGACCGGCAACGAACCGTCGAAATCGCGACGCCAGTCCAGCGTGTAGCTCGCCAGCAGCGCGTGGACCTCGCGATAGCGCAGCGGCACCGGCCGGAATTCGCCGCCCGCATTCGCCGGATCGGCACGGGTCGCGATCCGCCATGGGTACTCGCCGTCCATCACGTAGGCGACGGCCGAACCGCGCACGAAGCCGTCCAGCGGCATGCGCAACTCGCCGTCGAACGTCGCCGAGCGCGCACCATCCGCAAGCCCCGGCATGCCGTAGCGGTTCGCCGCGAGGCGCGCGCGCGCCGACAGGCCGAAAAGCCAGGGCTGGCTGTACTGGACGAATGCCCGGTCGCGCGTGCCGTCGGCGACGAGGCTTTCGGTGAAATCCCAGTAGGGGCGCGCGAGTTCGAGCCCCGTCGCGATGCGCGACCGGTCGAAGACGTAGTCGCGCGTCAGGCCCGCACCGGCCGTGCGCGCGTTGGCGAAGAGCTGGGCATGCGTGCGTGTGCCGTCCTCCGCTTCATGCTGCAGGCCGAGGGCGCCGCGCTGGCGCGTGCCCTTGAAACGGTCGGACAGGCCTTCGGGCCGGCGTACCGCCGGGCTGTCGACGAGCACATTGTCGAACGCGGCCGTCGCGCGCCAGGCGGTTGCGAAGGGCACCTCGACGATCGTCCCGACGGTGTAGCGCTTCTCGCCCGAGCTCGCGCGCCGGTATTCCGGCTCGGCCCGGATGAAGCCGGACGTCTCGCGGGCAAGTGCCGTCCTGGCGGTCGCGATGTCGGGATTGCCCGGTTCGGCCGCGACCGCGCGATCGAGAAGTGCGGCCGCGCGCCGCGCGCGACCGATCTGCTGTTCGAGACCCGCGAACTGGACGAGCGTATCGACATCGCCCGGGTCCTTCGCCTCGAGCGCGACGAGGCGGCTGCGCGCGACATCGGGCTGGCCCGTCTGGGCTTCGAGTGCCGCCCGCAGGCGCTCGAGCCGGCGCTCGGCGCGCTCGGTCACGATGGCGTCTGTCTCGTCCGCGTCGGCCGCAGGCGCGCTCTCGGGCAGCCGGACGATGACGACGACGCCGTCGGCCTCGCGCCGCACGGCGAGCGTGCTGCCTTGCGTGGCCAGAAGCAGAAGCGTGTCGAACCCCGCATTGACGCCTTCGACGAACCGCGGCAGCTCGCGCGGCAGGATGCCCGCATCGGGCGAGGCGATCGGGCGCGCGAAGCGCACGATCGCCTCGCGCCCGCGCGTCTCGATGCGCATTTCGATCGGCCGCGACGGCACGATGCGGACATTCGCCAGCGGCCCGTCGACGCTCCATGTCAGATCGAGGCGCACGGGGCCGTCCGCCTGCGCGAGGCAGGCTGCCGGCCACAACAGTGCGATGCAGACCAGGCGGCGCAGGGCGGCGATCATTGGCCCGCTCCCAGGATTGCGCGCGCGAGTTCGGTCCGGCCGAGTTCCAGCAGCACACCCGCATAGTCGGCGCGCAGATCGCGGTTGCGCGGCTGTTCGCGCAGGAGTCGCGCATAGAGCGCCACCGATTCCTCCGACCGGCCGAGCCGGTGATAGAGGTAGGCCTGCACCGCACGCGCGGCGAACGGCGCCGGCGACAGCTTTTCGATCGCCGCCAGTGCACGTTCGTGCTCGGTCCGTGCGGCCGTACGGTCCTTCAGACGATAGAGCGATTCGCCAAGATAGTACCGCGCCTCCCAGTCGACCGGCACGCCCGAGCCTGCCCCGTCCAGATAGCGGCCGATCAGCGCCTTGGCGCGCTCGAAATCGCCGTCGGCGAACGCGATGAAACCGACCTGCCGCTGGGCGTCGCGCTGTGCCGGATCGAGCAGCAGCAGACGCTCGTAGGCGGTGCGCGCAAGGTCGCTGCGGTTGCCGGCTGCGGCAAGCTCGGCAAGCTGGCGCGCCGTCTCCGGATCGCCTTCGCGCGGGATGCGCGCCTGAAGGATGCGCACGAACGCGGCCTTGTCGTCCGGCGTGCCGGCCGCCAGGTAGGATTCCCCGGCCAGCAGCGTCGCGGGGCCGCCGGCACGACCGGGAACGGCTGCGTCCGCCTCTAGCACGAATGCCGCCCGGCGCGATGCGCCGGCGTCGATCAGGGCACGCGCCCAGTCGAGGCGGGCCGCCGGTGCGGCCGCACGCGCCTGCGCCTCGATCCAGTCGAGCTGCGCGGCATCCGGCCGCGGCCCCATCAAATAGAGCGTCTGCTGCGCGTCGGGCGACTGCACCGCAGCGCCCGCGGCCAAGCGCTGGAAGATCGCCAATGCCGCGGACTTCTCCGACAGGTCGAGCAGCCGGAACGCAAGCGCGCGCTGCGTCTCGGCCGGCAGCGACGGATCGGCGGCGCGGCGCGTCAAAATCGCCAGCACTTCGTCGCGCCGTCCGAGCCGTTCGAGTGCCGCTTCGAGGGCGTCCTGCCATTCGCCGCCCAGTTCGGCCGCCGCCCGGCGGAGCGCCGGCAGGTGGACGGCCGGCGGCGTGCGTTCGATCAGCGCATAGGTCGCCTCGCGGCGCGTGGCCGCCGGAAGATCGGCGCGCTGCGCGATGTCGAGCAGCACGGGCACGGCAAGATCGAGACGCTTGGCGTCGCTTGCGGCCGTCACGAAGGCACCGAGCCATTCGGCCGGCGCGGCGCGCGCGCGGCGCGCCATTTCGGGCAGCACATCGTCCCATGCCCGCGCGTCGATGAGGCCGTAGAGAGCTTCCTCGCGCGCGGCGGCGGAAAGGTTCGCGTCGGCCAGCCGCGCACGCCAGTAGCCGCGCAGTTCCGCCTGCGCGCGTGCGTCGCGCTTGGCCGCAAGCACCAGCGATTCGCGATAGAGCGCTTCGACCTCGTCGTTGGCGAGCAGCGGCCGGAGGGCGCGCGCCTCGTCGAGCGCCTCACCCGACTGTCCGGCGGCAAGAGCCGCCTGCGCCAGCCGCAGGCGCGCCACCGGCGTCGGCCCTTCGAGGGCACGCAAGCGCCGGGCGGCGGCAAGCTGCAGCGCAGGCGATTTCGCATCGCCGCCGACATAGAACAGGTCCGTGATCACCGGCCCCGGCAGCGCGTCCGAAGCCCCGGAATCGAGCCAGCGCGCGACCGCGTCGCCGCGGCCGGCCTGGGCCATGACAAGCGCCCAGCCCGCGGCGACCGCCAGCGAGTTCGGCCGCTGTGCGCGCAGGCGTTCGAACACCGCGACCGCTTCGGGTGCACGCTTGAGCAGCAGATAGAGCTGCGCCATGTCGCCGATCGCGTTTTCCGGCAGCGCCGGATTTTCGGCAAGACGCGCCAGCAGGGCGAGCGCTTCGCCAGGCCGATCCGCACCGGCGAAGACCTGGACGAGCGTCAGCGCTTCTTCCAGCGGCAGGTCCGTCCGCGCAAGGGCGCGCCGCGCCTGCTCGGCCGCACGCACGCGATCGTCGATCGCAAGATAGATCCGTGCCGCAAGCACCGGATTCCCGGCCAGGCGCTCGTGCCCGGCGGCCGTCGCGATCGCGCGCAGGAATTCCGTCTGCCGGCGGTCGAGCGCCTGGCCGGCAAGCGCTTCGAGCTGTACGACGCTCAGCTGCGAGAGATCGACCGACTTGGCGAGGTTCAGGGCGATGTCCACGCGTTCGGTCACGAGGCCGATGTCGATGAGATCGCCGATCTGCGCCACACCGAGCGACGCCGTACCGCGCGCGAGCTGACGATCGAACAGGTCGGCCGCAAGTGCCGGCATCTCGGCGTCGAGCGCCAGACGCATCAGCGCCACGTTCGTCGCGGCGTCCGGCCCCATCCGGTCGGCCAGCGGCTGAAGAGCGGCAACACCCAGCTTCGGCACGCGCTGGCCCGCGAAGGCGCCGATCACGGCGGCGACCTCCGACGGCGGCGACCGGCGCGCCATCTGCGCGCGCGCGCGCGCGACGGCGCCGTCGAAGTCGCGCGCCTCGAGCGAGACGATGAGCCAAAGATCGAGCGTGGCCGCATCGACCTTGTCGGGCATGCGCGCGGCCAGCGTCGAGAGCGTGGCGATGGCGGCGGCGAAGTTCCGCTGGCTTGCCTGCAACTCGGCAAGATCGACGAAATCGTCGGGCAGCGCGTCGGGCAGCAGGATGAGACGCGTAAGCACGCCGATCTGCGCTGCCGTATCGCCGGCGAAGCTGAAAAGCGCCGACAGCTCGCGCAGGTTGGCCGAGTTCGGATCGATGCGCGCGATCTCGATGAGATTGGCGCGGTGCTCGGCCTCGTGCCCGCCCCAGCGCAGATAGACCGACATCAGCCGGCGCGCGTCGATCACGCCCTGGCCTTCGACGCGGCCCGACGCGATCAGGTCCGACAGGATCGCGATCGCGCGCTCGAGCTCGCCGCGCTGGGCATAGAGCCGCGCCAGCGGCACGACCGTCTCGAGCAGCGGCCCGGCCTCGGCGAGGCGTTCTTCGAACATCTCGCGCGCCTGGTCGAATTCGCGGTCGCGCAGATGCATCACCGCGCGTTCGCGCACGTTCGGCACGATCAGCACGCTCGCGAAAAGGCTGCTGCCGACGAGCGCCGCGGCAAGCGCGAACTGACCGCCGGTACGGGCGTGAAGCGCCGTCATTGCAGCGGCCCCGCGACGCGCACGTCGACGGATCGCGCGTCGGCCGGATCGAGCGCGAAGGCAAGCACGCCCGCACCGTCCGCGGAAATCTCCCGCACGGTGCCCGTTCCGGCCGAAATCCGGTAGCGTGCCAGCGGTACGGCGCGCCAGCGCATCTCCCCTGCCCCGAAACCGGCGGCGGCAAAGGAAAACCCGCCGGCGTCGATCTGCAGGCTGCGCACCGGCCAGCGGGAATCGACGAGCGAAGGCCGGACCGGGCCTTCGTCGTCGGCCAGCGCCACGATTGGCTCGGCGATGGCGGGGTCGAGCGCCACGTAGAGCGCGCCGGCATCCCGCCGATAACCCAGCACACCGCCTGATCGGGCGAAATCGACCTTCAGGCCATCAAGCGGCGGATCGAAGCGCAGCGTCTGCAGGGCACCGCGGCCGGCGATCCGCCAGCGCGAAGCGTCGATCCGCTCGATGGCCGTGCCGTAGAAACCTTCGGCGATCGCCGCATAGCCGGATGCGAAGACCGGTACGACTTCGTGCGCGCGGACATAGGCGATGTTGTCCTGCAGCGCCTTGAGCGAGGTCTCCTTCTCGCCGCTGTAGATGTGATAGTAGAGATTCATCGGCGTAAGCCGGCGGGGAGCACCCGTGCGCTCGAACGTCTCGACCAGCGCCCGATAGCCGAAAAAGCGGTCCGTCCACAGATCCGTGTAAGTATTCTCGTTCGAAGCGCCCGAATAGATCTGGCGCTCGGCGCCCACGCGCCGACCGACCGGTGCCACGTACGAGACGGAGTCGTATTCGCGGTCGTAGCGCGTATCCCCGCCATTGATGTTGTGGAGGCCCGCGAGACGCGCGGCCTTCAGCACGGCCTCGAACGGCAGCGTATTGCCCGACCACTGCACGATCGGCACGCCCTTGCCCGCGGGGGCGAGCGTGGCGAGATAGTCGACGGCACCGCGGATCTCGCGGTCGACGTCGAACGGCATCTGCGCGAACGAGCGCGGCGTGTTGTAACTGCCGATCGTGCCGTACTGGCCGTCGAAATCGGCGTTTTCTTCGGCTTCCGCAGCAATGCCGGCGATGCGCTGCCGGAGCCTGTCGTAGAGCGCCGCAAGGCGCGACGGCTCGGACCGGCAACCGGGATAGCGGCGCAGGAACGGCCGTTCCTTTTCCGCGACGTCGGATGCGTCGAAGAATTTCCAGTCGAGCGGATGCGTCCAGGTATGGCTGCCGGCCTCGACATTGGGCAACGCGAACATCCGCCGCGTGATGTCGCGCGTCTCGTCCGATCCGCACCAGTCGGGATGCAGGTCGGCGACGACGGGACCGATCGTCACCGGCAGATCCGGATATCGCCGCAGGACCTCGTCGAGGATCACTTCCGACGACAGCTTGCGCGTCCGCCGCCAGGGTGCAATCTCGGTGACGTTGCGCCAGCCGTCGCCGTCCACCTGGCTGAAGAAGATGCGCCGGCCGACGAGCGTCGTGACGTCGGGAACCGGTCCGTCGCCGTCGCCGAGCGCCGCCTTGAGGAATGCGAACGGGTCGATGCGCCACTGCCGCCGGCGCAGCTCGGGCTCGTAGTAGTGCGAATAGCCGAAGCTCGCGAGCCCGCCGCCGGGGCCGAGCATCACGACATGGCTTTCGGTTTCCGGCTGTCCCTGGCGACGCAGCACCAGCAGCGAACGCGTGCGCGTGTCGAGCGGACGCCAGACCGGATAGGGCGGCAGGACGCGATCGAGCGGACGCTCGTATTCGACGAGTGCGGCCTCCTTGCGCAGGACCTCGACGTCGAACGTGAGACGGACGAAATCCTCGCCGAGCCTGAAGCCCGCGCGCGCGAACACGCGGTTGGCCTCGGTGACGGTCACGCTCGGCGCGCCATCGCGTCCGCGCAGGTACGCCGCGTCGCCGAGCTGGATGAAGCGCAGGCCGCGCGCCGTCGCGGCATCGATGAAGCCGAATGCGGCACGCGCATCGGGCACCGTGTCCGCCTCGAGCCACGAGATCACCGCACGTGTTCCCTCGAACGCGTCCGCATCGGGCAACTTCTTCGCCACGTCGACGGGTTCGACGACGTAGCCCAGCCGGTTGAGCGGCATTTCCAGCATCAGGTGCGCGAACGTGTCGCGCCAGCGGGCCGTCATCGACGAGTCCCATAGGATGAGGACGCGGCGCGCCTGGATCTGCGCGTCGGCCGGCGGCGGCGCCAGCAGAACGATCAGGCACAGGAAGAGGACGACGATCCGTTTCATCGCGGCTCGGGCACGACGCGGTCGAGAGCGACGGTCGCAACGTAAGGCGAAAACCCGAGGGAGCGGACCTGCGAATAGATCGCCTTGATCTTCGCCGCGTCGTCAGGCGCCCAGTATTCGAGCGCCAGCAGGCGCAGTTTCGGCGTGCGCTTGCGCGCCGCGACAAGATGGGCGACTTCCGCGGCGTGCTGGTCGGCGGCAGCCATGCGCGGGGCTTTTTTCTCGAAATCCCACGACGTCACGAGGGATTCGGCGAGCACCATGTCGATCGCGTTCTCCACCGCCGGCAGGATCTCGTAGCCGCGATTGAGGATCACGACCGCCTGCGGGTGGCGGTTGCGGATCGCCTTGACGAGTTCGATGGTGGCGAGCGTGGCACCGGCGAACTTCGTACGATCGCGCCGTTCGAGATCGATCGCGGTATCGGCCGTATCGAGGAACACGCCCTGGAATCCGCGCGCGAGGATCGCCGGCACCAGTTCCTCGACCACGCGCTTGCGCCAGCGCGGATCGCGCACATCCACCGCGAACGCCCCCGGCCAGTTCGGATTCTCGTAGACGAGCAGCCCTTCGCGCTCGACCTCCGCGAAATAGCTGCGCGAGCGGTGGACCTCGCCGATGCTCAGATAGCCCAGCACCTGCGTGCGTCGTGCTGCGATCGGCTCGATGTCTGGATGCCGGTCCGAATCGAACACGACCATGCGGTAGTCCGCGAAGGCGTCGACCGGCGCATCCGCCCCGTAGTACACCGCCCACCGGAACGGCTCATCGTTCGCGCGTGCAAATCCGAACAGCGCAGAAAGCAAAAGCAGAGCCCCCAGAATCGGCGTCGATGCGCGGCATTGGATGCGCAAAACCGTCATGTTCCGTGCCGTGATGTCGGTCGCGCGCGATGGGCTCGCGACTCGGGGCGAAGTTTAACATTAACCCCATGGACTCGCGCGCTTTTGCGCGTATTGGCCTGATTGCAAATTGCATTTTCAGCCCCATATCGGCGGCAGTCCGTTGCAATTTGCGAAACATCCGATTCTGATCGTTGTCCGCGCCGGCAATTGTGCGATCGGCAATGCATCCATCTGCAAGAGCGGCGTGCCGCAATCGTCGGTGCCATGCATCGACGGCGCATGCGACGCGCGACCTGCGCGTGCTGCAGGTCTTTACGCAGCGGCGTCGAGCGACTAGATTCAAATCACGTCTTGCACCACGTAAAGTGACGATAACGCATGTTTCGAAACAAGAATGACGGCTTCAAGATCGGCGACCGGTTCGTCGCGATCGGACGCGAATCTATTTTCTGGGAAATCGAGTTGGTGTTCCAGGACCCCAACAAGATCCCGCATGCGCGTCTTCGCCGCCTCGACAACGCGTCGATCCAGCGTACGTTTTCGTTCGCTGCACTGATGAATCCAGAAATGTTCCGGCGCAGCGAAGCCGCGGTTACGGGCGCCTGAGTTTCAGCTTTCCGGCCGGATGATCCGGCATCCCGCGTTCATGTCGCGCAGCTTGGCGCAAATGTCGCGCGCGCGCGCTTCGCTCAGGGGTCCGGCCTGGACGCGCACGACCTGCGCGCCGTCGGGCATCGTGAACGCGGGTGCGAGCAGGTCGGTTCCCGCCAGGATTTCGCCGTATTGGCGCGACAGCCGGCGGAATTCGCGCTGCGCCGATTCGGAAGTCGGCACCGTCGCAAGCTGCACGCGCCAACCGTCGGCACCCGCAATGCCTGCAGCGGCGGCCGGTGCACCGCTCGGTGACATCGGCGCCAGCTGCCCCGAGACGCGCATGAATTCGAGGTGCGCGCGCGCACGCCATTCGCCGCCCTGTGCTGCCTGACGCAGCAGCTTTTCCGCCCGCGCGAGATCGGGTTCCACGCCATCGCCATTGGCGAACATCGTACCGAGCGCATATTGCGCGGCGGCATTGCCCGTCTCGGCGAGCGGCGTCAATTCCTGGAGTGCGGCCGGCCACTGGCCGCGCTTGACCGCATCGAGACCCGCCCGCAGGTCCTGTGCCGCGGCCGAACCGGTCCAGATCGACAGAATTGCCACCGCAAGGGCGGCCTTGACGCGAAACATCCCGAAGCTCCCGCAACACGACGCGACTCGGCGAATTTACACGAGTCGATTCGATTCGCGCAGCTCTCGAATGGCGAAAACCCGGTTACGGATCGCGTATTTCCGGTCCAGCTCGCCGAGAGGGGCCAGATCCCACGTCCACTGCGCGTCGGTCGGCGGCGGGACGAAGCCGTAGAGCGCGTCGTCCGTCTCGATCGGCTGGCCGGCCTTGTCGAGATAGGTGCGCGTCAAGTCGCCGACGACGCAGACCGGGCAGGCAAAGCGCTTCAGGTACGCGAAATGGGCCGCGACGATCCGCCCGCCATAGGCGGCCGCGTCCGCTTCGCGCCGGCCGTGCGCTTCGAGCCATTCGACCGGCGCCAGCGGCAGCTGCGAAACCAGATTGAGGGATACGACAAAGTCGACGGTCGGGTCGTCGAGCCCGAAATCGCAGCCCGGTTCGGGCAGGCTGCCGGCCGGATCCGCGACAAGCTCCCGCGCCGTTCCGGTCAGGTCGGCGACCACGTGCGTCACGTCGGCCATCCGCCGCGTGCGCCAGCGCGTCGTGGGCAGATGCACGACATCGACCAGCACGACGCGCCGGAACTTGGCGCGCAGGACGTCGAGCGGAACGTCGGCAAGCAGACCGGAGCCAAGTACCAGCGCCGTCCCGTCGCCGGGCACCGCGCGCGCGGCTTCGCCGACGAAGTTCCGCGTATTCTCCAGATGCGGCGCCCAGACGCGCCGGCATCGGCCATGGCGCGACCACAGGCGGACGGCGCCCTCGCGATAGCCCATCGCCTGCGCCCAGGGCGCGGCACGCGTCAGCCGGTAGAGGAGCATCTCGGCAAGCATCACGTCCCCCGCGGCTTGGCGCGCGCCGTCGGGGCGGCGGCCAGCGGATCTTCGGGCCAGACATGCTTGGGGTACTGGCCCTTGAGGTCGCGCTTCACGTCCTTGTAGGTACCCCGCCAGAACCCGGCGAGATCCTGCGTGACCTGCACGGGCCGGCGGGCCGGGCTCAGTAGATGAAGCACGACGCGCACGCGCCCGCCGGCGAGTGCAGGCGTATCGCGGCAGCCGAACATCTCCTGCAGGCGTACGGCAAGGACCGGCGGATCGACCGAATAGTCGAGCGCGATCCGGTTGCCGGTCGGCACCTCGACATGCGTGGGCGCGTTCGCGTCGAGCGCCTTGCGCTGCGTCCAGTCGAGGCTCGCGAGAAGGGCATCGCCGACATCGATCCCGGCAAGGTGGGCACGTCGCGACGCCTTGGCAAGATACGGGCCCAGCCACGTCTCGAGTTCTTTCGCCAGCGCTTCGTCGGACCAGTCCGGCCATGCATCGCCTTCCACGCGGCGCAGCAGGGCCACGCGGTGGCGCAGCGTTTCGCTCGCCTTCGTCCAGGGCAGGCAGGCAAGGCCCATCGCCCGGATGCCGGCGACCATGGCGGCCTGACGCTCGCCATCGTCCAGATCCTTCGCCGGCCGCTCTTCCAGTATCAGCGCGCCGAGCCGCCGGCGTTCGACCGCGACGACCGTTTCGGATCGCGGATCCCATTCGACGATCCGTTCGCGCGCGATGCGCGCAGCGAAATCGGCCTCGATCTCCGCGAGCGTCGTCGGCAGCGCCGCGAAGATGCGCGCCTCGCGCGCACCGCCGTCGAGATCGGCGGCGACGATCCAGTCCTCGGCCGCGATGGGTTCCGGCGCCGAAAAGAAGGCACCACGGCCGTTCGACAGCAGATACCCGACCGACGTTCCGCCGCGCCGCTTGCCGATGCGGTCGGGATAGGCGAAGGCGAGCACGGCGCCGGCGGCCGAAAGCCCTTCGTCCGCACCGGGCGCATCGAGCAGGCGGCGCCACACGCGCGCCGCCTCGCGCACCCGCGCGATCGCACCCTTGTCGAGGCTGGCACCCGCCGGCAGACGCGTCTCGGCGTCGCGGCGCAGGATCTCCAGCCTGAGGCGCATGTCGGCTTCGCGACAGCCGCGCAGGATGTCGCGCTCCTCGACAAGGGCGGCGATGTCGGCCGCCAGCGCCGCACGGCCCTGCCCGGCCGCCGCCAGCATCATGTGCGCAAGACGCGGATGGGCCGCAAGATCGGCCATCGCGCGGCCATGCGTCGTGATGCGCGCCTGGATATCGATGGCACCGAGATCGGCGAGCAAAGCCCGCGCCTGCGCGAACGCGGCGGCCGGCGGCGGATCGAGAAGGGCAAGCGTCGTCGGATCGGCGATCCCCCAGGCCGCGAGTTCCAGCGCCAGCGGTGCGAGGTCGGCTTCCGCGATCTCCGGCCGGTCGTAGAGGGCAAGCTGCCGGTGCTCGGCCTCGCCCCACAGGCGCCAGCACGTGCCCGGTCCGAGCCGGCCGGCACGGCCGCGGCGCTGCTCGGCCGAAGCCTGGCTCACGCGCACCGTCTCCAGCCGCGACATGCCGCTGCGCGGATCGAAGCGGGGGGCGCGCTTCAGGCCGCTGTCGACGACGATCGCGACACCGTCGATCGTCAGCGACGTTTCCGCGATCGATGTCGCCAGCACGATCTTGCGCCGGCCCGGCACGCTCGGCCGGATCGCGCGGTCCTGCGCTTCGGCCGGCAGATCGCCATAGAGCGGCATGACGTCGACATTCGCACCCAGCCCGTCGAGCCGTTCGGCCACGCGGCGGATCTCGGCCACGCCCGGCAGGAAGACAAGTGCGTCGCCGGGGCCGGCGGCAAGCGCGCGGCGGACGGTGCGCGCGGTCGCATCGACGACATCGCGCAGTTCCGGGCGTTCCTGCCATTCGACGGCGACCGGCCAGGCACGGCCCTGCGAACTGACGACATTCGCGTCGCCCAGCAGCCTTGCGACCGAAACGCCGTCGAGCGTGGCCGACATCACGACGATGCGCAGGTCGGGCCGCAGGTTCGCCTGCGTGTCGAGTGCGAGTGCAAGCCCGAGATCGCTTTCGAGGCCGCGTTCGTGGAATTCGTCGAAGATCACCGCCGCGACATCCTCGAGGGCGGGATCGCGCTGGATGCGGCGGGCGAAGATGCCGTCCGTCACGGCCTCGATGCGCGTCGTCGGGCCGATGCGGCTGTCGAGCCGCACGCGGTAGCCGACGGTCGCCCCCACGGGCTCGTCCAGCAGCTGCGCCATACGGCGTGCGGCCGCGCGCGCGGCGATGCGGCGCGGCTCGAGGATCAGGATCTTGCGGCCCTTCGCCCAGCCGGCGTCGAGCAGGGCAAGCGGCACCTTGGTGGTCTTGCCCGCACCCGGCGGGGCTTCGAGAACCGCGTTCGGTTTCGCGGCAAGGCCGGCGCACAGTTCGCCGAGCACGGCGTCGATGGGGAGGTCGACCTTCATTCCCACACGGGCGCGCCGGGCAGCTGCCGGCGCAGGCGAAGGATGGCTTCCGGCTTCAGTTCGGCAACGGCGGCGAATTCGACGAGCAGGGCCTCGTTCTCGAGAACGAAATCGAGCACGCCGCCGAGGAACTCGGGCTCGGACGCGCGCGCGCGCAACTCGTCGACGGAGAGGCCTGCAAGCCCCATGAAACGGCCGAGCCGCTCCTCGTCGGTCGCGATCCAGCCGAGCGCCTGGATCGCGACCGTCTCGGCGGACTCCGTCGGCTTGCGGGGCTCTCGAATCGGCATGGCCGCACTATACCGCCACGAACAGGCGGTAGGACGCGCCACGCCGCGCATAAAGCCGCTCCAGCGCCAGCCCACCCCGATGCGAGGCGAGCACCTTGCGCCAGCCCGCGTGCGGGACGAGGGCCGCAAGCCGGTTGAGACCGACCAGCAGCCCGCGCAAGGCGGCCGGGCGGACCGGCACGCGGCCGGTCAGGTCTTCTTCCGCCGCCACGGTCAGCCCCGCGGCCGCGAACGCCGCCAGCCATTGCGCGCGTGTGCGGAAGCCGGGCGCCTGCCAGCCGGCGACGAATGCGGCCACGTCGCCGGAATCGGCATCGGGCTCGCGCACGTCGTCGACGACGACGATGCGCCCGCCCGGTGCCAGTGCACGCGCGAGATTGGCAAGGCTGCGCGCCGGATCCGCCGAATGGGCCAGCGATTCGATCGCGACGACCAGGCCGTATGGCCCGGCCGGAAGCGCATCGTCAAAGCTGGCGACACGGAACCGGCATCGGTCCGCCAGTCCAAGGCGGGCGGCACTGGCGCTGGCCGTCGCGGCCTGGGTGGGGGAGAGCGTCAGCCCCTCGCAGGCGGCGCCGAAATGCCGGGCCAGATAGAACGAGGTTCCGCCAAGCCCGCTGCCTGCATCGAGCACGCGCTCGGGCGGCTCGGGTCCGAGATTCGCCGCCACACGCTTATGTATGACATCGGCCGGATCCGTTCCCGCCTCGTCGGCGCGCAACAGACGGTGAACCGTCGCGCGGGAATGGCCGCCGTCGCGCCCGAACAGGCGCGCCAGCACGCCATATCGCGAAAGCAGGTCGTAGTACTCGCCGAGGCGGCCATTCGGGCTGGACATTTGCGGCATTCGTAACATTTATATGCGCCATGCCAAGCACCCGTTCGGCCCTCGGTTTCCTCGCCATCCTCGTCTTCCTGGGTGGCTATGTCTGGCTGGCCGCCACGCTGGGCGGCCTGCTGCCGGACCATTGGGCCGTCGACCTCGCCTTTTACGTGTTTGCGGGCATCGCCTGGGTGCCGATCGCCGGCCGGCTGCTGCGCTGGGGCGCGGGCCAACGCCTGTGATAGCCTGAGGCGTCCCATGCAAGACGGCTCCGCCCCGACACCGGTCACGATCCGCTCCGCCCCGCGCACGCTCGACGGGGCCGATGCTTGGCGGCTCGTGCTCGAACTGAACGCCGCGGGTGCGCCGACCGGCCGTGCCGGTCCGCTGGCGCTGGCCGCCGATGGCGGCTGGCAGTGCCAGGGGAAATACACGCCGGAAGCCGAAAGCGTGTTCGAGATCTTCCTGCCGCTGGTCGCCGCACGCGCGCTGGCGCGCCGCACGATGGTCGTCGCCCTGCTGGGCCAAAGCCTCGACGGGCGGATCGCCACGCTGTCCGGGCATTCGCACTACGTGAACTGCGATGCGGCCCTCCTCCATCTCCACCGCATGCGCGCCCTTGCCGACGCCGTGATCGTCGGTGCGGGAACGGTGGCACTCGACGATCCGCAGCTGACCGTGCGGCGCTGCGAGGGCATGACTCGCCGGCGCGTCGTCGTCGATCCCGACGCGCGGGCACCCACCGACCGCAAGGTCTTCAAGGATGGCCGGGCACCCACCCTGCTCGCGCGCTGTGCGGCCGGCGAGACGGTCGAGGGTGCCGAAACCCTGGTGATCGCGCGCAAGGGCGAGGCGATCGACATCGAAGCGCTGCTCGAAGCGCTCTATGCCCGCGGCGTGCGCCTCGCCCTCGTCGAGGGTGGCGGGCGCACGGTCTCGCATTTCATGACGTCCGGCCGCGTCGACCGGCTGCAGCTTGCCGTCGCCCCGATGGTGATCGGCTCCGGCCGGCCGTCGATCGCGTTGCCGCCGATCGACAGGCTCGACGACGCACTGCGCCCGCCCACGCGCCGTTTTGCACTGGGTGCCGACACGCTGTTCGAGTGCCGTCTTGGCGATTGATCGCGCACAGGCACATTGGATCGTCGGGGCGGGGCGCAGCGAGCTGCGGTCCGTGCCGCTCGAGCCGCTTGCCCCCGGCAGCGTGCGCGTCCGCACGCGCTTTTCCGGAATCAGCCGCGGGACCGAGCGGCTCGTGTTCGACGGCGCCGTTCCGGCGTCCGAGCATGCCCGCATGCGCGCCCCCTTCCAGGAAGGCGACTTCGAGTTTCCGGTCAAGTACGGCTACTGCGCAGTCGGCACGGTCCTGTTCGGCGACGGGCACGAAGCCGGAGCCCGCGTGTTCGCCCTCCATCCGCACCAGGACATCTTCGACGTGCCCGCCGGTGCCGCCCACCCGGTCCCCGACGGCGTGCCGGACGAAACGGCCCCGCTTGCGGCCCATCTCGAGACGGCGATCAACGCGCTGTGGGACCATCCGCCGCGCGTGGGCGACCGCGTCGCGGTCGTCGGGCTCGGTGCGGTCGGGCTGTGCCTGACGCGCCTGCTTGCGGCCACGCCAGGCATCGAGCTTGCCGGATTCGATCCGTCACCGGCCGCGAAGGCGCGTGCGCGCGTCGCCGATACGATGGCGGGCGACTGCGATCTGGTGTTCCACTGTTCGGGAACGGCGGCCGGCCTCGCGCACGCGATCGGCCTTGCCGGCTTCGAAGCGACGGTCGTGGAGCTTTCCTGGTACGGCACGCGCGTCGTGCCCGTGTCGTTGGGCAGCGCGTTCCATTCGCGCCGCCTGACGCTTGCGGCTTCGCAGGTCGGCTCGGTTTCGCCCGCACGGCGCGCCACGCGCAGCCACGCACAGCGCCTGGCACTGGCGCTCCGCCTGCTCGCCGATCCGGCCTACCGTCTCGATCTCGGCAGAGCGACCCCGTTCGCGGACCTGCCGAAGCGCTATGCCCACCTGCTCAACGCACCCGACGCCTCGCCCCTTCCCCTCGTTTCGTACGGATGAATCGATGTACAGCCTTACCGTCCAGGACCACATCATGGTCGCCCACTCCTTCAAGGGCGAGATTTTCGGGCCCGCCCAGCGCGTGCACGGCGCCACCTTCGTGGTCGAATGGGAGCTGCGGCGCGCCCGCCTCGATGCCGACGGGTTGATCGTCGATATCGGCCTGATGCGCCGCACGCTGCGCGCCGCCCTCGACGAGCTCGACTACCGCAATCTCGACGACGTCGAACCGCTCAAGGGCACCAACACGACGACCGAGTTCCTCGCCGGGCTGATCTTCGAACTCCTGAAGGGCAAGGTCGCGGCGGACTCGCTGGGCGCGGGAACCGGCAATGCCTATGCAAGCATGAAGGTCATCCTGCGCGAATCGCCGGTCGCCTGGGCAGCCTACGAGGCGGCCCTGCCGTGAAGCTGCGACTGGTCGTGCCCGGTCGCATCGATCAGGCGACCGGCGGCTACCGCTACGCCAGGCGCATGCTCGACGAATGGCGTGCTGCCGGCCATGCGGTGGCGCTCGACGAGCTCGCCGGGCGCTATCCCGACGTCGATCCGGTTTCCATCGCTGCCGCGCGCGGGTGCCTTGCGCGGCGTGGCAAGGACGAGACGCTGCTGATCGACGGGCTTGCCCTGCCGGCCTTCGAAGGTCTGCTGCCGGTCGCGAAGGCGATCGCCCTCGTCCACCATCCGCTCGGCCTCGAAACCGGTCTCGACCGCGCGACGGCGCGCGGGTGGATCGCGCGCGAAGCCGCGATGCTGCGAAAGCTCGCGGGCAGCATCGCCACGAGCAGCGCCACGGTCGGCGATTTGATCGCGATGGGGCTCGATCCGGCACGCCTGCGTGCGGTCGATCCGGGAACCGAGCGGGCGAGGCGCCGGCCCAACCGAAGCACCACACCGACGATCCTGACCGTCGCCACGCTCACGCCGCGCAAGGACCATCGCACGCTGCTGCGTGCGCTTTCGCGCCTGCGCGACATAAGCTGGCGCAGCCTCTGCGTCGGTTCGACGGTCCGCGATGCGGCCTGTGCGGCAGGCGTGCGCGCCGACATCCGCAGTCTCGGCCTCGGCCGACGCGTGCGATTGGCGGGCGTGAGCGACCAGGCTGGACTTGCACGCCACTACGGCTCGGCACGCATCTTCGCATTGCCCTCGCGGCACGAAGGCTACGGCATGGCCTTCGCCGAAGCGCTGGCGCACGGCCTGCCGGTCGCGGGTGTGCGTGCAGGCGCGGTCCCGCTCGTCGTGCCGGCGCGCGCGGGCCTGCTGGTCCGTGCGGGCGATCCGGCCGCTTTCGCGCGTGCCTTGCGCCGGCTGCTCGGCCCCGCCCGCAGGCGCTACGCGCGCAATGCCGCGGCTCTGCGCTTTCCCGACTGGCGCATGCAGGCCGCCAAGCTGTGGGCGTCGGTCGAGGCGCTGGCGCCGTGAGCGGCTTTTCTGCCGACTGGCTTGCGCTGCGCGCACCCGCCGATGCCGCGGCGCGCAGTGCAGCACTCGCCCGCCGCTTCGCGCGCGTACTCGGGCCCGATGCGCGGATTGCCGATCTCGGGGCCGGACGGGGAGCCCTGATCCGCTGGCTCGACCCTTTCCTTCCCAAGGCAACGGCATGGACGCTCGTCGACGGCGACGCGCATCTGCTTTCGCTGGCCCCCCGCGCGCGCAAATGCCGGCGTTCGCTTGGCGGCGCGTTCCCGCGTGCCGATGCCTATGTCTCGACCGCCCTCATCGATCTTGCGGGGCCCGCGTGGCTTGCTCGGCTGGTCCGGCATGCAAACGGCCGACCGCTGCTGATGCAGCTTGCCGTGGACGGACGGCATGAATTCACGCCCTCCCATCCCGCCGATGCGGCCGTGCTGGCGGCGTTCGGGGATCACCAGCGCCGCACGAAGGGCCTCGGGCCGGCTCTCGGTGCCCAAGCCCCCGCCGCGTTCGCACGGCTCGCCGCGCGGGCGGGCTATTCGGTCGCCGTCGCACGGACGGACTGGCGCCTGCGCGATGCGGCAATGCTGAAGGCGATGGTCGACGGCATTGCGGGTGCGGCACGCGAGCAGGCCCCCGGGCTCGATCTATCGGACTGGCTGCACGCGCGGCACGCGCAGATCGCCGGCGGAAAACTCAGCCTTGTCGTGGGGCATCGCGACGTCCTTGCCATTCGGCATAGACGTCGCCCGATTTCTCGTCCGGCGTGAGGGCAGCAAGCCACGCGCGCATCGTGCGCGCGTCGGTCCATTCGTCGAGATCGAGGCGATGGCTCTCGCCGGCCGACCGGTTGAAGCGGTAGTCGCCGAGTGCCTCAAGCCGGTCGACGCAGGCAAGGGCCGCCGTCTTCGCCGCCGGCACATACTCGAACGACAAAGCGGGCACGGGCCGCGTGAGACCGGCGAGCACGCGTGCTTCGGCCCCCTCGACGTCGATCTTGACGAAGTCGGGCTGCCCCTCGCGGTCGATCAGCGCATCGAGCGTCGTCGCCGCGACCGGGATCGCGCGGTCCCACGCGACCGCGTCGAAGGCGCTTGCCCCGCGCACGTCCTGCATGAACTCGGTGCTTGCGGTCGCAAGCGTGGGATGGCGGTCGCTCAGATGCAGCGCCACCGTGCCCGGCGCGGCGTCGAGCAGCGATTCCTCGACCCGCACGGCCGGATCGTCGAGAAAGAACCGGCGCAACAGGTCGGCGAAGCGCGGCTGCGGCTCCACCGCCACGACCCTTGAACCCAGGCGTCGCCAGCTCGCCACGCGGTTGCCGACATGGGCGCCGATATCGAACGCCAGCCCGCCCTCGCGGACGAATAGCCCGTAGAACCGGTCGAGGCGCGATGCCCGGCCCGGGATCCCGTAATAGACGACGAGCGAGCGCAGCAGCCCGATCCAGGCGGCGACGCGGCCGGCAACCGGTGCTGCCTCGTGCGACGCGGCATTGCGCCAGAGCCAGAGGGCATCGACGGCGAACGACCAGAGCAGCAGCGCCAGGCCGGCGAGGACGATCGGGCCTGTCCCCGGAAGCGGCGCCAGCGCCACAAGCACGGCGATCCCCTGAACGACGCACACGACGCGGCGCCGCTCGCTGTGCGGCAGCGGCGCGGCGAGGAACGGATAGAGCCAACCCGCGACGATGAAGAGGTAGCGCGGCAGGCCGAGTGCCACGACCCATGCCCCGTTCGCGCCGAAGCGGGCCGCGAGAATCGCGAGCACGAGCATGAAGGCGGAATCCGTCTCCATGTCGAAGCGCGCACCGAACGGCGAGGCAAGCCCGAGCCGGCGGGCCAGCAGCCCGTCCACGCCGTCGAGCAGCAGGGCCGCCGAACCGGCCGCGACCAGCGCCCAGCGCGTTCCGGTACCCAGATGCGGATGCAGGCACAGGGCGGCGAGCAGGCACACGAACGTCGCGCGCGCGAAAGTCAGCTCGTTCGCTGAACCGAACTGCGCATGCGGATGGTCGGCAAGACCGAGCCGCGCACAGAGCCAAAGCAAGAAGAATGCGGCGAAGGCGGCAATGGCACCCGACGTATCGGGATCGATCGCCGACAGCGCCACGACGAGCAGCGCGCCGCCGACGAGTGTGGCGCGCGACAGTCCCTGGACGCGGGTCACGGCGTGCCGCCGAAATCCGCCAGGAAGTCGGGAAGGAACGTCTCCATGCCCTTGGCCGCGACACCGGCTGGCGGCTGCAGGCCCACCACATAGCCGCGACGCAGGAACGGTGCGACGGCCTCCGCCGAGCGCGAGAAGACGTGGACCGGCACCGAGAAGTCGCCCGTGCGCCGTGCCGTCGTCAGCGGCGGCTGGTGGTCGCCCAGCACGATGAACAGCGTCTCGTCGTCGGTCCGGTCCGTCGCGAAGCGGATCGCGGATTCGAGCGAATAGGCGACGGCCGCGACATAGGCGGCGTCCTGCTCGAAGACCTGCCCGCGACGGACCGGGAATTCCTTCACCGGCAGCCCGTCATAGGCGTGGTTCGAGGCAAGCTTCGACCAGTCCTCGATGAAGGCGGGTACGCGTTCGAACGGTGTGTGGCTGGAGGCGAGCACGATCTTGGCGAAGAGCGGGCCCGGCTTCAGGTCGACGCTGGCGAAGTGGTCGAGTACCCACTGGTCGGGCAGCGACTCCCACGCGAAATGCGGACCGCTGTATTCGAGGCCCGGCTGCAGGCGGATCGTCTGGAAGCCGAGCAGCGTGCCTTCGGGCCACGGCTGGTCGATTCGCGGCATCAAAGCGAGCGTGCGGTAGCCCGCCTCGGCGAAGCGGTGCGCGATCGTGCGCACGCCCGAGACCAGCATCACCTCGTACGCGTCCTGTACTGCGAGCTTCACGCCGGAAATCATCGTGCCGTGCGCCATCCACGAGCCACCGCCGGTGATCGGCGAGCGGAGCAGGCCGGTCGCCCGCGCGAAGCCCGCCGCTTCGAGCCGCGCATCAAGCCGCTCGCGCAGCGGATCGAGTACCGCGGCAAATGACGGTTCGCGCGCGGTGACCGCCCCGTAGGATTCGACGAAGATCAATACGACGCTGCGCCCGCCCAGCGGGGCGAAGTCGCTGTGCGCCGGCAGGGCCGCCTGTGCGGCTTCGATGCGCGCGCGATGCTCGCCGCGCAGGCCTTCGGCACGAAGGACGGAATCGGCCGCAGCATAGACGGCGCGCCCCGCATCGAGCGACAGCGGCGGGCGCAGGTCGGGTGCCGACGGCGCCTTGGGCATCGTCCACCAGCCGGCAATGAGTGCGGCAGCACCAAGGGCAAGTCCCGCCCAGCCGCCCAGCACGACCGCGCGCCACAGCGTGCCGAGGGCCGCCCGGATCGTGCCCAGCACGAGGATCAGGCCGAGCCCCGCACCCGCGACGAGCAGGGCGAACTCGACCCCCGGCGTCGCCTCGTAGAGGAGTTTGGCGAAGACCGGCACGAAGCGCGAATCGACCGCGACATTGAGATCGCGCCCGAAGAACCACGGGATGGCGATGCCGAGTGCGCGCAGCACGAACACGCCGAAGCCCGCCGCCGCGAGCAGCCAGAGACCGGCGGCCGGCGGCCGGGCCGAGCGGGCGAAGATCACGAACAGGGCCAGAAGGACGACGAGTTCGATCGCCACCGACGACGGCAGGATCTGCAGGCCCTGCTCGACGAAATCGCCCGACGAGAAGAGCTGGTTGACGAACACGAGTGCGACGGCGATCGCGATCGCGTGCGGCGCCTGGCGCGAGCGCGGCTTCATCGTCCGGCTCCCACGCGAATGATCGGCTTGGCCGAAGCACCCGCCCCGAGGCGATAGACATCCATCGTGCGTGCGATGGCAGCCGCCGGATCGCCCGGTGGCCCGAAATAGGCGCGCAGGTTGAGCCACGGATAGCGCGAGCCCCAGCCGAGCCCGGCAACGCGGCGCGCGTATTTCCACGCGCGCCCGGCCGCGCGCCGGAAGGCAAGGCGACCGTAGCGATCCGTCATGTCCGGATTGGAGCGCAGGAAATGCACGAGGGCGAGCGCGAAATCGTGATGCGCCTGATGGCCCTGCCCGACCATGATGCGCGTCTCGTCCGCCGCCGGCCCCCAGGTCACGACATGGTCGAGGCGCGCGATGGGCGTCAGGCGCGCCACGCGCAGGGCAAGTGCGAAATCCTCGACGAACACGTCGGGATCGCAACCGCCGGCCTTCTTCACGGTCTCGGTCCGGAACAGCGTGGGCGACGTGCCCGAAACGCCGTAGCGGATGACTTCGGCCACGGCGTCGGCCGGGACGTCCGGCCGGGCGGCGTCCGCCGCCGCTTCGTCGAAGCGGATTTCGGATTCGTCGCGATAGAAGCCGATCTTGGCGAACACGCCGCCGGCCCCGGTCGTCTCGGCAACCTCGATCAGCCGGCGCGTGGCGTAGGGGGCGAGCACGTCGTCCGAACCGACGAGCTTCAGCCAAGTCTGCGTGGCAAGTCCGATCCCGGTATTGGTCGACGACGAGGGCCCGCCATTGGGCTGCTCGACGATCCGGCAGTTCGGCCAGTCCTTCGTCAGCTCGCGCACGATGGCGACCGAGCGGTCGCGGCTGCCGTCATCGACGAAGATGAACTCGCGCGGCCGGTCGGGAACCTGCCGCCAGATCGCGGCGATGACCGCGGGCAGGAACTTCTCCTTGTTGTAGACCGTGCAGACGAACGAGACGCCGGACATGGGCCGCACTCCTAAACCCGCTTGCCCGGCGGCGCAAGTCGGGCGACTGTGCCGCCCAGCCATGCCGCGCGTGATTCCCGAACTCGACCTCGACGACCGCGACCTCGACTGGCGCTTCGTGCGTGCCAGCGGACCGGGTGGCCAGAACGTGAACAAGGTCTCGACTGCGGTCGAGCTGCGCATCGATCTCGGCCGCCTGCGCGTGGCGCCGGAGTTCATCGAGCGGCTGCGGGGGATTGCCGGCAGGCGTGTTTCCGGGGCCGATCTGCTGCTGATCGACGCCTCGCGCCACCGCACGCAGGAAATGAACCGCAAGGACGCACTCGAAAAGCTTGCGGTATTGCTGCGCCAGGCGCTCCACCGGCCCAAGGCCCGCAAGGCGACCCGCCCGTCGAAGGGGTCGAAGCGCCGCCGCCTCGCCTCGAAGGCCGCCCGCTCGACCATCAAGGCCAATCGCGGCGGCCCGATCGATTTCGACTAGAGGCGTGCAAGCGCAACCGCGATCTCGCCTGCCAGCCGGGCGTTGTTGCGCGCCAGTGCCACATTCGCCGCAAGACTGGCCCCACCCGTCGCCGTATTGAGTCGCGCAAGCAGATAGGGTGTCAGCGCATGCCCGCCGATCCCCTCGGCGGCAGCGGTACGCGTCGCTTCGGCGATGATGCGTTCCATCTCCGCACCGTCCAGCGCGTGCTCCGGCGGGACCGGGTTCGCGACCAGCATGCCGCCGAGCTTCAGGCGCAACTGGGCGGCAAGTATGCGGGCGAGGTCGTCGGGCGTATCGCAGCGCCGGTCGACCGGCCGGCCACTGCTGCGCGCGTAGAAGGCAGGGAAATCGTCGGTCCGGTAGCCAACCACCGGCACGCCGAGGCTTTCCAGAAGCTCCAGCGTCTTCGGGATGTCGAGAATGGACTTGGCGCCGGCGCACACGACCGCAACGGGCGTGCGCGCGAGTTCGTAGAGATCGGCCGAAACGTCCATCGTGCTCTCGGCCCCGCGATGCACGCCGCCGATCCCGCCGGTCGCGAAGACCGATATGCCGGCCATCGCGGCGATCAGCATCGTCGCCGAGACGGTGGTCGCTCCGCTTTCGCGGCGCGCGACGAGGGCGGCAAGGTCGCGGCGCGAGGCCTTGGCGATCTTCTTGTCGGTCGCGAGGCGCTCGAGGCCCGCCGCATCGAGACCCACGCGCAGCACGCCGTCAAGCACGGCGATTGTCGAGGGAACGGCACCCTGCCCGCGCACTTCGCCTTCCAGTGCGTGTGCGGTCTCGAGATTGCGCGGCCACGGCATGCCGTGCGCGACGATGGTGGATTCCAGCGCCACCACCGGCCGGCGTCCGGCAAGTGCCGCGGCGACCTCCGGCGAGAGCGCGAGGGCGGGCGCGGCGTTCACCTTGCTAGGCCTTGTGGATCAGCTTCCAGATTTTCTGCGGCGTGGCCGGCATGTCGATATGCGCCACGCCGTAGGGCTTCAGCGCGTCGAGGACGGCATGGATGACCGCCGGCGGTGCTCCGATCGTGCCCGCCTCGCCCGCACCCTTGACGCCGAGCGGGTTGTTCTTGCACGGCACCTCGTTGTACGAGAAATCGATCGTCGGCATCCGGTCGGCACGCGGCATCGCATAGTCCATGTACGAGCCCGAAAGAAGCTGGCCGGTCTCGGGATCGTAGGCGCAGTTCTCATAGAGCGCCTGGCCGATGCCCTGGATCGTGCCGCCATGCACCTGCCCCTCGAGCATCATCGGGTTCATGACGTTGCCGAAATCGTCGACGATCGTGTAGCGCTGGAAGCTCACGGCACCGGTATCCGGATCGATCTCGATCTCGGCGATGTGGCAGCCGTTGGGGAACGTGGCGCCCGGCGGCAGGAACGTGCCGTCGCCCTCGAGCCCGACCGGCTGGTCGGCCGGCAGCTTGGCCTTGTTGTGCGCGTTGTAGGCGAGATTCTCGACCGTCAGCTGCTTGTCGGTTCCCGCCACCTTGAAGACGCCGTTGGCGAACTCGATGTCGGCCTCGGCGGCCTCCATCAGATGTGCGGCAAGCTTGCGCCCGCGCGCGATCACGTCCTTGACCGCGAGCGTGACGGCCGAACCCGTCACCGCGAGTGCACGGCTGCCGCCGGTCATGCCGTTGTAGATCGTCACGTCGGTGTCGCCCTGGACCACGCGCACCTTGTCCATCGGGATGCCGAGATGCTCGGCGACAAGCTGGGCATAGGCCGTCTCGTGGCCCTGCCCGTTCGACTGGTTGCCGACCTTCACGGTGGCCCCGCCGGCCGGGTCGAACTGGATGTTCGCCGTCTCGTCGCCGCCGCCGCCGCAGATTTCGGTGTACATCGCGATGCCCAGCCCGCGCAGCTTGCCGGCCTTCTTCGACGCCTCGCGGCGGGCCTCGAAGCCCTTCACGTCGGCGCGCGCGATGGCGTCGTCGAGGTTCTGCACGTAGTTGCCGCTGTCGTAGGTGTTGCCCAGTGCGGTCTTGTACGGCATCGCCGACGGCGGGATGAAATTGCGCCGACGGATCTCGTCCGGGGCGATGCCCAGCTTCTTGCCGACCGCATCGATCATCCGCTCGACGACATAGTTCGCTTCCGGACGCCCCGCACCGCGGAAGGCATCGACCGGCGACGTGTTCGAGTAGACTCCCTTCACCTCGGCGATCGCTGCCTCGAAGGCGTAGACGCCGACCAGCATCGAATTGCCGGCGCCGGTCGCGACGAAAGTGCTGTATTGCGAGCAATAGGCGCCGAGATTGGCGTAGGTCGATACGTGGATCGCCGACATCTTGCCGTTCGCGTCGACCGCGACGCGCGCCTTGGCGATGTTGTCGCGCCCGTGCGTGTCCGCAAGGAATGCCTCGCTGCGGTCGGAGATCCAGCGCACCGGCCGTTCGAGGGCGCGCGCGGCGTGGAGCACGGCGACATATTCGGGGAACACGAAGATCTTCATGCCGAAGCCGCCGCCGACGTCGCCGGTGACGACGCGCAGCTTGCTCTCGGAGATCTTGAAGATCTCGCCAGCCAGCACCTTGCGCATGCCGTAGCCGCCCTGGGTGCTGCAATAGAGCGTCAGGCGGTCTTCGCCGCGCGCATAGTCCGCGATGGCGCCGCGCGGCTCCATCGAGTTCGGCACGAGGCGGTTGTTGACGATGTCGAGTTCGACGACATGCGTGGCCTTGGCGAACAGCGCCTTGGTCTTGGCCTCGTCGCCGATGACCCAGTCGAACGCGACGTTGCCCTTGACGTGGTCCCAGACCTGCGGGGCGCCGGGCTGGATCGCGGCGCGCAGGTCGCCTGCCGCCGGCAGCGGGGCATAGTCGATCGCCACGGCTTCGGCCGCATCGCGCGCGTTCTCGGGCGTATCGGCGACGACGAGGACGACGGCTTCGCCGGCGAAGCGCACGCGGCCGCGCGACAAGGCGGGCCGGTCGGGCGTCTTGACCGTGCTGCCGTCGCGGTTCTTGAGCGGGGCCATGCAGGGCACGTTGCCCACGCCGGCCCTGGCAAGGTCGTCGCCGGTGAACACGCCGAGCACACCCGGCATCGCGGCGGCGGCCTTCGTGTCGATCGAACGGATGTCGGCATGGCCGTGCGGGCTGCGCACGAAGGCCGCGTAGGTCTGGCGGGCGAGGGCAAAATCATCGAGATAACGCCCCGCACCCTTCAGGAGGCGGGCATCTTCCACGCGACGCGGCGTCTGGGCCTTGCCGAAATGACTCATCTCTTGCACCCCTTGCGAACTTTGACCCGGACTCTGGCAAATCGTGCGGCGGCACGCAATCGGACTAGAATGGTCCTGCATGGAACCCATATTTCCGGTCCGGGCCGGGCATTTTGCGGCGCGGCTTCTCGAAGGCGGCGGCGAGCTTACGGTCATTGCCGCATTCGCGCGCAGTTTTTATGTCCGCGACGCCGGCGGGCGCATTGCCTGCATCGGCGGGCCGGGGCTGGGCGACGGGCCGCTCAACGCTCTGGCGGCAGCGGCACCCACGATTCCGCCGACGGAAACGCGGATTTCGGCGCGCATTTTCGACCGTTCGCGCATGGCCCTCTGGCGGCCGATACCACCGGGACCGCTGCGCCGCGAGGGAATGCGGAGCCGGCTTGCGGCCATTGGTGCGGCACGGCCGCGTGGCCTTGCCGTCGCGATACCGGCCCTGCTCGGCTCATCTTTCGCCAGTCCGGACCCGTTCGTCGCCGACGCCATCGCCCCGCTGATCGCCCTGCGCGACTGGGTGGACGGGCCGCCGCCCGACGGCCTGTCGATGCTGGTCGGCCTCGGGCCCGGCCTGACGCCGGCGGGCGACGATGCGCTCGGCGGGGCCGCGATCGCCCTGCATGCGACCGGCCGGGCGGTGCAGGCCGAAGCGCTGGCCGGCTGGCTTTCGGCGAACGCACCGGGTGCTACCGGCGAGATCGCGTGGGCGCATCTGCAGGCCGCCGCGCGCGGCGAAGGATCGGCAGCCCTTCACGCCGCACTTGCGGCCTTGATGGCGGGTACGGCACCCGACCTCGACGCGATCGACGCGATCGGCCACAGCTCGGGCTGGGACGCGCTCGCCGGTGCGGTGGCGGTCCTAGCGAAGGCGTGAGATCGCAAGTGCCAGTTCGGCTGCGCGCGCATTCGAGGGGGCAACGAGGATGCCCGCCTGCTCGAGCTTGCGCACCTGGCTTGCGCGGTGCTGCGGATCGAAATCGGTACCCACGACCGAGGCGACGACGGCCGGGCGGCTCTCGCCCGCCCCGCCGACGACGCGGGCGGCCGCACCGGCCGGATCGGCATGCGCGCCGAATCCGATGACGATGTCGATCAGCACGACCGCCGTCCCCGATTCCTCCAGTGCCTGCGCCATCGCGGCATCGCGCACGGTCGGATCGATCATCGGATGCGGGCGGCCGACCGTGTATTCGTCGGCCCCGTAGTCGACGAAACTGTGGCCCGATGCCGGGCGCTGCGGCAGCGCGCCGGGAACGGGCGCGTTGGACCAGAAGGGTTCGTCGGCCGCACGCATCACCAGCTGCGCTTCGGCGCACAGCGTGCCGCCGCTGTAGATGCCGCGCACCCAGCGGCGGGCAGGTGCCAGCTGCTCGCGCGCCTCGGCTGCCTTGGCGTCGATGTCGTAGCCCGTATCGACGCCCTTGCCGCCGAGTGCGTCGGCCGCGGCTGCGGCAAGCGTGGGGGCGAAGCGCGCGTTGGCCGGCATGCCGGCCCCGTCCGCACCCAGGAAGCAGATCGTGAAACGCTTGGGGCTTTTCGCCACGCGCTTGAGCACCGCTTCGGCCACCGACTTCGCGGGCGGCTTGGAAACGATGACGACATGGCGCGTGGCCGGGTCGGCGTCGAGCGCGTCGATCGCCGAAAGGGCGGTCAGACCGCCGATCTTTTCCGAAAGATCGCGCCCGCCTGTCCCGATTCCGTGCGAAACGCCGCCACCGCCGCGCGCGATCAGGCAGGAAACTTCCTGCAGGCCGGTTCCCGCCGCCGCGATGATGCCGATGTCGCCCTTCGGCACCTGGTTGGCGAAGGCGAGCGGCGTGCCCGCGATCAGCGCCGTGCCGCAGTCGGGACCCATCACCAGCAGGCCGCGCTCGCGCGCTTCGAGCTTCAGTGCAAGCTCGTCCTCGTACGACACGTTGTCGGAGAAGATCATCGCGTGCAGGCCGCGTGCGAGCGCCTTGCGCGCCTCGGCCGCCGCGAAGGCGCCGGGCACCGAGATGAGCGCAAGGCTCGCCCCGCCCAAACCGGCGATGGCCGCGTCGAGCGACCGCGGCCGGCGCTCGCCCGTGCTGCGCTGGGCGACGTTCGGGCGCGCCAGAAGTGCATCGGCCTCGTCGAGGGCGGCAGTTGCCGATTTCGCGTCGGCGGCCTTGACCGCGATGATCAGGTCGTTGGCCCCGACCTTGCGGCCCGCCTCGTCGAGCAGGCCCGCATCGTCCATGATGCGCACGTTGCTGGGCGTGCCGATCATCAGGGCGGCGGACGCGACACCGGGCAACGCCGACAATGTCTGCGACAGGCGCATCAGCGCTACGGAGTCGAGATAGAAGCCCTTGCGGATCCGGTTGGCGACGGCCGACATCACGCCACCCCCATCGTCTTCGCGACGGCGACGAGCGCTTCCTCGAAGCAGCGCAAGGGTGCCTTCACGGTTCCCGCCCCCACCTGCCCGATGCCGGGCTTGCGGTGCGCGATGCCGGTATTGATCGTGGGGGCGATCCCCGTCTCGACCACCTTGCGCACGTCGATGCCGACCGGCACGCCGGCGAAGTCGAGCCCCGGGATCGTCCAGTCGGGATTGCGGCCGACCGCGATGTCGTACATCGCGCGCGTGATGTCGAGCGCGTCGGCCGCCGATCCCGCCCCCACAAAGCCCGCAACCGCGGGCGAGGCGGCCATCGCGAAACCACCAAGCCCCACGGTCTCGACGATGGCGCTGTCGCCGATATCGGGGTTGGCGTCGGCTGCCGTGTAGCCGGGGAAATAGAGGCCGGTGGGTTGCTCGACCGGGGCGACGAACCAGCGGTCGCCGGTGGCGGCCACGCGGATGCCGAAATCGGTGCCGTTGCGGCACATGGCCGTGACGATCGTCGCGTTCGCCAGCCCCTTGGCCGGATCGGCGATCGCCTTGCCCATCGCCATCGCGATGTTGAGAAAGAACTGGTCGTTGCCGCCGATGAATTCGTAGACGCCGGCGAGCCTCGCCTGATCGGGTACGGCGCGCGCCAGCCATGGCGCCATCGCGCGCACGAACAGGCTGGTGCAGGCGACGTTGCGCTGGTGCATCTCGTCGCCCATCGTCAGGCCGCGCGCGATGACGTTCTTGAGTGCCAAGCCGCCGGACAGCTTCAGCGCCGCCGCGATCGCCGGTGCAAGATCGCTCGCCAGCCAGCGCAGGCGCTTCAACACGTCGGCATCGTTGCCGCCGAAGCGCATGACCTTGCCGAGGCCCTCGTTCAGCGTGCAGTAGGCGCGGTTGCCGAAAGCGCGGTTCTCGACGACGAGCACGGGCATCGAGCGCGTGATCATGCCCGTCATCGGACCGACGGCATCGAAATGGTGGTTGGGCTCGAAGCGGATGCCACCGGATGCAGCCAGCTTGTCGGCTGCCTCCAGGTCCGGCGCCCAGCCCTCGAGCACGATGGCACCCTGGATGGCGCCGCGCAGCGGGCCGCACATGCGGTCCCATCCGATGGGCGGGCCGGCATGCAGGATCATCCGGTCGCCGAGCCCCTTGAGCACCTCGCCCGCCGGACGTACGTCGACCAGGACGGGATCGGCCTTCAGATAGCGCTCGAGCACGGCGGCATTGGCGGCTTCGATCGCCGGCAGCCGGTCGAGCTTGGCCAGCAGGCTGGCGCGTGCGGCATCGCCGCGCGCGGGCGGCTGCCAGTCCATGTCGACGACCGGGACGCCCGCCGCCTGCAGGTCGCGCGCGAAACTCTCGAGCCCCACATTGACGACACGGAGGGGCGCGTTGAGCAGCGAATCGACGGTCATCGGAGGGGGTCCTTTTCGGCGGCGGGGCGAGTGAAACCTGCCGCACATCGTTTTGCAACAAAACCCGAAATCGCGGCATAACACACTGAAATTCATAAGTTTATCCGGCAGACATCCGCGCGATGCTATTCTCGCCCGATGACCGACGCCAAACGCACGCTGACCGCCGCCCTCGCCGAACGATTCGGCGAGGATTTCGAAGTGCCCGACATCGCCGGGCTCGACACGCTTGCCCGCATGGCTGACCACCGGTCGATGCGCGCCTATGCGCCGCGCGAGGTGCCGGCGGCACTCATCCGGCTGCTCTGCGCCGTCGCACTTTCGGCACCGACCAAGAGCGATCTCCAGCAGGCCGACATCGTCGTCGTGTCCGATCCCGCGATCCGCGGCACGCTCGACGGATGGTGCGGCGAGAATCCGTGGGTGAAGGCGGCCCCCGCCTTCCTGGTGTTCTGCGCCAACAACCGCCGACAGGTCCGCGTGCACGAACTGCGCGGCCGCACCTTCGCCAACGACCATCTCGACGCGTTCTTCAATGCCGCCGTCGATGCGGGCATCGCACTCTCGGCATTCGTCACGGCCGCCGAAGCGGCCGGGCTGGGGACATGCCCGATCTCCGCGATCCGCAACCGGGCGGCCGACGTCTCGAAACTGCTCGGCCTGCCCGACCGCGTCTTCCCGGTCGCCGGCCTGTGCGTGGGCTGGCCCGCCCATCCGGGCGCAATCTCCCCGCGTCTGCCCACGAGCCTGCGCGTGCACGCGGACCGCTACGACGAGGGCGATCTCGACGCCGCCATCGCCACGTACGACGAACGGCGCAACCGCACGCGGCCCTTCGCCAAGCAGCGCGATCCCGAACGTTTCGGCGCGGCCGCCGCATATGGCTGGTCGGAGGACAAGGCGCGCCAATACGCCGCATCCGAACGGGCCGATTTCGGCACATATATCCGCAAAATCGGCTTCCGGCTCGACTGACCGGGGCCCGACCTGCTATTTCCGGGACAACATGACCGAAACGATCGCCACCATCCCGTTCGACTACACGGCCCTCGCGCGCACGAAGCTGGCGCGCGAGCCGTTCCCCTACGCCGTCGTGCCGGACTTCGTGCCGAAGGCGGAGATCGACCGGATCGACCGCGACTGGCCGGAGATCGGCAAGCCCGGCGCTTTTCCGGTCTCGTCGGTGAAGCTCGGCCCCGCGACGCGCGCCCTCGTCGATACGCTGGAGAGCTCGGCATTCCGCAAGGCAGTCGAGACGAAGCTGGAGGTCGATCTTTCCGGCCTGCCGACGATGATCACGTTCCGCGACCGCTGCCGTGCGCGCGACGGGCAGATTCACACCGATTCCGTCACCAAGGTCGTCACGGTGCTGCTCTACCTCAACAAGCGCACCGGCGGCTGGCAGGACGACGGCGGCAAGCTGCGCATCCTGCGCGGTCCCGGAAATCTCGAGGACTACATCGCCGAGATCCCGCCGGTCGACGGCACGATGCTGATGTTCCGCTGCACGCGCAACGCCTGGCACGGCCACCATTCGTACGAAGGCCCGCGCCACGTGCTGCAGCTGAACTGGATGGTCGACGAGGCCACCAAGCAGCGCGAGGAAGGCCGGCACAAGCTGTCGGCGTTCCTGAAAAAACTCAATCCGTTCGGCTGACAGGTGACTACAATAATACTATTGTATAGTTGTACTGAACATTGAAAGCAATTCTTGCGCGTGATATTCCGCGCGCATGGAAGAAGTCCAAACAAAATCATCGCTGGGCCATTTCGATCTGCAGGCTTTGAACCTCGCACCGCTCGTCCGCGAGCCGTTCGAGTTCGTCATTGCTCCGAAATTCGCGCCCGCCAAGACCGTCGAATGGATTTCGCGCAACTGGCCCGATCTCGGCCGCTCCGGCGCCGTCCCGATCGAATCCGTCCCGCTCAACCAGATGATGCGCACCGTCATCGAATCCTTCGAGTCCGACGAATTCCGGGACGCGATCGCGACCAAGCTCGGGGTCGAGCTGGCCGGCAAGCGGCGCGTCATCCGTCTCTACGACCGCTGCCGCGGCCCCGGCCCGATCCATCTCGAGCCGCCGCCGAACGTCGCGAAGGTGCTCTTCTATCCGAACATTTCCTCGCAGAGCGATTCGGACAACGACTCGTGCATGCGCTTCACGCGCACGCCGGACTCCCTCAACGATTTCGTCGCCGAAATCCTGCCGGTCGCAGGCACGCTCGCGGCCTTCTGCTGCCGCCCCAATGCATGGCACGGCCGGGCCGCCCATTTCGGACGCAGGAACATGCTGGAGATCCGCTGGCAGGATTGCTGAGCGCCGGGCTCAGTGCGTGACGTCGCCGGGCCCGAGCAGTTCGGGCTTGGTGATCGGCTTCACGGCACTCTCGATCGTCGGAATCTCGCGAAACTCGGTGTCTTCCGGCCCGGCACCCAGCTCCTTGAGCTTGCGTGCCGCCGGGAAGACGCGCGATTCGAGCGAACCGATCGACCTGTTGTAGGAATCGACCGCCTTCTTGAGCCCGTCGCCGACATTGGCGAGGTGCCCCGCCATGTCGGTCATCCGCTTGAAGAGCTCGCGCCCCTGGTCAGAGATCGCGCGCGCGTTCTCGGCGAGCTTCTCCTGCCGCCAGCCGCGCTCGACCGCCCAGAGGAGCGAGACCAGCGTCGTCGGCGTGGCGATCAGCACGCGGTCGTTGGCCGCATCGTCAAGCAGGCTCGAATCCGCCTGCACGGCGGCCGAGAAGAAGGATTCGCCCGGCACGAACATGACGACGAACTCCGGCGCGTCGGTGAACTGCTCCCAGTACGCCTTCTGCGACAGGCGCTGGAAATGATCGCGGACTTGCCGCGCATGGTCGGCAAGATGGCGCAGGCGGCTTTCCTCGTCGCCCGCCTCGACGGCCGCCAAGAACGCAAGCGTCGGGGCCTTCGCATCGACGACGACGACGCGCCCGGCCGGCATGCGCACGATCAGGTCGGGACGCAGGCGCTTCTCGCCCTCGGCGGTCGCCTGCTCGACGAAATCGCAGTACTCGACCATGCCGGCAAGCTCGACCGTGCGGCGCAGCGTGCGCTCGCCCCAGCGGCCCTTCACGTGCGGCGTCTTGAGTGCGTGGACGAGGGCGCGCGTCTCGCGGCCGAGTTCACCGATCTGCTGCACGAAAGCGCCGTCCTTCTCCGCACGGTCCTTGCCCATCTCCTCGACGCGCTTGTCGAATTTCGCCAGCGTTTCGGTCAGCGGCGAGACGAGCCCCTTGATTGCCGTCTCGCGGATCGTCTGCTCCTCTTTCAGACGCTCGCGTTCGGCGGCGAGCGCATCGGCCGTCAGCGCCTTGAAATGGTCGGAGAGCTGGCCGCGCGCCTCGGTCAGCAGAGCGAGCTTCTCGCCCGCCTGCGCCTTCTCGGCCGCAAGCTCGGCTTTGAGACGAGCGGTATCGTTGGTCGCCTGCTGCAGCCGTTCGCGCAATTCGCGCTCGACCATCGCCGCCTCGGCAAGTTTCGTGCGCAGGATTTCGTCGGCCGGCGATGTGGCGACGCCATTCGTCCGGCGGACGACGAGATAGGCGGCCAGCGCCCCGACGGCGAGCCCCGCAACGAGAAGCAGAATATCCATGGGCCCGAAGCTACCCCGGGCCCCCGAGTCGCGGCTAGACCGCGCGGCGGGCCTTCAGGGCCGCGACCAGCGTGCCGTCGTCGAGATAGTCGAGCTCGCCGCCCACCGGCACGCCGTGCGCAAGCCGCGTGACCTCGACCGGCGATTCCTTGAGCCGGTCGGCGATGTAATGCGCGGTCGTCTGGCCCTCGACCGTCGCGTTGAGGGCCAGGATCACTTCGCGCACCTGGTTGCCCGCACAACGCTCGACGAGGCTGGCGACATTGAGGTCCTGCGGGCCCCTGCCGTCGAGAGCCGACAGCGTGCCGCCGATGACGTGATAGACGCCCTTGAAACCGGCCGTGCGCTCGATCGCCCACAGGTCGGCGACTTCCTCGACCACGCAGACGAGGCCGTGGTCGCGCCGCAAGTCGGCGCACACCGCGCACGGATCGGTCGTATCGAGATTGCCGCAGACATGGCACGAGACGACATGCTCGGCCGCGTTCGCCAGCGCCTCGGCGAGCGGGCGCAGCAGCTGGTCCTTCTTCTTGAGAAGCTGGAGGGCCGCCCGGCGCGCCGAGCGCGGGCCCAGTCCCGGCAGCTTCGCCAGCAGGCGCACCAGCTGCTCGATTTCGGGACCGTTCATCGGCTCAGAAGGGCAGCTTGATGCCGGGCGGCAGGTTGAGCCCGCCGGTCATCTCTTTCATCTGCTCGGCCGACTCCGCGTCCGCCTTGGCGCGCGCGTCGTTGAGGGCGGCGACCAGCAGGTCTTCGAGCACCTCGACCTCGTCGGCATTGACCAGCGACCTGTCGATCTTGACGCGCTTGACCTCGCCCTTGCCGGTCATCGTCGTCTCGACCATGCCGCCGCCCGAACGCCCGGTCACTTCCAGGGCCGCGAGCTTTTCCTGCATCTCGGCCATCTTGGTCTGCATCTGCTGCGCCTGCTTCATCAGCGCGCCGAGATTTTTCATGCGTCGTACTCCGGTTCGAAACTGTCGGGGACGATCCAGGTGTCCTCGCTGTCGCCAGGGCCGTCCTCGCCGGCCTCGACCGGCGGCGGCACGAATTCGGGCATCGAAGCGGCTGCCTGATCGCCACCGCGCACGGCCTCGATCGTCGCCCCCGGGAAGGCCGCGAGCACGGCAGCCACCAGCGGATGCTCGGCGGCCGCGCGCTTCTTGGCCTCGCGCGCTTCCATCGCCTGCTCGGCAAGCGTGGGCGCCCCGGTCTTGTCGCTGCTGAGCGTGACGAACCACGCGCGCCCGGTCCAGCTGCGCAGCTTTTCGGCAAGCTCGGTCGGCAGCGTCAGGTTCTTGGGCGCATTGGGATAGGCGATCTCGATGCGGCCGGGTTCGTAGGCGACGAGCCGCACGGAGCTGAAAAGCTGGCCGTAGAGCAGCCCTTCGCGCTTCTCCTGCACCAGCGCCACAAGCTCGGCAAAGCTCTGCGGGACTGCGCCCGCCGGTACGGCAACGGCCGCGGCAGGCGCATTCGCGATGGCCGTGGCCGCAAGGCCCCCGGCGATGGCGCGGGGCCCGCCGCCGCCGCCATTGCCGCCGCGCGGCGCCGCCCCGCCGCCGCCCGCATCGGCGCGCGTGAGGCGGTCGACCAGTTCGCCGGGCGAAGGCAGGTTCGCGGCGTAAGCCAGCCGCACGATCAGCATTTCGAGGGCGGCCAGCGGCTGGGGTGCGTGCTGCACCTCGCCAAGACCCTTGAGCAGGATCTGCCAGGTGCGCGCGAGAACCGGCATCGCCAGCTTCTCGGCCATCGCACGGCCGCGCACGCGCTCGGTCTCCGGCAGGCCCGCCTCGTCGATCAAAGCGGGGGCCACTTTCAGGCGCGTCAGCAGGTTCGTGACCTCGAGCAGGTCCTCGACGACGACCTTGGGCTCGGCGCCGTTGGCATAGAGCTCGGCCGCGCGCACGAGGCCCGCGGCCGCATCGCCCTTCAGGATTTCCTCGAACAGGTCGAAGACCTGCGCGCGGTCGACGAGACCGAGCAGCGCCTGGACCTGCGCTTCGTCGACCTCGCCTTCGACGGCCGCCAGCGCCCGGTCGAGCAGCGACAACCCGTCGCGCGCCGAACCGTCGGCGGCACGGGCGAGAAGCGTGGCTGCACTCGGGCTGATGCTGCGATTCTCCTTGACCGCGATCCCCGCCAGATGCCGGGAAAGCGTGGGCTGGTCGAAGCGGCGCAGGTCGAAACGCTGGCAGCGCGACAGCACGGTGACCGGCACCTTGCGGATCTCGGTCGTCGCGAACAGGAACTTGGCGTGCGCCGGCGGCTCCTCGAGCGTCTTCAGCAGCGCGTTCCACGCGTTCTTGGTCAGCATGTGGACTTCGTCCACGATGTAGATCTTGTAGCGCGCCGAGACCGGGCGGTAGCGCACCGCCTCAATCAGCTCGCGCACGTCGTCGACGCCGTTGTTGGACGCCGCGTCGATCTCGATGACGTCGAGATGCTTGTCCTCGGCGATGGCCACGCAGTGCTCGCACACGCCGCAGGGGTCGATGGTCGGCCCGCCCTTGCCGTCGGGGCCGATGCAGTTGAGCGCGCGGGCCACGATGCGCGCGGTCGTCGTCTTGCCCACGCCGCGCACGCCGGTCAGCATGAAGGCGTGGGCGATGCGCCCGGTCTCGATGGCACTGGCCAGCGTCTTGACGAGCGCCTCCTGCCCGACAAGGTCGGACAGGCGCGCGGGCCGGTATTTCCGAGCCAGGACCTGGTAGGGGGCGGTCTCGGAATCGGCCATGCGCACGCTTGGACGGGAGGGAGGGGAAAGGGTGGGAGGCTGGACGTCGACCCGGGCGGAGACTCGTTACGGCTGCTTCCTTCCGGACCTGACCGGGTTGGCGAGGCGCTCGTCCGCCGCCAACCTCCCGCCCCGTATATAGCCCGTCGCCCGCCCGGCCGCCAGCCTGCCGCAAAGGGCTTGCGCGGGCCGCGCCGGCCGGGCACGTTCGACCCGCAAGCCATGGAAAAACCGAACTTCTATGCCCGTCTGCCGGTCGACCGGCAATCCGAACGCCGACGCGATGCGGCCTTCCTCGCCGGGCGTCTTGCCCACCCTGCCGCACGCCTGATCCCGGTCTGGCGCACGCGCAGTCTGGTGCTGGCCGGCGACAGCCCGGCCGCCCGATTCCTCGAGATCCGGCAGCTTGCCCATCTCGACGGCCCGCGCATCTATCTGGGCGATCTCGCCGGCACTCCCTATTTCGCGCTCGACGTCAGTGCCCTCGAGGAAGCCGACCTGCCCCGCCATGTCGACGACCCGGCGGCCAGCTTCGTCGATCTGCGCAGCATCGGCGCCTTCCTGTCGCGCGACGAGGGCGGCCTGCTCGCCTATGCGCGCGGGCTCGCCTGGTGGCACCAGCGCCACCGCTTCTGCGGCGTGTGCGGCGCGCCGACGGCACCGGAGGCCGCGGGCCATGTCCTCAAATGCACGAACGCGTCGTGTGCCGCCGAGCATTTCCCGCGCAGCGATCCGGCGACGATCATGCTGATCGTGTCGGGCGACAAGTGCCTGCTCGGCCGCTCCGGGCGCTTCCAGGCGGCGATGTATTCCACACTCGCCGGCTTCGTCGAACCGGGCGAGAGCCTGGAAGACTGCGTGCGGCGCGAGATCCTCGAGGAAGCGGGCGTGCGCGTGGGCCGCGTCACCTATCATTCCTCGCAGCCCTGGCCCTTCCCCGCCTCGATCATGCTGGGCTTCTACGGCGAGGCGCTGACGACGGAGTTGACCATCGACCCCGAGGAACTGGTCGACGCGATGTGGGTCACGCGCGATTTCCTGCGCGGGCCCCACGATCCCGAGAAGTTCCGCCTGCCGCGCGCCGATTCGATCGCGCGCCGGCTGATCGAGGACTGGATGGACGGGAAGGCCGGCCCATGACCGCCGACCGCTACGGCAACCCGCTGACGACGAATGCCGCCGCGGCCGACGCCTATGTCGCCGGCGTGGACGCGCTGTTCGCCGCCGATGTGGGGGCCGTCGAAGCGTTCGAGCGCGCCATCGCGGCCGACGGGGAATTCGCACTGGCACACGCGGCCCTCGCGCGCACGCATCAGGTCTTCGGCAATCGCGGGCCCGCCAAGTCGGCGATGGCGCGGGCGCGCGAACTTGCCCCGAAGCTCAAGGGGCGCGAGGCGAACCATGTCGCGGCGATCGGCCTCGTGCTCGACGGGCAAGGGCCGCTTGCCCTCGACGCGATCCGCGCGCACTTGCGCGAATGGCCGCGCGACGCGATGGCGCTTTCCCCGTGCGTGGGCGTGTTCGGGCTCTACGGTTTCAGCGGGCTGGCCCATCGGTCGGCCAGCCTGCGCGCCCTGCTCGACGGGCTGGCCCCGCAATACGGCGAAGATTGGTGGTTCCTTGCCATGCAGGCCTTCGCCCATGTCGAGACGGGCGACATCGAAAGCGGCCGCACCAAGGTGACGAAGGCGCTGGCGCAGAACCCGCGCGATGCGCACGCCATGCATATCCTCGCCCACGTGCATTACGAGGCCGGCGAAGTGGCCGAAGGACGGCGCAAGCTTGCCGATTTCGTCGTCGGCTATCCGCGTGCGGGCCTCCTCCACTGCCACATCAACTGGCACCGGGCGCTGTGGGCGCTGGTCGCGGGCGACATGGGCGAGGCATGGAAGCTCTACGACATGAGCGTGGCGCCCGATTCGATCTGGGGCCCGGCGCTGAATGTCCTCACGGACGCCGCCTCGTTCCTGCTGCGCGCCGAACTGATGGGGGCCAAGCCGCCGGCCGGCGCATGGGAGAAGGTCGCTTCCTACGCCAAGCGCGAATTCCCACGCCCCGGGCTTGCCTTCGTCGACGTGCATGCCGCCCTTGCCGCCGCGATGACGGACGACACGGCCGAACTTGAGGCGCGCGCGGCGGGTACACGCGGCCCCGCGCAGCCGGTCGTGGCACTGGCCGCCAAGGGCTTCGCCGCCTTCGCGAAGAAGGACTGGTCGACTGCGATCGACACGCTAAGCGCCATGCTGCCCGAGCATGAGCGCCTGGGCGGCAGCAACGCGCAGCGCGATCTGTTCGAGGAAACGCTGCTTGCCGCCTATCGCCACGCCGGCAAGTCGCCCGATCCGCGCACGCTGGCGCGGCGGCACTGACCGGTCAGGACTGCAACGCCCGCCACATTTCCTTGTCGCGTGCGGCGGTCCAGATGCGCGGATGGGCAAGTCCCTTCGCCTCGTCATAGGCGCGGGACACGCAGAACGGCATGCAGTGGTCGAAGATCACCCACTTGCCGTATTTGGGCGCCATCGCGCGGTACGTGTCGGCATAGACGGCGTTGAGATCCTTCTTCGCCTTCACGCCCTTTTTCGCGTGCGCCAGCAGTTCCTGCACGAAGCGGCGCGTGCCCTCGATCGCCTTGCGCGAGGCGGCGGCGGTCAGCATCGCCTCGCCGCGGCCGGGGACCAGCTTCTGCGGCTTCAGGGCCAGCAATGCGTCGAGCGTGGCCGGCCATTCGGCCAGCTGCGCGTCGCCGCAATAGGGTGTGGCCCCCTCCTCGACCAGATCGCCGGAGAACAGCACCTTTTCTTTCGGCAGCCACACCACGCTGTCGCCGCGCGTATGCCCGCCGCCGCCGGGCTGGAGGATCTGCACTTCCTTCTTGCCGAGGAAGAGCGTCATCGACCTGTCGAACACGATGGTCGGCCAGGTGAGGCCCGGCACCGTGCCCGCCGCGCGGAACAGGCGCGGGAAACGGCCGACCTCGGATTTCCAGTCCTGCTTTCCGCGCTCGCGGATCATCTCCAGCGTCGGGCGCGAGGCGATGACGTGCTCGGCCTTGTAGCCGCTCGCCCCGAGGACGCGCACCGCGTGATAGTGCGTCAGCACCACGTACTTGACCGGCTTGTCGGTCACCTTGCGGATGTGGCGCACGAGCTCCCGGGCCATCACCGGTGTCGCGCGCGCGTCGATCACCATGCAGCAATCGTCGCCGACGACCACGCCGGAGTTCGGATCGCCCTCGGCCGTCAGGCAATAGGCCCCCTCGGCGAGACGGACGAACTTCTCCTTCTTCTCCTCGAGATCGGCGGTCGATGCGAAAGCCTTGGCCATGTCGTGTACTCCTCAGATTCCCAGATACGCGGCCTTGACGCGCTCGTCGGCGAGCAAGGCGGGGCCGCTGTCCTGCATGGTAATGCGGCCGGTCTCGATCACATAGCCGCGATCGGCGATGGCGAGGGCCGCCGCCGCGTTCTGCTCGACGAGGAAAATCGTCACGCCCTCGCCCTTCAGCCGCTTCACGGTCGCGAAGATCTCCTGCACCAGCAGCGGGGCGAGGCCCATCGACGGTTCGTCGAGAAGCAGCAGGCGCGGGCGCGCCATCAGGGCGCGCGCGATCGCCAGCATCTGCTGCTGGCCACCCGAGAGGGTGCCGGCGGGCTGCCTGCGCCGTTGGGCAAGGATCGGGAACATCGCGTAGGCGCGCGCGATCCCCTCGGCGATCTCCGCCTTCGTGCGCGTGTGGCCGCCGAGGACGAGATTGTCGGCGACACTCATCGGCCCGAAGACCTGCCTTCCCTCGGGAACCTGCGAGATGCCGAGCCGCACGCGCTTGGCTGCCGGCAGCTTCGAGATGTCGGCGCCGGCAAAGCGGATGCGCCCGGCGCTTACCGGCTGCACGCCGGAGATCGCGCGCAGCAGCGTCGTCTTGCCCGCCCCGTTGCCGCCGACGAGGGCGAGCAGTTCGCCTTCGGCGACGGCAAGGTCGATGCCCTTCAGCGCCTCGATGCGCCCGTAGTGCGAGACGAGGCCGGAAACCTCCAGCAGCATGTCGGGTGGGCCGGCCTTCATACGCCGCGCCCCCCGGTATCGCCTGCCGCCGCCTCGCCCAGATAGGCGCGGATGACGTCGGGATTGCACCGCACCTCGGCGGCCGTACCTTCGGCAAGCTTGCGGCCGTAATCGAGCACGAGGATATGGTCCGACACGTTCATGACCAGCTTCATGTCGTGCTCGACCAGCACGACCGTGACGCCGGAGGCGGCAATGCGGCGGATGAGCCGCTCGATCTCCTGCGTTTCCTTCGGGTTGAGGCCGGCGGCCGGCTCGTCGAGCAGCAGCAGGCGCGGTTCGGCCGCCAAGGCCCGCGCGATCTCAAGCCGTTTCAAGGCGCCGTAGGGCATCGCGTCGGCATCGGCGTAGCGCCATTCGGCCAAGCCGACATGGTCGAGCAGTTCTTCGGCCTTGGCGCGCGCGGCGGCCGTCTGGCGCACGATGCGTGGCAGGCCGAGCAGCGAGGCGATGAGGCCCGTATCGGCGTGCAGGTGGCGGCCGACCATGACGTTCTCGACCGCCGTCATGTTGAAGAAGATCTGCAGGTTCTGGAACGTGCGCTGCACGCCCATCGCGGCGCGCGCGGCCGTCGGCAGGCCGGTCACGTCGCGGTCACCCAGGAAGATGCGCCCCGCGGTCGGCGCGTAGACGCCGGTGACGAGATTGAAGAGCGTCGTCTTGCCCGCCCCGTTCGGGCCGATCAGCGAATGGATGGCGCCCGGCTCGACCGCAAACGACACGTCCGCCACGGCGGCGACACCGCCGAAGCTCTTCGACAGGTTCTCGATCCGCAGCAGGCTCATTTCGTCCGCCGCCGGATCAGGTCGGCAAGGCTGGGCACGAGGCCCTTGGGCAGGAAGATCATCGTCGCCATGAGCACGGCGCCGAAGACGACGTGCTTGTAATCCTGAAAATCCGCGACCGCCTGCGGCAGGATGGTCAGCAGGGCCGCACCCACGACGGCCCCGAAGGTCGACGCCATGCCGCCCAGCACCACCATCGTCACGAACTCGATCGAGCGCAGGAACCCGGCCTCGGCCGGTGTCACGAACCGCTCGACATGCGCGAACAGGGATCCGGCGAGCGAGGCGAACACGGCCGAGACGACGAACACCATCGCCTTGTAGCGCGCCGTGTCGATGCCGGCGGTCGCGGCGGCGACTTCCGAGCCGTTGAGCGCGCGCAGCGCACGCCCCACGCCCGAATCGATCAGGTTGCGCGCGAAGAGGACTGCGACGAGCAGCACGCCGCCGGCGGCCCAGTACCAGTCCTCGATCCGCACAATACGCCAGTCGCCCAGCGACAAAGCGGGCACGCGCGTGCCGTCCGGCCCGCCGGTCAGCCAGATCTCGCGGTTGATGACGATGAACACGATGATGCCGAAGCCGAGCGTGGCCATCGCGAGGTAGTGGCCCTTGAGGCGCAGGATCGGCCGCGCGACGGCGAAGGCAAGCAGGCCCGTCGCCGCGGCCCCCAGCGCCATCGCGACGAAGCCGTTGAGCTCGAAGCGCCGCGTCAGGATCGCAGTGGCGTAGGCGCCCAGCGCGAAAAAGCCCGCATGACCGAGGCTGATCTGGCCCGCATAGCCCACCAGCAGGTTGAGGCCGACGCACACGATCGCGTTGAGCCACACCTTCGTCGCGACGTCGAAATAGAAACGGTTTGGCAGGACGAGCGGCAGCAGCAGCACGATCAGCGCCAGTGCGATCAGTCCGGAATGGCGCCGCACGAAATCGGGCATGGCCTAGACCCGCTCCGTTCCGGCGCGGCCGAACAGGCCCTGCGGGCGAACGAACAGCACGGCCAGGATGATCGCGAAGGCGACCGCGTCCTGGTAGCCCGAACTGACATAGCCGCCGGTCATCGCCTCGGCGAGGCCGAGTGCAAGCCCGCCCGCGATGGCGCCGTAGGGGCTGCCGAGCCCGCCGAGGATCGCGGCACAGAAGCCTTTCAGGCCCAGCATCACGCCGATGTCGTAGCGCGTCAGCGTGATGGGGGCCGTGAGGATGCCGGCAAGCGCTCCCAGCCCTGCCGACAGCGCGAAGCTTGCCAGCAGGATGTGGCGCACCTCGATGCCGACGAGCTGGGCCGCCAGCCGGTTGTGCGACGTGGCGAGCATCGCCTTGCCCAGGCGGGTCGCCTCGAAAAACCATTTGAGGAAGACGACGACCGCGACGAGCGAGCCCATCACCCACAGGCTCTGCGGCTGCAGCGTCGCGCCGGCGATCGCGATGGGCTCCTCGCCCGAGAAGGCGGGCAGCGAATGGTCGCGCTTGCCGATCGCGACTTCGACCGCGCCGCGGATGAAGATCGACGCCCCGATCGTGATGATGATGATCGTGACGACCGAAGCGCCCCGCGCCGGCTCGACCGCGAATTTTTCCAGCGCCACGCCGACGAGGGCGGCGATCGCGAGTGCGAGGGGGATCGCCGCCAGCAGCGGCAGGCCCAGCTTCGTCGTGATGTAGACGGCCGCCATGCCGCCGATCATCACGAACTCGCCTTGCGCGAAATTGATGACGTGGCTGGCGTTGTAGATGATCGCGAACCCGATCCCGACCAGCGCGTAGATCGAGCCGCGCGTCAGTCCGGAGAACAGGAATTGCAGGAACTCGTCCAAACGCGCACCCCGGAAATGGCGCCGCCCGCCCCGGAACCAAGCGGGGCGGGCGGCCCGACTGGTCGGCCCCTAGTAGAGCAGATGCCAGGTGCCGTTGCGAACCTCGACCATCTTGAACGAGCGGATGTCGAGCCCCATGTGGTCGGTCGGCTTCATGTTGAAGATGCCGTCGGCGCCGATGAAGTTCGCCGTCTTCTCGATCTCGGCGCGCACCTTGGCCTTGTCGACCGAGCCCGCGCGCTTGATCGCCTCGACCGTCAGCATGAACGCGTCGTAGGCATGGCCGCCGAAGCCGGAAACGGCCTCGTTGTTGTTCGCGGCCTTGAAGGCGGCCGTGTACTCCATCGTGATCTTCTTCTGCGGATCGTTGGCCGGCAGCTGTGCGGCCACCAGCAGGGCCGCCACGGGCATGCGCATGCCTTCGGCCGCACCCTGGCTCTGGTCGATGAACTGCTGGGAGGCCACGCCGTGGTTGAAGTAGAAGCGCACGCTCTGCATGCCGAGCTGGCGGTAGTTGCGCGCGGTGATCACCGTGGGCGACCCGAAGCCGCAGCCGATGATCGCCTGCACGCCCGCGGTGTTGCGGATGCGGGTCAGCTGCGGCGTCATGTCGGTATCGGTCGCGGCGTAGGTCTCGTCGGCGACGATCTGGATGTTGAACCTGGGTGCGAGCGCCTTCGCCTCCGCGCGGCACGACTGGTCGAACCCGCCCGAGCCCGCGAGGATCGCGGCCTTGGTCATGTTGTCGCGGCGCATGTCGTCGTACATCTTCTCGACCGCCATGCGGTCGGAATGCGGCGTCTTGAACACCCAGCTCTTGACCGGCTCGACGATCGGCGTGGCGCCCGCGAGGCTGACGAGCGGGATCTTGGCTTCCTCGACGAGTTCGATCATCGCCATCGTCTCGCCGGTGGTCGAGGCCCCCAGGATGAAGTCGACCTTGTCGTCCTCGATCAGGCGGCGCGTGAAGGTCACGGCCTGGCGCGGGTCGCCCGCACTGTCGTAGAGCTTGAGTTCGAGCTGGCGGCCGAGCAGCCCGCCCGACTTGTTCATCTGGTCGACATAGTAGCGAAGCGTCTTGGCGGCCGGATCGCCGAGGAACGAGGCCCCGCCGGTGACGGCGAGCACGGCACCGACCCGGATCGGCGTCTGCTGCGCCGAGGCCCCGGTCGCGAGGGTTGCCGCCAGAACTGTTGCTGCCGCAGCGCCGAGCGCCGCGCGACGCGTGAATGACGTCATGATCTCCGCCTCCCCTTGATTTATTTCATTGACCGTACGGTCAACGATACCGGGCTTGGGCCTATCTGTCCATATCCGGACGGGCCCTGTCAAAGTGGCCGGCGGCGGCCCGATGCCCTATCTTTTCGGGCGATGACGCGCCGTATCCTGATCCTCCTCGCCCTTGCCGCCGCCTTCGCAGGACCGGCACCCGTGCAGGCCCAGCAGCTTGACGCGCTCGAACGCGAGATCGTCGGGCTGTTCGAGCGCGCGGCCCCCTCGGTCGTCAGCGTCTCGTTGCGCCGCGACGTCGGCGGGGCGCGCACCAGCGAAAGGCTGCGCGCGGGCGACGGTGCTGGCTCGGGCTTCGTGTGGGACACGGCCGGGCACATCGTCACCAATGCGCATGTGCTGGAGGGCCTTGCCGAGGGCCGCATCCTGTCGGTGAGCTTCGACGGCGTGCGACGCCTGCCGGCCAGCGTCGTGGGCATGGCGCCGGAAGTGGACCTCGCGGTCATCCGGCTCGACAAGGCCGACGCCCCGCTGAAGCCCGTCGCGCGCGGCACGTCGGCCGACCTCAAGGTCGGCCAGCTCGTCTTCGCGATCGGCAATCCCTTCGGGCTCGACCGGTCGCTGTCGCAGGGCATCATCTCGGCCCTCGACCGCAAACTGCCCACCGTCGCGGGCCGCGAGGTCGCCGGCGTGATCCAGACCGACGCCGCGATCAACCCCGGCAATTCCGGCGGGCCCCTGCTCGACGCGCGCGGCCGGCTCATCGGCGTCAACACCGCGATCCTGTCGCGCAGCGGCACGTCGGCGGGCGTGGGCTTCTCGGTGCCGGTCGATACCGTCACCCGCATCGTGCCCGTGCTGATCCGCGACGGGCGCGTGCCGCGCCCCGGCATCGGCGTGGTCATCGCGACCGAGGACGAGGCCGAGAAAATGGGGGCGGACGGTGCGGTCGTCGTGCAGATCGCCCCCAACACGCCGGCCGCGCGCGCGGGTCTCCGGCCCGTCGATCCGGAAACCAAGAAGGGCGGCGACGTCATCGCGTCGATCGACGGCAGGCGCGTGCGCAACGTGCCCGACCTTGCCGATGCGTTCGGGCGCGCGGGCGTGGGCAACCGCGCCACGCTGGAAGTGAAGCGCGACGGCCAGACGCTGCGCGTGGCCGTCGAGGTGATCGATCTCAATCCGCCGGGACCGATGGTCCCGCAACCGGCAAAGCCCTAGCCGCGGCCGCGATAGGCGGCGACCCCCTGGTCGGGCAGCCACACGCCCTTGGGCAGCCTGCCGGTCTGCCAGAACACGTCGATCGGCATGCCGCCGCGCGGGAACCAGTAGGCCCCGATGCGCAGGAACTTCGGCGACAGCACGCTCGCGATCTTCTTGGCGATGTCGACCGTGCAGGCCTCGTGGAAGGCGCCATGGTTGCGGAAGCTCTGCAGATAGAGCTTCAGCGCCTTCGACTCCACGAGGAAACGGCGCGGCACGTAGTCGAGGACGATATGCGCGAAATCCGGCTGGCCGGTGATCGGGCAGATCGACGTGAATTCCGGTGCCGTGAAGCGCACGACATAGTCGGTCCCGGCATGCGGGTTGGGCACGCGCTCCAGCACCGCGCGGTCGGGCGAATCCGGGATCTTCGATTCGTGCCCGAGCTGCTTGAGGCCGGCATAGATGTTCCTAGGCATCGCTTTCCCCTTCGGCCGACAGGCCCTGCCGGTGCGCGAACTCGGTGCGGAAGGCCGCAAGCCGGCCCTCGACGATGGCACCGCGCAGGGCCCGCATCAGGTCCTGATAATAGGTCAGATTGTGCCAGGTCAGCAGCATGGGCCCGAGGATCTCGTCGGCCCGGATCAGGTGGTGCAGATAGGCCCGGCTGTATTTGCGGCAGGCGGGGCACCCGCATTCGGGATCGAGCGGCCCGCTATCCTCGGCATAACGCGCGTTGCGGATATTGAGGGTTCCCCTGCAGGTGAAGGCCTGCCCGGTGCGGCCCGAGCGCGTCGGCAGCACGCAGTCGAACATGTCCACGCCCAGCGACACGGCCGCCACGATGTCCTGCGGCTTGCCCACGCCCATCATGTAGCGCGGCCTGTCGGCCGGCATGAAGGGCTCGGTCGCGGCGAGCGTTTCTTCGCGCACATCCTTGGGCTCGCCCACCGCAAGCCCGCCGATCGCGTAGCCGTGGAAGGCCATCGCGGCGAGCGCTTTGGCGCTCTCCTCGCGCAGATGCGGATACATCGAGCCCTGCACGATGCCGAAGATCGCGTAGCCCGGCCGGTCGATGAAGGCCGCCCGGCTGCGCGCGGCCCAGCGCATGGAGAGGCGCATCGAGGCGGCCGCCTCGTCGACGGTCGCCGGATAGGGCGTGCATTCGTCGAACGCCATCGTGATGTCGGCATCGAGCAGGTGCTGGATCTGGATCGAGCGCTCGGGCGAAAGCGAATGCGTGGATCCGTCGAGATGCGACTGGAACGTGACGCCGTTCTCGTCGAGCTTGCGCAGCTTCGACAGCGAGAAGACCTGGTACCCGCCCGAATCCGTCAGGATCGGCTTCGACCAGTTCATGAAGGGATGGAGCCCGCCCAGCCGCGCCACGCGCTCGGCCCCCGGGCGCAGCATCAGATGATAGGTGTTGCACAGCAGGATCTCGGCCCCGGTCGCGGCGACCGATTCCGGCTGCATGGCCTTGACGGTGGCGGCCGTCCCCACCGGCATGAAGGCCGGCGTCTCGATCGCACCGCGCCCGGTGGTCACGCGGCCGCGGCGCGCGCGCCCGTCGCGCGCGAGGAGCTGGAAGCCGAAGCCGCTCACGACGCCTTCTCGATCAGGCTCGAATCGCCGTAGCTGAAGAAGCGGTAGCCGTGCCCGATCGCGTGCGCGTAGGCGGCCTTCATGCGCTCGAGACCCGCGAAGGCGCACACGAGCATGAACAGCGTCGATTTCGGCAGGTGGAAATTCGTCATCAGCACGTCGACGGCACGGAAGCGGAAGCCCGGCAGGCAGAAAAGCCGCGTCTCGCCCGCCCAGGCGTGTACGCGGCCGGCATCGTCGGCGACGGTCTCGAGCACGCGCAGGGCCGTCGTGCCCACGGCGACGATGCGCCGCCCGTCGGCCTTCGCGGCGTTGATGCGGTCGGCCGTTTCGGGCGAAAGCTCGCCCCATTCGGCGTGCATGCGGTGTTCGGCGACATTCTCGGTTTTCACGGGCAGGAACGTGCCCGCCCCGACGTGCAACGTCAACGCCGCACGTTCGACCCCCGCCGCATCGAGTGCGGCCAGCAGGCCCGGCGAGAAATGCAGGCCCGCCGTCGATGCCGCGACCGCCCCGTCGCGCTTGGCCCAGACGGTCTGGTAGTGCGCCTCGTCCGCCGCATCGGGGGCCGCACGCTTGATATAGGGCGGCAGCGGCATGGCACCATGCCGGTTCAGGGCCGCGAACAAGGCCGCCCCGCCGGCGGAAAAGCGCAGGCCCACGTCGCCCTCTTCCGACTTGTCGAGAACCTCGGCCGCGAAGCCCTCGGCGAAAACGATCCGGTCGCCGGGCTTGAGGCGCTTGGCTCCCTTGGCGAAAACGCGCCACGTGTCGTCGGTCTCCCGCTTGTGCAGCGTCACCTCGATCTTCGCGGCCCCGCGCATGCCGGTCAGCCGCGCCTTCAGCACGCGCGTGTCGTTGTAGACCAGCAGGTCGCCGCGCTTCAGGAGACCCGGCAGCTCGCTTACCCGCCGGTCGGCGAGGGTGGCTCCCACATGCAGCAGCCTTGCCGAATCGCGCGGGCTCGCCGGGGCCTGTGCGATCAACCCCTCGGGCAGGTCGAAATCAAAGTCGGAAAGTCTCAAACGCTGCTCCACTCGGCCGCGACGGCGGCGTCGGTTTCGCAAAGCGCACGGCTTTGCGCAAGGGCCGCGAATTCCGCGGCCGGGAGCAGGCGCTTCAGGGCCCAGGCCGCCATCGCGCGCACCAGCGGCGAGGCATCGTCGGCAAGGGCACGCACCGCGCCCGCGAGGCCCGGATCGCCGTCATTTCCGACCGCCACCAGCACGTTGCGCACGAAGCGGTCGCGCCCGATGCGCTTGACCGGCGAGCCGGCGAACCTTGCGCGGAACCCGGCATCGTCGAGCCGGACGAGTTCGGCCAGCTTCGGCGCCGTCAGGTCGGCGCGCGGCACGAAATCGGCCTCGCGTGCGGCCCGCGCGAACTTGTTCCACGGGCAGGCCGCAAGGCAGTCGTCGCAGCCATAGATGCGGTTGCCCATGGGGCCCCGGAACTCGGCCGGGATATGCCCCTTGTGCTCGATCGTCAGGTACGAAATGCAGCGCCGCGCGTCGAGGCGGTAGGGCCCGGGAAACGCCGCGGTCGGGCAGGCATCGAGGCAGGCCCGGCACTCGCCGCAATGGTCGGGGCTTGCCGTGTCGGGTGCGAGATCGAGCGTGGTGAACACCGCGCCCAGGAACAGCCACGAGCCGAAATCGCGCGACACGAGATTCGTGTGCTTGCCCTGCCAGCCGAGCCCGGCCGTCTGTGCCAGCGGCTTTTCCATCACCGGGGCCGTGTCGACGAACACCTTGCAGTCACCGCCGAAGCTGTCGCACATCCAGCGGCCGAGCGCCTTCAGCCGCTTCTTGATCGTGTCGTGATAGTCGCGGTTGCGCGCATAGACCGAGAGATTGCCGGTATTGGACCTTGCGAGATCCGCCCGCGGATCGTGGTCGGGGCCGTAATTGAGGGCGAGCACGATGACGCTGCGTGCCTCCGGCCATAAGGCTTGCGGATCGGCGCGCCGGTCGGCATTGGCCGCCATCCAGCCCATGTCGCCCTGCATGCCGGCCGCAAGGAACGCGCGCAGCCCCGCCTTGGCCTGATCGGACGCGGCGGCGGGGGCGAAGCCCACGGCGTCGAAACCAAGGCCGAGTGCGTGCGCGCGGATCGCGTCCTTCGGGTCCGGGGCTTGCATCGGGCGTGTCATCGGTGGGATTCTCGCACAAATAACGCAATCCGACAGCGGGGCGTCCGAGTTGACCGACAGGATACGACTTCTACTGGGCGACCGGCCGGTCGAGATCGACGGGATCGATCCGACGACGACCGTGCTCGACTGGCTGCGCGGGCCTTGCGGGCGCACCGGCACCAAGGAAGGCTGCGCCGAGGGCGATTGCGGGGCCTGCACGGTCGTGCTGGCCGAGCCCGACGGGGCGGGCGGGCTTTCCTACCGCTCGGTCAATTCCTGCATCCAGTTCGTCGGCACGCTCGACGGCACGCAGCTGATCACGGTCGAGGACCTGAAAAAGGACGGCGTGCCCCACGCGGTCCAGCAGGCGATGGTCGACACGCACGCCTCGCAGTGCGGCTTCTGCACGCCCGGCTTCGTGATGAGCCTCTTCCAGCTCTACCGCACCCATGACGGCAAGCTGCCGCCGTCGCGCGAGACGCTGGACCGCGCACTCGGCGGCAATCTGTGCCGCTGCACGGGCTACCGGCCGATCCTCGAAGCCGCCGTTAAGATGTTCGAACATGCACGGCCCGACGCGTTCGACGCGCGCGCGAAGGAAACGGCGGCCGCCCTTGCGGCCCTCGCCCGCGACAGGGGCCTTGCCTATGACGGCCGTTTCTTCGCACCCCGCACGCTCGACGAACTGCGCGCGGTCCTTGCCGCAAATCCCGACGCACGCATCCTGTCGGGTGGCACCGATCTCGGCCTCGAAGTCACCAAGGCGCACCGTGCGCTCGGCAAACTCGTGCATCTTGGGCGCGTCGCGGAACTGCGCGGGATCGCGAAGACGGCCACGCATCTGGAGCTGGGGGCCGCCGTCACGTGGAGCGAGGCGTTCGGCCCGCTGGTCGCGACATGGCCCGCCCTCGACGAGTTGTTCGCGCGGTTCGCAGGTCCCCCGGTGCGCAATGCCGGCACGGTCGGCGGCAACATCGCCAACGCCTCGCCCATCGGCGATTCCCCGCCGGTCTTCATCGCGCTCGATGCCGACATGGAGCTTGCGGGGCCGGCCGGCAGCCGCCGCATGAAGCCTGCCGACTTCTTCCTCGACTATCGCAAGACGGCACTCGCCGCCGGCGAGATCGTCGCGAAGATCCGCATCCCGCTCCCCGCCCCGGGCCTCAAGCTTGCGGCCTACAAGGTCTCCAAGCGCCTCGACGACGATATCTCGGCCGTCTGCGCCGTCTTCGCGTTCGACATCCGCGACGGCATCGTCGCGGGTGCACGCATCGCCTTCGGCGGCATGGCCGCGATCCCGAAGCGCGCGGCGGCCTGCGAGACCGAGCTTGTCGGAAGGCAATGGACGCTCGCCGCGGCCGAGACGGCGGCGGCAGCACTGGCGCGCGACTTCGCCCCCATCGGCGACATGCGCGCCTCGGCCGCCTATCGCATGAAGGTGGCAGGCAACCTTCTCATACGCTTCTGGCACGAGAGTACCGGCAGCGGCACGGCCACGCGGGCGGTGCAGTATGGCTGAGACGTTCGAGGCCGTCGGCAAGCCGCTTGCGCACGACAGTGCGGCCAAGCATGTGTCGGGCGAAGCGCTCTATATCGACGATCTGCCCGTGCCCGAAGGTACCTTGCATGCCTATTGCGTGCTGAGCCCCAAGGCGCACGCACGCATCGTGTCGGTCGATCTTTCGGCCGTGCGCGCGGCCCCCGGCGTGCATGCCGCGATCGCGGCGGCGGACGTGCCGGGGCGCAACGACGTCGGGCCCATCTACAAGGGCGAGCCGTTCCTGGCCGAGGGGATCGTCGAATATATCGGCCAACCGGTCGTCGCCGTCGCGGCGACGTCGATCCAGGCCGCACGCGCCGCCGCGAAGCTCGCGAAGATCGTCTACGAGGATCTGCCGGCGATCCTCACCATCGAGGAGGCGCTGGAAAAGCAGGCCTTCGTCGCGAAATCCTATGTGATGCAGCACGGCGACGTGCCCGCCGCCCTCGAAGCCGCACCCCGGCGGCTGAAGGGCGAGTTCCGCAACGGGGCCCAGGACCATTTCTATCTCGAGGGCCAGATCGCCCTCGCCGTCCCGCAGGAAGGCGAGGAGATGGCCGTCTGGTCGTCGACCCAGCATCCGACCGAAGTGCAGAAGATGGTGGCGCGCGCACTCGACCTGCCCGCCAGTGCCGTCACCTGCGAGATGCGCCGCATGGGCGGGGGTTTCGGCGGCAAGGAAACGCAGCCCGCGATCATCGCGTGCATCGCCGCCGTGCTGGCGCGCAAGGCCGGACGCGCGGTCAAGTTCCGCGTCGATCGCGACGACGATTTCATGATCACCGGCAAGCGCCACGATTTCCTCGTGCGCTACGACGTCGGCTTCGACGGCGAAGGGCGCCTGCTCGCCCTCGACATCGTGTTCGCGGCACGCGCCGGGCACGTGGCGGATCTCTCGACCTCCATCGTCGACCGGGCGCTGTTCCACACGACCAACGCCTATTTCATCCCGAACGTGCGCGCCACGGGCCACGCCTGCAAGACGCACACGCAGTCCAACACCGCCTTCCGCGGCTTCGGCGGGCCGCAGGGCGTGCTCGCGGCCGAACACGTGATCGACCGGGTGGCGCGCGCGGTCGGGCGCGACCCGCTCGACGTGCGCCGGCTCAATTTCTTCGGGCCCGCACCCCGCGATTCCACGCATTATGGCCAGCGCGCCGACGATTTCGTGGCCGACCGGATCGTCGCCGAGCTTTCCGGCGACGTCGGCTATGCGGCCCGGCGCAAGGAGATCGACGCGTTCAATGCGGCAAGTCCGATCCTGAAGAAGGGCATGGCGCTTAGCCCCGTGATGTTCGGCGTGTCGTTCACGGCCCTGCAGTTCAACCAGGCCGGGGCGCTGGTCCACGTCTATACCGACGGATCGATCGCCCTCAACCACGCCGGCACCGAGATGGGCCAGGGCCTGCATACCAAGGTCAGCCAGATCGTCGCCGACGAATTCGCCGTCCCGCTCGAAAGCGTGCGCATCGCGGCGACCAACACGTCGAAGGTGCCCAACACCTCGGCGACGGCCGCCTCGGCGGGCTCCGACCTCAACGGCAAGGCAGCACAGGCGGCGGCCCGCGCGATCAAGGCGCGCATCGCGAATTTCCTCGCCGGCCACCTCGGGGTGAGCGAAAGCGGCGTGCGCTTCGAGATGGGGCACGTGCTCGTCGCCGGCAAGCGCCTGACATTCCGCGAGGCCGTGCAGCTTGCCTATAACGGGCGCATCCAGCTTTCGGCGACCGGCTTCTACCGCACGCCGAAGATCCATTTCGACCGCGCGACCGCCAAGGGCCGGCCCTATTACTACTTCGCCTACGGGGCGGCCTATGTCGAAGCGACGATCGACACGCTGACGGGCGAATACGCGATCGACCGCGCCGAGCTGCTGCACGATGCCGGCAAGTCGCTGAACCCGGCCATCGACATCGGCCAGGTCGAAGGCGCCTTCATCCAGGGCATGGGCTGGCTGACCACCGAAGAGATCTGGTTCGACGCCGGCGGGCGGCTGCGCACGCACGCCCCTTCCACCTACAAGATCCCGATCGCGCGCGACCTGCCGCGCGACTTCCGCACGCGCCTGTGGGAGGGCGGGCGCAACCGCGAGGAATCGATCCACCGGTCGAAGGCCGTCGGCGAGCCGCCGCTGATGCTGGCGACTGCCGTCTTCCTCGCGTTGCAGGACGCGGCCTGTGCCGCCGCCCCCAAAGCGCATCTGGACGCGCCCGCGACGCCCGAGCGCGTGCTGATGGCGATCGAGGCGGCGAAATGACCGAGCATCCGCCCGTTCCGTCCGACGACTGGCTGGCCGCCCTGCAGCGCCACCGCGATGCCGGCGAGCCGTGTGCACTCGTCACCATCGTCGCGGCGGAAGGCTCGAGCCCGCGCGACGGCGGCACCAAGATGGTCGTCGGCGCCGCGAGCCGGACCGGTTCGGTCGGCGGCGGACATCTGGAACTCAAGGCCATCGAGATCGCGCGCGCGATGCTGGCGAAGGGCGAAACGGCCCCGAAGCTCGAACGCTTCGCGCTGGGCCCGGCCCTCGGCCAGTGCTGCGGCGGGGCCGTGTCGCTGCTGATCGAACCGTTCGCGGCGGTCGCATGGAACGTGTGGATCTTCGGCGCCGGCCATGTCGGGCGGGCGCTCGTCCATCACCTCGCCGGCCTGCCGGCGAAGGTTTCGCTGGTCGATGCGCGCGAGGCCGAGTTCCCGCCTGCCCTGCCCGCCAACGCGGCCAAGATCGTCGAGCCGTGCCCGGAGGACGCGGTGCGCGATGTACCGCCGGGGGCGATGGTGCTGGTGATGACGCACAGCCACGATCTCGACCTGCTGCTCGTCGAGCGGCTGCTGCGGCGGGGCGACCTTGCCTATGTCGGGCTGATCGGATCGGCCAGCAAGCGCGCGCGCTTCGAAGCACGCCTTGCGGCAAAGAAGGTGCCGACCGGGGCGCTGGTCTGCCCGGTCGGCATCGGCAGTTTCCGCGACAAGCACCCGCACGCGATCGCCATCGCGATCGCCGCACAGCTGCTCGAGCGGCGGTCTCAGATCGCGGCGACGACCATGATCTCGACCCAGTATTGCGGGCCGGCGAGCTTGGCTTCGACCGTGGCGCGCGCGGGCGTGTGACCCGCGGGAACCCAGGCGTCCCACACCGAATTCATGTCGGGGAAATAGCGGATGTCCGAGAGCCAGATGTTGGCCGACAGGATCTTCGTCTTGTCGGTGCCCGCCTTCTTCAGCAGGTCGTCGATCTTCGCGAGGATCTGGGCGGTCTGCTTCTTGGCGTCCGGCACCGGATCGTCGGCGACCTGGCCCGCGAGATAGACGGTCGAGCCGTGGACGGTGCCAGCGCTCATGCGCGGGCCGGGATTGATGTACTTGATCGACATGGCGGAGCCACCTTTCGAAGGAAACGGAAAGGTGGCGTTACGACGAATCCCGCCCGTCGCACAAGCCTTACGTGGAACCTTCCTGCCCACGCGTCGCCCAGCCCGTGAAATGCTGCTCCATCGCGACCGTGATGCCGTACATGATGACGCCCATCAGCGCGATGACGAGAAGGCCCGCGAACACCAGCGGCACGTCGAAGCGCGAGGAGGCGGCGATCATCAGATAGCCGATCCCCTCGTTCGACGCGACCGTCTCGGCCACGACCGAGCCCACGAAGGCGAGCGTGATCGCCACCTTCAGCGAGGCGAAGAAATAGGGCAGCGAGCGCGGGATGCCGACCTTCCACAGGATCTGCGTCTTGCGCGCGCCCAGCGAGCGCAGCACGTCGCGCATCTCGGGCTCGATCGTCGCAAGGCCGGTCGCCACGTTAACCGCGATGGGCAGGAAGGCGATCATGAAGGCGGTGAGGATGGCGGGAACGGCCCCGATGCCGAACCAGATCACGAGGACCGGAACGACCGCGACCTTCGGCACCGAATTGAAGCCGATCAGCACCGGATAGACGCCCGCATAGACGACGCGCGAAGCGCCGATGGCAAGGCCCGTGAACAGCCCGACGACGATGGCGAGCGCGAACCCCACCAGCGTGGTCGTCAGCGTGAACAGCGCGTTGTGCCAGATCGGTCCCCAGCGCACGAGCAGCGTGTCGAAGATCACGCTCGGACGCGGCAGGATGAAGACCGGGATGTTGAAGCCCGCGCAGGCCATCTCCCAGAACAGGAACAGGCCGACCACGGTCGCGACCGGGGTGCCGTAGACGATCATCTTGTCCTTGTTCATCGTTCTCTCGCCTTTGTAGCCCTGCGACCGACGATGCAACCGGCATTCCAGCCCCGGCGGCCGCCTAAACCCTTGACGTTTCCGCAAGTTCCGGCCGGTACGCCCAAAGATTAGGCAATCGGCGCGCGCCTGCGCAAGCGGCACGGCGAGCGGGTTGAAACCGGCGGCCCCGGCAGGCTAGCAAGGGGCATGGGTTCGATCCCGCTTTTGCCGGCCATGCTGCTGGCCATCGCCTTCGGTTTTGCCGGTGCGCTGGCGATGGCGCGCACGCGCGTGCTGGTCGACCTGCCCAACGAACGCTCGTCGCACAGGACGCCCACGCCGCGCGGCGGCGGCGTGGGCCTTGTGCTCGGCACGCTTGCCGGCGGCTGGCTCGTCGCGGCCGGCATGCCGGTCGCGGCCCCCGTCGCCCTCGGGGCGACGATCGCGGCGGCCGCAGGGCTCGCCGACGACGCGCGCCCGCAGGGGGCCGCGATCAAGTTCGGCGCGCAGTTCCTGGCCGCGTTCGTCGCGATCGGCGGCGGGGCGATCATCGAACGGCTCTACATTCCCGGCTACGGGCCGATCGAGCTCGGCGCCTTCGGCCCGGCGGTCACGTTCCTGTGGTTCGTGGGCCTGACCAACGCCTACAACTTCATGGACGGGCTCGACGCGCTCGCCGGCGCCACCGGCATGGTCGCCGCGATCTTCGCCGGATTGGCGCTGATGCTGGCGGGTGCGGATCTGCTGGCCGCCCTCGCCTTCGTCGTCGCGGCTTCGTGCGCGGGCTTCCTTGCCCTCAACCTGCCGCCCGCGCGCATCTTCATGGGCGACGTCGGCTCGCAGTTCCTGGGATTCGCGTTCGCCGGTCTGGGCGTGTTCGCGGCCGGGGCGACTTCCGACGGCAAGCTCGTCTGGCTGGTACCCATCGTGCTGATGCATTTCCTGTTCGACACGATCTTCACCGCCGTGCGGCGGCTTGCCGCCGGCGAGAACGTGTTCGCCGCCCACCGCACGCATCTCTACCAGCGGCTCAACCAGGCGGGTTTCTCGCACGGCAGGGTCGCGGCGTTCCTCGCCGCCATGGCGGCCCTCCAGGGAAGTACGGCGCTGTGGCTCGATTCGAGTGCCGCCTTCGCGATCCTGGTACCCTTCGCCTTCCAGGTTCTCTACGCGCGCTGGGTCTTAAGCCGCAGCCCCGTGTGAAGGGGCAATACCGATCGGGCGCATGCGCTCGACCCCGCGGGCAAGTGCCAGCGTGATTTCCTCGCGGTGGCGCGGGGCGACGATCTGCAGGCCGACGGGGAGCTTGGCTTCAGTCAAGCCGCACGGCACCGAGATCGCCGGCAAGGCGGCCATCGTCACCAGGAACGTGGGTGCGACCCAGTCGATGTAGCTCGACATCTTCTTGCCGTCGATCGTCGAGGGATAGTTCTGCTCGACCGGAAAGGGCGAGACGGGTGCACACGGGCAGCACACCGCGTCGTAGTGCTCGAAGATGTCGGCCCAGCGCTGCACGAGGGCGGCGCGCGAAATCTCGCCCTTGGCGATGTCGATCGGCCCCTGGGCGAGCCCCTTGCGGATGTTGCCCGAGAGATTGGGGTTGAACCGGTCGACCAGATGCAGCCGCTCGAGATGCGACTGCACCATCCACTGGCCGCGCAGCTGCAGGAACGCCTCGCGCGCGAACGACAGGTCGAACTCGACCGTCTCGACATGCGCGCCCCAAGTCCCGAGCTGGTAGGTGGCCGCCCGGCAGATCGCGTCGATCTCCTTCTCCACGCCGATCTTCGCGATGTCGGAAACATAGGCGATGCGCATGCCCTCGACGGGTGCGTTGGCCGCCGCGACGAAATCGCGCCCGGCGACCGGGAAGCCGCGCGGATCGCGCGGGCTCGGGCCCGCGATGGCCTGCAAGAACAGCGCGCAATCCTCGACGTCGCGCGCCATGGGCCCGGCGACCGCGAGCGCGTCGAACGGCTTGTTGGGCGAATGGATGGGGACGAGCCCCGGCGTGGGGCGCAGGCCGACCACGCCGCAGAACGCGGCGGGCGTGCGCAGGCTGCCGCCGAGATCCGAACCGTCGGCGAGTGCGATCATGCGCGAGGCGAGTGCCGCCGCCCCGCCGCCGGTCGAACCCGACGCCGACATGCGCAGGTCCCACGGATTGCGCGTGGGCCCGAACACGTCGTTGTAGGTGTTGGCACCGGCCGCGAACTCGGGCGTGTTGGTCTTGCCGATGACCACGCCGCCGGCCGCCTTGATGCGCGCGACGACGGCGGCATCCTCGGTCGGCACGTTCTCGGTCATCGTCGTCGAGCCGTAGGTCGTGAGGATCCCGGCCGTCGCATGCACGTCCTTGATGCCGACGGGCACGCCGGCGAGCAGGCCCGGGTCTTCGCCCGCGGCGACCTTCGCATCGACCTCGTCGGCCCAGCCGCGCGCCTTCGCCTCGGCCAGCGTGCAGATCGCGTTGACCGCCGGGTTCTCCGACGCGATGCGCGCCAGATGCGCTTCGAGCACCTGCGTGGCGGAAAGCTCGCGGGATTTCACGCGGGCGGCGATGTCGCGGGCGGAGAGACGGACGATCCAGGAATCGGACATTTGGGGACGAACCTCGAAGTTGTCGGCACACATTATGAGTATCAGACGGGGACTTGCCTCGCCCCCGCAGCTTCCCGTACCGTCCGGCCATGCCCGATTCAAGCACCGTTTTGACCGACTGGCGGGCCTCCGCCTGCCCGCACGACTGCCCGAGCACCTGCGCGCTCGAGGTCGAACGCCTCGATTCCGGCCGGATCGGCAAGGTCCGGGGGGCGCGGGACAACGACTACACGGCCGGCGTGATCTGCGCGAAGGTCGCCCGCTACGCCGAGCGCCAGCACCATCCGGCCCGCCTGTCGCAGCCGCTGCGCCGGATCGGGCCCAAGGGATGCGGGCGCGACGGCTTTGCACCCGTCTCGTGGGACGAAGCGCTCGACGAGGTCGCCCACCGGCTGAAGGAAATCGCCGCGCGCGACGGAGCCGAGGCGGTGTGGCCCTATTTCTACGCCGGCACGATGGGCCTCGTGCAGCGCGACGGGATCGAACGGCTGCGCAACACGATGGGCTATTCGCGCCAGTTCTCGACGATCTGCGTCACGCTCGCCGACGCGGGCTGGGCGGCGGGGGCCGGTGCCAAGCGCGGGGCCGACGCGCGCGAGATGGCGCAGAGCGACCTCATCGTCGTGTGGGGCGGCAATCCGGTCTCCACGCAGGTCAACGTGATGACGCATATCGCGCGCGCCCGGAAGAACCGGGGTGCGAAGCTCGTCGTCGTCGATCCCTACCGCACGCCGACCGCCGAGCAGGCCGATCTCCACCTGATGCTGAAGCCGGGCACGGACGCGGCCTTGGCGCTGGGCGTCATGCACGTGCTGTTCGCCGAAGGCTTCGCCGACCGCGCCTATATGGCGAAGTATGCACTCGGTGCCGAAGAACTCGAAGCCCATGTCGCCGGCAGGACGCCCGAATGGGCCGAAGGGATCTGCGGCGTGCCGGCCGCGACGATCCGCGATTTCGCGCGGCTCTACGGGGCGACCAAACGCAGCTTCCTGCGGCTGGGCTACGGTTTCGCGCGCCACCGCAACGGGGCGTCGTCCATGCATGCGGCGTCTTCGCTTGCCGCGATCACCGGCTCGTGGGCGCACGAAGGCGGCGGGGCGCTCTACGCGCAGTCGGCGATCTACCAGCTCGACAAGACGATGATCGAGGGGCTCGACAGGCTCGACGCGCGCGTGCGCCGGCTCGACCAGAGCCGCATCGGCCCGATCCTGACCGGCGACCGGCGCGATCTGGGCGACGGCCCGCCGGTCAAGGCGCTGTTCATCCAGAACACCAACCCGATGAACGTGGCGCCCGAGCTTGCCAAGGTGCGCGACGGATTCAGACGCGACGACCTGTTCGTGTGCGTGCACGAGCAGTTCCTGACCGATACCGCGCGCATGGCCGACATCGTGCTGCCCGCGACGACGTTCCTCGAGCACGACGATTTCTACTACGCCAGCGGCAACACCTACCTGCAGGTGACCAAAAAGGTCGTCGAGCCCTACGCCGAATGCCGCTCGAACCACCAGGTCCACCGCGAGCTTGCGCGCCGCCTGGGTGCGGAACATCCCGGCTTCGGGATGAGCGAGTGGGAAATCATCGACTGGACGCTGAAGGCGTCGGGCTATCCGTCGGCCGACGAGGTCCATGCCGGGCGCTGGTACGACCGCTCGAAATCGCCCGAGACGTCGCGCTTCCTCGACGGCTTCGCGCACGAGGACAGACGCTGGCACTTCAAGGCCGACTGGTCGAAGATCGGCAAGGCGTGGCAGGAAATGCCGGCCTTGCCCACGCAGATGGGTTTCGATGCCGCCACGAAAACGAAGCCCTTCCGCCTGGTCGCGGCACCGGCGCGCAGCTATCTCAATTCCACCTTCACCGAAACGCCCGGCTCGATCGCGCGCGAGGTGGGCCCGGCCGCGATGATGCATCCCGACGATCTCGCCGCCATGGGGGCGAAGGACGGCACGCGGCTGCGGCTGGGCAACGACCGCGGCTCGCTGGTGGTGCCGGCCAAGGCGTTCGACGGGCTGCTGCCCGGCACCGTCGTGGTCGAGAGCATCTGGCCCAACGACGCGTTCGAAGAAGGGATCGGCATCAACCTGCTGGTCTCCGCCGATCCCGGATTCCCGGCCGGCGGTGCCGTTTTCCACGACACCGCCATCTGGATGAAGCCGGCCTAGAGCGTGGCCATGCCGCCGCCGACGACCAGTTCGGCACCGAGCATGTAGCGCGACTCCTTCGAGGCAAGGAACACCGCCGCGTCCGCGATCTCGCTGGTCGTGCCGAAGCGCTTCATCGGAACCGTCGCGCGGATCGATTCGGCCATGCCGGCCGCTTCTTCGGGCTTGAGGCCGAGCTTGCTGTAGATCGGCGTATCGATCGGGCCGGGGCTGATCGTGTTGATGCGGATGCCGCGCGGAGCGAGTTCCGCCCCGAGCGAACGCGCAAGGCCGAGGACCGCCGATTTCGTGGCGCTGTAGACCGCCGTGTTCGGCATGCCGCGATGCGCGACGACCGACGCGTTGAGGATCACGGAAGCCTCCGCGGCAAAGTGCGGCAGCAGCGCCTTGATCAGGAAATAGGGGCCCTTCACGTTCGTGGCGAACTGCCGGTCGAAATGCGCCTCGTCGACCGCTTCGATCGGGGCGAACTCGGCAATGCCGGCATTGGCGAACAGGATGTCGAGCTTGCCGAACTTGGCGGCGATCTCGGCGGCGAGCGCCTTCTGCGCGCCGGCGTCGGCGGCGTTGGCGCGGATCGCGACCACGTTGGCGCCCAGCGTCTTGCGGGCGGCCTCGAGGCGCTCGGGGTTCTGGCCGGTGATCGCGACGCGCGCACCCTCGGCGAGGAAATGGCGCGCGGTTTCGAGACCGATGCCGGTGGTGCCGCCGGTGACGAGGGCGGAAAGGCCTGCAAGACGGTTCATGATTTTCTCCTTGAGCGGGCAACGTGAATTATGTATCGTTCGGTATAGATATGCCCGCGCCCCGACCCGGTCAAGCAATTTCTTACTGAAAGGTACAAAATAATGCCTGCCGGTCGTCCCCGCGGTTTCGACCCCGAAAAAGCGCTCGACGCGGCCGTCTGCACATTCTGGAAGCACGGCTACGAGGGTGCGTCGCTCGAAACGCTGACCGCGGCGATGGGCATCAACCGGCCGAGCCTCTATTCGGCCTTCGGCGACAAGGCGGCCCTGTTCGAGCAGGCCGTGCGCCGCTACCAGACGAAGAACCTGGCGCAGCTGGCGGCCCCGCTGGAAACCGCGACGGACCTCGATGCGGCCGTCACGGGATATTTTGCGGCCCTGCATCATCTCGTCGGCGGGCGCAATGCGGCGCGCGGCTGCCTCGTCGCCAGCGTCCTTGGCGAAGCAAGCGAATCGGACCCGCGCTGGCGTGCACTTGCCAGCGAACTGCTCGGCGACGGGCGGAAGATGCTGACCGCCAGCTTGGCCCGCTTCGTCCCGGCCGCCGCTGCAACGCGGACCGCGGCGTTGATGGGGATCGCGACCGGCGGTCTAGCCGTACTGGCACGCTCGGGCGCCACGCAAGCCGCGTTGAACGAGGCGCTGGCGGCCGCCGTCGCGGCGACCCTTGCCGTTGCCCGCCTTCCCCCGCCGGCTGGCACGAAAGCTGCTTAGTAGAAGCCATGTCGCAAGGGCCGCGGCGGGCTTTTCCCGCTCCCGGCTTTGGTGGACAGGTTTCTCCCCAACTTAGGGCCGACGCCTTCTGGCGCTTCGGCCCTTTTTCTTGGCATTCTCCCGGCCCCTCCCCTCGACAGAAGACGGAACCCAGATGCCCGATACGCTGCCCTCGCTGAAGCTCACCTACGAAGGTGCCCAGAAGATGCTTGCCGCTTCGGTCGCCAAGGCCAAGGCGATGGGCGTGCCGCAATGCATCGCCATCGTCGACGACGGGGCGAACCTGCTCGCCTTCGCGCGCATGGACGGGGCCAAGATCCTGTCGGTCGATTCCGCCACGCGCAAGGCGATGACGGCGGCGTCCAGCCGCGCTGCCACCGGCGGCATGGCCGAAGGGCTCGACATCCGCCTTGCCATCGCAACGCAGGGCAAGCTCCTCAACGTGAAGGGCGGTACCCCCATCGTCGTCGACGGCCACACGATCGGCGGCATCGGCGTGGGCTCGGGTACTGGCGACCAGGATCTCGAAGTGGCCAAGGCCGGTCTTGCCGCCTTGCCCGGCGCCAAGACCGACTTCTAGTTCACGCCGGCTGCGGGGCCGGCCTGAATTTCTGGATCGCGTAGACGACGGCACCGATCCCGAGCCCGATCAGGTCGCCCAGCGGATCGGGGTAGACCAGGCAGAATGCCGCGGCGATCAGCAGGCCGCGCTCGAACATCGTCGCGCGCCGCACGAAATAGCCGTGCAGGCCGGCGGCCAGCAGGACGATGCCGATCGACGAGGTGATGCACGCCTTCGCGATTTCGGGCCATTCGCCGATCAGCAGCAAGGACGGGTCGTAGACGAACATGAACGGCACGATGAAGCCGGCGGCCCCGACCTTCATCGCCGCCCAGCCCGATGCCCACAGGTCGGACTTGGCAAGGCTCGCCGCCGCGAACACCGCCAGCGCCACCGGCGGCGTGATCGCCGACAGGATCGCGAAATAGAACGCGAACATGTGGGCGGCCGGCTGGATGACGCCCAGCTTCATGATCGCTGGCACCAGCAGCGAGACCATGATGATGTAGGCCGGCGTGGTCGGCATGCCCATGCCCAGCACGATGCCGGCAAGTGCCGTCACCAGCAGGGCGAGCAGCAGCGAGTTCTGCGCCAGCACCAGCACCCATTGCGTGAACTGGATGCCGATGCCCGTGAGCGCGATCACGCCGATCACGATGCCCGCGCACGCGCACGCCATGGCGACCGACAACGCGTTCTTCGCCCCGTCGATGAGCGCGTCGACCACATGCCACCAGGTGATCCCCTCGCGCGTGTTCTTGCGCAGCATCGCCACGGGGAAGCAGGCGAGCGTGCCGGCAAGGGCGGCGAGCGGGGCCGAATAGCCCGCGATCATGCCGAACAGGACGATGAAGACCGGGATGAAGAGATGGCCGCGCGCGCGCAGGACCTGCCCCAGCTTCGGGCATTCCTCCTTGGGCACGCCGAGCAGCCCGTCGCGCTTGGCCTGGAAATGCACGGCCCCGAAGCAGGCGAGGTAATAGAGAAGCGACGGGATCAGCGCCCACAGCGTGACCTGGAAATAGGTCGTCTGCAGATATTCGGCCATCACGAAGGCCGCGGCCCCCATGATCGGCGGCATGATCTGCCCGCCGGTCGAGGCGACCGCCTCGACCGCGGCGGCGAAATGCGGCTTGAAGCCGGTGCGCTTCATCAGCGGGATCGTGATCGGCCCGTCGACCATCACGTTGGCGACGGCCGAGCCCGAGATCGTGCCGAACAGCGACGAGCTGATGACCGACACCTTGCCGGGCCCGCCGGCCTGCGTGCCGGTCAGTGCCAGGGCGAAATCCATGAAGAGCTGGCCCGTCCCCGTGCGCTCCATGAACGAGCCGAACAGCACGAAGATCAGCACGAACGAGGCGGATACGCCGAGCGTCGAGCCGAAGATGCCCTCGGTCGTGAGATACGTCTGGTCGAGCAGCGAACTGACCGAGATGTTGGTCCCCAGCAGGCAGTAGGCGACGAACACCATCGAGGTGATCGGCAGCGCCCAGCCGATGCAGCGGCGCGTGGCGTCGAAGACGAGCCCGATCGCGAGCAGCGCCATGGCGATGTCGAGCGGCGTGGGGTCGTCGATATACTGGATGCGGTTGATGAGGTAGTCGTAGTTGACCCACAGATATCCGATGAACGCGACCGAGCCGGCCAGGCACAGCCAGTCGACGAGGCGCGGATCCTGCGACTTGCCCGAAGCCGTCGCGGGATAGATCAGGTAGACGAGCACCATGGCGAACATCAGGTGCCCGCCGCGGAAGAACAGCGCTTCGGGCGGGGCGAAGGCGATCACCCACATGTGCCAGAGCGACATCGCCGCCCCGACCGCACCGATCAGATACGCGACCATGCGCCCGTAACCCGTCTCCGCCATCCCCGGACTCCCCCCGATACGAAGGCGGGCGGTCTTGCGCCGCCCGCCGCCTTGTTCACATCTTGATGCCGACTTCGCGGTAGTAACGCGCGGCCCCCGGATGGAACGGCACGCCGATATCCTCGGCCATTTCCTTGGGCGTCACGCTTTCCATGACCTTGTTGACGGCACCGAGATCCTTCATCGCCAGATGGACCGACTTCAGCATCGTGTAGACGCGGTCCTCGGGCAGCTTGCACGACACGATCAGGTGCGCGGCATAGCCGATCTTGGTCACGGCCGTCGGCTGGTTGGGATAGGTGTTGGCCGGCAGCGTGACCGCGACATAGCCCGAATTGATCTTCTTCATCGGCTCGACCGCGTCCTTGAGGTCGAGCACGCGGATCGGGCGCGAGGTCGCGAGATCCATGACCGACGAAGCCGGGATCGTGGTGCCCAGCGTGAAGGCCTGCGCGTGGCCGTCCTTCAGCAGCGAGACCGCGTCGTTGTACGAGGGCAGGAAGTTCGCCTTCACGTCGGCATAGGTCATGCCGGCCACCCTGAGGATGTGCTGGGTGATGACCTCGGCCGTGTTGCCGCGCGTCTGCACGGCGATCGACTTGCCGCGCAGGTCCTTGAGGCTCGTGATGCCCGAATCCTCGTTCACGACGATCTGGAAATACTGCGGATAGAGCGAGGCGAACTGGCACACGTTCGTCGTCTTGCGCGGGAAGGGCTCGGCCCCGTTGACGCCGTCGACCGTGGAGATCGAGTTGCCGAAGCCGACTTCCGCCTTGTCCTCGTCGATGCCGCGCACGTTGGCGATGCCCGCCCCCGGCAGCGTCTGCACGGAGAGGCCCGGAATGGCCTTCTCCCACAGATTCTTGAGCGCCCCGCCCAGCGGCACCCACACGCCGCCCTGCGGGCCCGTCATCAGACGGTAGGTGTTGCCTTGTGCGGATGCCGGCCCGGCGGCCAGAACAAACGCCGTCGCGAATGCGATCGGAATCAACCGACGGATCATGCGCTCTCTCCCTCGCCAACGCCCTCTTGAAGGGGCAATGGCGGGGATTAGAGCATGAGGCGCCCGGGTTGCGTCAATGAATCTCGGGGTCGGGAATCGGTACCGTGCCGCGCAGGAAGTCGAAGTCGCAGCCTTCGTTCGCCTGCGTGACGTGCTGGAGATGCAGGAGCCCGAAGCCGCGTTCGTAGTGCGGCTTGGGGGCGGCCCACGCCGCCTTGCGCTTGGCCATCTCGGCGTCGGAAATCTCGACCGACAGCGTGCGCCCGGCCACGTCGAGGGCGACGATGTCGCCGTCGCGCACGAGGGCCAGCGGCCCGCCGAGGGCGGATTCGGGCGCCACATGCAGCACGCACGCCCCGTAGGACGTGCCGCTCATGCGCGCGTCGGAGATGCGCACCATGTCGCGCACGCCCTGCTCGAGCAGCTTCTTGGGGATCGGCAGCTGGCCCCATTCCGGCATGCCGGGGGCCCCCAGCGGGCCGGCACTGCGCAGGATCAGCACCGAATCCTTGGTCGCCCCCAGCTTGGGGTCGTCGATGCGTGCGGCCATGTCGTTGTAGTCCTGGAACACGATCGCCGGCCCGCGATGCTTGAGCAGATGCGGCTCGGCCGCCGTCGGCTTGATCACCGCACCGTCGGGGCACAGGTTGCCGCGAAGGACGGCGACACCGCCTTCCGGATAGACCGGATTCTCGCGCGTGCGGATGACGTCGTCGTTGTAGACGCCCGCCCCCTTGATGTTCTCGCCCAGCGTCTTGCCGTTCGCCGTCATGCAGTCGGCGTTGAGCACGTCGGTCAAGCGCGCGAGCAGGCCCGGCAGGCCGCCGGCATAGTAGAAGTCTTCCATCAGGTATTTGCCGCTCGGCCGGATGTTGCCCAGCACCGGCACGCGCCTGGAAAGCCTGTCGAACTTGTCGAGGTCGAGCTTGGCGCCGATGCGCCCGGCCATCGCGATCAGGTGGATGATCGAGTTGGTCGAGCCGGCGAGCGACATCGCCGCCATGACCGAATTCTCGAACGCCTTGTCCGTCATGATGTCGGACGGCTTCAGGTCTTCCCACACCATGTCGACGATGCGCCGTCCGCAGGAAGCGGCCATGCGCGGGTGAGCCGAGTCGGCGGCCGGGATCGAGCTTGCCCCGGGCAGCGTCATGCCCAGCGCTTCGGCGGCCGAGGCCATGGTCGAGGCCGTGCCCATCGTCATGCAAGTGCCGAAGGAACGCGCGATGCCGTCCTCGATCTCGACCCATGCCTTGTCGTCGATGTTGCCCGCGCGCTTCTCGGCCCAGTACTTCCACACGTCCGAGCCCGAGCCCAGCGTCTTGCCGTGCCAGTTGCCGCGCAGCATCGGGCCCGCCGGCATGAAGATCGCGGGCAGGTTCATCGACGCGGCACCCATCAGCATCGCGGGCACCGTCTTGTCGCACCCGCCCATCAGCACCACGCCGTCGACCGGATTGGCGCGCAGCAGCTCCTCGACGTCGATCGACAGGAGGTTGCGGTAGATCATCGTCGTGGGCTTCATGAAGGGCTCGCCCAGCGACATGGCGGGCATTTCCAGCGGGAACCCGCCCGCCTGGAAGACGCCGCGCTTGACGTCGTCGACGCGGGACTTGAAATGGTGGTGGCAGGGGTTGATGTCGCTGAAGGTGTTGATGATCGCGATGACCGGCTTGCCGGCATAGTCCTCGGCCGAGAAGCCCATCTGCTTGGTCCGCGAACGGTGACCGAACGAGCGCATGTCCTGCGCGCCGTACCAGCGATGGCTACGAAGTTCTTCCGGCTTTTTGCGACGCATGGACGAATCCCCCCAGTTTTTGTGGCACGCAGAATGCGATGGGCCTCCCGCCGCGTCAATCGTTCGGCTAAAAGGATTTAGTAGAGAGGGATCAGATATGCGGAATCTGCGCGTCGACGGCGACCGTCTGTGGGACAGCCTGGCCGAAATGGCGCAAATCGGCGCCACGCCCAAGGGCGGGGTGTGCCGGCTGGCGCTGACCGATCTCGACCGGCAGGGCCGCGACCTGTTCGCAAAATGGGCGAAGGCGCTGGGCTGCACGCTTACGGTCGACCGGGCGGGCAACATGTTCGCCCGCCGCGAGGGGCGCGACCCCGCCCTTCCCGCCGTGATGACCGGCAGCCATCTCGACACCCAACCCACCGGCGGGCGCTTCGACGGCGTCTACGGCGTGCTGGCCGGGATCGAGGTGCTGCGCACGCTCGCCGACGCGAAGATCGAGACCGACCGCGCGGTCGAGGTCGCGGTGTGGACGAACGAGGAAGGCTCGCGCTTCTCGCCTGCGATGATGGGCTCGGGTGCCTATGCCGGCGTCTTCGCGCTTGCCGAGATCGACGCCAAGAAGGACATCGACGGCGTCACGTTCGGCGAGGCGCTGGTCAAGATCGGCTATCGCGGCCCCGCCCCCGTCGGCGGACGGCCCGCGGCCGCCTATTTCGAGGCGCATATCGAGCAAGGCCCGATCCTGGAGGCCGAAGGCAAGACAATCGGCATCGTCACGGGTGCCCAAGGCCAGCGCTGGTACGAGGTGAACGTCACCGGCCAGGAAGCGCATGCCGGCCCCACGCCGATGGCGCGGCGCAAGGACGCGCTCGTGGCGGCCGCCCGCATGATCGATGCGGTCAACCGCATCGGCCACGAGTTCCAGCCCTCGGCCTGCGCCACGGTGGGCTTCATCCAGTCTTCCCCCAACAGCCGCAACACGATCCCGGGCCATGTCTTCTTCACGATCGATTTCCGCCATCCCGACGACGCGCGTCTCGCGGGCATGGACAAGGCGATGAAGGAACGCTTCGCCGCGATCGCCGCACAGGCGGGCGTGGAACTCGAGATCAAGGATTTCTGGTATTTCCCGCCCACGCCGTTCGACCCGCGGCTGGTCGACGCGGTGCGGCAGGGTGCGGCACTGCACGGCCATTCGGCGATGGAGATCGTCTCGGGTGCGGGTCACGACGCGGTCTACATGGCGCGCGTGGCCCCCACCGCGATGATCTTCGTGCCCTGCACCGACGGGATCAGCCACAACGAGATCGAGGATGCCAAGCCCGCCGACCTTGCGGCCGGCTGCGACGTGCTGCTGCACGCCATCCTCGAGGCGGCGAAGGCCTGAACATGGACGCTTCCCGCCTGCTGCGCGAAGGCGAGGCGCACCTCAAGAAGCGCGCCTTTGCCGCCGCGCGCGAGGCGCTCGAACGGGCCGTGACGCTCCTGCCGGCCCTCGGGCCCGCCCATTCGCTGCTCGGGCGCGCGCGCCACGGACTGGGCGATGCGGCTGGTGCGGTCCATTCCTATCGCGCGTCCCTCGCCCTCAATCCGCGCGACGCGGACTGCGAGCGCCGGCTGGGCAACGCCCTCCTCGATCTCGAGCGCGACGACGAGGCCGCCGACTGCTTCCGCCGGGCCGCCGTCCTCAACCCGCGCGATTCCGGCGCCCTCTACGGCCTTGCGACCGCACTTGCCGAACGCGACGACATCGCCGGTGCCGCGACCGCCTTCGCCGCCTGGGGCAAGCTGCCCACGCCGGCCGGTATCGATCCGCACCTGCAGTTCGGCGCGATCGCCGGGCAGATCCGCCTCGACGACGCATTCTTCGGCTCGCTCGACACCTCGCTTGGCCCCGAGCTCGACGGGGCGTTCGCGCACGGCGACACGCCCATCCTGTTCGCCGCGGCCGATGCCGGCTACACGACGCGCTTCGTCGACCTGCTCGCGGGCAACCTTGCCGCGCGCGCACCGGGGATCGCGTTGCATCTGCATGTCGTCAATCCCACGCCCGAGAGCGAGGCGAAGGTCGCGCGCGCGGTCGAGCTCACGCAAGGCCATCTCGACCTTGCCGTCACGCGCGAGACGGTCGATCTCGCCCGCTTCGCCGCCCCCGGCCTCGATCCGCTCTATGCGGCCAAGACCTATTATTCGTGCGCGCGCTTCCTCAATTTGCCGCGGCTGATCCAGCATTACCGCCGGCCCGTACTGGTCTGCGACATCGACCTTGCCCCCACACGCGACCCGCGGCCGTGGCTCGACGAGCTTGCCGCGTGCGATGCCGGGGCCAACGTCAAGATCCGCTACGACTTCGCCAACAAGCTGCTCGCCACGATGGTCTATTTCGGCGACACGAAAGCCGGAAGGCGCTATGCCGACCTCGTCGCCGCCTATTGCCGGCATTTCCTTGCCACACGCTCGGCGACCTGGACGATCGACCAGGTGGCCCTGCACGCCGCGTGGCTGCACATGCGCCGCACCGGCCAGTGGCAGGATTTCCGCGTCTTCGCACCCGAGATCATGAACTGGATGGACGACGTCTTCGAAGCCGACGAAGCCCAACGCCGCTTCCTGTTCGTCTCGCTCTATTCGAGCGTGCCTAAAATATAGTTCCGTCATGCCCGGCACGAGGCCAGGCATGACGGCGTTTTATCTACAGGCCTAAATACGCCCGCCGCACCCGGTCGTCCGCCAGCAGCTCGGCCCCCGTCCCCTGCAGCACCACGCGGCCGTTTTCCAGCACGTAGGCGCGCAACGCGAGCTTCAGCGACACCGCGACGTTCTGCTCGACGAGCACGCAGGTGAGCCCGTCCTCGGCCAGCCGGCGGATGGCGCGCAGCACCTCGCCGACGACCGCCGGGGCAAGGCCCAGCGACGGCTCGTCGAACATCACGAGATCGGGGTTGCCCATCAGGCAGCGGCCGATGGCGAGCATCTGCTGCTCGCCGCCCGACAGCGTGCCGGCGGCCTGCGCGGAACGCTCCTTCAGTTTCGGGAACAGGGCGAGCACGCGTTCGAGATTGGCCGCACGGCCCTTGCGGGCGCGCGGCAGCATCGCCCCCATGTCGAGATTCTCGGCGATCGTCAGGCTCGGGAAGACCTGCCGCCCCTCGGCCACCTGCCCGATCCCCAGATCGCACACGCGGTGGCTGGGCCAGCCCGCGATGTCGGTGCCGCGATAGACGATGCGCCCGCGCGTGGGAAGATGCATGCCCGCGATGGCGCGGATCAGCGACGTCTTGCCCGCCCCGTTCGCACCCACGATGGCGACGATGGCGCGTTCGGGAACGCCCAGCGTCACGCCGTCGAGGGCCTGCGCGTCGCCATGATGGAGGTCGAGGGATTCGACACGCAGCATCAGTCCAGCGCCTCCGCCCCGAGATAGGATTCGAGCACGCGCGGATCGCGCACGATTTCGGCCGGCGCGCCGTCGGCGATGGCGGCCCCGTGATGCAGCACGAGGATGCGGGTGGCGAGCGCCATCACCGCGCGCATCACATGCTCGATCAGCAGCACGGTGAGGCCGCTTTCGGCGGCAAGGTCGCGCAAGGTTCCGACGATGCGGTCGGTCTCGGTGGGGCGCAACCCCGCCATCACCTCGTCGAGCAGCAGCAGCTTGGGGCCCGTCGCAAGGGCGCGCGCCATTTCCAGCCGCTTGCGGTCGGGCAGCGTCAGCGAACCCGCTCGCTGGTCGCGCCTGTCCCACAGATCGAGCCGGCGCAGCACTTCGCCCGCCGCCGCACGCGCTTCGTCCGGGTCGTGTCGGCGCAGCAAGGCGCCCACCGTCGCGTTCTCGAGCACGCTGAGGCCCGGGAACGGCCGCACGATCTGGAAGGTGCGCGCGATTCCGGCCGCGCACACCGCTTCGGGGACCATCCCTTCGATGCGCCGTCCCTCGAACGCGATGGTGCCGGCATCGGGCACGGCGGCCCCGGCCAGCAGGTTGAACAAGGTCGTCTTGCCCGCCCCGTTGGGCCCGATGATCGCGAAGACGGCGCCGCGCGGCACGTCGAACGACACGTCGGCGACGGCCGTCAGGCCCCGGAAGCGCTTGGTGAGGCCGCGCACCTCGAGAATGGGCGCGGCACTCATGCGTCGCGCTCCGGGATGCCGAGCTTTTTCTTGAGCCACGGCCACACGCCCGTCGGCACCGACGCGACGATGGCCATGAGTGCTATTCCATAGACCGTCGCTTTCGCACCCGGCGCATCGAGCCCCAGCTTCGCCGTCGCCGCGATCAGCCCTTCGCCCAGGGGCGTGAGGATGAAGGCGCCCAGGATCGGCCCGAACAGCGTGCCCAGCCCGCCCACGATGGGGGCCAGGATCATCTCGATCGAGCGCGAGATGTCGAAGACCTGCGAAGGAAACAGGTTGTTGTAATAGAAGGCGTAGAACGTGCCGCCGACCGACGTCATCGCCGCCGAGATCGCGACGGCCGCCATCTTGCACGCGAACGCGTTGACGCCCAGTGCGCGTGCCGCCGCCTCGTCCTCGCGGATCGCCAGCCAGTAATGCCCGAGCCGCGTGGCGCGCAGGGCCGCACACAGCACGAACGCCCCGGCCATCAGCGCCAGTGCGAGATAGTAGAACAGCAGCGGCCCGCCGCGCAGGTTCCACCATTCGCCCGCCCGCTCGGCCGCCACCGGCAGGAACAGGCCGCCCGCGCGCCCGGTCCAGTCCATGTGGTCGAACGCGATGCGCGTGAACTCGGCAAACGCGATGGTCAGCAGCGCGAAATAGACACCCTCGATGCCGAAGCGGAAGCCGAGCCAGCCGATCGCCAGCCCGAAGACGACCGCGACCGCCATCCCGGCGAACATCCCCGCCCACGGGCCGATGCCGAACTGCGTCCACAGGGCAGCGGCCGCATAGGCGCCAAGCCCGACATAGAGCGCATGGCCCAGCGAAAGCTGGCCGGCGAACCCCATCATGATGTTCCACGCCTGGCCCGTGTAGGCGAAATAGAAGACGAGGATCAGCACGGAAAGCAGATAGCGGTCGGCGAAGACAGGGGCCGCGAGCAGCACGCCGAAGAACAGCGCAAGCAGCAGCCGTGCGCGCTTCGGGGCCGCCTGCCAGAGCCGCGCGATCACCGGCGCCGCCCCAGCAGGCCCTGCGGGCGCAGCACCAGCACGGCCACGAGGATCGCGAAGGAGAACATGCTCTTGGCCGAAGGTGCGACGAGGAACGAGGCGAACGCCTCCGACATCCCGATGATCACGCCGCCGACCAGTGCGCCGGCCATCGAGCCCATGCCGCCGACGATGACGATGGTGAAGGCCAGCAGCGTGAACGAGGGGGCGAGCATCGGTGTGGCATCCGCCAGCACGACCATCAAGGCACCCGCCGCCCCCACGCATGCCATGCCGATGCCGAAGGACAGCGAATAGAGATGCCGCACGTCGAGCCCGACGACCGCGGCCCCGACGAGATTGTCGGCGCACGCCCGGATCGCCGTGCCCGTGCGGCTCCAGCGGAAGAAGGCGAACAGCGCGGCCGACACGGCGAGGGCGGCACCAGCCGCATAGACGCGCACCTTGTCGACGAGTACTTCGCCCAGCATGTAGCTGTCGAACGCGTAGGCGAGATCGGCGTGCCGCGAATCGGGCCCGAAGGCCATCAGCATGCCGTTGACCATCGCGATGGCGAGGCCGACCAGCAGGATGAACTGCTCGTGCTCGGGCCTGCCGACGAAGCGGTTCACGAGGTGGCGCTGCAACAGATAGCCGATGGCGAAGAAGCCCGCGGCGATCGGCAGCATGGCGAGGATCGGGTCGAGCCCGAACCGGCCGAACAGCACGAAGGCGAGATACATCGCCGCGACCGCGAATTCGCCGTGCGCGAAATTGACCACGCGCACGACGCCGAAGATGACCGACAGGCCCAGCGCCATCAGCCCGTAGACGAGGCCGGTCAGCAGCCCTTGTGCTGCGACCGTGAGGTAGAAATCGAACGGCATCCGGCCGCTATGTGCGGCCCTGCCAGCCCGGCATCGGCAGAACCGGCGCCATCGTCGCGTTGTCGGCCGGCAGCACCACGGTCGGCGTGCGGCCGCGGTTCTGCACGCAGGCCGAACCGATATTTGGGTTCTGGCCCTTCTCGTCGAACCGGATCGGCCCGCCGATCATCACGTGCTCGGCGAGGTTCGTGGCCTTGATCGCCGCCATCAGCGCAGGCCCGTTGGTGGTCCCCGCCCGCTTGTGCGCGTCGGCGGCGATCAGCATCGCCTCGAACGTGAAGCCCGCGTTGAAGCCGTCGGCGGCGAAGCGGTTGCCGGGATTGGTCGCCGTGAACACCTTCTCGAAAGCCTGCGTCATCGCCGACTTGGGATTGACCCAGGGCAGGTTCGAGACGTGGAAATCGGCCAGCGGCCCGAGCGCCTGGTAGAATTCCTCGTCGTACATGCCGGGGCTGCCGGGCGAGACGATGCCCATCGGCTCGAAGCGCTGGCGCACCATGTCGCGCACCAGCTTGATCGCGTCGGTCGCGCGCGTGACGACCAGCACGATGTCCGGGCGCAGCGAGCGCAGCTTGGTCACTTCCACCGACAGGTCCTGGGCGCGCGGATCGTAGGCGATGCTCTCCACCAGCTCGAAGGGCATGTTGGTGCGCGGGAAGATCGCGTCCATCGCCCCGCGCTGGGCCTGGCCGAACGTGTCGTTGGCGTGCAGGAACACGGCGCGCTTGGGATCGATCTTGGTCGCCGCGATCAGGTCGTTGATCAGGCGCAGCCCGTTGGTGACGAGCTGCGGGCCCGTCTGGAAATTGCGCACGAGATACTTGTAGCCCTGCTCGGTCAGCGGCGGGGCGGCGGCGATGTTGACGACCAGCGGCACCTGGCGCTGCTCGCAGACTTGCGCGATGGCGATCGTGTGGCCGCTGTCGAAGGCGCCGATCAGGCAGTGGGCACCCTCGTTGATCAGCCGCTCGGCCTGCGTGCGCGCGACGTCCGCACTGGTCTCGGTATCGACATGCACGACGTCGGTCTTGTAGCCGAGATCGGCGAGCAGCCTGGCGCCCGCCAGCGCGCCGCGATGGCAGCTCTGCCCGGCTTGCGCGAACAGGCCCGAACGCGGCAGCAGCACGCCGATCTTCAGCGCCGTCGCCTGCGCCCGCCCGATTCCGGGAGCCGCCAATGCACCGGCGGTCGCCGCGGCACCGGCCAGCAGCGTGCGGCGGTCGAGATTGCGAAGTCCGGTCATGGCATGTCCCCTCGGGTGTGGCGCTGAAAGATGTTGCCGCGGAGTGAACATTGCCGGACGGCCCAGCGTCAACCCCTACCCCAGCATGTCGCTGGTCGCGTCCATGCGCAGCGAATAGCGCGTCATGTCGGCCCGGTTGACCGAGCGGCCCACCGCCACCGCGCGCCCCGTGCGGTCGAAGACGACGAAATGCTGGGTCAGGATCGGCGTGCCCGACGGCATCAGCAGGAGCTCGACCTCCTCCGCCCCCGACAGGCCGCCCTCGATCTCCATGCGGACATGGTCGAACGACACGGTGCGCGCCAGCGCCCCGTAGATGCCCTGGCGCGCGTCGTCGCGGCTGATCGGGCCGGCGAGTTCGCCCAGCACGAAGCGCCAGTCGATCGCGATGGGCGACAGGTCGGTCGAGCGCAGCCGCTTGATCGACAGCACGTCGGCGCCCGGCTCGATGCCGAGATCGGCCGCCACGTCCGGCGGCGCGCCGATGCGCTCGAACACCAGCACGGCGACGTTCATGCGCTGCTCGTTCGCCCATTTCTTGCGCAGGTTCCGGCCGAGCTGCAGGCGCTCCTCGACCTTGCGCGCGGTGACGCGCGTGCCCGCCCCGCGCGTGCGCTTGAGATAGCCCGCCTCCACCAGCTCGGTCAGCGCGCCGCGCAGCGTCACGCGGCTCACGCCGAACGCCTCGGTCAGCTCGTCCTCGGTATGGAAGTTCTTTTCCGGATCGGGCCAGGAATTGACGATCGTCATCAAGCGGCTGCGCACCTGGATATAGAGCGGGATCGGCGAATTGCGGTCGATCTTGAACAGGGCCGGGCGCGGCTTGGGCTTTTTCTTCATGGGGGCGCACGCTAACCGGGCCCCCGCCAAAGTTGAAGAAAATTCAGGCCCGCAAAACGAGCGCCCGGTAGATCCGCTCGACCCGGCGGACCCAGCGCGCGGTATCGCAGAGCGACGAGGCAGCCAGCCGGGCGCGCAAGCTCGCGCGCAGCGTCGCAAGACGCGCCCGGTCGGCCGCAAGTGCCGCCGCGGTCGCGACATACGAATCGATATCGCCGGCGACGAGGCCGGAAAGGCCCAGCGGGCGCAGCATCGCCGCCGACCAGCGCGACATGAGCGTATCGCCCGCCAGCGTGACGACGGGCACGCCCATCAGCAATGCTTCGAACGTGCTGGTCGATCCGTTGAACGGGAACGTGTCGAGTGCGATGTCGATCCCGGCATAGGCCGCCAGATGCGCCGTGGCGTCGGCGGCCGCCGGGCGGAAGCGGATGCGTGCACCCGCCACGCCGCCCTGCGCCAGCCGGCCGAGCACGCGCGCGCGCACGGCCGCATCCTCGAACGCGCGATGGTGGCCGAGCGTCAGCGTGGCGTCGGGCACGCGCGCGAGAAGCTTCGCCCATGCGCCGAGCACGCGGGTGTTGAGCTTGACCGGATTGCTGAACGAGCCGAACGCCGCCGGCCCCGATGCCGGGCGCGCCTCGATGGTGGGTGCCCCGGCGACCGGTTCGTGCAGATAGAGATTGGGCAGGCGCACGACGCGCTCGGCGAAATACTCGGCACCGCCGCGCGGCACCTGCACGGCGTCGGCGAACAGGAAGCCGATCTCCGGCAGGCCGCTTGTCGCGGCGTCGAACAGGCTCATCTGCACCGGGGCGGGCCGGTGCACGGCCACGCCCAGCCGGTTGAGGTCGAAATGCCCGGCGACATGGACGAGGATGTCGATCCCGTCCTGCGCGACCGTCGCGGCGATGTCGCCGTCCGCGCGGTGCGCCACGTCGCGCCAGCCATCGGCCGAGGCGGCGAAGGACGCCGTCGCGGCATCGGCCGACGCACCCAGGCTGTAGCCGAAGACCTCGAAGCGGCCGCGGTCGCGCCCGGCGAAGAGCGGGCGCAGACTGCGCGCGACCGAATGGTTGCGGAAATCCGACGAGAGATAGCCGATGCGGATCCGCCGCCCCGCCGTCGGCCGCGCGACCGCCGGGGCCGCCGGCACGCCGGCGCGCGCCCGGATGCGCGCCGCGAAATCGCGGTGGATCGCACCAAGGGCGGCAGGATCGAGATCGGGATCGTAGAGCGCCAAAGCCGCGCGGTTCTGCGCGGCGTCGTGCGCGCCCAGTGCCGACGCGGCATCCAGCAGGGCGGCCGCCGTCGCGAACTCGCCGAACGACGCGACGAGCGTGCCCAGCCGCCCGGCCGCACTGCGCAGCCGCTCGACCGCCGAAAGATGCCCGGCACCGTCGACGGCGCGCAGCCGTTCGGCCGCGGCCCGCAAGGGGGCGAACAATGCGTCGGGCGCGTCGCCCGGTACGGGATCGGCCTTGGCCCAGACGAGGAAGGCGCGCGCGATCGAAAGCAGGGCCGGCGTGATGCGGCCTTGCGCGTTGGCGACCTCGCCCGCCAGCAGGTCGGCTTCCGGATCGCCGGGATGGCTTGCCGCGAAGCGGCCGGCGAGCGTTTCGGCCTCGTCCAGCCGGCGTTGGCCCGCCAGCAGCAGGCCGAGCCCGAGCAACGCCCCCGGATGGTCGGGTGCGATCGCCAGCGCCGCGCGATAGGCGGCCTCGGCCCCCGCCGCATCGCCGGTGGCGTTGCGCATCGCGGCAAGGCCGTTGCGGTTTTCCGCCGTACCCGGGTCGGCCGCGACGGCCGCCTGCATGTGCGAGAGCCCCGCCACCGCATCGCCCTGGGCCGCACGGATGCTCGCGAGGGCGAAATGCGCCGGCCCGAAATCGGGCTTGGCGACGAGGGCCGCTTCGTAGGCGCGCGCGGCCCCTTGCGCATCGCCGCGCCGTTCGAGGATCTGGCCAAGCCCGTAGGGCCCGCCATGCCAGCCCGGTGCGACCGCCGTCAACTTGGCGAAGCTGGCCTGGGCTGCATCGAGATCGCCGACCGCGCGCTGCACGTCGGCCAGATGCTGGAGGGCACCGGCGAATTGCGGCTGCAGGGCGTGCGCGCGCGACAGCAGGCGCAGGGCCGTCGCGTTGTCGCCGCGCTGGTGTTCGGCAAGGCCGCGCAGGTTGAGCGCGTCGACATTGTCGGGGTCGAGGGCCAGTGCCGCGGCATATTCGCCGATCGCCGCATCGATCCGCCCGGCGCGGTGATGGTCGAGACCGCGCTGCAGCGCGCTGGCGGCGTCGGCGCTCACGCGGCCTCGGCCAGTCCGACGCGGTCGAGGGCCGCCCGCTGGCGCTTCGCGAGCCGCTGCACGTCGAACCCGTCGATCAGGCCGTGGAAGGCGCGGTGCCAGTTCACCTCCGCCTTCAGGTGCAGGAAGACCGAGCCGAGCCCGATCGCCGCCCGGTCCATCAGCACGAACTCGCGCGGCGGCTGGATGCCGCCCAACTCGCGCAGTTCCTTGTGGACCTTGTGCGCGACCTTGCGCCCGTAGACGCCCGAATTCGTCTCGTCGATGCGCCGCCGGCGGTCTTCCAGCAGCGGGGCGTAGACGAACGAGGCCCAGCGGTTGAGGCAGCGCACCTTCTCCTTGCTCAATGCATCGAAGCCCCACGCCTCGTAGGCCGAGACGGCCAGCGCCTCGTCGCCGTCGCGGATCGCGCGATAGAGGTCGATGACGCCGGCGACGAATTCCGGGCGGAACACGCGCACGCAGCCGAAATCGAGCAGGTTGACCCCGCCGTCGGACCGCACCGAATAGTTCCCCAGATGCGGATCGCCGTGGATCGTCGCGTAGCCGTAGAACGGCACGTACCACGCGCGGAACATGTTCATCGCGATGGCGTTGCGCGTTTCGAGCGGGGCGTCGCACGCCTCCATCAGCTTCGTGCCGTCGAGCCAGTTCATCGTCAGCAGGCGTGCCGTGGAAAGCTCCGGCACGCTTGCCGGCACCGTCACGCCCGGCTCGTCCGCCAGCATGTGCGCGTAGAGCGCCATGTGGCGCGCCTCGCGGCCGTAATCGAGCTCCTCGCACAGGCGCGCCGAGATCTCGGCATGGATCTGGTCGGTGCGGATCGCGGGGTCGTAGCGCGCATAGATGCCGAAGATGAGGCGCAGCTGCTTGAGATCGGCTTCCACGGCCGACGCCATGTCGGGATATTGCAGCTTGCAGGCAAGCCTGGATCCATCCTTCGCGACGGCGCGATGCACCTGCCCCAGCGAGGCGGCGGCGGCGGCCGCATGCTCGAACGACGCGAAGCGGCCTTCCCAGCCCGCCCCCAGTTCCGCCGCCATGCGCCGTTTGACGAAGGGCCAGCCCATGGCGGGCGCACTCGACTGGAGCTGCGAAAGCTCGGCCACGTATTCGTCGGGCAGCGCATCGGGGATGGTGGACATCAGCTGCGCCACCTTCATCAGCGGCCCCTTGAGGCCGCCGAGTGCCGCGCGCAGGTCCGAGGCATGCGCCCCGCGGTCGAGCTTCACGCCCAGCACGCGCTCGGCGCCCAGACGCATGGCAAGGCCGCCGACGGCGGAGCCCACGCGCGCATAGCGCGCCACGCGCCCGCCCAGCGTGTTGGCCTCGCCGTCCGCCATTACGCCCCCGCCATCAGGAAAGCGTCTCGAGCTCGTCGATGAAGCCCTCGACCACGCCCAGCCCCTGGCGCCAGAAATCCGGGTCGGCCGCGTCGAGCCCGAACGGGGCAAGCAGTTCCTTGTGCCGCTTGGAGCCGCCGGCGCGCAGCATGTCGAGATACTTCTCGGCGAAGCCCGCGGGCGTCTTGCGGTAGAGCGCGTAGAGCGAGTTCACGAGGCAGTCGCCGAACGCGTAGGCATAGACGTAGAACGGCGTGTGCACGAAATGCGGGATATAGCTCCAGTAGAAGCTGTATTCGCCGTCGTAGCGGAAGGCGGGCCCGAGGCTCTCGCGCTGCACGTCCATCCAGATCTCGCCGATGCGGTCGGGCATCAGCTCGCCCTTGCGCCGCTCGTCGTGGATGCGCTTCTCGAACTCGCAGAAGGCGATCTGGCGCACGACCGTGTTGATCATGTCCTCGACCTTGCCCGCGAGCATCGCCTTGCGGCGCCTGGGCTCCTTGGCGCGCTCCAGCAGCTTGCGGAAGGTGAGCATCTCGCCGAACACCGAGGCGGTCTCGGCCAGCGTCAGCGGCGTGTCGGCCAGCAGGTGCCCCTGCCCACCCGCCAGCACCTGGTGCACGCCGTGGCCAAGCTCGTGCGCCAGCGTCATCACGTCGCGCGTCTTGCCCTGGAAATTGAGCAAGAGGTACGGATGCGCGGACGGCACCGTCGGGTGCGCGAAGGCACCGGGCGCCTTGCCGGGGCGCACGCCGGCGTCGATCCACGCATTGTCGAAGAAGCGCTTGCCGGTGGCGGCGAGGTCCTTGGAGAAGTCGCCATAGGCCTCGATCACCGTGTCGCGCGCGCGCGGCCAGTCGAAGCTTTCCTCGTCCGACTGCGGCAGCGGCGCGTTGCGGTCCCAGTAATCCAGCGTCTCGACGCCGAACCACTTGGCCTTCAGCGCGTAGTAGCGATGCGAGAGCTTCGGGTACGAAGCGCGCACGGCCGAGACCAGCGCCTCCACCACCTCGTCCTCGACGCGGTTCGACAGGTTCATGCGCGAGATCGGGCGCGGATAGTGGCGCCACCTGTCGTCGATCTCCTTGTCCTTGATCAGCGTGTTGGTGATCAGCGCGAAGAGCCGCGCATTGTCGCCCAGCGTCTTGCCGATCGACTTGGCGGCGGCCTTGCGCACCATGCCGTCGCGGTCCGACATCAGGTGGAAGATTTCGGCCGAGGTCAGCTTCCTGCCGTCGTGCTCGAAGCGCAGGCCCGCCATCGTCTCGTCGAACAGGCGCGTCCATGCGGCACGCCCGGCGACGTATTTCTCGTGCAGCAGCTTCTCCATGTCGTCGGCGAGCTGGTGCGGGCGGAAGCTGCGCAGGTCGCGCAGCCACGGGGCGTAGCGCTTCAGCGCCGGGTCGGCGAGCTTGGCGTCGAGATCGGAATCGGAAATGCGGTTGAGCTCGAGCGTGAAGAACAGCGTGTGCGTCGAGATCGCGTTCACCCGCTCCTGGATGCCCTGGTAGAACTTGGCGATCGCCGGGTCGGCCTGGTCGCCGGCATAGGTGAGGTCGGCGAAGCTCGTCAGGCGGGCGAGCCGCTCTTCGAGCTTCTCGTATTCGCCAAGGGCCGCCCCGAGGGCGGCACCGGAAAGCCCCGCCAGCTTCTCGGCGTATTTCGCCGCGAAGGCCTTGGCGTCGGCCTCGGCCGAATCGAGGGCCTTGGCGATATCGGGCGAATCCCGGCCCGGGAACAGGTCGGCAAGGTTCCAGACCGGCAGTTCGGCGGCGGCAGAGGCGGAAATCGGGGGCATGGGCACGTCCGGGGCTTGGCGTTAAGCGTTTCAACTAGCATATATGTCGAACGCAGCGGCGCGCCAAGCGTCCGCCGAGGGAGAGACCGTCCGGCCATGTTCGACTACGCCAATTGCCCGAATCTGGTGCGGATGTTCCTCGACATCGCCGAATCCAAGGGCGAAGCACCCTTCCTGCACGCCTGCCGCGACGGCAGATGGGTGTCGTGGAGCTGGGCCAGGGCCGCGTCCGAGATGCGCCTCATGGCGCGCGGGCTTGCCGCCCTCGGGGTCAAACGCGGCGACCGGATCGCACTGGTCGCCGAAAACCGCCCCGAATGGCTGATCGCCGATTTCGCGATCATGGCGGCGGGGGCGATCACCGTCCCGGCCTATACGACCAACACGGTCGAGGACCACCGCCACATCTTCGCGAACGTTTCGGCCAAGGGCGTCATCGCGTCGACCGCCGCCCTCGCCCAGAAATCGATCGAGGCGGCGCGGCACGTCGGCCCCGCCTGCGGCTTCGTCGTGGCGATGGAGCCGCCGGCGATGGCGCAGCATCCCGGCGTGGACGTGCATGCGTGGGCCGACGTGCGCGCGCGCGGATCGGCCGCCCCCGACGATGTCGATGCGACGGTCGCAAGCCTGACGCGCAAGGATGTCGCCTGCATCATCCACACGTCGGGCACGGGCGGCCTGCCGCGCGGCGTGATGCTCCATCACGGGGCCATCCTGCACAACAGTTTCGGGGCCTGGGACGTGCTGCAGGCTTTGCCGCCGGGCCCGGAGACGTGCCTGAGCTTCCTGCCGCTGTCGCATTCCTACGAGCACATGGTGTGCATGGGCTTCATGACGTCGATCGGCGCCGAGATCTGGTTCGCCGAAAGCATCGAGCGGCTGGGCCCCAACATGGCCGAGGTGCGCCCGACGATCATGACGGCCGTCCCCCGTCTCTACGAAAGCCTGCACCAGCGCATCACCGGCGGGCTGAAGCGCGAGAAGAAGCTCAAGCAGTGGCTGTTCGCAAAAACGCTCGAACTCGGCACGAAGCGCTACGAGGGCCGGAAGCTCGGGCCGCTCGAGAAGCTGCTCGACGCCGTGCTGGAAAAGCTCGTGCGCGACAAGGTGCGCGCGCGCTTCGGCGGACGGCTCAAGGCGTTCGTCTCGGGCGGGGCGGCGCTCAATCCCGAGATCGGGGTCTTCTTCCAAGCACTGGGCGTGCGCGTCGTGCAGGGCTACGGCCAGACCGAGAGTGCCCCCGTCATCGCCTGCAACCGGCCCTATCGGGAGCGCATGGAAACGGTCGGAAGGCCGCTGCTCGGCGTCGACGTGAAGCTCGGCCCCGACGGCGAGATCCTCGTGCGCGGCGAACTGGTCATGACCGGCTACTGGAACGACCCGGAAGGAACGGCGCGCACGGTCGTCGATGGCTGGCTGCACACCGGCGATGTCGGCGAGATCGACGCGGAAGGCCGCATCAAGATCACCGACCGTAAAAAAGACTTCATTAAGAACTCTGGTGGGGACATGGTCGCCCCGGCGAAGGTCGAGGGGACGCTGCTGCTCGAACCCGAGATCGCGCAGACGATGGTGACGGGCGACGGACGGCCCTATCTGGTGGCCCTCGTCGTCCCGCATGCCGACACGATCGCGGCCGCCGGCGGCGACGCGAATGCCCTGCGCGCGACGGTCGAAAAGGCGATCGAGCGTGCGAACGCCAAGCTCGCCTTGCCCGAACGCATCCGCAAATTCGCGCTGGCGGGCGAGCCCTTCACGATCGAGAATGCCCAGCTGACGCCGACGATGAAAATCCGACGCCACATCATCCGCCAGTCCTATGGCGACGCCCTGGAGGGGCTCTACAGATGAACCGCTTCGTTCTCGCTTTCGCCGGCCTTGCCGGTCTCGCCCTTTCCGCGTGCGGCGCACCGCCGGGCGTTTCGACCATCGCGCGTCTCGCCACCGAAGACCGCACCGCGAGCCAGATCACCGAGGACAACCGCATCCTGATCGCCTTCAACCGCGCGGTCGTGGGCGAATCGGGTGCGCTGTTCCGCGAGGTCTCGACCGACGTCTATCTCGGCCGCATGATGCTGACGGGTGCGGTTCCCGCGGCACCGGCCAAGGTGCGTGCGGTCCAGATCGCCCGGACGATCGAGGGCGTGCACGAGGTCGTCGACGAGCTGCAGGTGACCAGTGCCGGCGGCATCGGCGCCACGGCCGCCGACCTCGTCATCGAGCAGAAGATCGGCGCCAAGCTGCTGGCGGAATCCGGCATCAAGTCGGTCAATTTCCGCTGGCGCGCGGTCAACGGGGTCGCCTACCTGTTCGGGCGCGCGCACGGCCAGGCCGAGCTCGACAAGGCCATCGCCCTCGTGCGCGCGACCGACGACGTGAAGCGCGTCGTCAACCATGTCCGGGTCCAGCCCTGAACCCGCTCGACATAAGGCTGGAAAGCGCGCGCCTGATCCTGCGGGTTCCGGCGGTCGACGACGCGCCCGCCATCCAGCGCTGGTGCGCCGACTGGGAACTGGCGCGCTGGACCGCGAACATCCCGCATCCCTACACGCTCGAGCACGCGCTTTCCTTCGTCGCCGACGTGCGCGACGCGGCCGAGGCGGCGCGCGCGATGACCTTCGCGGTCGAGCGCAAGGGCGAGCCGGGCGTGATCGGCATGATCTCGCTCACGCTCGACGGTCTGGGCGTGGAGGGCGATCTCGGCTGGTGGATCGCCGGGCCGCACCAGGGGCTCGGCTATGCCAGCGAGGCCGCGAGCGTCCTGATCGATTTCGCGCGCGCGATGGGGGTCGCCCGCCTCACCGCCGGCGCCCTGCCGGAGAATCTCGCCTCGCAGAGTGTGGCAAGGCGCATCGGCATGCGCCCGGCCGGCCGGCTGGTGCGCTCGGCGCCCGCACGGGGTGCGCCCATCGAAACGCTTGAGTTCGTGTTGACCGGCTGAGCGGTTCCGGAGACACTTCCGGGATGTCGTCTCCGGGGAGGACAATCTCCATGCGCAAGCTCCTGCTGGCCACGACGATCCTGCTTTGCGCCGCCGGCCCGGTTCTCGCCGTCGAACCCTACGAGATCCGCCAGGGCTTCGACGATCTGGCGCCGAAGGGCCCTTCCGCCGCCCTCGGCCTCGTCATCTGGAACCATGGCGTGAGCGGCCAGAGCGACCAGGGCGCTTTCCCGCCCCCCGCCTATGTGCGCCAGCTGGCGCAGGCCGGCTGGGACGTGATCCGCATCAAGCGCGACGGCCTGCAGGAGAGCAACTGGGCCACCGCCGGCCTGCGCCATGTCGCGCGCACGGTAGAGGAGGTGCAGAAGGCGCGCGAGGGCGGTTACAGGCGCATCGTGCTGGCCGGGCAAAGCTATGGCGGCGCCATCACGCTGGAAGCCGCGCGCCGGATCGAGGTCTACGCGATCGTGCCTTCGGCGCCGGGAACCGGCGTGTCGCTCATCGATCTCGGCAGCCCGATGACCAGCGCGCAAGGCACCCAGCAGCTGCTGACCGCACTTGCCGAGGGCAAGTTCGAGCGTGCCGTCCCGATCCTGCCCTTCGCCGACGAATATTCGGCCTCCAGCCCCGAGCGCGGGCGCAAGGCGCGCGAGGCGCTGGGCCAGCGCGGCCTGCCCTTCCTGCCGCTCGACGAGGCATCCACCCAGCTCGTCGGGCACAGCGCGTCGGGAACGGCGATGATGTCGTTCGCCTACGGGGCCTGCGTGGTCGCCTTCCTCGATCCGGCCGCGGCACGGCCCGCGCGCCAGAACGCCTGCGGGGACGACGGCCTGCCGCCCTCGCCCGACATCCTGAAGGAGACCGCCGACCTCAAGCCGATGAAGGGCGAAGGCGGTACGTGGTGGCAGAGCTTCCAGGGCGTGTGGGTCGGGGCGTGGAGCGACCCGGTCCTCGTGTCGCTGGCGATCGAGAAGGGCAACGACGGGCCCGAGCTCGTCTATCTCTACGGCAAGCGCAGCTCGGCGGAGCTGGGCCGGACCTATCGCGCACCCGCCGCGCTCCAGGGGGCGACGATCTTCGCCAAGCTGCCGCACCAGGACGTGACGCTGTCGTTCGACCAGAAGACGCGCCAGGTCGTCTTCACGTGGCGCAACGCAGAGGGGAAGAGCGGTTCGCTGCGCCTGCGCAGCTACGCGCCGGCCGGATAGGCTAGCGCCTAGACGCCGTTATAGGCGCGGAACCATTCCACGAATTTCGGCACGCCCTCGTCGATCGAGGTATGCGGGCGGAAGCCGAGATCCTTGGTCGAGGCCGCGATGTCGGCGAAGCTCTCGGGCACGTCGCCGGCCTGCAGGGGCTGCATGTCGAGGATCGCCTTGTGGTTCGTCGCGCGCTCGATGAGCTCGATATAGCGCAGCAGCGGCTCGGATTTGTGGTTGCCCAGATTGTAGATGCGGTGCCGGGCGCTTGCCCCCGCGGCGGGGGCGCGGTCGAGGGCGGCGATCACGCCGGCCACGATGTCGTCGATATAGGTGAAGTCGCGGCGCATCTTGCCGTTGTTGAAGACCTGGATCGGCTGGCCGGCGAGGATCGCCTTGGTGAAGATCCACAAGGCCATGTCCGGCCGGCCCCACGGCCCGTAGACCGTGAAGAACCGCAGGCCCGTCGCCGGCAGCGCATAGAGATGGCTGTAGCAGTGCGCGACCAGCTCGTTGGCGGCCTTGGTGGCGGCGTAGAGCGAGACCGGGCGGTCGATCTTGTCGTCGACCGCGAAGGGCAGCTTCTCGTTGCCGCCATAGACCGACGAGGACGAGGCGTAGACCAGATGCTTGATCCCGCCGCGCCGGCGGCACGCCTCGACCACGTTGAAATGGCCGATGATGTTGGTGCGGATATAGACGTCCGGATTGGTGATCGAGTAGCGCACGCCCGCCTGTGCCGCCAGATGCACGACCCGGTCGATGGCCGGATCGGAAATGGCGGCCGCGAAGGCGCCGTCCGACGCGATGTCGTCGCGCACCATGCGGAAGCCGCGATGCTTCGACAGCTCGGCCCCGCGCGCCTCCTTCAGGCGCACGTCGTAGTACGGGTCGAAATTGTCGAAACCCACGACGCTCTCGCCGCGGGCGAGCAGCGCGCTTGCGACCGAAAATCCGATGAATCCGGCTGCGCCGGTGACCAGAACCGTCATGACGCGCGCTTTTACCCGCCCCGGCGGCCAAAATCACGCGCTTTCGTGGTTGCGCGGCCTTCCCGCCTCCGCTAGCGTGCGGACCATGGAAAAGACGGTCGCCCGCATTTCCCTTTGGCAGGCTTGGTGGCGCTGAGCGCCAGCAAACTTCTTTTCCCTTTCCGATTCCCCATACGTCTTTCGTGCCTGCGCTGATTTCGCGCGGGTGCCAGCCCCCGCGAGACCGCCATGCGCTATGAATTCGCGACCAAGTCCGGCCTGACCCTCGTCCGCACCAAGCGGCCGCTCGACTACGCCACCGCCCTCGACGGCTTCGCCGAGCGGCTGGACCGCGCGCGCGGCGGGCTGTTCTCCTCGGGCGTGGACTATCCCGGGCGCTATTCGCGCTGGGAATTCGGCTTCGTCGATCCGCCGCTGGAGATCGTCGGCCGCGACCGGCAGCTCAGCTTGCGCGCGGTCAACGAGCGCGGCGAGCGGCTGCTCGAGGTGCTCGCCCCCGTACTCGCGGAATTCGAGACGGTGGCGAAGGACGCGCGCACGCACACGCTCGCCATCCCGCCCGCCAAGGGCCCGTTCGCGGAAGAGCAGCGCAGCCAGCTTCCCTCGCTGTTCTCGCCCTTGCGGCGCATCGTCGAGGCGTTCAAGGGTCTCGCCGACCCGTTCCTCGGGCTCTACGGCGCCTTCGCCTACGACCTCTTGTTCCAGTTCGAGCCGATCGCCCTCAGGCACAGGCGCGACGAGGCCGCGCGCGACCTGCACCTGTTCCTGCCCGACCGGATGTACATCCTCGACCGGCGCAAGGAGACGGCCTTCCGCTTCGACTACGAGTTCGTGCGCGGGGCGATCACCACCGAAGGCGCCGCGCGCAAGGTCTTCGCCCCCGTCGCCCGGCGCAAGTATGTCGAGCCGACGGTCAAGCCCGAGATCACGTCGGACCTGACGGCCGAGCAGTATGCCGGCATGGTCGACGTGGCGCGCGAGCGCATGCGGGTGGGCGACATCTTCGAGGTGGTGCTGTCGCGCCGCTTCGATGCGGCCTATCCGGCGGCCCCGTCGAGCCTGTTCGGCAAGCTCAAGAAGGTGAATCCCTCGCCGTTCGAGTTCTACCTGCAGCTCGGACCGGACCGGCTGGTGGGGACGAGCCCCGAGATGTTCGTGCGCGTGGAAGGTTCGCGCGTGGAGTCCTGCCCGATCTCGGGCACGGCCCGGCGCGGGCGCAACGCCATGGAAGACGCCGAGCGGCTCAAGGCCCTGATCGATTCCGAGAAGGACGAGGTCGAGCTCACGATGTGCACCGACGTCGACCGGAACGACAAGTCGCGCATCTGCGAACCGGGCAGCGTCAAGCTCCTCGGCCGCCGCCAGATCGAGACCTATGCCGGCCTGTTCCACACGGTCGACCATGTCGAGGGCCGCCTGCGCGCCGACGTGACCGGCCTCGACGCCTTCATCAGCCACATGTGGGCCGTGACGCTGACCGGCGCGCCGAAGAAATGGGCGGTCGAGATCATCGAGGCGATGGAGACCGCCCCGCGCGGCTGGTACGGCGGTGCGGTCGGAGCGCTGCTGCTCAACGGCGACGTCAATACCGGCATCACGATCCGCACCGTGCATCTGGAGGACGACGCGAAAAAGCGCCAGCACGTGCGCTACCGCGTCGGCGCCACGCTGATCTGGGATTCGATCGGCATGGAGGAGAACGAGGAGACGCACCTCAAGGCCAACGCGCTGTTCCGCGTGCTCGCCCCGCCGGCGGCCGCGGTCGCCAGCAATGCGACCAACGCGATCGGGGCCGGCCTCAAGGTCGTGCTGGTCGACAACGAGGACAGCTTCGTCCACACGCTGGCCGACTATTTCCGCCAGTCGGGGGCGAACGTGTCGACCTACCGCCACGGCCTCGGGGCGGCCGCCCTCCTCGCGATGAAGCCCGACCTCGTCGTGCATTCGCCGGGCCCCGGCACGCCCGCGCAGTTCGGCGTGCCCGCCCTCGTCAAGGAACTCGCCAAGCACGACGTGGCGCAGTTCGGCGTCTGCCTGGGGCTGCAGGGCACGGTCGAGGCGTTCGGCGGCACGCTCGACATCCTGCCCGAGCCGCGCCACGGCAAGCGCTGGGACATCGCGCATGACGGGACCGGGCTGTTCGACGGCCTGCCCTCCCCTTGCGCCGTCGGCGCCTACCACTCGCTGCATGCCAAAGCGGAAACGTTCCCGCACGGCGAGCTCGACATCCTGGCGCGCACGCCGGCCGGCCTCGTGATGGCGGTGCGCCACAAGCGCCTGCCGATCGCGGCCGTGCAGTTCCACCCCGAATCGATCCTGTCGATGGGCTGGGCGACCAAGGGCGAGATCGGCCGCACGCTGGTCGACAACGTGCTGGTCAGCCTCGTGCGCGCCCGGACGTCGAAAGCCGCCTGACGAAACCAAGTTGCGTCCCCGACCTTCGGGGGCGCAACTTCCGGCACGGCTGCGCGCGCCGGCCGGGAACGTCGTTGCTTTCTTGGCCGTCCGCCGAACGCCGATTGAGCGGGCCCCGTCTTTGCACTACCGTTCACGCAACGGGGCGAGCCTATCGCCCCATCGTGAGACGGGACGGAAAGACTGCCATGCCCCCAGCCGGTCAGGCCCTGCTCGACGTTTCCCTCGACGACAAATACACGGCCGATCACGGCCGCGTCTTCCTGACGGGCACGCAGGCTTTGCTGCGCCTGACGCTGATGCAGCGCCAGCGCGATCTTGCCGCCGGCCTCAACACCGCGGGCTTCGTCACCGGCTATCGCGGCTCGCCGCTGGGCGGGCTCGACCAGGCGATGTGGAAGGCCAAGCGCCACCTCAAAGAACACCACATCCATTTCACGCCCGGCGTGAACGAGGATCTGGCCGCCGCCGCCTGCTGGGGCACCCAGCAGGTCAACATGTACGAGGGGGCCAGATACGACGGCGTCTTCTCGATGTGGTACGGCAAGGGCCCGGGCGTCGATCGCTGCGGCGACGTGTTCAAGCACGCCAACGCGGCGGGTACCTCGCCGCATGGCGGCGTGCTGGTGCTGGCGGGCGACGACCACGCGGCCAAATCCTCCACCCTCGCCCACCAGTCCGAGCACGAATTCATCTCGGCGATGATCCCGGTGCTCAACCCGTCGGGCGTGCAGGAATTCCTCGACCTTGGCCTCTATGGCTGGGCGATGAGCCGCTATTCGGGCTGCTGGGTCGCGTTCAAATGCACGGGCGAGACGGTGGACAGTACGGCCTCCGTCTCGGTCGATCCGCACCGCATCCGGTTCGCCACGCCGACGGATTTCGAGATGCCGCCGACCGGCGTGCATATGCGCTGGCCCGACCACTGGACCGACCAGGAATACCGCCTGCAGAAATACAAGGTCTACGCGGCCCTCGCCTTCGCGCGCGCGAACCGGCTCGACAAGATCGTCATCGACAGCCCGAACCCGCGGATCGGCATCGTCACGACGGGCAAGAGCTATCTCGACGTGCGCCAGGCGCTCGAGGATCTCGGCATCGACGAAGCGCTCGCCGCGAAGATCGGCCTTCGCGTCTACAAGGTCGCGATGCCGTGGCCGCTGGAACGCGAAGGGGCGCGTCATTTCGCCGAGGGGCTGGAGGAAGTGCTCGTCGTCGAGGAGAAGCGCGCCCTCATCGAGAACCAGTTCAAGGAACAGCTCTACAACTGGCGCGCCGACGTGCGCCCGCGCGTGGTCGGCAAGTTCGACGAGAAGGGCCAGTGGATCCTGCCGTCGTCGGGCGAACTCACGCCCGCGATGATCGCGCGCGTGATCGCCAGGCGGCTGGAACCCTTCTTCACGTCCGAGCGCATCCGCGAGCGCGTGGCGCTGATCGATGCCAAGGAGAAATCGCCCGAGGGCCACGCCTTCAAGCGCGTGCCCTATTTCTGCTCGGGCTGCCCGCACAACTCGTCCACGAAGGTGCCCGAGGGCAGCCGCGCCATGGCCGGCATCGGCTGCCACTTCATGTCGATCTGGATGGATCGCGGGACCTCGACCTTCACGCATATGGGCGGCGAGGGCACGCCGTGGATCGGCCAGGCGCCGTTCACCGAGACCAAGCACGTCTTCCAGAATCTCGGCGACGGCACGTTCTATCACTCCGGTTCACTCGCGATCCGCGCAGCGGTCGCGGCAAAAGTCAACATCACCTACAAGATCCTGTTCAACGACGCCGTCGCGATGACCGGCGGCCAGCCGCATGACGGCCCGCTGACCGTGCCGCAGATCACGCGCATGGTCGCGGCCGAGGGCGTGTCGCGCATCGTCATCACCAGCGACGAACCGGACAAATACGGGGCCGCCCAGTTCGCCCCCGGTGTGACGATCCGCGACCGCGACGATCTGGATGCCGTCCAGCGCGAGCTGCGCGAGGAACAGGGTGTGACGATCCTGATCCACGACCAGACCTGTGCCGCCGAAAAGCGCCGCCGGCGCAAGCGCGGCACCTATCCCGATCCCGCCAAGCGCATCTTCATCAACGAGGCGGTGTGCGAAGGCTGCGGCGACTGCAGCGTCAAGTCCAACTGCCTCTCGGTCATTCCCGTCGAGACCGAGTTCGGCCGCAAGCGCGCCATCGACCAGTCGAGCTGCAACAAGGATTTCTCGTGCACCAAGGGCTTCTGCCCGTCCTTCGTCAACGTGCTCGGCGGGCGCGTGCGAAAGCCGCGCGAGAAGCGCGCCGAAGGCTCCGCCGACCCGTTCGCCGTGCTTCCCGCCCCGCAGATCCCGGCCCTCGACCATCCCTACGGCATCGTCGTGACGGGCGTGGGCGGGACCGGCGTGGTCACGGTGGGGGCCCTCATCGGCATGGCCGCACACCTCGAAGGCAAGGGTGTCTCGATCCTCGACATGGCGGGGCTGGCCCAGAAGGGCGGTGCGGTCGTGAGCCACATCCGCATCGCGAAGACCGCCGACGAGCTCAACGCCGTGCGCATCGCGGCGGGCGAGGCGAACCTGCTGCTCGGCTGCGATCTCGTCGTCGCGGCCGGGGCCGAGACGCTCGACAAGACGCGCGTCGGTCACACGCGCGCGGTGATCAACGGCTACGAGTCGCCGACCGGCGATTTCACGCGCAACCCCGACCTCGTCTTCCCCGGGCAGGAGATGAAGGACGTCATCGCGCATGCACTCGGCCAGGGGGCGATGGACGTGGTCGACGCCACGAAACTCGCCACCGCCCTGATGGGCGATTCGATCGCGACCAACCCCTTCATGCTCGGCTTTGCCTGGCAGAAGGGGCTGATCCCGGTCGGGCTCGAGGCGATCTTGCGCGCCATCGAACTCAACGAAGTGGCGATCGAGGCCAACAAGCGCGCCTTCCAGTGGGGCCGCCTTGCCGCCGTCGATGCCGCCAAGGTGCGCGAGGCCGCCGCCCCGACGATGCCGGCCGAGCGCAAGATCGCACGCACGCTGGACGAGATCGTGGCGGCGCGCGTCGAACATCTCACGGGCTATCAGGACGCTTCCCTCGCCGCACGCTACGAATCACTCGTGCGCAAGGTGGAAGCCGCCGAGAAGGCCGCCACGCCGGGTCGCACGGGCCTGGCCCTCGCGGTCGCGCGCTATTACGCCAAGCTGCTTTCCTACAAGGACGAGTACGAGGTGGCGCGGCTCTATTCGGATGGCGCCTTCCGTGCGGCCCTCGCCCGCCAGTTCGAGGGCGACTACCGCATCGAACTCAACCTCGCCCCGCCGCTGGTGGCCGAGCGCGACGCGACGACCGGCCACCTCAAGAAACGCACCTACGGCCCGTGGATGCTGGCGGCCTTCGGCGTGCTGGCGAAACTCAAGTTCCTGCGCGGGACGAAGCTCGACCCGTTCGGCCGCATGGAAGAGCGGAAGACCGAACGCGCGCTGATCGGCGAATACGAGGCGACAATCGCCGAGATCCTCGCGAACCTGACGCCGGCCAACCACGGGGCCGCCGTCGGCCTTGCGAGCCTGCCCGAGGAAATCCGCGGCTACGGCCACGTCAGGGACGCGCACCTCGCCAAGGCCAAGGCGCACGGCGAAATCCTGCGCGCGAATTTCCGCAACCCGACGGCGGTCACGCAGGCGGCGGAGTGACGCGCAGCGGTTGAATTGCCGGCAATCAATAGGAGAGCGGGCATGCGTTGGAGAAAACTGTTCTCTGGATTGGCGCTCATATCGGTATGCGCATGCACTCACAACATTTACATCGTCGGACGCACCACCGGCGCCACGGGCACTGCGAGCGTGACCACATTCGGCGACAAGAGCGGCAACATCTCGATCAATCTGGCGGGCAAGATATTCACCGGCCAGTGGGTGTACCTCCCGACCGGCGGATCGTTGGGCTTTGCGTCGGCAACCGCTACCAGCGGAGCCCAATCTGCGACGGCATTCGGCTCCGCAGTGGGAATGCCGATGGGTGGTCCGGGTTCCGTGCTCGCATCGGCTCCGGACGGATCGGCGCTACGCTGCGCGTTTTCCTGGAGCGAGTGGGGCCACACCGGGATTGGCGTTTGTCAGGACAATAAGGGCGAGATCTACGACTTGCAGATCAGCTGATCGAATTATGTCCGTCTGAATTGGTCCTTCAAAGCTTTGGCATGCTAAATCAGCCCTCAGACAATGGCCGAATGGGCGCAGGCAAATTCCGCGTCGCCGGCGTGGATGGTGCACGCGGCGGCTGGGTCGCCATCGTCGCCGAGGAAGACGGCCGCCCGCGCGAACTGCGCTTCGTCGAGAAACTCGCCGACCTGCTGAAAGGCGGCGAATTCGACCTGATCGCCATCGACATGCCGATGGGCTTCCTCGACCGCGCCGTCAAAGGCGGGCGCGACTGCGAGCAGGCGGCGCGCGCCGCATTGCCGGGCAAGAGTTCGAGCGTGTTCTCCGCCCCGTGCCGCCCGGCGCTGTCGGCGCGCGACTATCCGACGGCGCTGAAGCGCAACCGGGCCGCCAACGGAATCGGCCTCTCCAAGCAGGCCTTCAACCTGTTCCCGAAGATGCGCGAACTCGATGCGTTGCTGCGCAAAGGCCCCGCGTGCCGGATCGTCGAAGCCCACCCCGAATTCGGCTTCGCACGGCTGGCGGGAGCGCCGGTACTCGAACCCAAACGCAAGCCGGAAGGCCGCAAGCGCCGCCTCGCCCTGCTGGCCAAACACGGCATGAAGGACATCGCCGACTGGCTCGACCTGCTGCCGCGCGCGGTCGTGGCCCCGGATGACGTGATCGACGCGGCGATGGTGTGTCTGGCAGCATTACGCGTCGTCGCCGGCAGGGGCGAGTGCTTGCCGAAGCGGCCGCCGAAGGACCGGTTCGGGATCGAAATGGCGATCTGGCGGTGAACTACGCCGTGGCCAAATGAACGATTATTGCCGGCCAAATAGTCCAGTTCCCTAAATCAGATCGGTCACCGTTCGATCTTCATAAGAGGCAAGCTAGTCGTTCGCAACCCAGATACAGACAGGTTCAATCGCCATATCTGAGCGGATTCGATAGGTCATGGCGCTACGCAACTCGCCCAAAAGAAAAAATGGCCGCCCATCAAACAGAAATGCTGTCTGTGGACCGGAAAACACATGCGGCACGCTTCCGAACACGTACTCGTCCGCCGTCAAATCCGGCGCGGGCGTTTCAGGAAACTTGATCCTCTGCCTATCCCTGTATCTGACCGACGGATAGCCGACGATGTTGCGAGGCGCGCTATCAAATCCGATCCACAGATCGACCACGTCCGGATCTATTTCTGTAGATATGAGCTTGTCGCGACCCGCCTGGGTGACCTTGCTCAGTATCTTGAGCGCCGCGCCCGGCTTTAGGACGTAGACGTCCGTTTCAATACTGGGCACGCGACCGAATATGCGATCGTTCACGACAATGACGCGCGAGTTGTTGTCGCCCACCAGATCGGCCCGAAACTGGAACCACGTCGCGCCTCCGAAGTTCCGCCCGATCGGCGATTCGATGTTGCCTATCCACGCCACATCCGTGATTCCGGCCGCCGGGGCAATTTCCGGAAATACCCATCCAAAGAGGCTTTGAGTCGGATTTTCCCGGCGATAGGCTTCTGCGGCGCGGTGTAATGGTCCGCAGAGCTTGCCTTCGGCGCTGTAGAGAAGCGTGATTGGGGCATAGATGATTCTCGCGATTCGCTCCTTGTATAGATTGATCATGCATTCGAGCTGCTGCGAATCGTTGTTGTAATCGATGATGCCACACAGCGTCAGCCGGATTTTTGTTAGCCAATCCCGCTGTTCCTGAACGAAGGTGCGTGCCGCGATTCCGTCGAGCGACGAGCGCTTCTTCGAGAACGAACGTGCCATCCCTGAGTCAAGTTCACTCAATTCAGGATCACTGCAAGTGAATCTTTCGATCGGCGTCTTCGCTTTGGCACAGTTGAAACTTGCCGCGTGTGCAGGTACGCCCGCAACAAGCAGCCACCCGAACGCAAGTGCAACCGCCATCAGCGAGGCGAAGGATTTCAAGCTGCCGGGAAGCATCGTGATTTTCCGCGCGCCCAATTGCCAAATCATGCCGCCCACCGCAAGACCATCTTCGGACGCAAATATACTCGATCCGTCATCGCTGGTTAAAGCTATCTGCCGGCTGCAAAGTCGTGGATGCCCGGGACGAGCCCGGGCATGACGGTGGTGGCGGGCAACCCCTCACCCTAGCCCTCTCCCGCAAGGGGAGAGGGAATCCCGGCGGTGATATCGCATGCACTGTTGCATCCAACTCGACAGGTGGAGTCCCCTCTCCCGCTTGCGGGAGAGGGTTAGGGTGAGGGATCATCTTACATTTGTATCTATAGTTGTATTTAATCCTCTCTTAGTATATCAACCTACAGATGGACGCGGTTGGGACAACCATCGGCGGACGCCGGCGTGCCCTGCTTGGCTTCGTCGGCGGGCTCGTCGCAGGGCCGCTGCTGATTCTGGCGGCCATGATCGTCCGGTCGGGGCATCTCGAGCGCGAATACGAGGCGGCGATGCTGACCGATCTGTCCGAAGAGTCGCACGCGATCGGGATCAGGATCGACGGCATCGCACCGCCCCCAAGGCAGCGCATCGACCTGCCGTCGGCGCGCCTGCCGCGTCTCGTCCTGTTCGAGCCGCATGCGCGCAGGGATGAAGGTGCGGTGCTGGAGGTCGTCCGTTCGGATGCCAGCGGCGAGACGATCCTGCGGCGCGTACCGCTTCGCAAGCCGAGCGGCGACATACGCTGCGTCGTCGTCGTGACCGTCGAGAACGGATTGGCGGATGTCGGACCGTGCCATAGCCTGATGAGGTACCTGTGAGCCTGCGTCCGCGCGGCTTTCTGGCCGGATTCCTCGCCGGGCTCTGCTGCATCGGCGGCCTGTGGTTCTGGTTCGTCCATTTCCGATTCGGCTACGAAATCATCGCCGTCGTCGACCGGACGATCCAATCCGTCGACGAACAGGCTCGCTTCGAGACGATGATCTTTCCGACAAGCCGGATCTACATCGAAGTGCCGCCCGGCCCGGACGGACAGATTCTCATCCTGCGCGGCGACCGATCGATCGGCACGTCCGCAATCGTCGAGCTGAGCGTCCGGAAATTTGGCTTGCCCGACCGCCAGAGCATGACTCTCCGCATGACGGCACCCTTGTTCGCCCGGCATTGCACCGCCGTCGCGATGCTTCAGTCAAACGGCTCCGAGGTCGGGCCGTGTGTCGCATCCGAGACCTCCTGGATCCGCTAGCCCACCTGTGCGCCGGGATGTACGGCGGCAGGCAAAGACGTGGCACCGGGCAATGCCCGGTGCGGGACGAGCCCGGAAATGACGGTTGTTGTGGACAACCCCTCACGCCACCCTCTCCCGCAAGCGGTAGAGGGCGTGAGACCCGCCTAGATCCGCGTCCAGCGCCGCCGCCACCGCATTGACCTGCGGTTTCGTCCAGTGGCCCGCACGGCAGGCGCAGGTGCTACGCTCGTCCTATCCACGCGGCATCCACGACTTGAGCGGTCGCCATTTGACGACCTGCCCGAGAAAAGCAGGGAGCAGAGAATGGCGACGATTCCACCGTTTCACTCGAAGAAGCCCGGTGCACCGCAGGTGCATCACGACAACGACAAGTGCATCGAAATCGGCAGCATCGAGAAGCAGGACAGGATATCGGGAACCGGGGGCCGCCCTCGATGCTCGCGTTGCACGCGTCTCGCCTGAGTGACGGCCGGATCGGGAAGGCGATCCGGCGGTAGACCCTCACCCCGCCCTCTCCCGCAAGCGGGAGAGGGGGATGACGGGCGCCGGTGCTTTTCCCTCTCCCCTCCGGGGAGAGGGTTAGGGTGAGGGGTGAGGGCCATCCTACATAGGTATCTATAGTTGTATTTAAACCTGCACCGGGATATACGTCCGGCAGTGGCCGAGA
>CAYQDN010000003.1:0-148152 GCA_964416335.1 uncultured Azospirillum sp.
CGAGGAGACGGGGGCCGCCCAGCATCTGCGCGACGCGCGGATAGCTCCCATCTACGAAGGCACCAACGGCATCCAGGCCAACGACCTCGTCTTCCGCAAACTCGGGCGCGACGACGGGGCGGCCGCCCGGGCGTTCTTTTCGGAAATCGCGGGGATCGAGACCGAACTCGCCGGCACGGTCGACGGCGGAGATCTGGCCACGATCCGCACGCAGCTTGCGGCCGGGCGTGCGGCGCTCGAAACGGCGACCGGCCATGTCGTCGGCACGCTCAAGGCCGATCCGCGGGCAGCCGCGGCGACCGCGGTTCCCTATCTGCAGCTTTTCGGCATCGTCGCGGGCGGCGCCCTGCTCGCAAAAGGGGCCGCTGCGGCGGCAACCCGCCTCGGTGCAGGCGGTGCCGATGCGACGTTCCTCGAGGCGCGCCTCATCGTGGCACGCTATTTCGCCGACCACGTGCTGGCGCAGGCACCGGCGCTCGTCCATCCGATCCGTTTCGGAGCGGGTTCCGTCGGGCGCTTCGCCGAGTCGCATTTGTGAATTTTTCTATTTGCACGCTCAAAATCTTCTTGCGCCCGAACGCGTTTAGGCCCAAATAGGCGAGCAAGATGCACGGGGCGGTCGATGGAGAGTCGGCGGCCCCTTTTGTCTGTCGGAAAAGGGAAGGTGTGGACAAGGAATGGCGAATAAAGCGGCGCTGCGCAATTTGAAGGTGGTCACTGGCGAAAGCCGGTCGCCCGCTCCCAAGACACTCAAGTCCGCGGCGAACGAACAGCCTTTCCATGTCCCGAGTACCGAAACGACGGTCGCCAAGGACCATTTCGTCGAGCGCAACGGCATCAAGTACGCCGGTACGCATCTGCTCGTCGAACTGTGGGGCGCCAAGAACCTCGGCGATGCAGCACTGACCGAAGCGGCACTGCGCGAAGGCGCCATTGCGGCCGGTGCCACGATCCTGCACTGCCATCTCCACCATTTCGGCCCCAACGCGGGCCTTTCGGGCGTCCTCGTGCTCGCCGAAAGCCACATCTCGATCCACACCTGGCCGGAGCGCGAATACGCCGCCATCGACGTGTTCATGTGCGGCGTGTGCGACCCCTACCAGGCGATCCCGGCGATCAAGCGCGCCTTCGCGCCGACCTCGGTCCAGATCGTCGAGAGCCGCCGCGGCGTGATGGCCTGAAGGCCGCACGCGTGGCACCCAAGAAGCCGACCGTCTGGTTCGACGAACAGCTCTATCCGCATGTCCGGCAGGGCCTGTCGATCGCGCGCGTGCTGTTCCGCGAGCGGACGGCGCACCAGGACCTGATCGTCTTCGAGAACCCGACCTACGGTCGCGTGCTGGCACTCGACGGCATCGTGCAGGTCACCCAGCAGGACGAGTACGTCTATCACGAGATGATGACGCACGTGCCCATCCTCGCCCACGGGCGCGCGCGGCGCGTGCTGATCATCGGCGGCGGCGACGGCGGCATCCTGCGCGAGACGCTGCGCCACAAATCGGTCACGCATGTCACGATGGTCGAGATCGACCGCGCCGTCGTCGACATGTGCCTCAAATGGATGCCGAGCGTGGCCGGCCGCGCATTCGAAGACAAGCGCACCGAACTGCTGATCGCCGACGGCGCCAAGTTCGTCGCCGAGACGAAACAGCGCTACGACGTCATCATCGTCGATTCGACCGATCCGATCGGCCCCGGCGAAGTGCTGTTCACCGAACGGTTCTACAAGGACTGCAAGCGCTGCCTTGCCAAGGGCGGCATCCTCGTGAACCAGAACGGCGTGCCGTTCCTGCAGCCCGACGAGATCCCGATGACGCGCAAGCGTCGCGGCAAGGCCTTCAAGGTCGCGTCGTTCTACATGGCGGCCGTGCCTTCCTACTATGGCGGCCTGATGGCGCTGGGCTGGGCGACCGACGATGCCCGTGCGGCACAAGTGCCGGTCGCGACGCTGCGCCGGCGCTTCGCCGCCGCCAAGCTGAAGACGCGCTACTACAGCCCCGAGATCCACCGCGGCTGCTTCGCCCTGCCCGCCTTCGTGGCGGCGCTCGCACGCCGGTGAAGCTGTCGATCTTCACCGTGATGGATCACCATCCGGAGAAGACGCGCACGCTGCCTCAACTGTATGACCAGACGATGCGCGAGGCGGAATGGGCCGACGCGCTCGGCTACGACACCTTCTACGTCGCCGAGCACCATTTCCACGAATACGGCGTCGTCCCCGATCCGGCCGTGTTCCTTGCCGCGGTGGCGCAGCGCACCAGGCGGATCCGTCTCGGCCCCGCGATCGCGGCACTTGTCTTCCGGCATCCGCTGGCGGTGGCCGAAAGCTACGCGATGCTCGACCAACTTTCCGGCGGGCGGGCCGTGCTCGGCGTCGGCTCGGGCTATCTCAAGCACGAGTTCGAAGGCTTCGGCATCGACCCGGCGACCAAGCGCGATCGTTTCGACAACGGCCTTGCGGAACTGAAGGCCGCCCTTGCCGGCAAGGCGATCAACGTGCCGACCGTCGGCAAGCGGCAGATCCCGATCCAGGTCGCTGTCCTGCGCAAGGAAGCGGCGTTCCATGTCGGCGCGCGCGGCGACGACCTGATGTGCGTGCCCTACGCCTCCGTCGACCGGTTCGAGGAGGTCGGCGAGATGGTCGCGGCCTTCCGGCAGGGCCGCGCGCAGGCCGGCAAGCCCGCCGGTCCGGACAGCTCGGTCTGGGCCTTCCACACCTATGTCGCCGCGACGGATGCGGACGCGCGTGCGGATGCGGCCGCCTATTTCGACCTCTACGTCGCCTCCCGCCTCTATGCGAAGCGGCAGACCTATGACGACATCCAGAACTCCGGCCTCGGCCTGCTGGGCGGGGTCGACACGGTCGCGGCCAAACTGGCCGCACTCGCCGATTTCGGCATCGACCACGTCATGACCCTGACGAGCTTCGGCGGCATGCCGGAAGAACGGGTACGCGCGTCGATGGAAAGAATGATCGAGGACGTGCTGCCGCGTGTCGCGGCACTGAGAAGGAACTGACCGATGGCGGAAATCGCATTCCTGGGTCTGGGCCGCATGGGCACCGGAATGGCCGGTCGGCTCGTCGCCGCCGGGCACCGCGTACGCGTCTGGAACCGCAACCGGGCACGTGCGGCATCGCTGCTCGAAAAGGGGGCGATCTGGGCCGACACGCCGGCGGCAGCGGCGCACGGTGCTGAAGTCGCGTTCGCGATGCTTGCCGACGATGTCGCCTCGCAGGCCGTCTGGCGCGGTGCCGACGGGGCACTTGCGGCCCTCGCCAAGGGTGCCTTCGTCGTCGAATGCTCGACTCTCTCGGCCGCCCATGTCGCGTCGCTGGCGGCCGATGCGCGGGCGCACGGGCTGCGCTATGTCGATTGCCCGGTCACCGGGTTCCCTTCGCACGCCGCGGCGGGCACGATGACGCTGCTCGTCGGCGCTTCCGCGGCCGATCTCGACGCGATGCGCCCCCTTTTCGGCACGCTCGCCGGCACGATCCGCCATTTCGGCGATGTCGGAACCGGCACGGCCTACAAGCTGATGGTCAATCTGATGGGTGCCGTGCAGATCGCAGCACTTGCCGAGGGGATCGCACTCGGCCGGCGGCTCGGGCTCGACGACAAGGCGGTCGGCGAGGCGCTGGCGGCCGGGGCCGCGGCAAGCCCGCAGGTGGTGCAGAACATCCCGCGCATGCTCGCCGGCGACTGGGACCGGGACCAGGTCTTCACGGCCGCCCTTCGCCACAAGGATGCGGCCTATGGGGCGGCGCTCGCGAAGCAGGCGGGCGCTGCGGCTCCGCTCGGCATTGCCGCGACGGCTTGGTTCGAGGCGGCGAAGAAGCTCGACCCCGATGCCGACCAGTCGATCGTGCTGAAGGCGATCCTCAGCGCTTCATGATCGCGCCGGCGATGTCGGCGCCGTCGCTCTTGGCGAGCGACAGGTCGACATCGAGCAGTACTGCATCGCGCAGGACCGCACGCGTGAAATTCGCGTCGAGCACGTTGGCGCGGTGAAGATTGGCGCCGGCGAAATCGCAGTCCTGGAAATTGGCGTCGGCGAGGTTTGCCGGCCACAGGCGGCCCGAAGGCTGGCCGTTGGGCATCGGCATGTTGACCGGGGCAAGCGACGCCTTGGCGAAGGTGGCACCCTGCGCGTCCGCCCGGCTCATGTTGACGCCGTTCAGGTTGGCTTCCGAGAAATCCGCCCCCTTGAGGTCCGAGCCCGTCATGTCGCACATGATGAGCTGCGCCTTGATCAGCTTCGTGCCCTGGAGATTGGCGCCGGTGAGCGTGGCGCCCGACAGGTTCGCGTTCGAGAAATCGAGACCCTTGAGGTCGGCCTTCGTGAAATCGGCGCGGCGGCCCACGCGGCCTTCCGACTTGATCCAGAGCTGGTGGTCGCGCAGCTGGGCCTGGACGGCGTCGGACAGCACTTCCTGCTGGGCGACCATGTTGGCGCCCTGCGTGTTCGCCCGCTGCATGTCGACGCCGTTGAGATTGGCGCCGATCAGATTGGCATCGCGGAAATCCGCCCCGTCGATGATGGCGCCGGAGAGATCCACGCCCTTCAGGTTGGCGCCCGCGAGATTGGCGCCCATGATGTTGGCACCCTTGAGCGTCGCGGTCTCGAGGTTCGCGCGCGCCATCGAGGCCATTTCGAGATTGCAGCCGGCAAAGCGCGCACCCGAACAGTCGGCTTCGGTCAGGTTGGCCTTCGAGAGATCGGCGCCCTGCGCGTTCGCCTTGGCGAGGATCGCCTGTTCGAGATCGGAACCCTGCAGGTCGGCCGAAACCAGAGCGATGCCGTCGCCGCGGCGCGACTGCATCAGCGTGCCGCCGCGAAGATCGGCGCCGCGAAGATTTGCCCCGCGCATGCGGCAGCCGCGCAGATAGGCGCCGCGCAGGTCGGCCTTGGAAAGATTCGCAAGGCTGAGATCGGCGCGATCGAAATTGACGGCGAACAGGTCGGCTTCGGAAAGATCGGCACCGGCAAGCACGGCCCGCGATAGGTTGGCGCCGGGCAGTTTCGCCTGGCGCAGGTTCGCGCGCGAAAGCGAGATCCCGTGCATGTCGGCCAGCGTGAGGTTGGCGCGCACGCCACCCGGCTTCCGGTTAAGGAACTTCTCGTGATCCGAAAGGATCTTGACGATTTCCTGCGGTGACAGCGGGCCCGGCATAACTTCGCTTTTTTCAGTGTTTATCGTGCTTTGGCCACCTTACGTCAGCGCGGCGTACGGGGCAAGTCGCGCCCCCGGCGCGGTCCGGGACCGATTCCAAGGCCACGCCCTTTGCGGATCGAGGTATTGCCGAACTTGTCCCGGACGGCGTCGATCGCCTTCTCCACCGCCGCAAGCCTAGGATCGTCGACCGAAGGTGCAGCGGCCGGCGCGAAAAGGTCGGTCTGGGCGGGAACGCCGCCCGGCTCGGCCAGTTCGGCGGCACCGATCCCGATCAGGCGGTAGCGGCGCTGCCGGTCGGCGGCAACCTCGTGCGCTAGCAGCGGCTGGGCCGCCCGGTAGAGGGTTTCGGCAAGCTGGGTGCCCGCCGGTAGCGTCACGCGACGGGTCAGCAACCGGAAGTCGGAGGTCTTGAGCTTGAGCTGCACCGTCCGGCCGACCAGATGGTGCTTCTTGAGGCGCTCGGCGACCTCTTCGGCGAGCGGCCAGAGCTCGGCCTCGAGATCGGCGAGCCGGCCGAGATCCTGGTGGAAGGTCGTTTCCGCCGAAATCGTCTTGGCCTCGCGCTCGGGCTCGACCGTCCGCTCGTCGCTTCCCTCGGCCATCCGCGACAGCCACCGGCCGGTTTCGCCGTAGCGCTTGGCAAGGGCGGCCTCCCCGGCCTTCTGGACGTCGGCAATGGAGGCGAACCCGTCATCGGCCAGGCGCAGCGCGAATTTCGGCCCCACGCCGGGCAGGATGCGCAGCGGGCGTGCGGCAAGGAACGCGCGCGCTTCCGACCGGCCGATGACCCCGAAGCCGCGTGGCTTCTCGAGCTCGGAGGCGAGCTTCGCCAGCAGCTTGTTGAACGACAGGCCGATCGAAACGGTGATGCCGATCTCCGCCTCGACGCGTGCCGCGATGCGCGCGAGCACGAAGGCCGGCGGCGCATGGTGCAGCTTTTCCGTACCGGACAGGTCGAGATATGCCTCGTCGAGCGAGACGGATTCGACCAGCGGCGTCGTCGCCTCGAAGATCGCCTGCACCTGGCGCGACACCGACGCGTACTTGGCCATGTCCGGCCGGATGACGGTCGCGTGCGGGCACAGCTGCAGCGCCTTGAACATGGGCATCGCCGAGCGCACGCCGAATGTCCGCGCGATATAGCAGGCGGTCGACACAACGCCGCGCCGGCCCCCGCCGATGATCGTCGGCTTGTCGGCAAGCGAGGGATCGTCGCGCTTCTCGACCGAGGCGTAGAACGCGTCGCAATCGATGTGCGCGAGCGTCAGCGTCGCGATCTCGGGATGGCGCGCGATGCGGGCGGAATTGCAGTTCCCGCAGCGCGCCGCGCGCGGATCCTCGATCCGTGCGAAGCAGTCCCGGCAAAGGCCCGTCGCCATGCGCGCGGCCTCCCCGGGGCGGGCGTCAGCCCGCGAGCTTCGTCGGCTTGGTCGAGCGGCCGACGGAGGCAAGCTTGCGTTCGAGACGCTGCATCAGGCTGTCGAGTTCCTTGTGCTCGTCGGCATCCAGGACGTGGCCGGGCGCTCGCATGACGCCCGACTTGATCACGCCGCGGCGGCGCAGCACTTCCTTGCGCACGGCAAGGCCGAGGCCGGGCTGCTGCTCGTGACGCACGATCGGCAGGTAGATGTCGTAGAGGTCCTCGGCTTCCTCGGGCTTGCCCTTGAGGAAGAGGTCGACGACCTCGACCAGCATCTCGGGATATGCGAACCCGGTGTTGGCGCCGTCGGCCCCGCGCCGCATCTCCTGCGGCAGGTGGAGGGCCGAATTGCCGACCAGGATCGAGATGCGCCGCTTGCGGCTGCCGTCCGTGTCGGCCTTGCGGACCTTGGTGAGCTTGCGCAGGCCCGGCACGTCCTCGTGCTTCAGCACCTTGATGCTGTCGTGGCGCGCGAACAGCCGGTTGATCAGGGAAACCGACATGTGGACGTTCGTCAGCTGCGGATAGTCCTGGAGGACGATCGGCGTGTCGCCGATCTCGCGCACGACGGCATCGTAATAGCCCTCGATCTGCTCCTCGTTCTTGAGACCGGCGATCGGCGCCACCATCACGCCGGCGGTTCCCATGTCCATCACCTTCTTGGTGAAAGCGCCGAGATTGCGGTTGCCGGCCGAAGAAACGCCGACGATCACCGGCACGCGGCCGTCGACGCGCTTCATCACGCGGGCGACGAAGTCGGAGGATTCCTGCGGGCTCAGCTTGGGCGCTTCGCCCATCACGCCGAGGATCGTCATGCCCGTCACGCCGCATTCGAGGTAGAAATCGGTCATGCGCTCGGCGCTGTCGAGATCGAGCTCGCCATTGTCGGTGAACGGCGTCGCCGCGATGATGTAGACGCCCTTTGCGGTCTCGTCGAGACGTTGAGCCATGTGCGTTTCCTCCAGGCCGATTTGGTAAGATGTATTACGCGAACTGCCCGCGCGCGTGAAGGGGCCGTCGCACCGTTACTTGGTGCCGAACAGCCGGTCGCCCGCGTCGCCCAGACCCGGAATGATGTAGCCATGGTCGTTGAGATGGCTGTCCTGGGCGGCCGCGTAGATCGCGACGTCGGGATGGGTGGCCTGAAATTCCGCGACACCCTCGGGTGCGGCAAGCAGGCAGACGAACTTGATCGACGTCGCCCCCGACTGCTTGACGCGCGTGACCGCCGCGACGGCCGAATGGCCCGTGGCGAGCATCGGGTCGAGCACGAGGACGTCGCGCTCGGCGATGTCCTCGGGCAGCTTGCAGTAATATTCGACGGCCGACAGCGTCTGCGGATCGCGATAGAGGCCGATATGCCCGACCCGCGCCGAGGGCAGGATCTCGAGCATCCCGTCGAGGATGCCGTTGCCCGCGCGCAGCACGGAGACCAGGCAGATTTCCTTCCCGGCCAGCGTGGGGGCCCGCATCTTCTGGATGGGCGTCTCGATCTCGACCGTGACGAGGGCCCGGTCGCGCGTCGTCTCGTAGGCGAGCAGCATCGCGATCTCGCGCACGAGACGGCGGAAATCCCGCGTCTCGGTCTCCTTGCGTCGAAGCTGCGTGAGCTTGTGCTGGATCAGCGGATGGCCGACCACATGCAGCGAACCCGACATTGCCCCTCCATGCCCCCGTCTAGAAGATCGTTCCGTCGCTCTCGACCGCGAGCGGCGGCTTGCCGCCCGCGCGCCGCTCTGCGGCGAGCCGCCGGCCGGCCGTCCACGTCCCGCCCTGCAGCACCTTGGCGAGCGGGAATTCCTCTGCCGTCACGCCGAGCTTGTCGCGGACCAGCTCGGCGACCTTGTCGAGCAGCGCGACGGTGAGTGCGCGCCACTCGACGATCAGCTCGCTGTTCGCGGCATAGGTCAGGCCCGCAGCGGTCGGATCGCGCAGCGCGATCGTGCCGGTGTCGAGGAACAGGCCGCCGTTGCGGTACTCCGGAAGGCCGGTGAGATCGTCGAGCTCGACGATCTCGAGGCCCAGCCACTCGAACGGCTCGAGCAGCGAATAGGTCAGCCACTGGCTGAGCTTGTGGAACGGCACCAGCCCTTCGGACGCGGCCGGATGCTCGCCGACGTCGCCGACATTGACGCCGTCGACGACGACGCGCGCAGGCCAGGCTTCGGCGAAGCCGTCCAGCAGCACGGCAAGGATGCTCGCAGCCGGCAGGCGGCCGTCGCGCGCGTCGGCCATCAGCCGGTCGACGAGGTTTCCGATGCGCGGCTGGACGCCGAATATCTCCGGCCGCTTGGCGATCGCGGTACCCAGATTGCGCATCAGGGCGGCACGGCCCTCGAGCCCGACGAGCTTGTTGCTCTCGCCGACCTTGAAGCCCTTGGCCAGACGCTCGCCGTCGAAGCGGCGCAGCCCCGTCGCGTCGGCGCGGTAGGGATTGTCGAACGAGGCCGAGAACGCGCCCGACGCGAACATGTCGAAGCTGGCGACCGCGAGCCCTTCCGAGCGCGTGAAGACGCCGTCCTTGGTGCGGTACTTCCAGTCGGAGCCCGCACCGGCGTCGAGCAGGACGCTCGTCACCGCAAGGTCGACCGCGACCCGCGCGCGTTCGAGCTTGTCGTCGGGCAGGTTGGCGACGAGCCGCTTCCAGCGGTCGATGCCGCCGACCTGGAAATGCCGCCAGCGCGAATGGTACGGGATGTCGAGCGACGGATAGTCGCGACGGATGGCGCCGACCGTAAGCTCCGCCGCGCGATCCAGGCGCGACATGTCGACGGTGAAATGCGACGACTTGCCCTTGGCGGCGGCAGCGAAGATCTCGCCGGCACGCTTGCGGACGGTGGCGGGGTCGCGCAGTGCGCGCACGCGGGCGCTCGGCCCGACGATTTCTGGACGATCGAGCGGCATGTCAGCTATCAAGCCCGCGGCCCTTGGTATCGACGAGCTTGCGCGCGTCGGGCGCCGGGCCGCCGGTGAAGTAGCCGGCCGCCTTTTTCGCCTCCATCTCCACGCCGGCATCGGCCGGTATCAGGCCGGCAGGTATCTCGACCTGCTCGACGATCTCGATTCCGCTGCGCGTGAGCGCCTCGGATTTCATGTTGCTCATCGACGCGAAGCGGTCGATCCGCGAAATTCCCAGCCAATGGATCACGTCGGGCATCAACTCCTGAAAACGCATGTCCTGTACGCCGGCGACGCACTCGGTCCGCTTGAAATACGTGGCGGCCTGGTCGCCGCCTTCCTGGCGCTTGCGCGCGTTGTAGACGAGGAACTTGGTGACTTCGCCCAGCGCCCGGCCTTCCTTGCGATTGTAGACGATGAAGCCCACCCCGCCCTGCTGGGCCGTCTCGATCGCGACCTCGATGCCGTGCGCCAGATACGGGCGGCACGTGCAGATGTCGGACCCGAACACGTCCGAGCCGTTGCATTCGTCGTGGACGCGCCCGCCGATCTTCGTCTTCGGATCGCCGAGCTTCGACACGTCGCCGAAGAGATAGACCGTGGTGCCGCCGATCGGCGGCAGGAAGACCTTCATGTCCGAGCGCGTCACCAGCTCGGGGAACATGCCGCCGGTATATTCGAACAGGCCGCTGCGCAGTTCGGTCTCGGCGATGCCGAAACGCCTGGCGATGCCCGGCAGGTACCAGACCGGTTCGATCGCGACCTTCGTGGTGCGCACGTCCCCGGTCGTCTCGACGATCCTGCCGTCGGGCTTGAGGCGGCCCGCGGCGATCGCGTCCTGCAGCTCGGGCATGTTGATGTGCGCGCGCGTCACGGCGATGGTCGGCCGGATGTCGTAGCCTTGCGACAGCAGGCTCGAGAACACCTCGCCGACCATGTGGCCGTAGGGATCGAGGCTGACGATCTTCTCGGGATCCGACCACTGGGCGAACGGGCCGATCGGCTCGGCCGGGGCCGTGTTCGTCAGGTCGGGCTTGTGCAGGGGCGACAGGGCGCCCGCCGCCACCGCCAGCGCGCGGTAAAGCATGTAGCTGCCCGAATGGGTGCCGATCACGTTGCGGTGCTGCGGATTGCCGACAGTCCCGATCACCGGGCCACGCGCCTGTGCCCCACCGGCGCCCCACTCGATCTTGAGCGGCTGCGGCCCGCTTTTGGACGGGTGCGAGGTCAGGACGATGTGCTTGGACGATTTCGGCGGCTCGGCCGCGACCCTCGTCGCGGACGTGTCCGGGGAAGACATGCGTAAAATCTCCGACTTCCTAAAAAACGAGTATGCCGCATTTAACGGCAACTCGGAAGTCCAAACGCTAACCATTTGAAATAATTAAATCGCTGAAGGGCCTTGAACGGCCATCGTGCCCGACCGCCCATCGAGCGTGCCCTGGACCAGTTCGGCGACCGGAACGGCTGTCCCGGCGAGTGCTTTTGCCTCGTCGGCCAGGTTGACGAAACGCACGCCGCGGGTGGCGGCGGCGTCGAGGAAGCGGGCGAACCAGTCGGCATAGTGAATGCCCTCCAGCTCGGCATGGCCGGTGAACGCGTTGAGGGCGCCGGGCACCAGCCGGTCGAGATACGTGTCGATCAGGCGGTCTTCCGGGAATTCGGGCCGCCCGACCAGCTCGTCGAGCGTGGGCAGCGTCGTGGGCATCTGCAGCGTGCGGAAGGTGCGCCCGCCGGCCCGCGGCAGGAATGCCGACGTCCCGCGTGCGTCGGACGCGTAGTCGAGGCCCGCCTCGTCGTAGACGGCCAGGCTCTTCGCGTCGGCCTGCCAGCCGGCGGCCCCGGCCGTGCGCGCCGGGCGACCGAAGATCCGCTCGAACGCGGTCCGGGCCTTGGCGAAATCGGTCCGCACGGCTTCGAGGCTCATGTCGGCAAGCCCGTCCTGCCAGCGGACATGGTCCCAGCAATGGATGCCGACCTCGTGGCCGGCATTCGCGACGGCGCGCATCGCGTCGGCGTTGCGCTTTCCGATGTCCGGTCCCGGCAGCAGCACGCCGTTCATCAGTGTGCGCAGGCCGTAGAGCTTGACCACGCTGGTCCGGCTGACCTTGGCGAAGAAGCCCGGCCGGAAGACGCGCCGGATCGCGCGGCCCGTGTTGTCGGGTCCAAGCGAGAACAGGAAGGTCCCGCGGATCGAATGGCGGTCGAGCGCACGCACGAGCGGGGCGAGGCCCTCGCGCGTGCCGCGGTCGGTATCGACGTCGATCTTGATCGCGAGGCGCGCGGGCTCGGCCATCGCGGCGCCGCCCCTAGACGGGCGTCCCGGTCAGGTCGCCGGTGTCCTTCTGGCGGCCGAGCAGGTAGTAGTCGAGCGTCTTGCGCAGCGCCGTGCGCAGGTCGGTCGTCGGCGTCCAGCCCAGATACTTGCGCGCGTTCTCGATCGCCGGCACGCGGACCTGGATGTCCTCGTAGCCCTTGCCGTAATAGCCGTCGGGATCGACATCGACGAGCTTGATGCGCGACTTGACGTCCTTGTAGCCGTCATAGTCCTTGATCACGTCGAGCAGCAGCTCGGCGAGGGCGCGCATCGAGAAATCGTTGCGCGGATCGCCGATGTTGAAGATGCGGTTGTCGGCGCACCCGCCCTCGTTGGCGATGATCTTCATCAGCGCGTCCATCGCGTCGTCGATGTAGAGGAAGCAGCGGCGCTGCGCCCCGCCGGCGACCAGGCTGATGTTCTCGCCGCGCACGATGTTGCCGACGAACTGCGTGAGCACGCGCGAGGAACCTTCCTTCGCGGCCCAGATGTTGTCGAGCTTCGGGCCGATCCAGTTGAAGGGCCGGAACAGCGTGTAGCGCAGCTCGTTCTTCGAGCCGTAGGCGTAGATGACGCGGTCGAGCAGCTGCTTGGAGCACGAATAGATCCAGCGCTGCTTGTGGATGGGGCCGAGGACGAAGTTCGAGGATTCCTCGTCGAACGGCGTGTCGGTCGACATGCCGTAGACCTCGGAGGTCGACGGAAACAGCACGCGCTTGCCGTACTTCACGCAGTCGCGCACGATCGCGAGGTTCGCCTCGAAGTCGAGCTCGAACACGCGCAGCGGCTGCTGGACGTAGGTGATCGGCGTGGCGATGGCGACCAGCGGCAGGACCACGTCGCACTTCTTGACGTGGTACTCGACCCACTCGCGGTTGATCGTGATGTCGCCTTCGACGAAGCTGAAGCGCGGATTGCCGAGGCAGTCCTCGATCTTGTCCTTCTGGATGTCCATGCCGTAGACGGACCAGTCGGTCGTCTTCAGGATGCGCTCGGACAGGTTCGAGCCGACGAAGCCGTTTACGCCGAGAATGAGGACTTTGAGGCTCAAAGGGACCGACTCCCGCAACACTGGAAAAGACGCGGGCGGTTCTAGCCGATCCGCGCCCCGGCCGCCAGTCCCAGCAGGCCGGACTCGACCCGGGGTCCGTCGTCGAAGCTCCAGCGCAGCAGTTCCACCGCCCCCTCGCCCGCCGCGACGACCGGTCGCGGGCCGGCCGACAGGATCGTGCCGGGCAGCCCGGCGCCGGCGACGGGGCGTGCGCGCCAGACGAAGAGGCGCCGCGTATCGGCGTCGGCGAAGGCACCCGGATACGGCTCGGCGACCGCGCGCACGAGATTGACGATCCGTGCCGCCGGCCAGGTCCAGTCGATCCGGCCGTCCTCGGGCTTGCGCCCGCCGAAATAGGTCGCCTGGCTCTCGTCCTGGACGATGCGCGGTGCGGTCCCCGCCAGCAGCCCGTCGATCTGCCGGGCAAGGACCGCGCGCGCCGCATCCACGACCTTCGTCATCGCTTCGTACGCGGTTTCCTCGGCGCCGACCGGAACGGCCTGCGCGTCCACGATGTCGCCCGCGTCGGCGCGCTTCACCATGTGGTGGAGCGTGACGCCCACTTCGGTCTCGCCGTTCAGGACCGCCCAGTTGACGGGTGCGCGGCCGCGATAGCGCGGCAGCAGCGAGCCGTGCATGTTGACCGCACCGCGCCTGGCGTATGCAAGGACCCGCGACGGGATCATCCGGCGGTAATAGCAGGACACGATCAGGTCGGGCGCGATCGCCGCGATCCTGTCTTCGACCGCCGGGCCATCCTTGATCTCGGCGGTCAGCGTCTCGACGCCGGCCGCGCGCGCGCGCTGTGCCACCGACCGGAACCACTTGGCCTCGGCCGGATCGTCTTCGTGCGTGACGACCAGCCGCACGTCGCGCTTCTGCGCCAGCAGCAGGTCGAGGCAGACATAGCCGACGTCGGAATAGCCGAACAGGACGATGCCGGGCATGTCGTTACGGCTCGGTCTTCTCGTGGATCGCGCGGATCTGGAAGCGCGGCCGCTTGCGCACCTCGTTGTAGATGCGCCCGACATATTCGCCGACGAGGCCGAGCCCGGTGATCAGGACGCCGACGAGGAAATAGAGGATCCCGAACAGCGTGAAGAGGCCTTCGGCCTCCGGCCCGATGATCAGGCGGCGCAGCATGAGATAGCCCACGAGCACGATCGAAAGCGCCGTGATGACCATGCCCACGATCGTGAACATCTGCAGCGGCACCACCGAGAAACCGGTCATCAGGTCGAAATTCAGCCGCACGAGCTTGTAGAGGTCGTACTTGCTCTCGCCCGCCGCGCGGGCCGCGTGCTCGACTTCCACTTCCGCGGGGTTCGCCGCGAAATATTGCGCAAGGGCCGGGATGAACGTCGCCTGCTCGCCCGTCGCGACGATCTGCTGCACGATGCCGCGCCGGTAGGCGCGCAGCATGCAGCCCTGGTCCGTCATCCGGATGCCGGTGATGCGCTCGCGCACGAAATTCATCGCGCGCGACGCGTGGACGCGCCAGCCCACGTCCTGCCGGTTCTTGCGGATCGACCCGACGACGTCGTGGCCCGCATCGATTGCGGCAAGCAGCTTCGGGATCTCCTCGGGCGGGTTCTGGAGATCGGCGTCGATCGTGACGATCGTGTCGCCGCGCGCGCGCTCGAAGGCCGCCATGATCGCCATGTGCTGGCCGGCGTTGCGCTCGAATTCGATGACGCGGACCTCGTCGGGCCGGGAGGCGTGAAGCTCGCGCAGGATCGCCATCGAGCCGTCGCGGCTGCCGTCGTCGGTGAAGACGACCTCCCACCGGCGGCCGATGCCGTCGAGTGTTGCCGCCAGACGCGCGAACAGCGGCCGCAGGTTGGCCTCTTCGTTGTAGACCGGGACGACGACGGATACGGCTGGAAGCGCTGAAGTCATGTTTCTCAGGTTCGCGAGAGGAGCCAGACGCCGAAGCAGATCACGACGATCCCGGCGATCCGGGTCGGCGTCAGGTTTTCGCCGAACAGCCACCACGCCGCAAGCGCGTTCACGACGTAGCCGATCGACAGCATCGGATAGGCGAGGCTGACCTCGACGCGCGACAGGACGAGGATCCAGATGCCGACGCTGACGACGTAGCAGGCGAGGCCCAGCGCCACGAAGGGATTGGTGCCGACCTGCCAGCCGATCGGCAGCGCGTTGGCCAGCACGAAGTCGAATGCGCCGATCTGGCGCATGCCCTGCTTGAGCGCAAGCTGCGCCACCGCGTTGAGCAGGACGCCGAACAGGATGATCGGCAGGTACTGGAGCATCGGTCCTCCGGGACTAGTCCGCCTTGTTGACCGCCAGGATATGGCGGGGCGTGCGTGCGATCTCGTGGTAGTGCTGCCCCGCCACAGGGCGGACGGTCGCCTCGAAATGCGTGGGCACGATCATATAGACCGTCCCCTCGCCGTTCCAGCGGCGCCAGAACTCGGCCTCGTCGTCGAACATCCAGGCTTGCGTCGCCGGTTCGATCTCGCGGCCGAAATCGAGCTCGCCCGACCATCCCATCACGGAAATGCGCCGGTTGAGATAGACCGGCAGGTCCTGCGGATAGGTGCGGTAGGCCATCACCTCGTCGCCCGGTGCCGCGCGCGCGAGGATTTCCTGCGCCAGCGGCTTGATCGAACGCGGCTGGAACTGCGCCATCGACGTGTCGACGCCGTGGAAGAAGATGCCGGCCGCGACGATCGAGAAGGCGAACGCGAGCGCCGGGCCCCGGTTGCGCAAGGCCCATGCGACGGCAAGTGCCGCGACGAGCGAACCGGCGCACAACCAGCCCATCAGCGGGCGGGCACGTTCGATATCGTCGGCAAGGTCGGCCGGTGCGAGGCGATCGCCGAAAATGCCGACGACGAGCGCCAGAAGCGAGATCGCCGCGGCCGTGCCCGAGACAAGCCACAGGCCGATCCGCAGGCCGGGCCTTTCCTCGGGCGACGCGAAGGCGAGTGCCAGATAGCGGCCCAGGAAGATCGCCAGCGGCACCATGATCGTCGTCACGTACGGCACCAGCTTGGAATCCGACACCGAGAAGAAGAGCAGGATCAGCCAGAACCACAAGGCCAGGAACAGCTCGGCCCGTCCTTCGGCGTCGCGCGCGAACGCGCGCTCGATGTTGCGCCAGAGCGCCTGGAAGAGAAAGCCCACCCACGGGAAGACGCCGCCGGCAAGGATCGCCAGGAAGAACCACCAGGGCTGCGCGCGCCCGTGGATCGTCGTCGTGAAGCGTTCCCAGTGCTCGTGGATGAAATAGAAATGGAAGAACTCGGGCGTCTGGAAGCCGACCGCGAGATGCCAGGGCACCGTAACGAGAAGGAAGAGTGCGAGGCCCGACAGCAGCCGCACCTCCAGGAGCAGGCGCCAGTTCCAGGTCAGCACGATCCACATGCCGATCACGAGACCGGGCAGCACGATCCCGATCAGGCCCTTGGTCAGCGTCGCCGCCGCCGCGGCGACATACATCGTATAGAGCCAGCCGGTCCGCGCCCCGCTGCCGGCTTCGGAGCGTACCGCGAAGATGAACGCGAGCACGCACAGCGACAGGAAGAATCCGACCGGCACGTCGAGCAGGATGACGCGCGAAAGCGCAAACCAGAGCAGCGACGACGCGAGAACGACCGCTGACAGGATCCCCGTCGTCCGGTCGAAGAGCTTGCGCCCGCCGACATAGGCGAGCAGGCAGCCGCCCAACGCGAACAGCGCGGTCGTCAGGCGAAGTGCGAACTCGGACAGGCCGAGGGCCAGCACCGCGATCGCCTCGATCCAGTAGAACAGCGGCGGCTTCTCGAAATACTTGGTGCCGTTGATCCGCGGCGTGATCCAGTCGCCGGACGTCACGATCTCGCGGGCGAGCTCGGCGTAGCGCGCCTCGCTGGGCACGGCGAGCGGCCGGTGGCCGAGAAACAGCAGGAAAAACGCGCCGATCACGAGGGTCAGGGCCGCCAGATCGCGGATCCAGGCGGCGCGCGCTTGCGCCGGGTCGGTGGGATGGGCGAAAAGCATGGGGTCCGACGGGGCGTTTAAACGCCCCCTCCCCCTGCTTCAACCGTTTTCTTCAACCGGTAGTCCCCGCCCATGGCCCTCGAACCCAAGGAAATCCTCCATTCGGCCGCCGACATCGCCGCGCGCGTCGAGGCGCTGGCCGGCGAAATCGCCGTCGCCCTGCCGCGCGAGTTTACGATCATCTCGGTGCTTAATGGCGCTTTTGTGTTCACGGCCGACCTGATGCGGGCCCTTGCCAAGCGCAACGTCCACCCGAAGGTCGAATTCGTCAACCTGAAGAGCTACGGCGACGCGACGACCAGCTCCGGCCAGGTCCGCGTCATCGGGACGCTGCCCGAGAACCTGCGCGGCCAGGCGGTGCTGCTGATCGACGACATCCTCGATTCGGGCCGCACGCTGAGTTTCGCGAAATCGCTGCTCGAGGGGCTCGGCGGCAGCCCGGTCAAGATCGCCGTTTTCGCCGACAAGCCGTCGCGGCGCGTCGTGCCGATCACGGCCGATTTCGTCGCCTTCACGATCCCCGACCGTTTCGTCGTGGGCTACGGGCTCGACCATGCCCAGCAGTGGCGCGGCCTGCCCGACCTCGCCGCCGTCGACTAGCGCCGGAAGAACGCCAGCACGCGCCCGTCGACCAGCGACAGGCCGGCCACGATCAGCGCGAAGCCGGCAAGCGCCATCGGATCGGGCCGCTCGCCCAGGAACACCGCGCCCAGCAGCATGGCGCTGGGCGGGATCAGCATCGTCACCAGCGACGCGTTGCCGGCCCCGTAGCGCTGCATCAGCCGGAAATAGACGACATAGGCCGCGGCCGTCGACAGCACGGCAAGCCCCGCGACCGACGCGATCGCGGCCGTACCGGGCAGGGGCAGGTTCCACGGCCGGTCCACGATGCAGGCAAGCAGGATCGAGACCGGGGCCGCGAACAGGAACTGCCCGCTTGCCACCACCACGCCGTCGATCCCGCGCATGCGACGCGCCCATATCAGCGCGAAACCGTAGCTGACCGTCGCCAGCACGCAGGCAAGCTGGGCGAGCAGTCCCGTCCCCAGGCCCGTCAACGCCTCCGGCCCCACGAGCACGATCACGCCGGCAAAGCCGACCAGCACGCCGGCCGCCCGTCGGCCGCTCAGCGGCTCGTCGTCGGTCAGGAAGTGTGCCAGCACCAGCGTCGACAGCGGCGTTGCCGCATTCAGGATCGCGGCAAGGCCGATCGTCATCTCCTGCTGGCCCCAGGCGATCAGCACGAAGGGGATCACGGTATTGAGGAGTGCGAGCCCCGCGAACCCGAACAGCGACCCGCGATCGCGCGGCAGCGACAATCCGCGCATGCGCGTCAGCAGCAGCAGAAGCGCCCCGCCGAACGTCGCGCGCAACGCCACAACCGTCACCGGCGGCAGTTCGACGAGCGCCACTTTCACATAGAGGAAGGAGCCGCCCCACAGGACGGAGAGGACGACGAGCATCGTCCAGGCGGCGGCGTCGAGGCCGGGGGCTGTCGGTTTCATGCCGGATACGTAGCGGTCCTGCCCGCCGGCATCCACCCGATCCTTGCGGCCGCCGTCAGCCGGTGACGATCCCGCGGCGCGCGACGGCCTCGCGGAATTCGGAGAACAGGCCGGCGAGGCCGGCGATCGCCGCGGGATCGTGCCGGTATTTGCCGGCCTCGATCAGGTCCTCGATTTCGCCGGCCCGTGCCGCAAGCGCCCGGGCACCGAAGCTCGCGGCCGCACTCTTGAGCGAATGGATCTCCCGGTGGAGCGGGCTGCCGTCGCCGGCACCCGCACCTTCCTGCGAGAGGCGGGAGAACGAGCCGAGCCGCGTCTCGGCCTCGCCATAGAAGGTCTTCAGCAGCCGCGGCAGGACCGATGCGCCGATCTCTTCGGTCAGCTGGTCGAGGCTCGACCAGTCGATCGGGGATTCCAGCGCCATCGACGCTGCCTACTGCGCTGCCGCGGAAACCGGTTTGGCCGCACACTCGACGAGATAGTCCATCGCCGCCTGCGCCCCGCCCTTGCGGTGCGGCACGCCGGCCAGCGCCAGACCCATCTCGACGCCGCCGAGCGTGCCCATCAGCATCAGGTCGTTGAAGCTGCCCAGGTGCCCGATGCGGAAGACCTTGCCCGCGACCTTCGTCAGGCCCGCACCCAGCGACATGTCGAACGCGTTGAGCACGGTCTTGCGGAACTTGTCGGCATCGTGGCCGGCCGGCATCAGGAGGGCCGTCAGCGCGCTCGAATATTCCTTGGGTTCGAGGCAGAGGATCTCGAGACCCCAGGCACGTGCGGCACGGCGCGTGGCTTCCGCATGGCGGTCGTGGCGGCGGAAGACGTTGTCGAGCCCTTCCTCGGCCATCATGTCGAGCGCTTCGGAGAGGCCGTAGAGCAGGTTGGTCGCCGGCGTGTAGGGGAAATAGCCCGTCGCGTTGGCCGCGATCATCTCGTCCCAGCCCCAGAACGAGCGCGTCAGCTTCGCGGTCTTCGAGGCTTCGATGGCCTTGGCCGAAACGGCGTTGAACGACAGGCCGGGCGGCAGCATCAGGCCCTTCTGCGAGCCGGCGACCGTCACGTCCACGCCCCACTCGTCGTGGCGATAGTCGATCGAGCCGAGCGAGGAGATCGTATCGACCATCAGCAGGGCCGGGTGCTTGGCGTGGTCCATCGCGGCGCGGACTTCGCCCACGCGCGTCGTGCAGCCGGTCGACGTCTCGTTGTGGACGACCAGCACCGCCTTCACCTGATGGCCCTTGTCGGCCGCAAGCTTCGCCTCGACGGCCGCCGGATCCACGCCATGGCGCCAGTCGCCGGATACGAACTCGACCGACAGGCCGAGCTTCTCGGCCATCTTGCGCCACAGCGTGGCGAAGTGGCCGGTCTCGAACATCAGCACCTTGTCGCCGGGCGACAGCGTGTTGACGAGGGCCGCTTCCCAGGCACCCGTCCCCGACGCCGGGAAGATGATGACGTGGCTCTTGGTCTTGAAGATCGCCTTCATGCCCGACAGCACCTTCTTGCCGAGCTCACCGAATTCCGGTCCGCGATGGTCGATCGTCGGATTGTCGATCGCGCGCAGCACGCGGTCGGGCACATTGGTCGGCCCGGGGATCTGCAGGAAATGACGGCCGCTGGGGGCAAAACTCAGCTTCAGCATGGGGCGCTCCTCGATTTGGATTTTTGGTATACAATTCTTGAAAGATAAGGTCAAGGCACGTGACATAGCCTATTTATTTGTATACCATCTGGACATGCCGGATGATTCAAGGCCCGTCGAACGCACAACTTTGCCGCAAAACGCGGCCGAACGCTTGCGCCAAATGATTCTCGACGGCGACCTTGCCCCGGCCGAGCGGCTGAACGAGCGCGTGCTGTGCGAGCGGCTGGGCATTTCGCGCACCCCGCTGCGCGAAGCCCTGCGCATGCTCGCGGCCGAAGGGCTCGTCCATGTCGAGCCGAACCGCGGCGCCATCGTCGCCCCGCTCGACCGCAAGGACATCGAGAACACGTTCGAAGTGCTCGCCGCCCTCGAAGGGCTGGCAGGCGAACTCGCCGCCACGCGCATCGCCGACGCCGAGCTTGCCGAGATCAAGGCGCTGCATTTCGAGATGCGCGCCCATCACGCGCGCGGCGACCGCGCCGCCTATTTCGCCGCCAACCAGGCGATCCATGCGCGCATCGCGCGCGCCGGCGGCAACGACGTGCTCGGCGAGACGTTCGAGCGGCTCAACGCCCGCGTCAAGCGCGTGCGCTATGCCGCCAATCTTTCGCGCCAGCGCTGGGACAAGGCCGTCGACGAGCACGAGCGCATGATCGCCGCGCTCGACGCGCGCGACGGTGCGGCCCTGCGCGCCATCCTCGAAGCCCATCTTGCCGGCAAGCGCGAGTCCGTGCTGGCCGCCTTCGCCGCCGACGCGCGCGCCGAAGCCTACGACTGACCGGAGACGAACCATGCCGCTCGACCAGCCCCCTGCCCGTTCCGACCTCGAGGCGCGCCTGCGCCGCGAGACGAAAGGCGACGTGCTGTTCGGCAAGTTCGACCGCGGCCGCTATTCGACCGACGCCTCGATCTACCAGATCGAGCCGGTCGGCGTGGTCATCCCGCGCGATGCCGAGGATGCGCGCATCGCGATCCAGATCGCGGCCGATGCGGGCGTGCCGGTCCTGCCGCGCGGCGGCGGCACGTCGCAATGCGGCCAGACGGTGGGTGCCGCCCTCGTCATCGACAATGCGCGCCATCTCAACAAGCTGATCTCGGTCGATGCCGCCAACGCGACGGCGATCGTCGAACCCGGCATCGTCCTCGACCATCTCAACGCGGCCCTGAAGCCGCACGGAATGTGGTTCCCGGTCGACGTCTCGACGTCGGCGCAGGCGACGATCGGCGGCATGACCGGCAACAACTCGTGCGGCTCGCGCTCGCTGTTCTACGGCAACATGGTCCACAACGTCGCCGGCGTGGATGCACTGCTGGCCGACGGCACCAAGGCGCATTTCGGACCGGTGGGCGGCAATCTCGAAGGCCTGTCCGGCCCGTCGCGCTTCGTCGATCTGGTGCGCAAGGTGCGCGACATCGCGGCCCGCGAGGCCGACGAGATCGAGGCGCGTTATCCCAAACTGCTGCGGCGTGTCGGCGGCTACAATCTCGACAGCGTCAAGCCGGCGGCCCCGCACAACCTCGCCCACCTGCTCGTCGGCTCGGAAGGGACGCTCGCCTATTCGACCGCCGTGCACCTGAAGCTCTCGCCGCTGCCCCGGCACAAGACGCTCGGCGTCGTCCATTTCCCGACCTTCTACCAGGCGATGGACATGACGCGGCACATCGTGGCGCTCGGCCCCGTCGCGGTCGAGCTCGTCGACCGCACGATGATCGATCTCTCGCGCGCCATCCCGGCCTATGCCGGCATCGTGAAGCGCTTCCTGAAGGACGAGCCCGACGCGATCCTGCTGGTCGAGTTCGCGGGTGCGGATCTCGAGACGCAGCAGCGCAAGCTCAAGGATCTCGTGGCGCTGATGGGCGATCTCGGCCTGCCGGGATCGGTCGTCGAGATCGCCGAACCGGATTTCCAGAAGGATGTCTGGGAAGTCCGCAAGGCGGGCCTCAACATCATGATGTCGATGAAGGGCGACGGGAAGCCCGTCTCGTTCATCGAGGATTGCGCGGTCCCGCTCGAGCATCTGGCGGAATATACCGCGCGCCTGACGCGCGTCTTCGAGGCGAACGGCACGAAAGGCACCTGGTACGCGCACGCGTCCGTCGGCTGCCTGCATGTGCGCCCGATCCTCAACATGAAGGAAGACGGTGCGAAGAAAATGCGCGCGATCGCCGAAGAAGCCGCCGCTCTCGTGCGCGAATACAAGGGTGCCTATTCAGGCGAACATGGCGACGGGCTCGTGCGCTCGGAATGGATCGCACCCTTCTTCGGGCCGCGCCTGACCGGCGCCTTCGAGGAGATCAAGGACCTGTTCGATCCGGCCGGCCTGATGAATCCCGGCAAGATCGTGCGGCCCTCCAAGCAGGACGACCGCTCGCTGTTCCGCTTCATGCCCGGCTATGCGCCCGCGAAGATCGAGACGGCCCTCGACTGGTCGGACTGGGGCGGCTTCGCCGGTGCGGTCGAGATGTGCAACAACAACGGCCATTGCCGGAAGTTCGATGCCGGCACGATGTGCCCATCCTATCGCGTCACCGGCGAGGAGAAGCACCTGACGCGCGGGCGCGCCAACACGCTGCGCCTTGCCATCTCCGGCCAGCTCGGTGCCGACGCCCTCGTCTCCGACGAGATGGCCGAGACGATGCGCCTGTGCGTCGGCTGCAAGGGCTGCAAGCGCGAATGCCCCACCGGCGTCGACATGGCGAAGATGAAGGTCGAGTTCCTCCATCACTACAAACGCCGCCACGGCTACCGCCTCTTCGACCGGCTCGTCGGCTACCTGCCGCGCTATGCGCCGGTCGCCTCGAAGCTCGGCTGGCTGCTCAACCTGCGCGACCGCATCCCCGGCCTGGCGAAGCTTTCCGAAGCGGTCGCCGGTTTCGCCGCTTCGCGCAGCCTGCCGCGCTGGTCGAGCGCGCCGTTCCGCAGCGACGAAGCCACCGCACAGGGGAACGGCCGCGAAGTGGCGCTGTTCGTCGATACCTTCAACACGTGGTTCGAGCCGGAGAACGCGCGCGCCGCGATCCGCGTGCTCGAGGCTGCCGGCTATCGCGTCGTCGTGCCGACGGCGAAGGACGGCGGCCGGCCGCTGTGCTGCGGCCGCACGTTTCTTTCGACCGGCATGGTCGAGGAAGGCCGCGCCGAAGCGCGCCGGCTGGTCGAGGCGATGCTGCCCTATGCCGCGCGCGGCGTGCCGATCGTCGGCCTCGAGCCGTCGTGCCTGTTCGCGCTCAAGGACGAGATTGCGACACTCCTGCCCGGTGCCGATGCCAAATCGATCGGATCGGCCGCAATGCTGTTCGAGGAATTCCTCGCGCGCGAGCACGCCGAGAGACGCCTTGCCCTCAAGCTCAAGCCGCTGGCGCAGGGCAAGGCGCTGCTGCACGGCCATTGCCACCAGAAGGCATTCGATGCCGTCAAGCCGACGCTCGCCCTGCTGAAGCTGATCCCCGGTCTCGACGCGAAGCTGATCGAAAGCAGCTGCTGCGGCATGGCGGGTGCCTTCGGCTACGAGCCGCAGAACCTGGATGCGTCGCGCCGGATGGCGGAACTGTCGCTGCTGCCGGCGATCGAAAAGGCGGACGCGCAGACGGTCATCGTGGCCGACGGGACGAGCTGTCGGCACCAGATCGCCGACGGAGCGGGGCGCGAGGCGATCCACGTCGCCCGCGTGATCGCCCAGGCGCTGGCCTAGCCCGCGGCTTTCGCCGGCTTGATCCGCGAGGCGCGATTCGCCAGAAGCTGCCAGTTGCCCAGCGACATCAGGTGGGCGTAGGTGAGCATCATCCAGCCCTTGCGCCACCAGTCGAGCACGGTGGCATCGGGTAGCGCTTCGAATTTCTTCGCGTCGATCGTGCGGAAGCCCTGCAGCGTGATCGCGCGGCCGTCGGGCATCTGGATCGACGCACGGTTGTCGGCGAACAGGCCGGCCGCCTGGCAGGCGCGCGTGAAGGCGTGCGTGGCGTCGATCTGGATCTGGTAGTCGCCGGCGAAGCGCAGCGCTTCCTCGACGACCTTCGCGGGCTTGCCGTCGGCGAAGAGCGGTTCGCCGCCCTCGTCGGCGATCGTGCCGCCGTCTTCCTCGACGCACAGGACGAACTCGCCCTCGGGCGTGCGCGTGAAGACGAACGGGTAGCGGCGCACATAGGCCGGGACATAGACGTCCTCCGCCCAGTGCAGGTTCTCGCCGATGAACAGGTTCTGCGCCGCCTCGAAGCCGAGCACGGCCACCGCCCCGACGGGGTCGCCTGCGGTAAAGACGATCGGATAGTTGCGCGCGGCCGAATTGAATTCGATGGCCGCGAGCGGCACCGAATTGACGCCGCGCGCGAACGCGGAATTGCGCGGCCGGACGAACCGCTTGGCCGCGTGGCGCACGCGGTCCAGCGGGACGGGATTGCGGTAGAAAACCGGTGTCGATTCTTCGGCCATGTCGGGCGCGACAATAACCCGGTTTGCCCGATTTTCGCCACGAGTTCAGACGACTATTCGCCCGCCGCCCGTCTGTGCTAGGGCTATCTTGTAACCTGTCCGGGAGGGATTATTGCGCCGTTGCGCCGCCATTCTCGCGCTCGCCGCGCTTTTCGGCCTCTCCCTCCCCGCCCGTGCGGCCCAGTGGGAAGAGGCCGGCGAGACCGCCGGCGGGAATCCGGTTTTCGTGGATATCGCCGGCATGCGCGTGGGCGGCAATGTGCGCACCGCATGGATACGCGTGGTCTACCGCCAGCCGATCCAGGCCGGGACCGTGCGGGCCGCCAGCATGGAAGCGCTGGCGCATTTCGACTGCGCGTCGGGCGAGAATGCGGGCCTGCGCGTGATGCTGTTCGAAGACGAAGAGGGCCAGAAACTGGCCCTGGCGCGCGAGGAGCGCGAGACCCGTTTCGGGGTCGAGCCCGAGGGCTCCATCGGCCGCGTGGCGCACGCGCGCGTCTGCCGCGACTAGGCCACGCGCGGGCGCGCGAATCTCCTTGTCATAAATCCGTCAACGCGGTGAGATACAAGAAATTCCGGGGCTGCGGTTCGGTACCCGTCGGACGGGGAAATGTCAGATATCGTAATCAATTCGGTCAGCCGGCTTTGGGGCCAGGCGCGCGCCCTCGACCAGGTCTCCTTCCGCGTGGAATCCGGCCGGTTCGCCGTCCTGCTCGGCCCCTCCGGCTGCGGCAAGTCGACCCTGCTGCGCATCCTCGCCGGGCTCGACCAGCCCAACGAAGGCCGCATCGAGATCGCCGGCAAGGACGTGACCGCCCTTGCACCCGCCCGGCGCGGCATCTCGATGGTGTTCCAGTCCTACGCGCTGTTCCCGCATCTGACGGTCGCCCAGAACATCTGCTTCGGGCTTGAGGTGCGCAACGTCCCCGCCCCCGAACGCGCGCGCCGCCTGCAGCAGGCGAGCGAGCTTCTGGGCCTCTCGGCCCTTCTCGAACGCAAGCCCTCGCAGCTGTCGGGCGGCCAGCAGCAGCGCGTGGCGCTCGGCCGCGCGATCGTGGCGCAGGCGCCCGTGTGCCTGATGGACGAGCCGCTTTCCAATCTCGACGCGCAGCTGCGCCAGGAGATGCGGCTCGAGATCCGCGAGCTGCAGCGGCGCCTCAAGATCACGATGCTCTACGTCACGCACGACCAGGTCGAGGCGATGACGATGGCCGACCAGGTCATCCTGCTGCGCAACGGCCGCATCGAGCAGGACGGCACGCCCGACCAGCTCTATTCGCGCCCCGCCACGACCTTCGCCGCGCGCTTCCTCGGCACGCCGCCGATGAATGTCGTCGCCCTCGATGCCGCCGGCGGCGTTGTGGGCGGGTCCGGGCACCGTCTGGCGGGCGTGGGCGAAGGTTTCGCACTCGGCATCCGGCCCGAGGACATCCGCATCGCCGGCGACGGCGTGCGCGCGCGCATCGAATCGGTCGAGTATCTCGGTGCCGACACGCTCGTGGCCGGGCGTGCGGGCAGCGAGACGATCGTCGCGCGCCTGCCGGGCCGCGTCGACCGCAGCATCGGCGATACGGTCTTCATGGCGTGGGATGCGAACCGCCAGCACGTGTTCAATCTGAGCGACGGCATCCGGGTCGAAAGCCCGGCCGGCCGATAGGCAATCGAAGAAGAGGGAGAAATCCGATGAATCCGATCCGAAGACTGATGTTGTGCGGGGGCCTGGCGCTCGCCGCGTGCCTTGCCGGCCCGGCCGCACAGGCCCAGCAGACGAAGCTGACCTTCTATTTCCCGGTCGCGGTGGGCGGTGCGATCACCAAGCTGATCGACACGATGGCCGCCGATTTCGAGAAGGCCAACCCGACGATCAAGGTCGAGCCGGTCTATACGGGCTCGTACCAGGACACGATCGCCAAGACGCTGACGGCGCTCAAGAGCAACGAAGCGCCGCACTTCGCCATCCTGCTGTCGACCGACATGTTCACGCTGATCGACGAGGACGCGATCATCCCGATCGACGACATGCTGAAGACGGCCGACGACAAGAAGTGGGTCGGCGGCTTCTACAAGGCCTTCATGGAGAACAGCCAGTCCGGCGGGAAGACCTGGGGCGTGCCGTTCCAGCGCTCGACCATCGTGCTCTACTACAACAAGGACCTCTTCAAGGAAGCGGGTCTCGATCCCGAAACGCCGCCGAAGAACTGGGCCGAGCAGGTCGCCTTCGCGCAGAAGCTGACCAAGCGCGACGCCGCGGGCAACACGACCCAGTGGGGCATCCAGATCCCCTCCTCGGGCTTCCCCTACTGGCTGTTCCAGGGCCTGACGACGCAGAACAACGTCCGCCTGATGAACGACGCCGGCAACAAGACGTTCTTCAACGACCCGAAGGTCGTCGAAGCACTGCAGTACTACGTGGACCTCGCCGCCAAGCACAAGGTGCACCCGCCGGGCGTCACCGAGTGGGGTACGACGCCACGCGACTTCTTCGAGAAGAAGATCGCCATGATGTGGACGACGACGGGCAACCTCACCAACGTGCGCGACAACGCCAAGTTCCCGTTCGGCGTGGCGATGCTGCCGGCCGGCAAGCAGTTCGGCTCGCCGACGGGCGGCGGCAACTTCTACATCTTCAAGAAGACGACGGCGGCCGAGCGCGAGGCGGCGATGAAGTTCATCCGTTTCGCGACCGAGCCCGAGCGCGCGGCCCAGTGGGGCATCGACACGGGCTACGTCGCCGTGCGCCCCGACGCGTTCGAGACGACGCGCATGAAAGAGTATGTCGTGAAGTTCCCGCCGGCGGCGGTGGCCCGCGACCAGCTCAAGTTCGCGTGGGCCGAATTCTCGACCCACGACAACCAGCGCGTGACCAAGGCGCTCAACGACGGCCTGCAGGCGGCCATCGTGGGCACCAAGACGCCCAAGGCCGCGATGGACGAGGCGCAGCGCGAAGCGACCCGCGTCCTGCGGCCCTTCCAGCGCTGATCGGACAGGCATTGATCGGACAGGGGCGGGTGCTCCGGCACCCGCCCGGTTCCGTTCCGACATGACCAACGCGAAAGCGACGATCTATGGCTGGCTACTGCTGCTGCCGGCATTCACGCTGCTGGTCGCGTTCACGCACTGGCCGGCGGTCGCGACGATCTTCGCCAGCTTCTATTCCACGCCCAAGGTCAACCGCCCGTCCGTGTTCGTCGGCCTCGACAATTTCGAGGGCATGATCGACGACCCCGTCTTCTGGCAGGCGATGTACAACAACCTGATCTACGCGCTCGGCACGATCCCGCTGTCGGTCGCACTCGCCATGCTGATGGCGCTGTGGGTCAACGAGAAGCTGGTCGGCCAGACCTGGCTGCGGCTCGCCTATTTCACGCCGACCGTGCTGCCGATGATCGCGGTCGCGAACATCTGGCTGTTCTTCTATACGCCGGACTACGGCCTGGTCGACCAGATCGCCCGCGCCTTCGGCTTCGGCGCCACCAACTGGCTCGGCAATCCCGACACCGTCCTCTACTGCCTGATGGTCATGACGGTGTGGAAGGAAGCGGGCTTCTTCATGATCTTCTATCTCGCCGCCCTCCAGCAGATGTCGCCCAACCTTGCCGAGGCGGCCGCGATCGAGGGCTGCGGGCGCTGGACGTTCTTCCGCCGCGTGACGCTGCCGCTGCTGATGCCCACGACCTTGTTCGTGCTGGTGAACGCCGTGATCGGCGCGTTCCGCCTCGTCGACCATGTCGTGGCGCTGACCGGCGGCGGGCCCAACAACGCCAGCCACCTGCTGCTCTCGTACATCTTCGACGTGGCGTTCCGCTACTGGGACACGGCCTACGGGGCGGCCCTCACCGTCGTGCTGCTGGCGATCCTGGGAAGCCTGGCGCTCTTCCAGTTCCTCGTCCTCGAGAAGCGGGTCCACTACCGATGATCGCGGCACGCGGCATTCCCCGCTCGCTGGAGACCGTCGGCGCCTGGGCGCTGGCGGTCGTGTGGATCGCCCCGCTCGTCTATTGCGTGTGGACGGCGTTCCACCCGCCGGAATACGCCTCGCGCTTCGCGCTCGATGCACCGCTCACGCTCGCCAATTTCCACAAGGCATGGGACGCGGCCCCCTTCGCGCAATATTTCGTCAACACCTTCGCACTCGTCACGCTGGTGCTCGCGGGCCAGCTCGTGCTCGTCACGCTCGCCTCGTACGCCTTCGCGCGCTTCGAATTCGCCGGGCGCGACGTGGCCTTCGCCCTCGTCCTCGTGCAGCTGATGATCATGCCCGACGTGCTGCTGGTCGAGAACTACCTGACGATGGCCTCGCTCGGCCTCGTCGATACCGTCTTCGCGATGGCCCTGCCCTATATGGCGTCGGCCTTCGGCATCTTCCTGCTGCGCCAGACCTTCAAGAGCATGCCCAAGGAACTCGACGATGCCGCGCGCGTCGAGGGTGCGGGAATGCTCACGATCCTGTGGCGCATCTACGTGCCGCTGGCGCGCCCGACCTATATCGCCTTCGCCCTCGTCTCGGTCAGCTACCACTGGAACAACTTCCTCTGGCCGCTGATCGTGACGAATTCGGTGGGGACCAGGCCCATCACGGTGGGCCTGCGGGTCTTCGCCGCGATCGAGCAGGGTGTCGACTGGTCGACGATCACGGCGGCCACGCTGATGAGCTGCGGGCCGCTGCTGGTCGCCTTCCTGCTGTTCCAGCGTCAGTTCATCCAGAGCTTCATGCGCGCCGGGATCCGTTGAGCGGCTGGCGGCCGGTCACCGGATATTGCGGATCGACATAGCCGGGCGTGGAAGGATGCCCCGCCGGCACGAGTGCGGAAAGTGCCGCCTCGTCCGACGCATCGAACCCGAACGACATCGCGGCCACGTAATCCTGCCACTGCGCCAGCGTGCGCGGGCCGGCGATCACGCCGGCGACCAGCGCGTTGTTGAGCACCCAGCCCATCGCCAGCGCCGTCGGGTTCGTCCCGCGCTTGGCCGCGTGGGCGGCCACCGCCTGCGCGATCTTCAGGGATTCGGGCCGGAACTCGGTCTCCAGGATCCGCCTGTCGCTGCGGCCGGCGCGGGTGTCGGGTGCGGGGGCCGCACCGGGTGCATACTTGCCCGTCAGCACGCCGCGCGCGAGCGGGCTGTAGGGAACCACGCCCAGCCCGTGATGCGCGCAGGCGGGCAGCAATTCCAGCTCCGGCGTGCGGTCCATCAGGTTGTAGCAGGGCTGGCAGGCGATCGGGCCGGGCACGCCCATCGCGCGCGCCGTGGCGACGAACGTCGCCAGACGCCACGCGCGGTAATTCGACAGGCCGTAATAGCGGATCTTGCCCGCCCGGATCAGGTCGCCGAGCGTGGCGATCGTCTCTTCCATCGGCGTGTCGGCATCGTCGCGATGCAGATAATAGAGGTCGATCCAGTCGGTGCCGAGGCGCTTCAGGCTCGCCTCGCACGCCGGGATCATCCAGCGGCGCGACGTCCCCCGGTCGTTGGGCTCGCTGCTGCCGGGATTGGCAAGCTTGGTGGCAAGGACCCAGCGCGAACGCTCCGCGGCGATCGCACGCCCGCAGATCTCTTCCGACCGGCCCTTCGAATAGGCATCGGCCGTGTCGAGGAAATTGACGCCCGCGTCGCGCGCGTGCGCCACGATCGCGGCCGAATCCTTCTCGTCCGTCCGGTCGCCGAACATCATGGCGCCCAGACACAGCGGCGAGACTTTCAGACCCGAATTGCCGAGCTTGCGGTATTCCATTGTTCCCTCCCGAAGGCGCCGTCAGGCGGCGCCGATTTTTTCGATCCCGTGCGCCTCGGCAAGCCGGTCGAGATCGGCGCGCGTATTCTCCGGCAGTGCGATGCCGTGGCGCCGGTGTTCGGCCTCGTTGCGCGCCTCGAGTTCGCCCGGATAGAGGATTTCGGCGGCACCGGCGGCACGCGGCGTGGCCTTGAGGTCGGCGATCAGCGTTTCCATCCGCTTGCCGAACTGGTCGGGCGGCTGGAACTTCGAGATGTCGAAGGCCAGGGCCAGATGCCCCGCCCCGCTGCGCTTCTTGGCCTGGTAGGGGCCCTGGATGTTGGCGCCGAATTCGCTGCCGCTGAGCACGCCCGACAGCATGTCCATGACGACCGCGATGGCGTAGCCCTTGTGGCCCGCCATCGGCTGGAGGATCCCGTCGATCGCCAGAACCGGATCGGTCGTCGGTTCGCCGTCGGCCGTCAACGCCCAGTCGGGCGGGATCGGCTGGCCCTTCTGGCGTGCCAGATAGATCTTGCCGCGCGCGACCGCCGTGTTCGCGATGTCGAGCACCAGATGCGCGTGCTTTCCCGCCGGGGCCGCCCACGACCACGGGTTGGTCCCCACCATCTTGCGCTTGCCGCCCCACGGCGCCATCGCGGGGCTCGCGTTGGTCGACAGGAACCCGATGCAGCCGGCGTCGGCCGCGGCCCGCGTGAAATACATCGCCGTGCCGAAATGGTTGGAATTGCGTACCGAGACCGCCCCGATCCCGTGCGCCTTGGCACGCGCGATGGCCATGCCCATCGCCGCGTGCGCCACGACCTGCCCCATCGCCTCGCGCCCGTCGAGCACGGCGATGGCGCCCGCATCGACGACCGCTTCCGGCCGGCCGCGCGGATCGCACGCGCCGGCCTTCAGGCGCGCCTCGTACCACGACAGGCGCATGAAGCCGTGCGACTGGTGCCCCCAGAGATCGGCATGGACGAGCGTGTCGGCCGCGACATGCGCGTCCCCGGCCGACATGCCGCAGCCCGCATAGATCTTCTCGGCGAAGCGCAGCAGGCGGTCGGCGGCGATCTTGGCCGGTCCCGTCATTCGTCCGTTCCGGTGAGGAAGTCGAAGTCGCAGCCCTGCGGCGCCTGCAGCACCGTGCGGCGATAGAGCGCCCGGTAGCCGCGCTTGGGCACGGGCGGCGTCTTGAACCCTTCGAGCCGGCGCGCGATCTCCTCGGGCGGGACCAGCAGGTCGATGCGCTTCCCGGCGACCGACAGGCGGATCCAGTCGCCGTTGCGCACGGCCCCCAGCGGCCCGCCGATCGCGGCTTCCGGTGCCACGTGCAGCACGATCGTGCCGAACGCCGTGCCCGACATGCGCGCGTCGGAAATGCGCACCATGTCCTTGACGCCGGCGCGCGCCAGCTTCTTGGGGATCGGCAGGTAGCCGGCCTCCGGCATGCCGGCGGCGTGCGGGCCGGCATGCTTGAGCACCAGCACGTCGTTCGCCGTCACGTCGAGATCGGGATCGTCCACCCGCTTGGCGAGATCCTCGAGCCCCTCGAACACCACCGCACGGCCCTCGGTCTCGAACAAGGCGGGCGTGGCCGCCGCGCGCTTGAAGATGGCGCCGTCGGGGGCGAGCGTGCCGCGAAGGGCGATGAGCCCGCCGACCGGCGAGATCGGATCGGCGAAGGGGCGGATCACCTTGCGGTCGACCCATTCGAGCGGCTCGGCGAGCCTTTCGGCAAGCGTGCGTCCTTCGATGTCGATCGTGTCGAGATGCAGCAGGTCCTTGAGTTCGCGCAGCACGGCACCCACGCCGCCGGCCGCGTGGAAATCCTCCATGTAGCCGTCGCCGACCGGCTTCAGGTCGACCAGCACCGGCGTTTCGTCGGAAATCTGGTTGAGCCGGTCCATCGACACGGAGATGCCGCGCCGCCCGGCGATCGCCGCCAGATGCACGATTGCGTTCGTCGAACCGCCCAGCGCCATGATCATGCGGAAGGCGTTCTCGACCGACTTCAGCGTGATGACCTGCGAGGGGCGGATCGGCTTCTCGATGAGGCCCACCGCCACGCGCCCGCTTTCTTCCGCCGCGACAAGGCGCTCGGAATTGACGGCCGGTATCGCGGCCGTCCCCGGCAGCGACATGCCGAGCGTTTCGGCGATGCACGCCATCGTGCTCGCCGTCCCCATGACGGCACAGGTCCCGGCCGTCACCGACAGGCGGCCCTCGACGATGTCGATCTCCTCCTTGTCGACCGTGCCCGCCCGGTACTTGGCCCAGTAGCCGCGGCAGTCGGTGCACGCCCCCAGACGCTGGCCGCGATGGCGGCCCGTCGACATCGGCCCGGTGACGAGCTGGACCGCCGGGATGTCGGCCGAGGCCGCCCCCATCAGCTGGGCGGGGACCGTCTTGTCGCAGCCGCCGATCAGCACCACGGCATCCATCGGCTGGGCGCGCAGCATCTCCTCGGTGTCCATCGACATGAGGTTGCGGTAGACGAGGCTCGTCGGGTTGAGGAACACCTCGCCCAGCGACACGGTCGGGAACGCGCGCGGCAGGCCGCCGGCGGCCAGAACGCCGCGCGAGACCGCCTCGACCAGCTCGTCCATCGTGCGGTGGCAGTTGTTGAAACCCGACGGCGTCATCGCGATGCCGACGATCGGCCGGGCGAGCAGTTCCTTGGAAATGCCCATCGAGCGGGCAAACGAGCGGCGCAGGAAGCGCGCGAAATCGCGGTCGCCGTAGTTCGTCAGGCCGTTGTCGAGCCCCCTGGATTTCGTCATCGCAAAACTTGCCTCTGATTCCCGTTTCGGGTTGCATGTCGCCGAAATTGTCGCCAATCTTATAGGCGAAATCGGCGCTGGAAAAAGCCCGAACTGCATTGGAGGAGGCCCGAATGCGCGTCGTTCTCGCTGCGACCGTGTCGCTTGCCACGCTGTTTGCCGTCCTGCCGACGTCGGCCCAGACGCCGAAGGCCGGCGGCACGCTCGTCTATGCCGTCAACGCCGAGCCGCCGAACTACGACTGCACCGCCTCGACATCCTATGTGATGCAGCAGACGCTCGGCCTGCACTATTCGCAGCTGCTGAAGTTCGATCCCGACAACTATCCGAACTTCAAGCCCGACATCGCCGAATCCTACGCGATCGCACCCGACCAGCTGACCGTCACGTTCAAGCTGCGCCCGGGCGTGAAGTTCCACGACGGCACGGTGCTGACGTCGGAAGACGTGAAGGCGACGTTCGAGCGGCTGCGCAAGCCGCCGGCCAACGTCGTGTCGGTCCGCCAGGCGAGCTTCGAGGACATCGACCGCATCGAAACGCCCGACGCGAACACGGTCGTCTTCCGGATGACCAAGCCCAACGCGGCGATCATGAACACGTTCGCCGCACCGACCTATTGCATCTACAGCGCAAGGCGCATCGCGGCCGATCCCGAATGGCCCAAGCGCAACATCATGGGCACGGGCCCCTATCTGTTCCGCGAGCATGTCGCGGGCTCGCACTGGATCGCGGCGAAGAACCCGGACTATTTCGTCCCGAACCGCCCCTATCTCGACGGCGTGCGCATCCAGTTCATCACCGGCGCCCCGATGATCAACGCGCTCCAGGGCGGCCAGATCATGGCCGAATTCCGCGGCATCACGCCCGCCGACCGCGAGCGGCTCAAGGCGGCGCTGGGCGACCGGATCCTGATCGAGGAAGTGCCGTGGATCTGCCGGATCGACCTGTTCTTCAACACGACCAAGGCGCCCTACAACGACGTGCGCGTGCGCCGCGCGCTCAGCATGGCGATCGACCGGCAGGGCGGTGCGCCGAACCTGGCGCGCGTCACGTTCGTGCGCGACGTCGGCGGCGTGATGCGGCCGGGCGACGAGCTTGCGATGACGCCGCAGGAAGTCGAGAAGATCCCCGGCTTCGGCCGGGACATCGCCGCCCGGCGCGCGGAAGCGCGCAAGCTGCTGGCCGATGCGGGCATCAAGGATCTCAAGTTCTCGCTGCTCAACCGCACCGTCCCGCAGCCCTTCGGGCCCGTGGCGCTGTTCGTGATCGACCAGTGGCGCCAGATCGGCGTGACGGTCGAGCATGCGCCGCGCGAGCTTGCCCAGCAGAAGGCGGCGATCCTGTCGGGCAATTTCGAGGCCGGCATCGACGCCAACTGCTACGACACCGACGAGCCCAACAACGAGCTGCTGATGTACCTGTCGAAGGACCGCTCGCCGATCAACCAGTCGCAGCACAGCGACGCGAAGATCGACGAGCTCTACGAGCTGCAGAAGCGCGCCCGCTCGAAGGCGGAGCGGATCGGCTATCTGCGCCAGCTCGAGGCAAGGCTCTACGAGCAGGCCTACAACGTGCCGCTGATCTGGTGGCACCGGATCGTGGCGCGTTCGCCCGCGATCAAGGGCTGGAAGCTGCTGCCGACCCACTACGTCAACCAGGACCTCGCCGACGTCTGGCTCGACCAGTAGTCAGGCCAGCTGGTGCCGGTGGTGCGCCAGATGGTCGGCGACGAAGCTCTGGATGAAGAAATAGCCGTGGTCGTAGCCGGCGTGGCGGCGCAAGGTCAGCTTCTGCCCGCCGGCCCTGGCGGCCGCTTCCAGTTTCTCGGGCATCAGCTGCTCGACGAGGAACTTGTCGGCCAGCCCCTGGTCGACGAGGATCTCGCCCGCAAACGGCTTGCGGCGCAGGAGCGCGCAAGCGTCGTACGCCGCCCACGGCGCGCGGTCGGGCCCGAGATAGTTCGTGAAGGCCTTGACGCCCCACGGGCAGTCCGACGGTGCGGCGATGGGTGCGAAGGCCGAGCACGAGCGGAACCGGTCCGGCCGGCGCAGCGCCGCCACCAGCGCCCCATGCCCGCCCATCGAATGCCCCATCACGCCGAGGCGCGATCCGTCGACCGGAAACCGGCTCGCGACGAGTGCGGGCAGCTCGTCCGTCACATAGCTGAACATGCGGTAGTTGGCGTTCCACGGCGCCTGCGTCGCATCGACATAGAAGCCCGCCCCCTGCCCGAAATCCCACGCGTCGCGGTCGCCCGGCAGCACGGGCTCGCGCGGGCTCGTGTCGGGCATGATGAGTGCGAGGCCGAGTTCGGCCGCCACGCGCTGGGCACCCGCCTTGATCGCGAACGTTTCCTCGGTGCAGGTGAGGCCGGCAAGCGCCATCACGGCCGGGACCGGCCCCGCCTTCACCTGAGCGGGCAGGAACACCGAAAAGCGCATCGGCCCGGCACAACTCGGGGAAACATGCCGGTAGAACCCTTGCGTGCCGCCCCAGCACGCATGTTCGGCGAGTGTCTCGACCGACATCAGTAGGTCAGCACGGTGCGGATGGACTCGCCCCGGCGCATCAGCTCGAAGCCTTCGTTGATCTTCTCGTGCGGCAGCACGTGCGTGATCAGGTCGTCGATATTGATCTTGCCGTCCATGTACCAGTCGACGATGCGCGGCACCTCGGTGCGCCCGCGCACGCCGCCGAACGCCGTCCCCTTCCAGGTCCGGCCGGTGACGAGCTGGAAGGGCCGCGTGGCGATCTCCTGCCCCGCACCGGCGACGCCGACGATGACCGACACGCCCCAGCCGCGATGGCAGCATTCCAGCGCCTGGCGCATCAGCGTCGTGTTGCCCACGCATTCGAAGCTGTAGTCCGCCCCGCCCTTGGTGAGTTCGACGATATGGGCGACCACGTCGCCCTTCAGTTCCCTGGGATTGACGAAATGCGTCATGCCGAACTTGCGGGCGATCGCCTCGCGCGCCGGGTTGATGTCCACGCCCACGATCATGTCGGCCCCGGCCATGCGGGCCCCCTGCAGCACGTTGAGCCCGATGCCGCCCAGCCCGAACACGACGACGTTGGCCCCCGGCTCGACCTTCGCCGTGTTGATGACCGCACCGATGCCGGTCGTGACACCGCAGCCGATGTAGCAGACCTTCTCGAAGGGCGCGTCTTCGCGGATCTTCGCAAGTGCGATCTCGGGCAGCACCGTGAAGTTCGCGAAGGTCGAGCAGCCCATGTAGTGGAGCACGGGTGCGCCCTTGCACGAGAAGCGGCTGGACCCGTCGGGCATCACGCCCTTGCCTTGCGTGGCGCGGATCGAGGTGCAGAGGTTCGACTTGCGGCTGAGGCACGTCTTGCACTGCCGGCATTCGGGCGTATAGAGCGGGATGACGTGGTCGCCCTTCTTGAGCGTCGTCACACCCTTGCCCACGTCCACGACGATGCCAGCACCTTCGTGGCCGAGCACGACCGGGAACATGCCCTCGGGATCGGAACCCGACAGCGTGTATTCGTCGGTGTGGCAGATCCCGGTCGCCTTGATCTCGACCAGCACCTCGCCTTCCTTCGGCCCGTCCAGATCGATCGTCTCGATCACCAGCGGCGACTTCGCCTTGTAGGCAACGGCGGCACGAACCTTCATCCTGTCGTCTCCCCGGTGTTCGCTGTCGCGGCGGTCCACTCGGCGCGAAGCCAGCGCGCGCACGCCACGTTCTGTTCGAAGATCGAATAACCCGCACCGGCCCCGTAGTCCACATTCGGGATGTGCTCGCACGAGATCTGGCCGAGCCTGCTTGCCGGATTGCGCGCATGGAAGGCGAAAAGCTCGCGGATCACGCGCTTCCACGGTTCCAGCCGGCTCTCGTCCCAGTCGGCGTGGTACTGGCCCGGTTCCGGCCGCACGAAGGGATACTGGATGCCGCGGCCCACGCTGCCGTCGGGATGGCGGGCCCGGCTGTTGACCGGATTGGCGGGGACGGCCGCGCGCGCATGCGCGTGATGCACGTAACCCGCCGCGATCCACCGGCTGCACACGTTGCCCGGCTTCGCCGGATCGAGGACGACGCGCCCGGCCTCGACATCCGCGCGCATGCCCTGCACGTCCTGTTCGGCCGGATTGTCGATCTTGAAGATCACGTGGCTGTGGTCGAGCGTCATGTGGAACGGCACGCCGCGCTTGGCGACCAGGGCCGCCACCCGCTCGACGCGGCCGAAATGCTCGGACCACATGTTCACGTGGACCTCGAAGCACGGCACCACCTCGTGGCGCATGCCGAAATCGTGGGCGCGCAGGTAGAACTCGGCGACCTCTTCGTCGGTCAGCACATGGCCGTCGGCGTGGGCCGTCAGGACCTGCACGTTGTGCACGCGGCTGCCCAGCAGGCGCGCCTTGACGATGTTGCGCTCGAACAGCGGCTCGTCGCGGCCCACCGTGTAGAACCAGCCGCTGGCGAGGACCGGCAGGTCGTGCCGCTCGCAGGCCTTGTAGAGGTCGCGGAACTCCTCGTCGGGCGGCGAGCGGTCGATATAGTCGAACACGCCCGCTTCCTTGACCATCCGCACCTTGGTGGCGATGTCGGGAATGTCGGTGTCGTGGTGCGTGGCACCGCCGCCGGTGCAGCCGATCTTCAGGTCGCCGATCTCGCGCAAACGCGTTCTCCCGTCGTCGCCGTCGCGGTCCCCGCGACGGCGACACCCGAAGGAAACCTACTTGGCGAAGCTGTAGGCCGTCTTGACGGTCGTGTAGAACTCCTTGGCGTACGTCCCCTGCTCGCGCGGGCCGTAGCTGGAACCCTTCCGGCCGCCGAAGGGCACGTGATAGTCCACGCCCGCCGTCGGCAGGTTGACCATCACCATGCCCGCCTCGCTGTTGCGCTTGAAATGCGTGGCGTATTTCAGGCTGGAGGTGCAGATGCCCGCCGACAGGCCGAACTCGGTGTCGTTGGCCACCGCCAGCGCCTCGTCGTAGTCCTTGACGCGGATCACGTTGGCGACGGGCCCGAAGACCTCTTCGCGCGAGATGCGCATGGCGTTCGTCGTCTCGGCGAACAAAGCGGGCTGGAGATAGAAGCCCGGCGTCGAGCGGTTGAGCAGTTCCCCGCCCCAGACGAGCTTGGCGCCCTCGGACTGCGCGATCTTGATGTATTCGAGATCGATGTCGAGCTGCGACTTGTCGACGACCGGACCGATATGGGTCCCCGCCTTCATCGCGTCGTCGACGACGAGGCCCTTCAGGCGCTCGACCGTCGCGGCGACGAACTTGTCGTGGATGCCGGCCTGCACGATCAGGCGCGAGGATGCCGTGCAGCGCTGGCCCGTCGAGAAATAGGCGCCGTTGACGGCGCATTCCACGGCGGTCGCGAGATCGGCGTCGTCGAGCACGACGAACGGGTTCTTGCCGCCCATCTCGAGCTGCACCTTCTTCATCGGGTTCGAGGCGATGCAGGCGGCCGCGACCTTGCGGCCGGTGCCGACCGAACCCGTGAAGCTGATCGCGGCGACGTCCTTGTGCTCGAGCAGCGCCTGGCCCACGACCGAGCCGCGGCCCATGACGAGGTTCAGGACACCCTTGGGCAGGCCCGCGCGGTTGAGGATGTCGACCAGCGCCCAGGCGCAGGCCGGCGTCAGGTCGGCGGGCTTCAGGACCACGCAGTTGCCGTAGGCGAGCGCCGGGGCGGCCTTCCACGCCGGGATCGCGATGGGGAAGTTCCACGGCGTGATGAGGCCGACGACGCCGATCGGCTCGCGCGTCACTTCCACGCCCACGCCGGGGCGGATCGACGGGATCGCCTCGCCGCCGAGGCGCACGCACTCGCCCGCGAAGAAGGCCAGGACCTGGCCCGCGCGCGTGGCTTCGCCGATGCCCTCGGGCAGCGTCTTGCCTTCTTCGCGCGACAGGAGCTTGCCGAGCTCTTCGCGCCTTGCGAGCACTTCGTCCGAAGCCTTCTTCAGGATCTCGTAGCGCTCCTGCCCCGTCGTGCGGCTCCAGGCCGGGAAGGCCGCCTTGGCGGCCGCGACCGCGGCGTTGAGGTCGGCGACCGTGCCTTGCGCGTAGTCGTTCACGACGTCGTTCGTGTTCGACGGGTTGATGTCCTTGGAGGCGTTGCCGCCGTCCTTCCACTCGCCGCCGATCAGGTTCTTGAGCATCTCGGTCATAGAAAAGTCTCCGCTATTACTGTTTGAGAAGGCCGCGCTTGGCCAGGTTGCGATAGAGGTGGCTCACGCCGAATTCCCACGGCGGCGCCTTGTCGGACGTCGCGATGCGGTTGGTGAGCGACCCGAGCTTGGGCGCCGAGATCGTCACGACGTCGCCGACCTTGTGCGTGAAGCCCTGCCCCGGCCCCTCGCGGTCCTGCACGGGTGCGAACATGGTGCCGAGGAACAGCACGAGCCCGTCGGGATACTGGTGGTTGGCGCCGATCGCCTGGCCCGCGATGTCGGCCGGGTCACGACTGATGAGCTTGAGCGACGACATGCCTTCCATGCGGAAATTGTCCTCGCCGGCGACGACCAGCTCGACGTCCGTCTGGCGCACGTCGTCGAGCGTGAAGCCGGCGTCGAACAGCCGCACGAACGGGCCGACCGCACAGCTTGCGTTGTTGTCCTTGGCCTTGCCGAGCAGCAGGGCCGAGCGCCCCTCGACGTCGCGCAGGTTGACGTCGTTGCCGAGCGTGGCGCCCACGATGCGGCCCGTGGATGCCACGACCAGCACGACTTCGGGCTCGGGATTGTTCCAGTGCGACGACGGATGGATGCCGGCGGTCGCCCCCGTGCCCACGGACGACATCGGCTGGGATTTGGTGAAGATCTCGGCGTCGGGGCCGATGCCCACTTCCAGATACTGGCTCCACGCCTTCTTGGCGATCAGCCATTCCTTGAGCTTGGCGGCCTCCGCCGAACCGGGCTTGAGACGCTGGAGATCGCCGCCGATCAGGTCGAGCACTTCCTTGCGCGCCGCGGCCGCAAGCTCGGGCGCGCCGCGCGTGCGCTCCTCGATCACGCGCTCGAGCATCGAGGCGACGAAGGTCACACCCGCGGCCTTCACGGCCTGCAGGTCGATGGGGGCGATGAACCACGGTTTCTTGGCGTCGCGCGTCGCCTCGTCGCCGTTGGCAAGCAACGCGTCCACCGTGCCGATCGTCTCGCCCTTCGCCTTGGCAAGGGCGGCGGCGGGGTCGGCCTGTTCGCACAAATCGCGCACGGTCGCGAAGCTTGCCGTCACGTCGACGACATCGGACCCGCGCAGTGCCACGACGCTCGGGCCGCCCGCATCCGGGCGCCAGACGCGCCCGACAAGGGTCGCCTTCGCGGCATCGCTCGGCAATGTCTTGGAAAAGTCGATCGGTCTCATCCCTTGCAGCCTTTTTTTGGTCGTTGCAGGTCGGCGCTGGAGCTACATACGACACCCGCGCGGAACGGGCCACCTCCCCGTCCGCCTTTCCGATAACACGTTGGCGAATATATACATATCGCGATTTTGCGGGACAGGTCCGCGCCGCGCCCGTGCGGCGCGCGCGACGGCGCGCCGCCGGCTTTCCCGCGACGACGGCGGCTGGCGGAAGGCTAGGTTTCGACCGGCCGCACGAAACACATCACGCCGCGGCTGGGCAGCCAGCACAGGACGGCGCGTCCGGTCGGGTTGTCGCGCTGGATGATCCGCTCGGCCGGGATCTCGACCCATTGCGGCGTGTCGGTCGGATGCGTGGCCGGCGTGACCAGCGCTTCGTAGCCGGTGCGCCCGCGCCGGTATTCGACCTGCCGGCAGTCGGAGATGTCGCAACAGCCGTAGCCGTCGGGATGTTTGAGCGACCGGAACCATTCGGCGAAACGTCCGTCGCCGTCGGACGGCGGTGCGGCCCACGCGGAAAATCCCGCGACGATCACGATCACAAGAACGACGAGAACGCGGTACATGCCCTGGCCCTCCTCGAAGCTGTCACGCTCGAAAAGTGCAAGGGTCCGTCCGGTCGTCGCGGGCGCGCGGCCGAGTTTCGAGGCCGCGGCCGTACATTCGCGACGAAGCACGGCCCTGGCACTGGACCGGGCGTTGCAAGTTCCCTGCCCGGTGCACGCGTTTGCCGGAGTCGTCCTCGCAGATGCACGAGTCGATGTGCGCGCCGATGCCGGTCGATACCGCGCGGAGCTCCGGGTCCGGTGCCTCGCCTTTGTGCGATGCACACCGGGATGGCGCGCAATGCGCCAGTGCCCGACGATCCGGCATCCGGAAATGCCGGCCGCTCCGCGCGCAATGCGGGATCGCGTCGAAGTCGAATAATTCACCCATGTTTGACAGGCTCTTTGAGCCACGTTTAGAATTATTCCCAACCCTGTTTTCAGTCCCGATAGTCAACCTCGCATCAGCACCCGGGTCCGCGACCGGACGAAACGAAAAGCGCGGCGACTGTCGGCAAAGGAGCCCTTCGATGTTCCTTCTCGGCCGTTTCCTGCGTTCGTTCATCCGCGTCGGATCGCTTGTCGTCGTCGATGCCGACGGAAATCCGCACCGCTTCGGCACGCCCGGCGACGGGCCCGACATCGCGATCCGCATCTCCGACAAGCGCTACTACGCCAGGCTCGGCTTCAATCCCGGGCTCTATCTCGGCGAGGCCTACATGGATGGCGCGCTGACGGTCGAGCACGACGATCTCATCGGCTTCCTCGATCTGTGCGGCCGCAACCTCGCCGACCGGCCGCTGGGCAGCTGGCTCGCGATGCTCGGCGGGCTGGCACGGCGCCTGACGCAGTACAACCCGATGCCGCGGTCGCGCCGCAACGTGGCGCATCACTACGATCTGTCGGCGGCCCTCTTCGACAGCTTCCTCGATCCCGACCGGCAGTATTCGTGCGCCTATTTCCCCACGCAGGCCACGTCGCTGGACGAGGCACAGGCCGCCAAGAAGCGCCACATCGCGGCCAAGCTGCTGCTGAAGCCCGGCATGCGCGTGCTCGACATCGGCTGCGGCTGGGGCGGCCTCGCACTCGACCTTGCGCGTCACTGCGACGTCGAGGTGCACGGCATCACGCTGTCCAGGGAACAGCTCGAGGTCGCCCGCCGGCGTGCGGCCGCCGAGGGCCTCGCGGGCCGCGTGCGGTTCTCGCTGACCGACTATCGCGATGTCGCCGGGGAATACGACCGCATCGTCTCGGTCGGCATGTTCGAGCATGTCGGCACGGGGCACTACCGCGAATATTTCGGCGCGATCCGCCGGCTGCTCGCCCCCGACGGCGTGGCGCTGCTGCATGCGATCGGGCGCAGCGACGGGCCGGGCGTGTCCAACGCATGGATCCGCAAATACATCTTCCCCGGCGGCTACTCGCCCGCCCTGTCCGAGGTGCTGCCGACGATCGAGAAGTCGGGCCTGTGGACGACCGACATCGAGATCCTGCGCCTGCACTATGCCGAGACGCTGCGCCACTGGCGCGAACGCTTCCTTGCCAACTGGCACCGCACCGATGCCGGCTACGACCAGCGCTTCCGCCGGATGTGGGAGTTCTATCTCGCCGCGTCCGAGATGAGCTTCCGCCACGACCGGTTGATGGTCTTCCAGATCCAGCTCGCGCGCGACGTGGCCAGCGTCCCGGTGACGCGCGACTACATGTTTGCCGAAGAGCGCCGCCTTGCCGGCGCCGGCGCACCGGAAATGCGCGAGACGGCGTAGGTCGCGTCGTCAATTTTATAGGGTTATTTTCTTGACAACCGGGGCTTGTTCCGCCACGCTCCGGACAGTCGGGACGTGCTGTTTGACATGGTGAATAAGGCTGCAGGACCCACGTGCCGGGACGGCGCGGTGGAGGCCTTTGGCACGGCGGATCGACCGGAATTTTTCGTCAACAAAATCGAATTTCGGTGTCCGTCAACTGGCCGCGGAAGAAGAGGAACGAAGTCAGCGACTTGCAGGTTCGCACCGCAAACTTTCGTCAACTCCCGTCAACAACGGTCACCTTCCGTCACCTGCCCGTCACGTCCCGGTCCGGACCGGGGCGAGGTCGGCGGCCCCGATGCCGCGCAGCACCGCGTCTTCCGGGAAGCGCAAAAGCACCTGCGTGCCCATGCCGACGGTGCTCATGATCTCGAGGCTGCCGCCATGCGCCTCCATCAGCGAGCGCGAGATGTAGAGCCCGAGCCCCGATCCGCTGTGGCCGCGGCTGTAGGCGTTCGACACCTGGCGGAACGGCGTGGCCAGATCCTTGAGCGCTTCGGCCGGAATGCCGGGGCCGTCGTCCTCGACCCAGATGCACAGGCCCGGCGGCGTCCAGTCCGCCCGGATCGTGATCCGGCCGGTCGCCGGCGTGAACTTGGCGGCGTTGCCGATCACGTTCAGCAGCACCTGGGCGAGTGCGCGCGCGCCGGCCAGCAGGTCCGGGCAGTTCTCCATCGGCACGATGTCCATCGGGGCGGCGTCGGAGATGGCACGGCGCGCCAGCTGGCACTGCTCGGCGACGGCGAGCGCCACGTTGCAGCGGTCGCGCTCGATCGTCAGGCTCTTGGATTCGATCCGCGTCACGTCGAGCAGGTCGTTGATCAGCGACAGCAGGTGCTGGCCGCTGCGGTTGATGTCCTTGGCGTACTCGACCGCCCGTGCGGTCCCCTGCGAGCCGAACATCTGGTGCTCGATCATCTCGCTGAAACCGAGGATGGCGTTGAGCGGCGTGCGCAGCTCGTGGCTCATGTTGGCGAGGAACTCGGACTTGGCGCGGCTCGCCTCCTGGGCGCGTTCCTTCTCGGCGACCAGCGCTTCGACGAGCAGGCTGCGCTGGATCGCCACGGCGGCCGAGGCGGAAAGCCGCGCCACCAGGCTCCGGTCCGCTTCCGTCGGTTCGTAGGGCTGGCCGTGGTAGATCGCGAACGTGCCGATGACCGAGCCGGCGCGCGAGAAAAGCGGCGTCGACCAGCAGGCCTGCAGGCCTGCGGCGAGTGCGGTTGCGCGATAGTCGGCCCAGAGCGGGTCCGTCGCGATGTCGCGCACGACGACGGGGGCCGCCCGAAACGCCGCCGTCCCGCACGAGCCGACGCTAGGGCCGATCGGCGCGCCGTCGATGGCGGCGCAGAAATCGGCCGGCATGCTGGGTGCCGCGGAATGGCGCAGATGAAGGCCGTCCGACGTGACGAGCAGGATCGAGCACATCGCCCCGTCCATCAGCTGCTCGACGGCCTTGCAGACCAGATCGAGCAGGTCGCCGATCGGCATGTCCGCGGTGATGCCGCGCAGCACGCGGCGCTCGACGTCGCGCAGCAGGTCGTTCTGCGTCCGGTCGGTGACGTCGCGCACCACGATCACCTGGGCCTGCTCGCCGTCATAGTCGATGCGCCGCGTCAGCAGTTCGGCGATGCGGGTCCGCCCGCCGGCCGCCGGGAACGCGACGCGCCGCGGCTCGCGCATCTCGGTCTCGGTCGCGCGGCGGAAGCCGTCGAGCGAGTCCGCCGCAACGAACCCGTCGAAACGCCGCCCGAGCAGTTCCGACGGGGTCCGCCCGAGGAACGCGCACATCGGCGAATTGGTATCGAGGATCACGCCGTCGCGGCAGATGCAGATGCCCTCCAGCGAGGCCTCGGTCAGCTGGCGGATGCGCCGCAGTTCGTGCTGGGTGCGCGATTCCAGATGCTGGTCGACCGTCGCCCCGAGCAGCCCGAACCCGAGGATCGCCACCGCCACGCTGGCCACCGCCGCCGCCAGCGGCCCCGTCGCGAGGATGCCGTCGGGCAGGTCGAGCGCTCCGTCCGGCACGATCGTCACGGCCGCCATCGCGGTGAAGTGCAGCGCGAAGATCGCCAGCGCCAGGAAGCCGCTGCTCGCCAGCCGGCTCGCCGGCGGATCCTTCGGCGAGCGCGCAAGCTGCGCCCCGGTGGCGAAGATCATCGAGAACCCGACCGCAAGCGCCACGAGGTCCGGGTCGTAGGTGAGCGTGCCCGCGACCCGCACGCCGGTCATCCCGATGAAATGCATGGCGCTGATCGAAGCACCCGTGACGGCACCCGCAGCCATCGCGAGGTACCATCTGGGGTCGGGGCGCAGATAGAGCGAGAAGCCGGCGACGCATCCGGCGAACGCGACGATGATGGAGATGATCGTCGTGGGAATGTCGTAGCCGATCGACATCCCCGGCCGGTAGGCGAGCATGCCGACGAAATGCGTCGCCCAGGTGCCGCCACCGAGGGCGAAGCCGGCCGCGACCAGCCAGAGCACGGGCCGTCCGTCGGTCCGCTGGGCCCGTGCCAGCAGCGCCATGCTCGTGTAGCAGGCGACCGCGCAGACGAGCACCGCGAGGAAGACCAGCCAGGCGTCGTGCTCTTGCGTGATGCAGGCGTAGATGATCGACATCGACGATTTCGGCTTCCGAGGGAGGGCGGAACCTCGATCGAATGTATGACATCGGGGGGTCCAGCGCCAGCCACCGGCCCGGCACTATCCCGCGCTCAAAGCTCAATTTTATCGAAATTTGTCCCGACCGCGGTCCGGCCGTACCGGCGCTAGAGGACCTGGTCGAGGAAAGCGCGCGTGCGCTCGTGCCGCGCACTCTTGAAGAACTCGGCCGGCGGGCCATGCTCGACGATCGTGCCCTGGTCGGTGAAATAGATGTGGTCGGCGACCTCGGCCGCGAAGCCCATCTCGTGCGTGACGAGCATGCAGGTCATGCCCTCGGCGGCAAGCTCGCGTATCGTAAATAGTACTTCCTTTTTGGTTTCCGGATCGAGGGCCGCCGTCACCTCGTCGAACAGCATCACCGTCGGGTTCATCGCCAGCGAGCGCGCGATCGCCACGCGCTGCTGCTGGCCGCCCGACAGTTCGCCCGGATAGGCGCCTTCCTTGTCCGAAAGCCGCACCTTGGCGAGCAGCCGGCGCGCGCGCGCCTCGACCTCCGCCCGGGGCTGCTTGAGCACGTGCAGCGGCGCCATCATGACGTTCTCGAGCGCCGTCTTGTGCGGGAACAGGTTGTACTGCTGGAAGACGATCCCGACCTTGCGGCGCAGCGCCAGCTTGTCGAGATCCGGGTCGCCGACCTCGATCCCGTCGACCTTGATCGAGCCCTTCGAGATGGGCACCAGCGCATTGATCGCGCGCAGCATCGTCGACTTGCCGGAGCCCGACGGGCCGATGATGCACACGCACTCGCCGCGCCGCACGGTCAGCGAGATGTCGCGCAGCACGACGAGGCTGCCGAAGCGCTTTTCGATGCCGTCGATGACGACGATGGGAGCGCCGAGTTCGTGCGTCATGTCGCCTCAGGTCTTGACCGCGTAGCGCCGCTCGAGCCGCTGGGTGAGCCGGGCGATGGGATAGCAGTAGAGGAAGAAGAGCAGCAGCAGCAGCGCGTAGAGCGGCAAATAGAGATCGGTGCGCGCCTCGGCGACGAGGGCGCCGCGCGTCAGCGTCATCGCGTCCTGGATGCCGACGACCGAGATCAGCGTCGTCGCCATCGTCAGGATCGCGTAGAGATTCATCCAGGGCGGGATCATGCGCTTGACCGCCTGCGGCAGGATGATCCGCCACAGCGTCTGGATGCGCGAGAAGGCGAGGCTTTCGGCCGACTCCCACTGCCCGAGCGGGATCGACTTGATGCCGCCGCGCACGATCTCGGCGACGTTGGCCATCACCGGCAGCGCCAACCCGATGATCGCCTTGAACCAGGCCGGCAGCGACACCGTCACGCCGGCGATCCGCATCTCGAAGGGCAGCAGGAACATCGCGAAGAACAGCAGCACGAGCCACGGCGAGTTGCGGAAGAACTGCGTGGCCATCCACGACAGCGAGCGCACCGGCCCGCGGATCGAGATCTGCCCGAGGCCGAGGAACAGCCCCGCGAGCGTGCCCACCGCCATCGAGGCGACGCTGATCATCAGGTTGAACGCGAAGCCGGAAGCGATCAGCGGCGTCCACCGGAGGACCGTTTCGAATATCCCGGGCCGCACCGGCGCATCGGCCGCCCCGGCGGCCGCGACCGACAGGACGGCGAACAGGACGAGGCCCGCGAGCACGCGCCGCGAGGCGAACAGCGCCGATGCGTCGGGCGCGCCCCATTCGCCGGGAACGGGCGTGGGCCGGCGCTTCAGCAGGACCGGCAGGTCGCTCGCGTCGCGGATGCGCATCATGCGTTGTAGCCCGGGATGCGCAATGCGCGCTCCCAGCGCTGCATGAGCCAGACGAGCACGGCCACGATGGCCACGTAGGTCACGAGCAGCACGAACATCATCTCGCGCACGTTGAGCACCTCGGACCACACCTGGGCCGCGGCATAGAGGAGCTCGGGCACGCCGATCGCGTAGGCGAGCGTCGTCGTCTTGACGAGATTGACGAGGTTGTTGCCGAGGGCCGGCAGGCAGATCCGGAACGCCAGCGGCAGCACGACGTGCACGTAGCTCTGCAGGCGGGTGTAGCCCAGCGCCTCGGCGGCCTCCGTCGTCGCGACCGGCACCGCCTCGATGCCGGAGCGGAAGATCTCGATGTTGAAGGCACCCGCGAACAGCGAGAACGAGATGATCGCCCAGCCGACATTGTCGACGAGCGGGACCTGCGCGCCGAACCGGTCGGTGACCGTCGGCAGCGTGGCGCTGACGGCGAAATAGAAGAACGCCAGCTGGACCAGCGGCGGCGTGTTGCGGAAGAACTGGACGAAGCAAGCGACCGCCGCGCGCAGTGCTGGCGAGCGGGCCCCCTGCAGCCAGGCGCCGGCAAGCCCGACGAGGATGCTGAGGACGATGCAGACGAGGGAAAGCCAGACCGTCGTCGAGAGCCCGGTCAGGAAGCGCGAACGGTCGAACGCGTCGTAGGCGATGGATATGTTGATCCCGTGGGCGCTCGCCAGCCACTTGAACCAATCGGCGAACGCTTGCATCGCTTGCCTTCCGTTGCGGATGGCCGGAGGTGCAAGGCACCTCCGGCCGGTCCGATCAGCTGCTCTTGAGCTTGCGGTTCTGCTCGATCAGATAGGGGCTCTGCTTGATGCCCCACTTGCGCTCCAGTTCGAGGAGGCGGCCCGACTTGTGCCAGGCGATCGACATCTCCTTCAGCAGCTTGCCGAAGGGCGCGTCGAGGTCGCCCAGCCGCACGCCGATGGCCCACAGCTGCGGGTCCTCCGAGACGAGCGGCATCTCGTAGTTCGCCCATTTCGGATCGCCGGCCGAAAGCGTCGACACGATCAGCGTGTCGTCGAACAGGAAGGCGATGCAGTTGCCGCCCTGCAGCGCGTTGAGCGCGTCGGGCACGGCCGGGAAGACGACCATGTCGGGCGCGTAGAGCTCGCTGACGCGGCGGTTATAGTAGGCGCCCTGGACCGCGCACACCTTGCGGCCCTTGAGGTCCGACCACTGCTTGAGGTTCGCCGACTTGGGTGCCATCACGTTGGTGGCGCCGGCATAGTAGTTCGGCTCGATCATGCCGACGACCTTGCGCCGCGCCTCGGTGTCGCCCATCGTCGCGACGATCATGTCGATGCGGCCCTGCTGGAGGAACTCCATGCGGTTGGCCGCGGTCACCGGGATCAGTTCGACCTTGACGCCGAGCTTCTTGGCGACGTCGTCGATGAGATCGATCTCGAGCCCGATGATCTTGCCCGACGGATCGAGATAGCCCCAAGGCTTGTAGTCGTTCTTGACGCCGACGACCATCGTGCCCTTCTGCTTGATCTGCGCGATGGTCTCCTGTGCGGCGGCCGGCACCGCCTGCGCGGCCGCGAGCCCCAGCGCCACGATGGCGGTCGAAAGCGCCAACTTCACCAACCGTTTCATCTCACCCTCCCTCGGAAGCCCGGCTTCCATCTTCGAAATCAAGTATGCCAGAGACTTTGCCGTGAGCGACGCTTTTTTGCTCAAACGTGACGCAATCATGCCGCCGGGCGGCTCTTCGGTCGTATGCGCGCGCGCAGCTCCGACCGCGGCGGATGCCCGAACCGCCCGCGATAGGCCCGCGAGAAGTGGCTCGCACTGACGAAGCCGCACGCGACCGCCACCTCGAGGACCGACAAGGCACTCTGGCGGATCAGCAGGCGCGCGCGCCGCAGGCGCAGTTCCATGTAATGCCCCGACACGGTGCGGCCGAGATGCGACTTGAACAGCCGTTCGAGCTGGCGCAGCGACACCCCCGCCAGACGCGCGAGGCTCTGGCGCGAGCTCAGGTCCTCGAGCGAGGTTTCCATCTTCTCGAGCACGCGCACCAGCTTGGGATCGCCGACCGAAAGGCGCTCGCGCACCGCCATGCGCTGCGGCCCGTCGCCCGAACGGACATGCGTGTGCAGGAACCACTCGACGACGTCGCTGGCAAGCTCGTGGCCGTGCTCGGCCTCGATGATCGCGTGCAGCATGTCGAGGGCGGCAATGCCGCCCGAGCACGAGATCCGGTCGCCGTCGATCTCGAACAGGCTGCGCGTCAGGTCGACGTCGGGGAACTCCTCGATGAAGGCGGGTACATGCTCCCAGTGGATCGTGCAGCGCTTGCCGCGCAGGAGGCCCGCCCGCGCGATCACGTAGGTGCCGCCCGAAACGCCGCCCACGATGGCCCCGCCGCGCGCGATCTGCCGCAGCCAGCCGAAGGTGCGCGCATCCTCGAACGTCGCGGGATTGCCGCCGGCACACACGAGAAGCAGGTCCGGGCGGATCTGGTCGCCGACCGCGTTGTCGGGAAGGATCTGCACGCCATTGGAGGCCGGTGCCGGCTTCCCGTCGATCGTGATGTGCTTCCACTCGTAGAGCTTCTTGCCCGACAGCACGTTGGCCGCACGCAGCGGCTCGAGCGCGCAGGCATAGGACATCAGCGAGTAGCCCGGCAGCAGCAGCACGCCGATCGTCCTGATCGGCCGCGGCGGCCAGTCCTTCGCGGGGGTGTCTTTCTGGAGCAATTTCATGTCGTATCGAGGCATAACGCTAGCCCCCCATCTGCGAAATTGCTAGCCAATGTTGCCGCCCGTTCCGGGCGTCAATCCATCCGGCCCCGGCATCCGATGAAGTATTCGGTCTTCTCGCTCCTGCGCAACGCGCTCTCCGGCAACCGGAACTGGAAGCCGGCCTGGCGCGACATGAGTCCGCGGCCCGACCACGTCTACGACGTCGTCATCGTCGGCGGCGGCGGGCACGGGCTTTCGACGGCGCACTATCTTGCCAAGGTGCACGGCATCACCAACGTCGCGGTGATCGAGAAGGGCTATGTCGGTTCGGGCAATATCGGCCGCAACACGACGATCATCCGCTCGAACTACCTTCTGCCGGGCAACACGCCGTTCTACGAATGGTCGCTGAAGCTGTGGGAAGGGCTCGAGCAGGACATCAACTACAACGCGATGGTCAGCCAGCGCGGCGTCCTCAATCTCTGCCATTCCGACGCGCAGCGCGACGCCTATGCCCGCCGCGGCAACGCCATGCGCATGAACGGCGTGGATGCCGAACTGCTCGACGCCGGCCAGGTCCGCGCCATGGTCCCCTATCTCGATTTCGACAATGCACGCTTCCCGATCCGCGGCGGCCTGCTCCAGCCGCGCGGCGGGACGGTCCGGCACGACGCGGTCGCTTGGGGCTATGCGCGCGCGGCCGACAGCCGCGGCGTGGATATCTGCCAGCATTGCGAGGTGACCGGCATCCGCGTCGAGGCCGGCCGCGTGCAGGGTGTGGAAACGACCAAAGGGTTCGTGCGCGCGAAGAAGGTGGCGCTTGCCGCTGCCGGCAACTCCTCGCGCGTCGCCGCGATGGCAGGCCTGCGTCTGCCCATCGAGACGCATGTGCTGCAGGCCTTCGTCAGCGAGGCGATCAAGCCGCTGATCGACAATGTCATCACGTTCGGCGCCGGGCATTTCTACATCAGCCAGTCCGACAAGGGCGGGCTCGTGTTCGGCGGCGATCTCGACGGCTACAACTCCTATGCGCAGCGCGGTTCGCTGCCGCTGGTCGAGCACGTGATGGAAGAAGGCATGGGGCTGATGCCGATGCTCGGCCGCCTTCGCGTGCTGCGCAGCTGGGGTGGGGTGATGGACATGTCGATGGACGGCTCGCCGATCATCGACCGCAGCCCGATCGACGGGCTCTATCTCAACGCCGGCTGGTGCTATGGCGGCTTCAAGGCAACGCCGGCTTCCGGCTGGTGCTTCGCGCACACGATCGCGCGCGACGAACCGCATCCGCTCAACGCCGCCTTCCGCCTCGACCGTTTCGCCACCGGCCGCCTGATCGACGAAAAGGGTGCCGGCGCCACCCCGAACCTCCACTGACGGACACGCCGGCACGATGCGCATCCCCTGCCCCCACTGCGGCGAACGTTCGGTCGACGAGTTTGCGACGACCGGCTCGGCCGAGCCCGTGCGCCCGGAAGGCTCCACGTCGCTCGCCGACTGGGTCGACTATGTCTATGTCCGCGCCAACCCGGCCGGGCCGCATCGCGAGTGGTTCCACCATGTCGCCGGCTGCCGGGCCTGGCTCGAAGTGACGCGTGACACGCGCACGCATGCCATCGTCGGCGTGCGGGCCGCACCCGGCGCAGGTTCCCGATGAGCGGTACCTCCGGCCAATCCAGCCGAAACCCCGCCGGCGGCGTCATCGACCGGAGCCGGACGCTGCGGTTCCGCTTCGACGGCGCCGAGCTTGCCGGCCATCCGGGCGACACGCTGGCATCGGCCCTGCTCGCCAACGGCGTGCGGCTCGTCGGCCGCTCATTCAAGTACCATCGCCCGCGCGGCATCTTCTCTTCGGGCCCGGAAGAACCCAACGCCCTCGTCGAACTCCGCCTGGGCGCGCGGCGCGAACCCAACACGCGCGCCACGCAGATCGAGCTCTATGACGGCCTCGTCGCCGCCAGCCAGAACCGCTGGCCGTCGCTGTCGTTCGACCTGATGGCGATCAACGGCCTCGTGGGTCCGCTGATCTCGGCCGGCTTCTACTACAAGACCTTCATGTGGCCGGCGGCCTTCTGGGAGAAGCTGTACGAGCCGATGATCCGCCGCGCCGCAGGCCTCGGTCGCGCGTCCGGCATCGAGGATCCCGACCGCTACGAGAAGGCCTCGTGCCACTGCGACGTGCTGGTGATCGGCTCCGGTCCTGCCGGCCTGATGGCGGCACTGACGGCCGGGCGTGCCGGTGCGCGCGTGGTGCTGGTCGAACAGGATTTCCGGCTCGGCGGCCGGCTGCTCGACGAACGGCTGGTGATCGACGGGGCCAATGCGCTGCAATGGCTCGCCGCGGTCGAGGCCGAACTCGAAAACCTGCCGGACGTGCGCATCCTGCGCCGCACGACGCTGTTCGGCAGCTACGACCAGAAGGCCTTTGTCGCGGTCGAGCGCGTCGCCGACCATTTCGCCGAGCCGCCGCCCTTCCAGCCGCGCCAGCGTGCGTGGCGCATCTTCGCGAACCGCACCGTACTGGCAGCGGGCAGCATCGAGCGGCCCATCGTGTTCGGCGACAACGACCGGCCCGGCGTGATGCTTGCCGGTGCGGTGCGCAGCTACATCAACCGCCACGCGGTGCGGCCCGGCAACCGCGCGGTCGTGTTCGCCGGAAACGACGATGCGGCACGCACCGTCGCCGACCTTGCGCAGGCGGGGATTGCCATCGCCGCAATCGTCGATCCGCGCCCGGACTCCTCCAGCGCCATGCAGGCGCAGGCCGCCGCCAGCGGCGCCGATCTCCTGCCCGGCAGCGTCGTGCGACGTGCGTTGGGCAACAAGCACGGCGTTCAGGCGGTCGAGATCGCGGGCCCGTCGGGCGAACGGACGATCGACTGCGATCTCGTGGCGGTATCGAGCGGCTGGAACCCGACCCTGCATCTGACCTCGCATCTCGGCCACAAGCCGGTCTGGAATCCGCAATTGTCGGCCTTCGTCCCGCAGTCGCTGCCCGACGGCATGCGCGTTGCCGGTGCCGCCAACGGGCAGTTCTCGCTCGAACAGGCGCTCGCCACCGGCATCGCAAGCGGTGCCGAAGCGGTCGAGGCCGCCGGCTTCACCGCCCGCAAGCCCGCACTTCCCGCGGTTCCGCCCGAACCTTCGGCCGCCACGCCGCTGTGGCGCGTCAAGGGTGCGAAGGGAAAATCCTTCGTCGACTTCCAGCATGACGTCACCACCGATGACGTCGAGCTTGCCGAGCGCGAAGGCTTCCGCACGGTCGAGCATCTCAAGCGCTACACCACGCTGGGCATGGCGACCGATCAGGGCAAGATCGCCAACGTCACCGGCCTTGCGCTGATGGCCGAGATCACCGGCAGCGAGATCGCGAAGATCGGCACGACGACGTTCCGCCCGCCCTTCACGCCGGTCGCCATCGGGGCGCTTGGCGGCCACGTCCGCGGCAAGCATTTCCGGCCAACCCGCCTGTCGCCGACCCATCGCTGGGCAAGCGAGCACAAGGCCGAGTTCGTCGAGGCGGGCGCATGGCTGCGCGCGCAGTATTTTCCGGAGCCCGGCGACGACTGGCTCAAGGCCGCGACGCGCGAAGCGCAGGCCGTGCGCACCAGGGTCGGGTTCTGCGACGTATCGACGCTCGGCAAGATCGACCTGCAGGGCAAGGATTCGGCCCGCTTCCTCGATCGTCTCTATGCGAACACGATATCGACGCTTGCGGTCGGCAAGGTCCGCTACGGCCTGATGCTGCGCGAGGACGGCTTCGTGCTCGACGACGGCACGGTCGCTCGGATCGCCGAGACGAAATGGCTCGTCACCACGACGACCGCCAATGCCGCACGCGTCCTGCAGCACATGGAATTCTGCGCGCAAGTCCTGTGGCCGGATCTGGACGTGCAGTTCGCTTCGGTCACCGACCAGTGGGCGCAGATCGCGATCGCAGGGCCGAAATCGCGCGACCTGCTGCGCCGTCTCGTCGATCCCGCCTGCGACATCTCGAATGCCGCCCTGCCTTATATGGGGTGGGCCGCCGTCACGGTCTGCGGCGGCCTGACCGCACGCCTCTACCGGATCTCGTTTTCCGGCGAGCTTGCCTACGAGCTTGCCGTCCCGACCCGCTACGGCAATTCGCTGATCGGCGCCATCGCCTCGGCCGGCGCCGATCTGGGCGCCCTTCCCTATGGCACCGAGGCGCTGTCGATGCTGCGCATCGAAAAGGGCCACGCGGCGGGCGGCGAACTCAACGGACAGACCACCGCGCGCGATCTGGGTCTCGGCAAGATGGTCTCGACGAAGAAGGACTTCATCGGCCGGATGCTCGCCCAGCGCCCGGCCCTGACCGAAGCGGAACGTCCGATCCTCGTCGGCTTCAAGCCCGTCGACCGCCGCGAGCGGCTGGCCGCCGGCGCCCACTTCGTCGCCGTGGGTGCGGCCCCCACGATCGAGAACGATCTTGGCCACATGACGTCGGTCGCGATGTCGCCGGTCCTCGGTCACTCGATCGGTCTCGGCCTGCTTTCGCGCGGCATCGAGCGCATCGGGCAGACCGTCATCGCCCATGACCCGGTCCGTAGCCGCAGCCTGCCGGTCGAGGTCTGCAGCCCCGTCTTCTACGATCCGGAAGGAGCAAGGCTGCGTGGCTGATCTCGGACTCTCTCCCGCCCGCCCCTTCGGGATTCCCGGGCCGGGCCGCTTCGGGGCCGCCGACCGTGCGCCCGGCGTGCATGTGCGTCTGCTCGACGGCCTGTCAATCTGCCTCGTCCAGCCCTTCGCCGGCCGGCGCATGGCATGCGCGTCGCGTCTGAAAACGTCGTTCGGCCTCGACATGCCCGAGGCCGGCCATGCGCGGATGGCCGGCGACACCACGCTTGCCTGGGCTGGCGCCAACGCCGCGATGGCGATCTCCCGCCAAGCGGATCTGGCGGCTTCGCTCGCGGCATCGCTCGGCGACGCGGCGGCGGTCATCGACCAGTCCGACGGGCGCGTCGTATTCCGCATTTCCGGGGCGAAAGCCCGGGTCGTGCTCGAAAAGGGCGTGTCGATCGACCTGCACCCGCGTTCGTTCACGCCGGGGCGTATCGCACTGACCCTGCTGTCCCATCTTTCGGTCCAGATCGTCCATTTGGACGAAACCCCGACATTCGATGTCGTTATCTCGCGCGCCTTCGCCGCCGACCTGTGGCATTGGCTGGAGGAATCGGCCGGCGAATTCGGCCTTCTCCTGCTCGACGACCCGACCTGAAGCCCGCCGCAGCCAAGGATACCCCGATGGCCGAATCCCATGTCCTGACCCTCTCGTGCCCGAACCGTCCGGGAATCGTCGCCGCCGTCTCGACCCACCTGTTCGAGAACGGCTGCAACATCCTCGACGCCAACCAGTTCGACGACACCGAAAGCGGCCGCTTCTTCATGCGCGTCGTCTTCAATCCGGTCGAGGGTAACGCGCCGATCGGGAAGATCCGGCAGACCTTCCAGCCGATCGCCGAGCGCTACGGCATGCAGTTCACGATGCGCGCGCGCAGCGAGCGCCAGCGCGTGCTGCTGCTCGTTTCCAAGTTCGACCACTGCCTTTCGGACCTGCTCTATCGCTGGCGCATCGGCGAGCTCCGGATGGATCTCGTCGGCATCGTCTCCAACCACGGCCGCGAGAATTTCGCGCACCACGATTTCGGCGACGTGCCCTTCCATCACCTGAAGATCACGCGCGAGACGAAGCTCGAGCAGGAAAGCGAGCTCTGGCAGCTCATCCGCGATTCGAATGTCGACCTGACGGTGCTTGCCCGCTACATGCAGGTCTTGTCGGACGCGCTGACGGCCAAGCTTTCCGGCAAGTGCATCAACATCCACCATTCCTTCCTGCCCGGCTTCAAGGGTGCGAAGCCCTATCACCAGGCGCATCTGCGCGGGGTCAAGCTGATCGGCGCCACCGCCCACTACGTCACGGGCGACCTCGACGAGGGCCCGATCATCGAGCAGGACGTCGAACGCATCAGCCATCACGACACGCCGGACGATCTCGTGCGCAAGGGCCGCGACATCGAGCGGCGCGTCCTGTCACGCGCGATCGCCTGGCATCTCGACGGGCGCGTGCTGCTGAACGGCTCGAAGACCGTCGTTTTCCGCGACTGAAGGATTCCAACGCATGAAATCGCACTATCGCGTGGTCGTCATCGGCGGCGGTGTCGTCGGCGCCAGCGTCCTCTACCATCTCACCAAGAAGGGATGGACGGACGTGGTGCTGCTCGAGCGGCTCGAGCTGACGGCCGGATCGACCTGGCACGCGGCCGGCGGCATGCACACCGTCAACGGCGATCCCAACGTCGCGAAGCTGCAGCAGTACTCGATCAATCTCTACAAGGAGATCGAACAGATCTCCGGCCAGTCGGTCGGCCTGCACATGACCGAAGGGCTGATGCTGGCCGCGACGAAGCCGCGCTGGGAATGGCTCAAGAACATCCATTCCAAGGGCCGCTACATGGGCATGCAGCTCGAACTCGTCTCGCTCGACGAGGCCGAGCGGCTCCTGCCCCTCATGGACAAGACGCAGTTCGTCGGCGCGATGTACGACCCGATCCAGGGCCATGTCGACCCGAACGGCACGACGCACGCCTTCGCCGGTGCCGCGCGCAAGGCGGGTGCCGATGTCTTCACGCAGACCCGCGTCCTCGACACCAGGCCGCGCTCCGACGGCGGCTGGGACGTGGTCACCGACAAGGGAACGGTCGTCGCCGAGCACGTCGTCAATTGCGGCGGCCTGTGGGCGCGCGAGGTCGGCCGGATGGTCGGTCTCGAACTGCCGATCCTCGCGATGGAACACCAGTACCTGATCACCGAGGACATGCCCGAAGTCGTCGAGATCAACAAGAAAACCGGCAAGATGGTGCTGCATGTCGTCGATTTCGACGGCGAGATCTACATGCGCCAGGAGCGCAACGGCATGCTGTTGGGCACCTACGAGCGCCACGGCGTGCCGTGGAGCCCGAAGGACACGCCCTGGGATTTCGGCCCGACGCTGCTGCCCGACGCACTCGACCGCATGGCCGACAATCTCGAGGTCGGCTTCCGGCACTTCCCGGCCTTCCAGCGCACGGGCATCAAGAAGATCGTCAACGGCCCCTTCACCTTCGCACCCGACGGCAATCCGCTCGTCGGGCCGATCAACGGGCTCAACAACTATTGGGTCGCGTGCGGCGTGATGGCCGGCTTCAGCCAGGGCGGCGGCGTGGGCCTCGCCCTCTCCAACTGGATGGCCGACGGCGATCCGGGTTTCGACGTCTGGGCGATGGATGTCGCGCGCTACGGCGAATGGGCCACGCGCGCCTATACGCGCGTCAAGGTCGTCGAGAATTACGGCCGCCGGTTCCGCGTGCGCTTCCCGAACGAGGAACTGCCGGCCGGCCGGCCGCTGCGCACCACGCCGATGTACGAGCGCTGGCTCGAGCTGGGTGCGGTGATGGGCGACAATTGGGGCCTCGAAGCACCGCTCTGGTTCGCGCCCGCCGGCGTCAAGGACGAGTTCTCCTTCCATCGCTCGGCCGATTTCGACCACGTGAAGGCCGAGTGCCGCGCCGTGCGCGAAGCCGTCGGAATTTCCGACACGTCCACATTCGCGAAATACGAAATTACCGGCCCCGGAGCCGAAGCGTGGCTCTCGCGCATGCTTGCCAACAAGATGCCGCGCACGGGCCGCCTGACGCTCTCGCCGATGCTCAACGAGCGCGGCAAGCTGATCGGCGACTTCACGGTCGCGAAGGCGGCCGACGAGAAGCTCTACGTCTTCGGCTCGGGCACGGCCGAGAAGTACCATATGCGCTGGTTCGAGAAGCATCTGCCGAAGGACGGCAGCGTTTCGGTCAAGGCGCTCGGCCTCGGCCTCGTCGGGCTGACGATCGCGGGGCCCCGCGCACGCGACCTGCTTGCCAAACTCACGGACGACGACGTGTCGGCCAAGGCGTTCCGCTTCCTCGATTTCCGCCCGAGCATGGAGGTCGGTCTCGTCAAGGCGATGGTCGGCCGCATCAGCTTCACGGGCGATCTCGGCTACGAGATCTGGGTGAAGCCCGAGCATCAGGCGGCCCTCTTCGAAGACCTCTGGCAGGCCGGCCAGGAATTCGGCATCCGCCCGTTCGGCAGCCGCGCGTTGCTCGCCCTGGCGCGCGAAAAGGGCTTCGGCACCTGGGCACGCGAATTCCGCCCGATCTACGGGCCGTTCGAAGCCGGGCTCGGCCGCTTCGTCGATCTCTCGAAAAACGAGTTCGTCGGCCGTGCGGCGGCCGCGGAAGAGAACGCCAAAGGCCCCGCCCGCCAGCGCGTCGGCTTCGTCGTCGACGCGGGCGATGCGGACGCGCTCGGCGACGAGGCGGTCTGGAAGGACGGCAAGGTCGTCGGCTGGATCACGTCGGGCGGCTATTGCCACCACGTCGCCTGCTCCTACGCGACGGGCTACGTGCCGAGCGGGACGCTCGCCGGCGACACTGGAACCGCGAAGTGGGAGATCGAGATCCTCGGCGAACGCCGGTCGGCGCGCCTGCAGATCGATCCGCTGTTCGATCCGGCGGGGGCCCGGGCGCGCGCCTGAAGCACCCGGTCGGCCGTCAGGGGCGAAGCGGCGCCTTCCAGCGCTTCAGCGACGCGAAGTCGGCCTTGTATTCGGCCGAGCTGAACGTCCCGCCCTGGTAGAAGTCGCTGATCGGATCGGCCGCTGCGGTCGCCTGCCCGGCCTGTGCTGCGGCAAGCTGCTTTTCGGAATCGTGCTTGGGCTTGTAGCCGAGTGCGGCCGCACGCGAATTGTTCCACCACGCGCGCGTATTTCCCGAAGCGCCGTAGAGAACCTCGTAGACGACGTCCGGATGCTCGAGGCCGATCCGGATCAGTTGAACGAGATCCTCGGGATGCAGCATGATCGCCATGCGGCGAAGGTCGAGCGGCGTCTCGTTGACGTTGCCGATGCGCAGCGACGTGACGCCCATGCCGTATTTGAGCGCGTACATGGCGCCGAGCGCTTCGCCGAACGCCTTGGACACCCCATAGCGGCTGTCGGGCAACACGGTCACGTCATGCGGGATCGTCGTCGTGCGCGGATAGTAGCCGACCGCGTGGTTCGACGAGGCGAAGACGACCCGCTTGACCCCGGCGAGGCGTGCCGATTCGAACAGGTTGTAGCAGCCCACGATGTTGGCGTTGAGGATCGACTCCCACGGTCCTTCGACCGAATAGCCGCCCAGATGCACGATCCCGTCGATACCGGCGACCGCCGCGGCCGTCTCGGCATAGTTCGACAGGTCGGCCCGGACGAAGCGCAGCCCCTTGAGGTCGGCCGGCTCCTTGAGGTCGGAAAGGACGACCTCGGGAAAGGCCGCCTTCAGCATCGGCGTGATCCGCCGGCCGACGTCGCCGGCCGCACCGGTAAGCAATACGCGCTTCATGGTTCTCTCTTCTCTCTGGATCGGACTTCAGCTTCCCTTGCCGTTCGATAGCACGAACCGACCGCCGGAAAACACCGCCTTAGGGTACCGCCAGCCATTGCCGGCGCTCCGACGACGCGACCGCCGCGTCGATCACCTTCTGGATTTCCCACGCCTCGCGGAAATCCGGGCCCGACACCGGACCGCCTTCGATCGCGGCGAGGAATTCCGCCGCCTCGATCGTCTTCAGGTCGTTGAAGCCGAGCTGGTGGCCCGGCGCCACGCAGAAGCGGGCATAGGGCGAATGCTGCGGGCCGGCCTCGATCTTCACGAAGCCGGCATGGCGCGGATCGTCGCCGGCACGATAGAACGCGAGCTCGTTGAACCGCTCCTGCGTGAAGACGAGCGCACCCTTGGTTCCGCTCAGCTCGAAACCGAGCTGCATCTTGCGGCCCGTCGCCATCCAATTGGCCTCGATGGTGCCGCCGCAGCCGCGCGCGAACCGGACGGTCAACCGAGCGACGTCGTCGACCTCGACCTTCCGCCGCTCCGCACCGCCGCGCGCGACAGGGCGCGACTTGACGACGGTCTCGAGGTCGGCCGACAGGCGCTCGATAGGGCCGAGCAGGTCGCGCGCCATCGCGATGATATGGCTGCCGAGATCGGCGATCGCACCGGGACCGCCACTGCGGTCGAGACGCCAGCTATAAGGCACGTCGGGGTCCGACATGTAATCCTCGGCGTGGATGCCGCGAAACCCGGTGATCTCGCCGAGTTCGCCGGACGCGACCATCTCCTTCGCCAGCTTGATGACCGGGTTCTTGAGATAGTTGAAGCCGACCTGCGTCTTCACGCCGGCGGCTTCCGCCGCGCGCACCATGGTTTCGGCCGTGGCGGCGTCGGGAGCGAGCGGCTTCTCGCAATGGATGTGCTTGCCGGCCTTCGCCGCAGCGATCGCCATCTCGGCATGGAGGATGTTCGGCGTCGTGATCGAGACGATCCCGACGGCCGGATCGGCGACGAGTGCACGCCAGTCGGAATGCCACTTCCGGAAGCCGAACTGCGCTGCCGCCGCCTCGGCCGCCGTCGCCACGTTGTCGGCCACGGCCTGAAGCACCGGTCGCAGCGTTCCCGGGAAGGTCGCACCGGCCATCGTGTAGGCGAGCGCATGAGCTTTGCCCATGAAGCCCGTGCCGATGACCCCGATTCCGATCTCGCGCATCGGGAACTAGAAGATCCAGAGGCGATCGGCCGGCATTTCGATCCATTCGACGGGCTTCGGCGTCGGGCCGTCGTGCTGCACGCGCGCTACAATACCTTCGCCGCCGCGGAAAACATGCTCCCACAGATTCCCGAGATACATCGATGTGACGAGATCCAGCCGCACGCGGTTGGCCCCACCCTCGCCGACGATCCGCACCGCCTCGACCCGGGCGATCGCCGTGCCGGACTGGCCGATCCGGTCCGTGCCGCACCGCGCAACGCCTTCGAACGTCGCGTCGCCGACACGCAAGGTGGCGCGCCCGCCGTTCACGGCGACGACCGTGCCGTCGATCCGGTTGTTCGATCCCATGAACTCGGCGACGAACAGCGTGCGCGGCGAGCCGTACATTTCCTGCGGCGTTCCGGCCTGCTCGACGACGCCGCGATTGAGCAGGAGGATGCGGTTGGCGATCGCCAGTGCCTCGCTCTGGTCGTGCGTGACCATCAGGGCAGCGAGATTCTCGCGCTGGATGAGTTCCTTGAGAAACGCCCTCGCCTCTTCGCGCAGCTTGGCGTCGAGGTTCGACAGCGGCTCGTCGAGCAGAACGACCGACGGCCCGTAGACGAGTGCACGCGCGATCGCCACGCGCTGCTGCTGGCCGCCCGACAGCTCGTGCGGGTAACGATGGCCAAGGGCACCCAGCCCAAGGCTGTCCAGTGTCTTCTGGACTGCCGCCTTGCGTGCACCGGCTTCGGTACCGCGGAGCTTGAGGCTGTAGGCGACGTTTTCCTCGACCGTCCGATGCGGCCACAGCGCGTAGGACTGGAAGACGAAACCGAGCCCCCGCTCCTCCGTCGGCACCACGAGACCTGCGGCACCGTCGAACACGGGCCTACCGGCGACACTGATGCGGCCCATATAGGGCTGCTCGAGCCCGGCGACGGCGCGCAGCAGCGTCGTCTTGCCCGATCCAGAGGGTCCGAGAAGTGCGGCGACCTCGCCGCGGCGGAGTTCGAGCGAAACGCCTTTCAGGATCTCGTTTCCGCCAAGCTTGATGCGCAGGTCTTCGACGACGAGATCAACCATGGAGCTTCACTCCCAACCGCATCGCGATCAGCAGGCCGATCGAGATCAAGGCGACATTGACACAGGAAAGACAGGTCACGATATCGACGGCACCGCCTGCCCAGCGGGAGACCACGAGGGAACCGATGACTTCGGTCCCCGGCCCCAGCAAATAGACGGCCGTCGAATATTCGCGCACGAAGATCAAAAGGATCAGGAGCCAGGCGGCGAGCATGCCGTTCTTGATGAGCGGCACGGTCACGTCGCGCATCGCACGTCCGGTACTGGCACCGCCGACACGGGCGGCTTCCTCGAGCTCCGGCGCGACCTGCAGCAGGGCGCTCTGCACCAAACGCAGGCCATACGCCAGCCAGACGAGCGAGTACGCCGCCCAGACGGCGAACAATGTCGTGCGCAGCGGTGCGAGCGGCGTGGTAAACAGGAACACCCAGAAGATCGCAAGGCCTGCGACGATGCCCGGCATCGCGCGCGGCAGCATGACGATATAGTCGGCGAACCGTGCCCAGGCGGACGGCCAGCGATGCTGCGCCAGGGCCAGCACGGTGTAGCAGCCGACCGAGAGCGCGCCACCGACCGTCGCGATCAGCATCGTATTGACGATCGCGTGGACGACTTCGGAGTCGTCGAACAACTCGACATAGTTGTCGAGCGTCAGCACGTCGGCAAGATTGATCCCGATGCCCCAGCTCGACACGAACGACCGAAGGATAAGTCCCGCCATCGGCAGCACGACAGTGACGAAGAACCAAAGAAGAATCAGCATCAATGCCGGATAACGCCAATTGCGGAGCCCGATGAGGTTCGTGCGGACGGCCTTGCCTTTGACCGCGATGAAGCGCTGTGCGGTGCGCAGCAGCCGCCGCTGCAGGAAGACAAGCGGCAGGGCCACGAACAGGATCACCATCACGACGACGGCCATGAGCTGGTAGGACGGCACGCCGAGCTTGTTGGTGAGCTTGTAGAGATACGTCGAAAGCACGAGCAGGCCCTGCGGGTCGCCCAGGATCAGCGGCAGCCCGAACACCTCGAAGCCGAGGAAGAAGATCAGCACGCCCGAGAACAGCAGGGCTGGCGTGATCATCGGGATCGAGACGTCGCGCGCGATCCGGCTCGATGTCGCACCCGTGATGCGCGCAGCCTCTTCGAGATCGCCCGGCAGCGCCTTCAACGCCGAAGAGGCATAGAGATAGACGTGCGGCGCGTGCGTGAGGCCGGCCACGACAACCAGCGACGAGAACGAATAGATGTCCCAAGGCGGATCGCCGAAGTTGGCGCGCCACCAGATCGTCACGAAACCGACCGGCCCCATCGACACGACGTAGCCGAAAGCCAGCACGAGTGGCGAGAGGAAGATCGGAACCAGAAGCATCGGCTCCACGATATCGCGGCCGGGCATGTCCGTCCGCGCGATCAGGAAGGCCAGCAGCGCGCCCAGCGGCACCGAGATCGCGGTCATCCCGACGGCCAGCGCAAACGTCGTCCCGAGTGCCCGCCAGAAATCCGCCTCGCCGAAGACGAATCCATAGGCCCAGAGCGACAGCCGGGCCCGCGAATCGAAGAACGGCGCGTCGAGAAAACTCTGGTAGGCGATCAGCAGGATCGGCGAAAGGACGCACACCGCCATGGCCGCGACAACGGCACGGCGCGTCAGCTCGCTGGAAGCAGTCCGGATCATTTCTTGATCGCGGCCTGCCACTTGTTCATGAAGTCGAGCCGCTTGCCCTGCTCGAGCGTGTCGAGAAGCTCGCGGCTGACCGGGATCGGGCGGGCGCGGTCGCCGAGCGTTGCGTTGACCGACTTGGCCGTCTCGGCACCTTCGACATCCGCGCGGATCGAATAGAGCTCGGCCTTGGCGATGACCTCCTGGCCCTGCTTCGACAGCAGGTAGTCGAGGAACAGCTTGCCGGCGGCCGGATGCTTGGCCTTGGCCGGAATAAAGGCCACGCGCGTGGCGATCAGCGTGTAGTCGGACGGCCAGACCATGACGAGGTTCGGGTTCTTCTTGGCCGACAGGATCGCGTAGGAAGCGAAGATGTTGTACGCGATCGTGTGCTCGCCAGAGCCGACCTTCTCGATCATGGCACCGGCACTGGTGTAGAACTTGGCCTCGGCGGCACCCATCGCCTTGAACAGGTCCCAGCTGGCGGGCTGGGCGATCAAGTCGCGGTTCATCATCAGAAAGCCGACACCCGAACGCTCGGGGTCATAGGCCGTGACCTTGCCCTTGTACGCCGCCGTCTTGGTCGTCAGCAGATTGGCGAGATCGGCGTGGCTCTTCGGCACGTCGCCTGCCGGAACCAGTGCCTTGTTGTAGACGATCGCCATCGGCTCGTAGGTCGTGCCGTAGGCCATGTCGTCGAACACCGCCCATTTCGGCAGCGCTGCGATCTCGGGCGACGCGTATTTCGCCGCAATCCCGTCCGACGCCAGCTTGATCTGCAGGTCGGGTGCGGACGACCAGGCGATATCGCTCGTTCCGGTTCCGGCCGCCGATTCCGCGATCAGGCGGTTGTAGAGTTCCGTCGAGTTGAGGTCGTTGAACTCGACCTTGATTCCGTAAACCGCCTCGAAGCCCTTGACGAGGGGTGCGGCCGCCTTCGCGTCGGTCGTCGAATAGATCGTGACCGTCCGCTCCTTCTTGGCCTCCTCGATCAGCTTGGCGTAGCCGGCCGGATAGCCGTTCGGTACGCCCTGGGCCAGCGCCTGACCGCCGACCAGCATGAGCGCACCCAGCGACAGAGCCGCGAATTTATTGGTCATAATTTCCTCCCAAATTGTTTCGCGGCGATGTTAGCGAAAAACAGGTCCGGAATGCCAACCGAATTGACGCATTCGGACGAACTTTCGCCCCTGCCCGACCTATCGCACCGCAAGGTGACCGGCAGACGGGGAGGCGCAATGGCGTGCCGCTTGCTTGGATCCGGACAACAGGAGCGACCACAGCATGATCAAGATTCCGGCGAAGTATCCCGCGCTTTCCGATCCCCAGCTGAGACCTCGCTACACGGGAATTCCGACTTTCTTTCGCCGCCCGCACACCGAGAATCTCGAAGAAGTGGATATCGGCCTGATCGGCGTTCCGTTCGACGGGGGCGTGACGAACCGGACGGGGGCACGTCACGGGCCTCGCGAGATGCGCAACCAGTCTTCGCTGATCCGGAAATTCAATCCGGCGACCGGTGTGGCACCCTTCGATCTCGCTCGGGTCGCCGACCTTGGCGATGCCTGGATCGAATGCCCGTACGAACTCGAAGGCGCCTTGTCGGAAATCACCGCGTTCTACGACAAGATCGTGGCCGCCGGCGTCACGCCGCTCTCCGTCGGCGGCGACCATTCCGTCTCGCTGCCGATCCTGCGCGCCCTTGCCAAGAACGGGCCGGTCGGCATGGTGCATGTCGACGCGCACTGCGACACCGGAGACGACTATCTGGGATCGCGCTTCCATCACGGCGCGCCGTTCCGGCGCGCGACCGAGGAAGGATTGATCGATCCCAGGCGGGTCATCCAGATCGGCATCCGCGGCAGCCTCAACCAGCCCGACATGTGGGCATTCAGCGAGCGGTCGGGAATGCGCGTCGTATCGATCGAGGAGTTTTCCGACAAGGGCTGGGAATGGGCCGCGGCCGAAGCCAAGCGCGTCGTCGGGGCCGGCCCCGCCTATCTGTCGTTCGACATCGACGGCATCGATCCGGCCTTTGCGCCCGGAACAGGCACGCCGGAGGTCGGCGGAATAACACCGCGCGAAGCGCAACGGCTCGTCCGGGCCGTCGAAGGGATCGACTTCATCGGCGGCGACCTTGTCGAAGTGGCACCGCCGTTCGATGTCGGCGGCATCACCACCATGACCGGCGTGACGATCCTCTTTGAAATCCTATGCGTTTTGGCTACAGCCCGCGAGAGGCGCCGGGGGGCGGCCTAGTCAGATCTCGATCGAAACGTCCGAACGCGGACGTGACGAACAGGCGAGGATATAGCCGGCCGCCTCGTCGTCGGCCGACAAGCCGCCATTGTGCTTCATGTCGACCCTTCCGGCGGCAAGCTTCACCCGGCACGTGCCACAGATACCTGACGCGCACCCGCAGGGGATGACGACATTCTGGCGCGTCGCGGCACCCAGCAATGTCTCGTCCGGGCGGGCGACGAACGACTTGCCGGCGTAGCGGATCGCGAACTCGACGCCCGTGCTCGCGTCGTCGGCCGACGAATGCGGGCCTGCCACCTCGTCGACCGCACCGAAATGCTCGACATGGAACAGGTTGCGATCCCCACCTTCGGCCGCATGGATCAGACGCATTTCCGACATGAAGCCGCTCGGGCCGCAGCAGAAGATCTCGCGCCGGCCGAGATCGGGTACTGCGACGGAAAGCAGCCGCCGGCTCGGGCGCCCCGTGAAGCCGAACCATCCCGGCTTCGGTGCCGTAACCACGACCGCGACCTTGAGCCCAGCACAGCGCTTCTGCAGCACCGCAAGCTCGTCCGCGAAGAGCACATCCGACGGCGTGCGCGCCCAATGGACCCAGGTCACGTCGATCCCGGAAGCCGTTTGCGACAGGTATCGGAGCATCGCCATCAGCGGGCTTGCGCCGGACCCTGCCGAAACAAGCGCTAGCCGATCGGTCGAGCGGCCATCGATCCTGAACCGGCCGCGCGGCGCCTGACCTTCGATCAGGTCGCCGACCGCAAGGCTCCGGCGCATCCAGCCGGTCGCACGTCCCTGCGGATGCGCCTTGACGGTCATCTCGATCGTGTCGCCGCTTCCCGGCGCCGAAGCGATCGAGAACGTCCGATGCAGGATTTCTCCGTCGATCGGCAGGCGAAGCGTCATCGACTGGCCGGCCGCATGATCGATGCTGCCGGATTCCGGCCGGAAGACGAACGTCGTCACGTCGCGCGTTTCGTGCCGGATCGCCGTGACCCGCAGGCGGATCGATGCCGTCATTGCGCCGCGACACGCAGCGGCGACGGTGCTCCGGCGAATTCGCGGATCTTGTCCGCATACCAGTTCGTGAAACTCGTCAGCATGAATTCCGTCGGCGCGTACGGGCCCGGACGATAGGCGCTGGAACGGATTCCGCGGTGGTTGTTCGCGGCGAGATCGGCGTCCTGCGCGTTGGTGGCGATCCAAACCTCGGTGAGGCGCTTGATGTCGTAGTCCACGCCTTCGACCGCATCCTCGTGCACGAGCCACGTCGTCCGTACCGCCGTGCGGTCGGCCGACAGCGGCAGCACGCGGAAATGCAGGATGTGGTCGGCGACAAAATGGTTCCAGTTGTTCGGCACATGGAACATGCGCACCGAGCCGAGGTCCGGCTCGACGAGTTCGCCCAACAGCTTGCGGCACGCCGGCGCGCCGTCGAGCGTGAAGGAGAGTTTCCCCTCGTGGAACGGCAGGCGCACGAAGCGGAAGTCGCGGCCGCCGTTCACCAGCCGGTGCGGAACGCCGAGCGATTCCCACGCGGCGGCCTTGCGTGCGACAAGACCGGCGAACTGGGCCGCATTCGTGTTGCCTTCCTGCGGCGTGAATTCGACGAGCGAGACGAGCAGTTCGGGGTGGTTCGCCGAGCAGTGGTAGCACTCGCGGTTGTTCTCGATGACGAGCTTCCAGTTCGCGTCTTCGATCAACGTCATCTCGAACGCGACCTTCGTGCGCTCGGGCATGTGCGGCGCGATATACGGCGTCAGTGCATCGCGGAACGCCTTGAAATCCGGCGGATTGTCGGCAAGGCAGACATAGATCATGCCGCATACGGTCTCGACGGCGACCGGCACGAGCCCGAACTGGCTGCGGTCGAAATCCGCCGGCATCTGGCGGGCATGCAGGAGGCTGCCGTCGAGTTCGTAGACCCATTGGTGGTAAGGACAGACGAGCCGGTTCGCCCGCCCCTTCTCGTTGCCGCAGATGCGCGAACCGCGATGGCGGCAGGTGTTGTGGAACGCCCGGACGGCGCCGTCGCGATCGCGCAGGATCACGACAGAGTTCCGGCCGATCTCGAGGGTCAGATAGTCACCCGGACGCTTGATCTCGCAAGCACTGCCGGCGAACAGCCACTCGGTCTCGAAGACTGCGGCGACGTCGACATCGTGCAGCGCAGGATCGACATAGAAAGGCTGCGGGAGGCTGTAGCCTTCCCTGTATTCGGCCAGAATGCCGGCAAGCCGGTCACGATCGATCATTCGCAAACTCCCCGGATACGGGCTAGATTGACGATGATCCGACAGATTGCGCCCGGTGGGCCAGCGCATTGCGACGACGCCGGCCCGATTTGCGACGCCGGTGCGTCGTATTTACGATATCAATGTCGGAAATCCGCTTCTGACGGCGGAACGCCGGGCCTATCATCGCCACGGGCAATGCCGCACCGATCGGACTCCGGATGGACCAGAGCCAGGGCACACGAAGCGTCACGATGCTGCTCGTCGATGGGCTTTCGATGATGAGTCTCGCCTCCGCAGTCGAACCCCTGCGCTCGCTCAACCGGCTCATCGACCGCGAGGCGTGGCGCTGGCGCCTAGCTAGCCTCGATGGCGGCACCGTCGTCGCCTCGAACGGCATCCCGCTGCCGACGGTGCAGGCGGATAGCGCGCTCGAGGGCTCCGACTATTTCTTCGTGTGCGGCGGATTGCGCATCCAGTCGCTCGACGAGCGGCGATACCACACGCTGCTGCGCAAGGCCGCACGCAGCGGCATCGCGGTCGGTTCGCTCTCGACCGGCACGTATCTTCTGGCGCGTGCCGGCCTGCTCGACGGCTATCGCTGCACGATCCACTGGGAGAACCGGCCAGCACTGCAGGAGGAGTTCCCGAATCTCCTCTGCACCGAGAAGATCTACGAGATCGACCGCGATCGCCTGACATGTTCCGGCGGGACGGCCGCGATGGACCTGATGCTGCAACTGATCACCAAGCGGCACGGCCCCGAGCTTGCGCGGCGCGTCGCCAACCAGTTCCACCACGATCGCATCCGCGACGAGCGCGACAGCCAGAGCGGCGGCAAGCTCGAACGGCTCGCCAGCCTGCCGCCGTCGGTGCGCAACGCCGTCCGGCTGATGAAGCGGCACACCGAGGATCCGATCTCGATCGCCGAGATCGCAGAGCGTTCCGGCATGAGTTCGCGCCAGATCGAGCGGCTTTTCCTGCGCTATCTCGAGATGTCGCCGGCGCGATACTATCTGTCGATGCGCATCGACCATGCGCGGGAACTGCTGCTTTATTCCGATCGTTCGATTCTCGAAGTCGCCGTCTCGACCGGGTTCACGTCGACATCACACTTCTCCCACTGGTTCCGGCGCTTCAGCGGGATGCGGCCCTCACAGCTGCGCAGCCGCCGGGGCCGACCCTTGGACGACGCCGACGCCCGCACATAGTCTTTTGGTCGGTTAGGCGACGTTTTTTGTCGCAAATGTGACGCCTCGAAAATGCCGTTCTGGCGGACACTTTGTCCAGGAACGGTGAACGTTCCGCGGAGGGGGCAGTTGGAGACATTCGCTTTCATGATGGCGAACCTGCCGGTGATCGGGCAACGCATGCTCGAGCATGTCTCGCTCGTGGGCGTTTCCGTCGGCATCGCGATCCTGACGGGCGTGCCGATCGGCATCCTGATCACGCAGAGCAGAACGGCGGCCGACCGTGTCCTCTACGTCGCCGCGATCATCATGACCGTTCCGTCGATCGCGCTTTTCGGCGTACTGATCCCGATCCTGTCGCTGATCGGTCAGGGGATCGGCTACCTGCCCGCCGTGATCGCCCTGATCCTCTATGCCCAGTTGCCGATCATCCGGAACACCTACACCGCGATCATGAATGTCGATCCGGCCCTGCGCGAGGCCGCGCGCGGCATGGGCATGACCACGCTGCAGCGCCTGCGCCAGGTCGAATTGCCCCTGGCCCTGCCGGTCATCATCAACGGTGTGCGCAGTGCGATCGTCCTCAACATCGCGATCGGGGCGATCGCGACATATATCGGTGCCGGCGGGCTCGGCACGTTCATCTCGCGCGGCATCTCGCAGACTGACATCCGGCAGCTGATGACCGGCGCCCTCGCCGTGAGCCTGCTCGCCATCGTCGCGGATTTCGCGCTTCTTGCCGCACAGCGCTACCTCACATCCCCCGGGTTGAGACAAAGATGATCCGCCTCGAGCAACTGACCAGGCAGTTCGGCAACGTCGTTGCCGTGGATCGCGTCGACATGGAAGTGCCGGCCGGAGCGGTCTGCGTCCTTCTTGGCCCATCGGGATGCGGCAAGACGACGACGATGAAGATGATCAACCGTCTCATCCCGCCGACATCGGGCAAGATCTTCGTCAATGGGCTCGACACGGCATCCGTTGACGAAGTCACGTTGCGCCGTTCGATCGGCTACGTCATCCAGCAGATCGGTCTGTTCCCGAACATGACGGTCGAGGAAAACATCTGCGTCGTCCCCGACCTGCTCGGCTGGCCACGCGCCAAATCGCGTGCGCGGGCGGGCGAACTTCTCGAGATGGTCAATCTCGATCCCGGCGTGTTCCTCAAGCGGTACCCGAAGCAGCTTTCGGGCGGCCAGCAGCAGCGCGTGGGCGTCGTGCGCGCCCTTGCCGCCGATCCGCCCGTACTTCTCATGGACGAACCGTTCGGTGCCATCGACCCGATCAACCGCGAGGTGATCCAGGACGAGTTCATGAAGCTGCAGGCCGAACTCAAGAAAACCATCGTCTTCGTCAGTCACGATATCGACGAGGCGGTCAAGATGGCGACGCGTATCGCCATCTTCCGCGACGGCCGGCTCATCCAGCACGATACACCCGACAACATCCTTGCCCATCCGGTCGACGCGTTCGTCGCCGAGTTCGTCGGCTCGGACCGTACGCTCAAGCGGCTACGGCTCATCAAGGTCGCCGACGCGATGATGAGCGAACCGCCGCGCGTGCGCGCCGAAGACAGCATCGAGGCGGCTGTGAAGCTGATGGACGCGCACGGCCACATTTCCGTCGTCATGGTCGGTCCGCGTGGCCGCGCGCGCGGCGTCGTGCGGATGGATGCGGTGCGCGACATAAAGGGCTTCGTCGGCGAGCATCAGGAGCCGCTCCCCGGCGTGGTGAAGGTCACCGACGACCTGCGCGCTGCCGTCTCGCAGATGTTCACGCACGGCGTCACCTGGCTTGCCTGCGTCGACGATGACGGTTTCTACAAGGGTTACATCACGCAGAAGAGTATCACCCAGGTGCTCGGCGCCACCTACAGGGATCGCTGACATGGCGACGGACGGGCTGCGCAACGCCGTACGGCTGGTCCTGCTGACGGGCCTGTTCGCGCTCGGAGCATATCTCCAGGCGCGCGGCCTGCTGCCGGCGATCCTGCGCCACGGCAGCGACGTGATCTATCTGGTCAAACAGCATCTGGCGCTTGCGGCAATGTCGGGTGCCATCGCCATCGCAGTCGGAATTCCGCTCGGGATCGTGCTGACTCGCCCGGCATTCGAGCATCTCGCCGACGCCGTGACGCAGATCGTCAACCTGGGAACCACAATACCGACGCTGGCGCTGCTTGCGATCTCGATGTCGTTCCTCGGAATCGGGTCGCCGCCGGCGATTTTCGCTCTCTTCGTGCTGACCCTGCTGCCGATCGTGCTGAACACCATCGCGGGCCTGCGCTCGGTGCCGGGCTACCTGATCGAAGCCGCCAGAGGGATGGGCATGACGCCGCACCAGATCCTCTGGCGTGTCGAGCTTCCGAACGCCGTCTTCGTGATCCTCGCCGGCATCCGCACGGCATTGGCGATCAACATCGGCACCGTGCCGCTCGCATTCCTGATCGGTGGCGGCGGCCTCGGCGAACTCATCTTCACCGGCATCGACCTGATGGAACCGAGCATGCTGCTGGCGGGTGCCATCCCGACGGCACTGCTCGCAGTCTTCGTCGATTTCGCGATCGGGCAGATCCAGTTCTGGCTGGTGCCACAGGGAGTCAATCCGCTGCGCTGATGCGGGGCGGCAAGATCAAACGCTCAACAAGGAGACAAGACATGCTGAAACGCACATTCCTCGCCCTTGCCGGTGCCACACTGGCGCTTTCGGCCCTGCCCGTCGGCGCGCAGGCGCAGACGATCGTCGTCGGCGGCAAGAACTTCACCGAACAACAGATCATGGCGGAGATGACGACCCAACTGCTCAAGGCCAAGGGCATGACCGTCGACAAGCGCGCCGGCCTCGGCACGGCCCCGTTGCGTCAGGCCCAGGAAGCCGGCCAGATCGACGTCTATTGGGAATATACCGGGACATCGCTGATCACCTTCAACAAGGTGACCGACAAGCTCGATGCCGCCCAGACCTACGCGAAGGTCAAGGAGCTGGACGCGGCAAAGGGTCTCGTGTGGCTCAATCCGTCGAAGGCGAACAACACATACGCTCTTGCCATGCGCAAGGCGGACGCCGCGGCCAAGGGCATCAAGTCCCTCTCCGATCTTTCGGCCAAGGTGAAGGGCGGCCTCGTGTTGAAGTTCGGCTGCAACGCCGAATTCTACGCGCGCCCGGACGGGCTTGCTCCGCTACAGGTCGCTTACGGTTTCGAATTCGGCCGTGAAAGCGTCGTGCGCATGGATACCGGGCTCGTCTACCAGGCGCTGCGCGATTCGCAGGTCGAGGTCGGCCTCGTCTTTGCGACGGACGGCCGCGTGCCCGCCTTCGACTTCGTCGTCCTCGCCGACGACAAGGGCTTCTTCCCGACCTATGCGATGACGCCGGTCATCCGCAAGGAAACGCTCGACAAGAATCCGGCGGTCGGGGCCGCCCTCAACGCGCTGTCGGCGAAGCTCGACGATGCAACGATGGCCAAGCTCAACGCATCGGTCGATGTCGACAAGAAGACCATCGAGGAAGTCGCCGCCGGTTTCCTCAAGGCGCAGTCGCTGATCTGATCGGACGGGCGGAGGCGCCTTGTGCCTCCGCCCGCTCGCGCAACACGGCCATGTCCCGCCTGAAGGTCGCGGCAGCACAGATCGAGTGCCGGTCCGGCGATATCCCGTTCAATCTTGCGCGTCATCTTTCGGCGATCGACGAGGCGCGCGCCGCCGCCGCCGACCTGCTGGTCTTCCCCGAGCTTTCGCTCACTGACTATCTTCAGTATCCGGATTGCAAGAATCTTGCGATGACAACCGACTCCCCGCCGCTCGCCGAACTTGCCGCAAAGACCGGTCCGATGGCCGTTTCCGTAGGCTGCATCGAACGGTCGCCCGACGGCCGATACTTCAATTCGCAGGTTTTGCTTGCAGGCGGAAAAGTCGCCGGCATCCACAGGAAGATCAATCTCCCCGGCTACGGAAATCTGCATGAGGACAAGGTCTATTCGGGTGGCGTCGAGCTGGCACCGGTTGCGCATGCCGGTTCATGGCAGCTCGTCACGCTGATCTGCGCCGATGCATGGAACCCAGCGCTGCCTTGGCTTGCCGCCTTGCGTGGCGCCAACCTCGCCTTGATTCCCGCCGCCTCCTCGCACGATGCGGTCGGCGCCGGATTCGACAATCCGCGCGGGTGGACAATCAATCTCGCGCATACGGCCCTGACCTATGGATTGCCCATCGTCTTCGCCAATCACTGCGGCCGACGTGGTTCGTTCGACTTCTGGGGCGGATCGCGCATCCTCGATGCAGATGCGCGGGAACTCGCCGCCGCCGGAAACTTCCCTCAGCTGATCTTCGCCGAGATCGACCCGGCTGCCGGCGAAGATGCCCGCCGACGCCTTCCGACCATGACCGAAAGCAACCCGGCTCTTGTCCGTCATCTCCTCGACGCGTCCATCCCGCAGGAAACCTAATCCATGACTCCCCTCGACTTCGTCCACGGATTGAGATTCGACGACCTGCCCGGACCGGCCGTCCATCAGGCGCGCCGCTGCCTTCTCGATCTCGTCGGCGTGGCGGCAAGCGGCCGAAGCACAGACCTGTCGCGCATCGTCCACGGCTTCGCGCTCCGCCAGATGGCGACAAGCGGCCGAGGCGCACGCCTGATTTTCGACGGTCGCCGTGCCAGTGCAGCGGGTGCAGCCTATGCGGGTGCCTCGACGATCGACTCGTTCGACGCCCACGACGGCCATCCATTGACGAAGGGCCACGCCGGCGTGGCGATCCTCCCGGCAATCCTGGCGATCGCGGACGCGGAAGCGTTGCCGCTCGACGGCCGTGAATTGCTCACGGCCCTCGTCATCGGCTATGAGATCGCGACGCGCGCCGGGATGGCACTGCATGGCAGCGTGCCGGACTATCACACTTCGGGCGCCTGGAACGCGCTCGGCTGCGCGGCTATCGCGGCGCGGCTTCTCAAGCTCGATCTGGCGGCGACACGCCATGCGCTGGGAACCGCCGAATACCACGGGCCGCGCAGCCAGATGATGCGTTGCATCGACCATCCGACGATGCTGAAGGACGGCTCCGGCTGGGGTGCATTTGCCGGCATATCGGCCGCATATCTCGCGCGCGACGGATTCACCGGCGCACCGGCCATCACGATCGAAGCACCCGAGCAGTCCTCGCTTTGGGCCGATCTCGGCACGCGCTGGCGCATTCTCGAGCAGTACTTCAAGCCCTATCCGGTCTGCCGGTGGGCCCAGCCGGCTGTCGAGGCAGCAGAAATCCTGCTTGCCCGGCATGCGATCCCGGTCGACCGGATCGCGAAAGTGGAAGTCGAGAGCTTTACGCAAGCCGTGCGCCTCGGCACCGCGATCCCTGAATCGACCGAAGCAGCTCAGTATGCGCTCGGCTTCCCGCTTGCGGCCTACCTTGTCCATCGGCGGCTCGGTGCGGTTGAGATCGGCGCGACGGGTTTGGCCGATCCCGCCATCATCGCGATGACCAGGCAGATCACCCTGATCGACAATCCGGAATTCTCGCGCAGCTTTCCGGCCAAGCGCCTTGCGCTCGTACGGATCTTCGAGCGCGACGGAACGGTCCGGACCTCGCCCGTCACGGAAGCTCGTGGCAATCAGGAAAGCCCGCTTTCCGACATGGAAGTTCGCCGGAAATTCGACGAGCTTTCATGTGGACTTCGCCCCGAACGCACGCGCGCGATCGCGGAAATGGTCTGGTCGATGGGGACGGATGGCAGCGATACCGGCGTAAGGCTCGACCTCATGCTCGAATCAACCTCGGCCGTCAACCGATGCTGATCAGATCAGCAGGTTGATGTTCGATATCTGCGACAGGTCGAGCCCACCGCCGGCCGAACTCGTCGCCTGAAGCAGCTGCACCGTCGGATCGCTGGCACCCGAACCGCTGGAATTTAAGTCCGAGTTCGCGAGGAAGCGCTGGATGAAGCGATTGATATAGTTTGTATCCCTCACCTTCGAGACATCGAAATACTTGGAGAATGTCTGCGCCTGCGTTCCGAGGTCCTGGACCGCCTCTTCGAGCGGGATATTCCCGACCGTCGAAACGACGTCGCGCAGTGTCCGGTCGCCCAGCACGCTGTAGATATCGGTGATCGAGCCGATATTGTTGACGAAGTACTGGGCCTGCCGGACCGCCGGGTTCTGGTCGCCGAGATAGTTCTCGTACGCCGCCTGATTGTAACGCGCTTCGATCCCCGCCTGGATGGATGAGTCCTGGATATTGACGAGGCCACCGGCCTTGAAATTCAGTGCCTGCGCAAGCTTGATGAACCGCGTATCGCTCATCCGGTTGGCGAGCGAGTTCTGGTCCGTCAGATCCGAATTGATCGCCTGTTTGAGTTTTCCGGTATTTCCGATTCGAGTCCGTACGCCGTCAGGACATATTTGAGAAGCTTGTAGTTCTGCGGCGAGAACAGGTCATCCGTCGACTTGAGACGATCGACGGCGCTTTCGAAGTTCGCCGTAGCGCTCTTGATCTCGCTGTTGTTCTTTGAAAACCGGTCGACGCGCGAATCCTCGCTCGTCCGCGAGAGCGTGTACCACTGGGTGAGTGTCGAACCGGTGCCGATTGCGCTGGTCATCTGTGCCGATCCATATGCGGAAAATCTGAAGGGATCGTCGCATGCGTGGCCGAAACGTATCGCGCTCGATTTGTAATGATTTGTATCGGGAAATCGGCACTTCCGATGCGGCAGCTTTGGCCACCCCCCGGGCAACTTCGTCCCTGCTTGTAACGCAATGGTTCGCTTCATTGTCGGATGTAACTGGATCACGATACGGCCGCCGGAGTCATCCGCAATTTACGTTGCGATACATGGCACTCCACGTGCGAGGCGCATCTGCATGCGGCCAAGCCGGAAGCTTCGTCCGAATACTCGAGGCGATTTTTTCAGGCAGCCAAAAGAGGGCACATATTCAAGCCGACAGTAGCAATGCCTCGCAGCAGAGCGGCGCGATGCCGGCCGGAATTTCTTATTTCCAAATTTAGTTAATGCTGGAAATGGCTCGGCAGAATCTTTCGAGCCCGATGGTCAAAATCTGCCGGCTTTGTAAACGAATGTAACGGCTCGTTGCGCCGACCTTCGCACGGCGGCCCAACCCCTTGAATCCGCTGGGCCGGTTACGCCGAGACACATGGCATCGCTCGTGCGAGGCGACCGAGGCGAGCGTTCTTTCGCATTTCGATCAACATCATATTCAAGGAGAGACGATATGAGTTCCAGTTCCTGCGGATCCATCGGTACCGGTGCATCTTCCGCAATGTCCCAATGGCGCGAAAAGCTCTTCCAGAAGCTCGATTCCAATGGCGACGGTTCGGTCGACAAGAGTGAGTTCGAAGCCGGCATGCAGGCCAAGGGCATGGACGCCACGAAGGCCGATTCAATCTTCGCCAAGCTCGACACGGATACGGACGGGTCGGTTTCCAAGACGGAGTTCGCCAAGGGCGCGCACCACCACAAGAAAGCTGCCGGTTCCGCCGACGACCTGTTCGCCAAGATCGACACCGATGGCGACGGTAGCGTCTCGAAGTCGGAATTCGAGGCGTTCGGGCAGAAGCTGTCTTCGCAGATGACCAACACCTTGATCTCCGGTCAGGAAGTCGGCAGTGACAACTCCGACATGAGGCCACCGCCCTTTTTCGGCGCCCAGGCCTACGGACAATCCGGCAACGGAGTCGATCCGATGCTCGCCGGCCTCTTCGGGACGACCGACGGTTCGAGCAGCCAGTCCAATTTCCAGGGGCAGCTGATCGAGCAGCTGTTGGGCATCAGCGCGTAAACACATGCCCCGGTGCCGGGTCGCCGCTCCCTTCCTCCGGTGACCCGGTGCCGTTACTCGTCGTAACGAATGTTTGAGTGACAGGATTAGCGGCTGATCCGATGATGCATCGCGTGACCGAAGACAAACCCCACATTCTGGTCGTCGATGACGATCAGGATATCCGCCGTCTGATCGGCGAACTTTTCGACGAGCGTGGCTATCGCGTGACTGCGGTCGCAGATGGCGCGTCCGTGACCCGCCAGATGGTCGGCACGCGCTTCGACCTCGCCATTCTCGACGTCATGCTTCCCGGCGAAGACGGATTCGATCTCTGTCGCCGGATCCGAAAGACGTCGCGGATGCCGATCATCATGCTTACGGCACGCGGCGACGAGACCGACCGCGTCGTCGGATTGGAGATCGGCGCCGACGACTATGTTTCCAAGCCCTTCAGCCCGAGGGAACTGCTCGCCCGTGTCCGCGCAGTGCTCCGGCGCACGCGCGACGGCGTGTTCACCGAAAACGGGCCGAACGCGGCGGCAAAGCCACGTCTCACGCGCCTGATTTTCGATGGCTGGATCATCGACACGGTCCGGCGCGAACTTCGCGCGCCGAACGGCAGCCTCGTGAGTCTGACGGCGACGGAATTCGACCTGCTCTTCACGCTTGCAGAGCGCGCCACGAGCGTGGTTTCGCGCGACGATCTCCTCGACCTCGTACGCGGACGTACGGCAACACCGTTCGATCGCAGCATCGACGTCTGCGTCAGTCGCTTGCGCAAGAAGATCGAGACTATCCCGGACGACCCGCGGATCATCCGAACCGTGCGCAACATCGGATACGTATTCTCCGCACCCGTCACGCCTGAATGGACGACGCCGTGACAGACGGCGGATGGCGCCGCTTCCTGCCGACCTCGTTGAGTTCGCAACTCGCCCTCTCCGCAGTTGCCCTTCTGGCATTCGTCCAGATCGTGTCCGTCACCATTCTCGTCGCGACACGACCGCCGTCCCTTCCCGTTTTCGATTCCGAATGGTTGGCCGGACGGCTGGCCTCCCTTGCACGCGATGCTGGCACGCATCCGGCGGACGCACGCCTTGCGTGGCTTGGCTCTCAAGCCGAGGCACACTGGTTCGATTTTAGGCTCGAGCGCGGTCGGCCGCCAGCCAGTGAAGGCGGGCATTCCGAGCGGGCCAGCCGGATCGAATCCGCGATCCGTGCAATATCCGGAGCCGATATCGGTTCGATCGCGGTCACAATTGATCCGCCGCCGCCCCGCGCGTTCGGCGGCCCGCCACGCATCGAACCCGTGCCCGGCCCGATCGCCACCGACCTCGCGGTCGCGCGGCCAATCCGCTTTTTCGTCGCGGATCTTGAACTCGCCGACGGCCAGTGGCTGCGCGTGATGCCCAAACGACCTGGCTTCCTTGGTCCCGAATTGTCTTTCGCCGCGATGTGGCTCGGGCTTTTCCTGCTTGCAGCGGGGATTGCGGCTCTCTGGGCCGTCAAGCGGTTGGCGGCACCCCTTGCTGCCATCGCAAACGCAGCGGAGCGTTTCGGCCGTGGCGACGAAAGCGCGCCTCTTCCCGCCGGTGGTGCCCGCGAAGTGCGCGCCATCGCCCGGGCGTTCGCGGCGATGCGCGAGCGTGTCTCGCGCTTCGTACACGACCGTACGACGATGCTTGCGGCGATTTCGCACGATTTGCGAACGCCGCTGACCTGCATGCGGATGCGCGTCGAACGTGTCGCCGACCGCGACCTGCGCGATGCGCTCGGCCGGGATCTCGACGCACTCGACTCCATACTCGGCGAAACTCTCGACTTTGCCCGCGTCGAATCGTCCGTCGGCACGCGAGACCGGATCGACCTGTCGAGCCTTCTCAGCACCATCGTCGACTCCCGTGCCGATGCCGGCCAGGACGTCGTGCTCTCTGGTGATGCCCGGCCGATCGTGTCGGGCAGCAGTTCGGCGCTTCGCCGCGCGATCGAGAACCTTGTCGACAATGCGCTGAAATACGGAAAATCGGCCGACATCCGGATCGACCGCCAAGACGGCCACGTTGCGGTCAGGATCGCCGATCGGGGGCCGGGTATCGCAGATGCGGATCTTGAAACCGTTTTCCGTCCGTTTCACCGACTTGAATCGAGCCGCAACCGGGATACGGGCGGCACCGGCCTTGGCCTTGCGATCGCGCGTACGCTCGTGCGGGCGCATGGTGGCGATGTCATCCTGTCGAACAGGCCGGACGGCGGGCTTCTCGCGATGCTTACGTTGCCGGCAACCTGATCGGAATTGCCGGCAGACGTCCCTGTCTCAGCGCCCGGCATGTTCGAGCGCGTCGGAAAATGCTTCGGCGAGAGTCGAAGGGACGAGAAAGTCGAATCCGCCTTCCGAATTCCGCCAAAGGATCACGGCCATCTGCGCCATGACGGTCCGGGCGACACAGCCCGGATGCAGTGCGGCAAGATCCAACCGGCAAATGCGGGGCAGCCAGCCAAGACAGCCAGGCGAAGCGATCTTTATGGCCGTGTATCCACCTGATTGATCGTTCGTCGCCGCGATATCGGACGGTACGGTCGCCACAACCTTCGAGACATTTTTCGCTGCAAGCAGCAGAAGTGCGGTCGCCGGTGCGATCCACAACGCGGTCATAGTTCCCGAAGTCGTCATCCGTCCCGGCCCGGGCATCGCCAGGCCGCCGACTTCGATTAGCAGAGCCGCTAGCGCGTCTTCGCGGCCACGCCGCGCGGCGACCTCGACGATCCCCGTCGTATAGACGATTGCGGGGCTACGCTCGGACACGGTGGTTCTCCGGATCGTACATGTGCGGACTTTCGATCCGGACTTCGGTCGCGTCGCCGAAGACGGCCGCGTTCGCGACCATCCGCTCGCCATGTCTTGCATGGCCGTCCGCAAGAAGCGCTAGGCCGACCCAGCCATCGCGTACGGACGACATGCACGACGATGTGACGTAACCTTGGCTCTCGGCTGCGCCGGCGTCCCGGACCAGGTGGGCGCCATTGCGCAACCGTCGCGCCGGGTCGACCGGAGCAAGCCCGACGAGCTGCAGCCGGCCCGCTGCGAGCAACCCCTCGCGCTCGCCGAGTACGCGCCCGACGAAGTCACCGTTCTTCTTCAGCATGCGCCCGAGCCCGAGATCGCGCGGCGTGGTCGTGCCATTGATCTCGGCCCCGGTCACGTGCCCCTTCTCAATCCGCATCAGGTTGAGCGCGTCGAGTCCATACGGCACGATCCCGAAACGCTTCCCGGATTCGAGCAGGGCATCCCATACAACTTTCGCCGAATGTGCGGGCACAGCAATCTCGTAGGCCATCTCGCCGGAGAACGAGATCCGGAACAGCCGGCCCGCGATGCCGGCGACTTGGGCTTCCGCTGCCGCCATGAAAGGAAACGCCGCGTTCGAAAAATCGGCACTGCCGACCAGCGGTACCAACGTCTCGCGCGACTTCGGGCCTGCAAGTGCGAACTGTGCCCAGTGGTCGGCGACATTCGTCAGCGTCACGTCGAGTTCCGGCCAGACGGTCTGGAGATGCCACTCCATCGTTTCGAGCGCATCGGCAGCCTTCTGCGTCGTCGTCGTCACGACGAACCGATCCGGCGCCAATCGCGATGTCGTCCCGTCATCGAACAGGATTCCGTCCTCGCGCAGCATCAGGCCATAGCGCGCGCGGCCGACCGGCAACGTGGAAAAGGTATTCGCATAGATGCGGTCGAGGAACACGGCCGCGTCGGGACCTTGCACGTCGATCTTACCAAGCGAGGAAACGTCCGTGAGGCCGACCGAGTTTCGCACCTGCCGCGCCTCGGCTAGGACTGGCCCCCAGCTGGTATCCCCCGACGGCGAATAGACCAGCGGGCGCAACCACAGGCCGATATTGACGAACACCGCCCCGTTGCGGGCATGCCACTCGTGCAGCGGCAGCCGTCGCCGCGGCTTGAATTCCATGCCGACATCGGACCCCGCAAGGGCTCCCCATGTGACGGGTGTTGCAAAGGGTCGGAATTTTGGCAAGCCAACCGCTTCGGTTGCCAGCCCCCGCGTCGACGCCAGAACCGCCGACCCGACCAGTCCCCCGATCCGGCCCTGGTCGGTCCCCATGCCATGCGTAGTGTAACGCTTGGCATGCTCGACATGCGAATAGCCTTCCCGATGCGCGAGGCGGATGTCGTCCGCCGTCACGTCGTGCTGGAGGTCGACGAAAGCCTTCGATCCGCCCGCGACCTCCCAATGCGGCTTCAACGGCGACGGTCTCGGATCATCGCCACCCGGCGGTTCGATGCCGCGACCGCGACCAGCACGCGCCCCGTCCGCAATCGCCGCGCGCAGGCCGACCTGCCCGCGCATCGCGCCGGCGCAATCGAGCCGCCCGGTCGAGCCGCCCGGCGTAAAACAGGCCATGGCATCGTGCCACTGCAGCGGCAGACGCGCCTGGCTGGCCAGTTGGGCCTGCGCGACGGCACCGCCCGAAATGCAGAGCACATCCACGGGAATGTCCATGCCATGGCTGCCGTCGAGCGAGCGAACGGAAATCGCATGCACGCCACCCCGACCGCCGTGCGTCTGGACGATCTCGTGCCCGGCAAGCACGCGCAATCCCCGCGAGACTGCTGCTGACATGCCGGCGCTTTCCGAGCGCACATCGACGATAGCTGCGATTTCAACGCCGGAATCCGCCAGCGCGAACGCAGCTTCATAGGCGTGGTCGTTGTTGACGAAGAATGCGACGTTGCGACCGACCGAAACGCCGTATCGCGCCGCATAGACGCGTGCGGCATCCGCCAGCATCACGCCGGGCCGGTCGTTGCCCGGAAAGGCGATCAACCGGTCGATCGTCCCTGTTGCGAAAATCGTTCGGCCGGCGCGCACGACATGAAGCATTTGCCTAGGTCCGGACACCGTGTCAGGCGGCAGATGGTCGGTAACACGCTCGACGGCCGCGACGACATTGTGGTCATAGGCACCAATCGCCGTCGTGCGCGTCAGTACCTTGATTGACGGGTGCCCGAGCCGGCGGCAGGCGCCGGCAAGCCAATCGGCTTGCGGCGCATCGGCGAGCAATGCGCCGCCCGGTTCCACATCCTGCTCGACCGCGATCACCCGCGCACCGCTTTCCGCAGCGGCGACGGCGGCCGACAGCCCGGCGGCACCCAGCCCGACGACGAGGACGTCGCAGTGATGATGCATGTGCACGTAGTGGTCAGGATCGGCGGCACCCGCACCCCGGCCCAGGCCTGCGGCCCTGCGGATCAACGGTTCATAGAGCCGCTCCCAGAATTTCGGCGGCCACATGAACGTCTTGTAATAGAAGCCGGCCGGCAGCAGCGGCGCCAGCAGGTCATTCACCGCGCCGATATCGAAGCCGAGCGACGGCCAGCGGTTCTGACTCGCCGCGACGAACCCATCGTACAGTTCCGCAACCGTCGCCGGGACATTTGGTTCGCGCCGCGCACCTTCGCCGCGCTCGACCAGCGCGCACGACTCTTCCGGCCCGGCGGTCACGATTCCGCGGGGGCGATGGTATTTGAAGCTGCGGCCGACAAGCCGCACGCCGTTCGCCAGAAGTGCCGATGCCAGCGTGTCGCCCGCGAAGCCCTGCAGGGCACGCCCGTCGAAGTGAAACGTCACCGGTCGCGCGCGGTCGATGCGCCCGCCTTGCACGAAGCGATAGCCGCTCATGGGCGTTTCTCCCCGACCGCGGCATCCACCGACGAGATATCGTGCGTCGATGTGTCTCGGACGACCTTCAGGATCTGGCGGCATCCGTGCACGTGCTGCCACCACTCCGCATGACGGCCCAGCGGGTTGTCGCGCATGTAGACGTAGTCCATGAATCCGTCGACGCCGCCGCCGGCATCGGGGCGCCGCTTGGTCGCATCACCGCGATAGCGAAATTCGACTTCGTCGCGTGGACCGCAGAAGGGGCAGGCGATGCGATGCATGTCAGTGCGCCCAAGGATAGGGGCCAAGACCCCGTTCGTCGATCGTCCGGCCCGCACGGAACCGATCGAGCCCGAAATGGGCGCCGAGTTCGTGTGGCGTGTCGTTCGCCACGAGATGCGCGGTGATCAGACCGCCGGCGGGCACCGCCTTGAACCCGCCATAACACCAGCCGCCGTTCAGATAGAGATTGTCGAGTGGCATCTTCGAGATGATCGGACTCCCGTCCATGCTCATGTCCATCACACCGCCCCACTGGCGCAGTACGCGCAGGCGCGACAAGGCCGGCATCAACGTGGCGCCGGCACTCAGGACCTCCTCGACCATCGGGAGGTGTCCGCGCTGCGCATACGTGTTGTATCCGTCGATGGCGCCGCCGAAGACCAGCCCGCCCTTGTCGGACTGGCTCACGTAGAAATGCCCAGCGCCGAACGTCACAACGCAGTCCAACGTCGGCTTTACGCTTTCGGTCACGAATGCCTGCAGGACGTGCGTCTCGATCGGAAGCCGGAAGCCAGCCAGCTCGGCGATCCGCGAGGAACTGCCGGCAACAGCCGAAACGAACCTGCGGGCGCGTATCCTTCCACGCGTCGTCTCGACAGACTTGATCCAGGTCCCGTCGCGTTCGAACCCGACAACCTCGCAGTTTTCGACGATGTCGACGCCCAACGCACTTGCGGCCCGCGCATAGGCCCAAGGGACGGCATCGTGTCGCACCGTGCCGCCACGACGCTGCAGGAATCCGCCGAGCACCGGATAGCGGGCGTTCCGGGTCTCGATGATGGGCACCATCCGCTCGATCCCGGCCCGGTCGAGATGCTCGACTTCGATGCCTTGCAGCCGCATCGTGTTCGCACGCCGGGCGAACAGGTCGCGCTGCCCTTCGGTGTGGAAGAGATTGATTGTCCCGCGCTGGCTGACCATCGCGTTGAAATTCAGATCCTGTTCGAAGCGCTCCCAGAGCTTCAGCGACGCTTCGAAAAACCGCGCATTTTCCGGCAGGAAATAGTTCGACCGGATGACCGTCGTGTTGCGTCCGACATTGCCGAGACCGATGGCGCCGCGCTCGAGTACCGCGACATCGCGTATTCCGTAAGTCGCCGCCAGGTTATACGCCGTCGCGAGACCGTGGCCGCCGCCGCCGATGACGACCACGTCGTAGGCCTCCTTCGGGGCCGCCGCCCGCCAGGCGCGTCCCCATCCCTGGTGCCCGCGCAGCGCCTCGGCCGCGAGGCGGAAGATCGAATAGCCTTTCATCGCGGCCTCACGGTGCGAATTCCCCTGAGAATACATGTCGGTCGGTCCGGAAGCACAGCCGAACCCACGTGACCGGCGCCTTGTCGCGCCACGTCCGCCGATCCTGCGCCAGCACTGCCGCTCCCGTCGAAACGCCCAGATGCCGGGCGAGCACCCTGTCTGCGTTGACGGCTGATATCGCGAAAGCCACACGGGTCCACGAAACGCGTGCAAGGAGCCACGAACCCGGCGGAATTTCCGAAAATTCCTCGTTCTGCGCATCGGGCAGCAGATCGGCGTCGATCAGGCGCTCTTCGAATATTTCCGGCTGTCCGTCGCCCGAGTGGATCCCCTGGAGCCAGAGCACACGCGTTCCGGCGGGCACTTCCAGTCGTGTCCGGTCTGCGGCCGTCGCACGCCGGACCGCCCGTCGGGTCAGCCGAAAGGCGTATTTCCGGCCTGCGGCAAGCACTTCCTCTCGGATGTCAGGAATTGCGAACGCCGCCAGGACCCGGGATTGCGCGGCGACGACCGTCCCCGCCCGGCGCCGCCGGACCAGTAAGCCATCGTCGGCAAGGGCAGCAAGCGCGCGGTTCACAGTCATGCGCGAAACGCCCAGTTCCCGCACCAATTGCTGCTCCGACGGAAGACGGTCGCCTGGCTGCCAGACGCCACGCGCGATCCGCCCGCGCAACGCGCGCTCGATCTGCCGGAAGACGGCACCGTCCCCGTCCAGCGTCAATCCGGTTGTCTGTGCGTTTTCGGCCATCGACCGGGACAATCCGCTTGCCTCAAAACCGGTGTCATGTTTGCCTATCGGTCCGCATTTGCATAGACATTATCGGACGCCATCCGAATGATCCTCGTCCCACCCCAATTCGGCACAAAACCGCCGTCCGAGACGGCCATATCGGGAATAGCCGCATGAATTCGCACGCACGGGCCGTCGTGATCGGGGGTGGCGTCGTCGGCTGCTCGGTCCTCTACCATCTTGCGAAGCTCGGCTGGAAAGACCTCGTCCTCCTCGACAAGAACGAACTCACGTCGGGTTCGACATGGCACGCTGCAGGCGGCGTCACGACCCTCAATTCGGACGCGAACGTCTCGCGCCTCCAGAAATACACGTTCGATCTGTACCGGGAACTGGAGAAGGTTACCGGGCAATCCTGCGGCATCCACCACAATGGCGGCATCTATCTTGCCACCAGCGACGGCCAGATGGATTTTCTGAAACTGATCCATTCGCGCGCACGCTATCTCGGCATGCAGACCGAGCTGATTCCGCTTACGGAAGCCAAGCGCCGCAACGTGCTGATCGCGACCGAGTTCTTCAAGGGCGCGCTCTGGCGCGAGGACGGCGGCTATGTCGACCCGTGGCTGGTGACGCAAGCCTACGTCGCCGCGGCCAAGTCGATGGGTGCCGAGGTCCATCGTTTCACGAAAGTCGTCTCCCTCAAGCAGCGCCCGGATTCCACCTGGGACGTCCTGACGGACAAGGGCACAATCCACGCCGAGCATGTCGTCAATGCTGGCGGCCTGTGGGCGCGCGAGGTCGGCCGGATGGTCGGACTTCGGCTGCCGCTGCTCGCGATGGAACACCACTATATCGTCACCGAGCCGGTGAAGGCGCTCGAGGGTCTCGAGCGCGAGATCATCAACACGTCCGATTTCACCGGTGAAATCTATCTGCGTCAGGAAGGACAGGGCGTTCTGCTCGGTACCTACGAGCAGTCGTGCGTGCCATGGGCCGTCGACGGCACGCCCGACGACTTCCACAGCCAGCTGCTGCCCGACGATCTCGCGCGCATCTCGCCGGAGCTCGAACGCGGCTTCAAGCATTTTCCGGCACTCGCGAATGTCGGGATCAAGAAGACCGTCAACGGGCCCTTCACCTTCGCGCCCGACGGCAACCCGCTCGTCGGTCCGGTCCGCGGCATCAAGAACTACTGGCTTGCCTGTGCGGTGATGGCCGGCTTCAGCCAGGGCGGCGGCATCGGCCTCGTCCTGTCGCGCTGGATGAACGACAACGATCCCGGCCAGGACGTGCTGGCAATGGATGCCGCGCGCTTCGGCCTGTTCGCGACCCCCCGCTATACGACGATCAAGGTGCAGGAGAACTATCGTCGGCGCTTCCGCCTCGCCTATCCCAATGAGGAGATGCCGGCCGCCCGCCCGCTGCGTCGCACGCCGGTCTATGACCGGCTGGCCGCCCATGGCGCGCTATTCGGCGCCAATTTCGGCCTTGAGGGGCCGCTCTGGTTCGCGCCCGAAGGCGTCGAGTCGGTCGAGGAACCGACCTATCGCCGCTCCAACGCGTTCGAGCATGTGCGGGCCGAGTGTCTTGCCGTGCGCAACGGTGTCGGAATCTACGAGACGTCGAATTACGGCAAGTACGAAATCGTCGGACGGGGCGCGCGCACGTTCCTCGACCGCGTCTTCGCCTGCAAGATCCCGAAGCCCGGACGCATGGCCATTGCCCCGATGCTCAATCCGCGCGGCCGGATCATGGGAGATCTGTCGATCGCGTGCCTTGCCGAGGACCGATATCTGATCGTCGGCTCCGGTTTCGCCGAAGAGTTCCACATGCGCTGGCTGCATACGCAGGAGCCGCCGGCCGACGTGTTCATCCGCAGCGCATGCTCGACGTTGACCGGCTTCGCGCTCTCGGGCCCGAAGGCGCGCGACGTGCTTGCCGACTTGGTGGACGAAGATGTCTCCAACGCCGGCTTCAAGTTCTTCGCTGTCCGAGAAATGGCCGTCGGGCTGTCGCCGGCGATCGTGCAACGTTGCGGCTTCACTGGCGAGCTCGGCTACGAGATCTGGGTGACGCCCGATTTCCAGGTCCAGCTCTTCGACGACCTGATGGCGGCAGGCGGATCGCACGGCTTGAAGCTCTATGGCGGGCGGGCAATTTCCTCGCTGCGCCTGGAAAAAAGCTACGGCTCGTTCAACAAGGACTTCCGGCCCGACTATACGCCCGCCGAAACCGGCCTCGATATGTTCGTCGATTTCACCAAGCCGGCATTTACGGGCCGTGATGCCGTTCTTGCCGAACGCGCAGCCGGCCCCAAGCGCCGCTTCGCGACCTTCGTCGTCGACGCTCCCCATGCCGACGTAGTCGGCTACGAAGTCATCCTCAAGGACGGTAAGCCGGTCGGCCATGTGACGTCCGGCGGCTGGGGCCATTTCATACGCAAGAGCCTGGCGGTCGGCTACGTGGCGGCCGAACTGGCGCGCGACGGCGAGGTCTTCGCGATCGACATTCTCGGTGTCGAGTGCAAGGCAACGATCACCGGCGTGCCGCTCTACGATCCACAAGGCGGAAAGCTACGCGGATGACCCCGGTCGACGACAGCCCCTGCATCAAGGTCTGCGTGATCGACCCGAAGACCGCCTTGTGCATCGGCTGCGGCCGGACGCCCGACGAGATTTCGACCTGGGATGCCATGGATCGCCCGGCGCGCGAAGGCATCGCGCGCCAACTGCCGACGCGGTTGATGGCGATGTCCTCGCGCCGCGCGCGCGGCACGCGACCGAGCGTAAAGCATGCTTGAGAAGCGCCTCGCCGAAGCAAGCGTCCTGTTGGCCGATGGCGCCACAGGCACCAACCTGTTCGATATGGGCCTGACATCCGGCGACGCGCCGGAGATGTGGAACGACAGGCACCCGGACCGCATCGCGCGGCTGCACAAGTCGTTCGTCGACGCCGGTGCGGACATCATCCTGACCAATTCGTTCGGTTGCAACGCCCGCCGGCTGAAACTGCACAATCTCGAAGCACGCACGCGCGACCTGAACCGCATCGCTGCCTCGATCGCGCGCGACATCGCCGATGCGGCTGGTCGGCCGGTGGTCGTCGCCGGTTCGGTCGGTCCGACCGGCGATCTCTTCGCACCCCTCGGCGTGCTGACCGAAGCCGAGGCCGTCGACGTCTTCGTCGAGCAGATCGAAGGGCTGAAACTTGGCGGCGCCGACGTCGTGTGGATCGAGACGATGTCGGCACCCGAAGAAATGCGCACCGCCGCCATGGCAGCAGCGCGCGTCGGCATGCCCTATACCCTTACCGCCAGCTTCGACACGGCCGGCCGCACGATGATGGGCATGCAGCCGCATGCACTGGTCGATTTCGCGACGGCGCTCATCCCGCCGCCACTCGCTGTCGGCGCCAATTGCGGCGTGGGCGCATCCGACCTCGTCGTCAGCATCCTGGCGATGACCGCTTCCCTGTCGGCGATCCCGATCGTCGCGAAGGCGAATGCGGGCATCCCGACAGTGCACGGCGATCATGTCCACTATTCCGGCACACCCGAGACGATGACGCGCTACGCGCATCTTGCGATCGACTCCGGTGCCCGGATCGTCGGCGGCTGCTGCGGTACCTCGCCCGTACATCTGGCCGCGATGCGCCGTGCCATCGATACGCATCTGGCCGGCGCTCGCCCCGCCCGTTCGACGGTCGAAGCCCAACTCGGAGCACTGGTATCTCCGCCGGTCGAAGGCGAGCCCGCTCCGCGCCGTACCGGCCGCCGCCATCCGGCCCCTTCGGGAGGAATCGCGTCTTGACCGAAGAACCTGTCGCTCCCGCGTCCGGCCGCCGACGCGCCAATCCGCGCGGTGCGCGCGGCTCTTCGACGACCCATGCGGCATTGCCGCGCCTGCATGTCCCGTGGACGCCCGTCGAAGTCCTGACGGCAGAACAGGTCGAGCGGATTCTGAATGTCGCCTTCCGGGTCGTCGCGGAGGTCGGCGTCGAGATCCGCAGCGCGCGTGCACGCGACATCTATCGACGCAACGGCGCGACGGTTGACGACGAGACGATGATGGTCACCATCGACCGAGCGACGGTCGAGAATTTCGTCGCCAAATCGCCCGAGAAGTTCATCCTGCGCGCGCGCAACCGTGCGCGCGACCTGCATGTCGGGGGCAACGTCGTCAATTTCGGGCCCGTCAACGGCGCACCGCACATCAACGATCTCGATCGCGGCCGGCGGTATGGCGACATTGCCGCCTTCGGCGACATTCTCAAGATCGGGCACGCGACCGGCGTGCTGCACTGGCAGGGCGGCGTCGTGGTCGAGCCGGTCGATCTGCCGGTCGCCGTCCGCCATCTTGAAATGTACCGGGCACACATCGAACTGTCGGATATCGTCTGGGCCGCGCGCGGCGTGGGTCTGCCGCAGGCGACCGACGCGCTGGCCCTGTCGGCGATCGAACATGGCTGTTCGCTGGACGATCTCGCCGCCGAACCGACACTGATGACGGTCACCAACGTCAACTCCCCGCGCCGGGTCGACGAAGAGATCCTCGACAACATCCTGACGATGGCCGAACACGGCCAGTGCGTGGTCATCACGCCATTCACGCTGATGGGCGCCATGGCCCCGGTCACGCTTGCCGGTGCACTCGCACAGCAGACGGCCGAAGCGCTTGCCATCGTGGCACTCTGCCAGATGGCGCGGCCCGGCGTACCTTGCGTGCTCGGCAGCTTCACTTCGAATGTCGACATGCGGACGGGTTCGCCGGCATTCGGCACGCCCGAATACGTCAATGCGGTGCTTGCGAGTGCCCAGATCGGCCGGCGACTGAAGATCCCGGTACGGACCAGTGCGGTCAACGCGTCTGCGGCGGTTGACGCACAATCGACCTATGAGACCGGTTTCGCCCTCTGGGCGTCGATCGTCAGTCACAGCCACTTGATCAACCATGCGATGGGTTGGCTGGAAGGCGGGCTTTCGGCTTCGCTCGAAAAATGCATCGTCGACGCCGAGATGCTGCGCGGCTGGGCCGAGATCCTCAAGCCCATCGACTTCACCGACGACGATCTTGGGTTCGAGACGATCCGCGACGTACCACCCGGCGGCCATCACTTCGGCACCGCGCACACACTGGCCCGGTATGAAAACGCATTCTACCGGCCGCTGCTTTCGGACTGGTCCAACTACGAGAACTGGCGCGATGCCGGTGCGAAGGACGCGACGATGCGCGCACGCGACATCTGGAAGAAGACGGTCGAGGCCTATGTGCCGCCACCGCTCGATCCGGCGGTGCGCGAAGCCGTCGGCGAATATGTCGCCAAGCGGCGCACCGAGCTCGGAGCCTGAAGATGGCCGAAATCTTCAAGGATCCACGCAAGCGCGAATTCCTGAACACCGAGGGCGCGGACCGTCCACTGCGCAGCTCTATTCCGTACGAGACGCTCGTCCGCGCGCGTGCCTATCGCAAGAAGCGGCTCGCCGATGCGGTCGCCACCGCGGGTTGCGCCGGGATCCTGCTCTACGATCCCTGCAACATCCGCTACGCGACCGATGTCACGAACATGCAGGTGTGGATGCTGCACAACGCACTCCATTATTGCTTCATCGGTCCGGACGAGCACGCAATCATCTTCGAGTACAAGAGGTCGGAGCACCTGACAAAGGGCTTCGAGACCGTTGACGAGACGCGCGTCGCGCGCGGTTGGTTCTATATGACCGCCGGCGATCGTGCCGAAGAGCGTCTCGAGGCCTGGGCCGACGAGATCGCTGACATCATCCGCGCGCGTGGTGCGGGCAACCGGCGGCTGGCGGTCGACAAGCTGGAGCCTGCCGGTGTCGACGCGCTCAGGAAGCGCGGCATCGAGATCGTCGATGGCCAGCGCATCGCCGAAACCGCTCGCGTCATCAAGAATGCCGACGAGATCGCGCTGATGCGCTGGACGATCCGTGTCTGCGAGGCGGGCATGGCCCGCATGTACGATCACTCGCTTCCGGGCCGGACCGAGAACGAGATCTGGGCGGAATTGCACTACGAGAATATCCGTTCCGGCGGCGAGTGGCTCGAGACACGGCTTCTCGCCGCCGGTCAGCGCACTAACCCCTGGTTCCAGGAATCGTCTGACAAAGTCTGCGAGGCGGGCGAAATCCTCGCATTCGACACCGACATGATTGGGCCCTACGGCTATTGCGCGGATCTTTCGCGGAGTTGGACGATCGGGCACACGCGCATGACGAACGCGCAGCGCACGCTCTATGCCCACGCGCGTGAGCAGATCGAACACAATATCTCCGCCATGAAGCCCGGCATGAGCTTCACGGAATTCAACGAATTGTCCTGGCGCATCCCCGACAAGTACGTCGAGGGCCGTTACGGGCTTGCATTCCATGGGGTCGGGATGGCGGACGAATGGCCGTCGGTCCCGACGCATGTCGATTTCGCACGCGCTTACGGTGGACGTCTTGAGGAGAACATGACGGTTTGCGTCGAAAGCCTGATCGGCGAACCCGGAGGCGCCGAATCCATCAAACTCGAGACGCAGGTCCTGATCACGTCGAGGGGTGCCGAACGGCTCGACTCTTTTCCGTTCGAGAACACCTGAAATGGCCCGGAAACTGCTTGCAAATAGGGACATGCAGGTCTTTGATTGAAGACAGATTTTTCCACCTTCCCCATGGGGAAAACGCAGGGAGTGAGTCCGATGGAACTTAATCGCCGCAACATGCTAGCCGGCTCGGCCGCAGTTGGCCTCGCGGGCCTGCTGGAAGGAAACTGGGAAGCCCTGGCGCAGACCGGTGCACGCACGAAGATCAACGTGCGCATCGACCGCGACCTCTCGGTGCTCGACCCGGCCGGTCGCACCGGCCCGTGGGACGGCAACGTCGTGCGCTCGATCTTCCAGCGCCTGATGAAGCAGAAGCCGAACTCGGCCGAGCTCGAAAACGACGCAGCGTCGGAAGTGAAGCAGACCTCGCCGACGATCGTCGAATTCACGCTCAAGCCCGGCCAGATGTTCACCGACGGCTTCGGCGAAATGACCGCGGAGGACGTGAAGTTCTCCTTCGAACGCATCGGCCTGTCGACGCCCGGCAGCAAGGAAGCCACGTATCGCGGCGACTGGGTCAATCTCGAGCAGGTCGAGGTCACCGGCAAGTACACCGGTCGCATCGTGCTCAAGGTCCCGCGCGCAAACCTGTTCGACATCGCGATCGGCGACGTTTCGGGCTGCATCGTGTCGAAGAAGGCGGTCGAAGCGCGCGGCGAGGCACACAACCGCCAGCCGGTCGGTTCGGGTCCCTACAAGGTGACGAGCTTCGAGGCCCAGCGCGGTGCCACACTCACGCGCAACGCCGACTACAAGGGAACCGCGCCGAAATTCGAGGAAGTGAACATCCGCTTCATCAACGACGCACGCACGACCGAGCTTGCGCTGCGCTCCGGCGAGCTGGATTTCGCCGTCCTGCCGCCGACTGTTGCGGGCCCTCTTGCATCGGTCCAGGGGCTGTCGGTCCTCGAAGCGCCGTCGATCGCCTATCTCTGGATCGGCATGAACATGGAGAAGGCACCGCTCAACGACATTCGGGTGCGCAAGGCCATCCGCCTCGGGCTCGATGTCGACCAGATGCTGATCGCCGGTTATGGCGGCAAGGCACCGCGCCTGAATACGTTGCTGCCGCCGCAGATCTTCGGCCACTGGAACGAAGCACCGGTCTACAAGCGCAACGTCGCCGAAGCCAAGGCCCTGCTGCAGCAGGCGGGTGCCACAAACGTGAAGCTCAAGCTCCTCGTTCTCAACCAGCCGGCCTTCCAGAACATGGCGCTGGTCGCCCAGGCACTGCTGCGCGAAATCGGCGTCACGCTCGACGTCGATGTGCAGGAGGGCGGCACCTACTGGTCGTCCGGCCAGGGCGATACCGGCAAGAATCTCGACATGTTCCTGCTGCGCTTCAATGGCAAGCACGACCCGAACTTCATCATGCAGTGGTTCGTCTCGACCCAGATCGGAAACTGGAACTGGCAGCGCTGGTCGAGTGCCGACTACGACAAGCTTTTCACGCAGGCGGCCGGCGAACTCGACAAGGCCAAGCGGCGCGAACTCGTCGTCCAGGCGCAAAAATTGATGGACGAGAGCTCGGCTTATGTGTGGCTGACGAACGAGATCAACTTCATCGTCCACCGCTCGTGGCTCAAGCCGACCGCCGTACCCGGTTGGTTGGACTGGCAGTACGACAGCTTCGCATCCGCCTGATCGCGACAAGACGAAGCGCTTGACGGAAGGACGACGCGATGTCGGGTGAGACGGTTCGCTATCTGGCGAGCCGTCTCATCACGACGGCACTGATCATCGTCGGCGCGATGCTGTTGCTGTTCGCGCTGTCGGCGATCGTACCTGGCGACCCGGCAACCTCCCTGCTCGGCCCGCAAGTCACGCCGGAAGCGACCAAGCAATTCATCCGCGAGATGGGGCTCGACAAGCCGATCGGGTTGCGCCTGCTTCACTTCTTCGGCAACGTCCTGTCGGGCGACCTTGGCACCGACGTGATATCGCGCCGCTCGGTCGTCGAACTCGTCGGGTCCGTCCTGCCATCGACGATCGTCTTGATCCTCAGCGCGATCTCGCTGGCGATCGTCACCGGCTTCCCGCTTGGCGTCTATGCCGCGACGCATCGCGGAAGCTTACTCGACAACGTCCTGGCATTCGTTTCGGTCGCCTTCATCGCGGTGCCGAGCTTCGTTATCGCGATCTTCTTGCTGCTCATTTTCTCGATCTGGCTGGATTGGCTGCCGGTTCTCGGTACGAGCCAGAATGGCGACTGGCTCGACCAGCTCCGGCGCTTGATCCTGCCCATGCTGGCCCTGGCGGCCGGCTGGATCGGCTTCATCGCACGCCTGGTACGCGCCTCAATGCTCGAAGTGATGGGCGAAAACTATATCCGGACAGCACGCGCCTACGGTCTCTCTCAGCGCCTGATAACCTACAAGTACGCGCTCAAGAACGCCTGCATCCCGACGATCGCCATCCTTGGTATCGGCGTCGGCAGGCTGCTCGTCGGTGCCGTGCTGGTCGAAATCGTGTTTGCACGACCTGGCATCGGTCGCTTGATCTACAACGCGATCATCGTCCGGAACTACCCCGTCGTGCAAGGCGCCGTCCTCGTCGTCGTCGTGCTGTTCGTGCTGGTCAACCTTGCCGTCGATCTCAGCTATTCGGCGATCGACCCGCGTATCCGGCGCGATGTCGCGCGCACGGACGTGGCGAAATGAGGCCGCTCGAGGAGATCCCAAAAATTCTTGGCCGCGTCTGCGCAAGCGTGACGGGTGCCGCGGGCCTCGTGATCGTGGTCGTTGTCGTGGCGATGGCGATCTTTGCACCGGTCGTGGCAACTCACGACCCGGACGCGCTCGATGTCATGAACCGCTTTGCCGCTCCGAATACGGTGCACTGGCTCGGCACCGACCATCTCGGACGCGATCTCTATTCACGGCTCGTGCATGGCGCATCGGTCGCGATGATCGTCGCGCTTTTCGCAATCGCCATCGCGATGACGCTCGGAACGATTCTCGGCATCCTGGCCGCCTACATGCCCGCCAATAGCGAACGCTTCGTGCTCATCCTTTTCGATATCGTGGCGTCTTTTCCAAGTCTCATTCTTGCCTTGGCCGTAGTCGCCGTCTTCGGCCCCTCGACAGGGATCGTCGTGGCGATCGTTGCCATCACGCTGACGCCGCAGTTCGGCCGCGTGGCGCGCGCCCAGACATTGACGCTGAAAAGCGCGCCCTTTCTGGAAGCGGAACGTATCCTGGGCGCTTCGCACGCACGAATCGTTCTCAATCATATCTTACCGAATATCATCGGACCGCTGATCGTCTTCGCGTCCATGGATATCCCGGTCGTGATCACGATCGAGGCAGGTCTTTCCTTCCTCGGCCTCGGCGTACGGCCGCCGATGGCAAGCTGGGGTGTGCTAATCCAGGACGGCTACCAGTTCCTTTCCGACAGCATGATTCCTGTCGTGGTGTCCAGCATCGCGCTGGCACTGGCGACACTCGGCTTCACGCTGTTCGGTGAGGCATTGCGCGATGCCGTCGATCCGCGCATCCGGCGGGAGCACTAGGACAATGGCCGGGCCGCTCGTTTCCATCCGAGACCTGACGCTCGACGCGCACACGGCACGCGGCACGGCGCGCCTGCTCCACGGCATCGACCTGGAAATCGGGCGGGCGCGCATCTTGGGCGTCGTCGGCGAGTCGGGGTCGGGAAAATCCAGCCTTGCCTCCTGCCTGCTCCGGCTCCTGCCATCGAACGTCGCCGCACTCGGCGGGCGGATCGACTTCGACGGTGTCGACCTCCTGACGCTCGACGAGGCGGCAATGGCCGCCTATCGCGGCAAGCGCATCTCGATGATCTTCCAGGATCCGATGACGGCACTCAATCCGCTGTTCACCATCGAAACGCAGCTCGTCGACGTGCTTCGCCGGCATTCGTCCGGCCTGTCGGCGCCGGATGCGCGAGCACGGGCCGAGGCGATGCTTGCATCGGTCGGGATTTCCGACCCCGCGATGCGTATGAAGGCCTACCCTCACCAACTCTCTGGTGGAATGCGCCAGCGCGTGATGATCGCGATGGCGCTGCTGACCGGTCCGGACCTGCTGCTCGCCGACGAACCGACGACGGCACTCGATGCGACGGTCGAGGCGCAGATCGTCGAGCTGATCGAGCGGCTGCGCGCGCGGTTTTCCGGATCGATCCTCTTCATCTCGCATCATTTGGGTCTCGTGGCGCAATTCTGCGACGATATCTGTGTGATGTATGCGGGGACTATCGTCGAAACGGGACCGGTCGATGCCGTATGCGCTTCGCCGAAGCATCCCTATACGAAAGCGCTGCTTGCCTGCGAACTTGACGGCGACTCTGAGGATACGCAGCTTGTCTCGATCCCCGGCGAAGTCCCGGACCCCGTCGCACCGCGTGCCGGATGTGCCTTCGCACCGCGCTGCGCCCATGCCGACGCACACTGCAGGGTCGAGAATGCGCGCCTGCGGATCGCCGGATCCGGACGGACGGTTGCTTGCCACAATTTCGAGCGCCTCGCATGACGGCCGAACCGATCGTCCGTCTTGAAGGCGTCTCGGTCGTGTTCGGTGGCATCGTCCGAGCCGTCGACGACGTGAGCTTCGAGATCAAAGCGGGCTCGATCGTCGGCCTCGTCGGGGAGTCCGGGTCGGGAAAGACGACTCTGTGCCGGTTGCTCGTCGGACTCACCCTCGCGACAAGCGGAAAGGTCGAGTTCGAGGACAAGGAGATTGCCGCACATCTTGCCGAAGACGCGCTTGCCTTCCGTCGACGCGTGCAGATGCTTCTTCAGGATGCGGTTGCCTCGCTTTCCCCACGCATGACCATCCGCAACACGCTCGACGAACCGATCCGGATCCACCGCTTGCCGCAGATCGAGAGCTGGCAACGGCTCGACGCGATCCTGCGTCGGCTCGGTCTTTCCGCAGACGCGCTTGCCAAATACCCGCACCAGATCTCTGGCGGACAGGCACGACGCGTCGGCGTGGCAAGGGCTCTTGTCATGAAGCCCGACCTGATCGTTGCCGACGAACCGACTGCCGGGCTCGACGTTTCGGTCCAGGGCGAACTGCTCAACCTTCTGCTCGATCTGCGGCGCGAGTTCGACCTCACCTACCTCATCGTCAGCCACAATCTCAACGTCGTGCGCCGGATCACCGATCGCGTTGCGGTCATGTACCTCGGACAGATCGTCGAGGAGGCGCCGACGCGCACGCTGTTCGCACGGCCGGCCCATCCCTACACCGCAGCCCTACTGTCGACGAACCCTTCGGTCGACCCGACCCGACGGCGCAAGCGCATCGTGCTGCAAGGCGAGATCCCGAGTGCTGTCGCCCCGCCGACCGGCTGCCGGTTCCATACGCGCTGCCCTGCAGCACAAGCACGTTGCGCGGTCGATCCACCAGCGCTAGCCGTGCTTCCTGAAGACGTCCAGGTGCGCTGCCATTTCCCCTATTCAGTCGATCTGGGGGTATCGTGACCCGCATCTCCCTCGCTTGGTTCGAACGATTGGCACATGAAGCCCGCGTGCGCGATGGCACATTGCCGCAGCGTCGCCTGAGGTACGGGACATGAAAATCGTCGAGATCCGCGCCACACCGGTCAATATTCCGCTCGAAGCGCCTTATCTATGGTCCTACGGCGCGCTCGGTGGTTTTTCAAAGACGATCGTCGAGGTGATCACCGACGAGGGCATAGTCGGACTCGGTGAAGGCCCGTCCCCTGCCAATGTCGCAACGATCCGCGGCGGATTCGCTCCACGGCTTGTCGGACGCGATCCGTTCGACATACAGGGTGCCGAGGAACTCTGCCTGCCGAGCTGGCGCGGGATCGGCACGATCGACGTTGACCTTGCCGCGATCCGTGCCTTTGGTGCGGTCGAAATGGCGCTTTGGGATATCCGCGGCAAAGCCTGGAACCTGCCGCTCTATCGCCTGTTCGGTGGCGCCCATCGCAAGCAGATTGCATTCACCGACTATTTCGGATTCCGCGAAGCACGGGATGGGATTGGCGGGGAGTCGTCGCCGGAAGCTGTCGTCGACTACTGTCTCGGTCTGCACGAGCGCCATGGAACCACGATGTTCGAGGGCAAGGTCTCGACGGCCGATCCCGCCCCGTCAATCCGCATGCTGGAACTGCTGCGCGACCGTCTGGGGCCATCGGCGACGATCCGGATCGACTCCAACAAGGCCTATTCGCTCACCGAAGCGCGTCGGATCGCCGCCGCGATAGAACCGCTCGACATACGCTGCTGGGAAGACCCCGTCGCGACATTCGAAGAAATGGCCAAGCTGCGCCAGCATACGCGCATCCCATTCTCGGTCCACACGCCCGATATCCGCAGGGCGGTGGCTCTCGGCGTACCGGACGCATTCTGCACCGACGTCAACGTACATGGCGGGATCGGCCGCACGCTGCGCTTCATCGGCGCTTGCGAAGCGATGGGCATCGACTACTGGTGCTATTCGGGCGACAGCGGGATCGCCAGTGCGGTCTATCTGCATCTTGCAGCCGCGCATGCCCATATCCGCGAGCCTTCCCAGTCGCTGTTCCGCATGCAGCCGCTCGACGTGATCGAGGAAGGACCCTTCCGACCGAAGGGCAATTTCGTACCGGTGCCCGAAAAGCCCGGCATCGGCGTAACGCTTTCGCCGGATCGGCTCGCCCACTGCCATCGCCTGTTCGTGGACAACGGCCCGCTCGACAAGTTCCGCGATCCCGACAATCCCGGGATCTTCCGCCGCCTGCCGCTTCGCTAGGAGACCGCCGATGGACGAATACGCGGAAATGCCGCCACTCTACGTGACCTACCTCAACCGGTTCGACGTCGAGGCGATCGCCCTGACCGATGACGAGGTTCTCGCGGCCGTCGAATCCCAGCTCGCATCGCAAGGCCGCGGCGAGGCCGTGATCGAACCGCGCATGCATCTGGAGCCCGGCGTGGCGCGCGGTCATTTCAACGTCCTGCGCGGGTCGCTGGGCGGATCGGTGGATTCAGCCGGCGTGAAAGTCGTGTCGGACTTCTATGACAACTACTTGCACAAATTGCCGTCCGAACTTGCGATCCTTCTGCTGTTCGACCGCCGCATCGGCGTGCCCAAGGCGATCATCGACGCTTCGGCAATCACCGACATGCGTACGGGCGCCGTCACCGCGATCGGCGCCAAGCATCTGGCCCGCAAGGGGTCGAAAATCCTCGGCCATGTCGGTGCACGCGGCACGGCCTACTGGAACGTGCGCCTGCTGAACCGCCTGTTCGATTTCGACGAGATCCGGGTCCATTCGCGACGCAAGGAGAGCCGCGACGCGTTCGGCGCGCGGCTCGAAAAAGATCTCGGAAGAAAGATAACGGTGACCGAGGATTGGGAAAGCTGCGTGCGCGGGGCCGACATCGTGGTCGAAGCGTCGCGCCTCGTCGACCCCGCACCGCTGCTGCGCACCGAATGGATCAAGAAGGGCGCGCTCGTCATGCCCTACGGGACGGTAAGCGCCGTCGAGCTTTCGCTCGCCGACATCGCCGACAAGTTCCTGATGGACGATTTCGGCCAGGCGCGTGCAGGCCGCTTCGGCGCGTTGAAGCCGCTCTTCGACGCGGGAAAACTCCACGAAGGGCGCTTCCACGCCGAACTCGGGCAGGTCGTCGCCGGCCTGAAGCCCGGGCGCGAACGGGCGGACGAAACGATCCTGTTCTGGCACCGAGGTCTGTCACTGTCGGACATCGCATTGGGCCACGCGATGCTCGAGAAGGCGGCTGCCAAGGGCATCGGCCAGCGGTTGCGCTTCGGATGAGCCGGTTCGTCGCCAATGCCCGCATGTACGCCGTCACGCCGTCGGCCGAAGCGGCGTGGCGGGCACTTCTCGGACACGTCGCGGCGGATGCGGAAGTCGATCTCGACTACCTGCCCTATCCGGCTCCCCAGCCCCTCGAAGATCTCTGGCGGCGCGGCGATCTGGGGGCCGTCCAGATGTGCGGCTATCCGATCGCGCTTCGCATCGCGGACGTCGTTCCGCTTGCTGCCCCCATCCCGTCACCGTCCTGGGCGGGCGGGCACGCAGTCTATCGCAGCGATTTCATCGTGCGTGAAGATAGCCCCGCGCGCACGCTGGCCGACACGTTCGGCGGGCGGATTGGCTGGACCGTGGCGCACTCGCATTCCGGGTTCAACGCCCCGCGCCATCATCTGCTGCGTTACCGTACGGCTGGCCGCCCGGCTCTCTATAGGGAGAGCGTGGGAAATCTCGTGACCGCGCGCCGGATCATCGACAGCGTCGTCGATGGCACGATCGACGTTGGCCCGCTCGACGGCTATTGGCACGCGCTGATCGCCCGCCACCTGCCTGAACTCACGGCTCGCATCCGCGTCGTCGAATCGACGGATCTGGCGCCCATACCCGCCTTCGTCGCCGCACCCGCACTGCCCGAAGCGGCCGTCGGCCGCCTGCGAACCGCCTTTGCCGCCGCGAGTTCGCGTCCCTGGTTTGCCGCGCTTGCCGAGCCGCTCCTAGTGCGCGGGTTTTCGCCCGTCACGCGCGGCGACTTCGCTCGCACGCTTGGCTGGGACGAGGAAGCCAAGCTTGCCGGCTACGCGGTGCCCGAATGAACCCCGTTCCGTATCGGAATCCGGCCAAGACGATGCAGCGGCGCATCATGCGGACACAGGGCAAATCGGCGGAAGAGATCGCCATAGCCGTGATAGACGAGATTGCCGTTGCCGGCGACGATCTCGGCACGATGGGCGGCATGGAGGGCCGGCAGCCGGTACCAGGCCGCGCGCGGCCAGCGATGGTGCGCGACATGCAGGTTGTTGTTGAGGAAGAGCAACCCGAAAATCGGCGAATCCTCGACAACCGCGGTGCGATGTCCGACCGGACCTGCCGCGCGATGCTCGGCAAACGAGCGTATCATCGCGACCCCAAGGCCGAGATCGACGAAGGCAAGCGTATACTGCCAGATTGGAACACCACAGACGCCGAAGATCCAGACCAGCACGGGCGCAAGCCACGCCAGGTGAATAGCCCAGACAGCCGCAATCCGGCGATCACCAGCCGCGATCGCGCGGAAATCGCCCAGGATGAACCCCGGAATCACAAGTGCCGGACCGAAAACGATGCGACCGAGAAGCGTCGCCTGAGTCCACGCGATCGCACGACCGACCGGCCCGAGGCGCATCCATTGATCGGGCGTGAAGTACCGGGATTCCGGATCGTCGACCGGATCGGTCAGCCGCTCGTCGCGATGGTGAACGAGATGCGTCTGGCGATAACGCTCGAACGGCAGCCAGAGCCAGAGCGGCGGCATCCCGAGAAGCCGGTTGAGTCCATCGCTTGCCGTTGGATGGCGGTGGATGATCTCGTGCTGGACCGAGCCCCACCAAGCCGAAATCCAGATTGCCCAGGCAAGCCAGAGCGGCAGCGGAATGTCGGCGTGGTACCAGGTCAGCACAAGCCACGACGCATGGACGAAGGCGATCACCGCGACGGTCGGCCATTCGATGCGCTGCGGACTCCCGGGTGGCGATTCTTCTGCTGCGACCATTCCAATGATCTGTTATCCCAAAAGGGCCTTCGCATCAATCCGCCACGACGCGGCTCCAATTGCCATGGCCCGGCTGCAAAACTGACGATCGACAGGTGCAATCGTGTCTGAAGAAGAACTGGATCTGAATACCCTGTCCGACGCCGAACTGGTGCCGCAAATGCACCAGGATCTCTATGACGGCCTCAAGGATGAGATCGAGGTCGGCGTGCGGATATTGCTCGCACGCGGCTGGCAGCCTTACGACGTATTGACGAAGGCCCTGGTCGAGGGCATGCGGATCGTCGGCAACGATTTCCGGGACGGTATCCTGTTTGTGCCCGAAGTCCTGATGGCCGCCAATGCAATGAAGGCCGGGATGTCGATCTTGCGCCCGTTGCTGGTCGCGACGGGTGCCCCACGCGTCGGCAAGATGGTGATCGGCACGGTCAAGGGCGACATCCACGACATCGGCAAGAACCTCGTCTGCATGATGATGGAGGGTGCGGGCTTCGAGGTCGTCGATCTCGGGATCAATACGCCGGTCGAGACGTTCCTCAGCGCGCTCGAACAGCATCGTCCGGACATCATCGGCATGTCGGCCCTGCTGACGACGACAATGCCCTACATGAAGACGGTCATCGACGCGCTGAAATCGAAGGGGATCCGGCACGACTATATCGTGCTTGTCGGGGGCGCGCCGGTGAACGAGCAATTCGCAGAATCGATCGGCGCCGACGCCTATTGCCGCGATGCTGCTGTTACGGTCGAGACCGCCAAGCGGCTGCTCCTGCAGGGGCGTGGCGCGGGCGCGAACGCCTAGATGGCCGCGCGGACACTCGTTCTGGCCTGCGGCGCATTGGCGCGCGAGCTGCTGGCGGCAAAAGCGGCAAGCCGCTTCGACGCGATCGATATCGACTGTCTGCCTGCAATCCTGCACAACCGCCCGCAAGAAATACCCGGCCGCCTGCGGCGCAAGATCCGCGCAGCGCGCGGCAAGTACGAGCAGATCCTCTGCCTCTACGGCGACTGCGGCACCGGCGGCGCGCTCGACGCGATGCTTGCCGAAGAACGGGTCGCCCGCATCGACGGGCCGCACTGCTACTCCTTCTATTCGGGCGCGCCCGCCTTCGACGCGATGATGGAGCAGGAGATCGGCACGTTCTTCCTGACAGACTATCTGGTCCGCCATTTCGACAGGCTGATCTGGCGTGGGTTAGGCCTCGACCGGCATCCCGAGCTGTACGGCGCGTATTTCGCCAACTACCGGCGCGTGGTCCATCTGGTCCAGATGCCCGACCCTTCGCTGGCCGAAAAAGCGCGCCGGGCAGCCGAACGCCTGTGCCTGCCGCTCGAAACGCGGACGACCGGAATTGGTGCCATCGCCGGCTTCCTCGAAGCTCCGCCGCAATGCCCGACCTGATTCTCATTTCCTGGCGCGACATTCCGGCCCAACTTCTCGTGCGCAGCGGCCGGAAGGCCGCCCGGCGCGAGCTCAGCCCCCGCTTCCAGCAGGCGATCGACGCGGCCGCGATGCGCGATGGTGCACGTGACACCGACGCCTATCTCGCCGATTGGCACCGGGCAGAGCCCGTCGCACGGGAAGGCGAGCCCGAAGACATCGCCGCCACCGAAGCCGCCTCCATCGAGGCGGCGTACGATTCCGAGCGCCTGCGCGCGCTGATCGGCAATGGTGGGTGCGAGAAACGCGAGGCGTTCGTCGCTTTTTCGCCCTCCGGCAAGCGCGGCCGCTTCGCCATCGGTACCGATTTGCTGACCGCGGCACGTTCGCTGGGCGTCGATCTCGACAGCGTGTGCGGCGGTCGTGGCCTTTGCGGGCGCTGCGCCGTCGATCCGGTGCTGGGCCTGCACGCCAAGCTCGGCATCGAGACCGACGCTGCAAGCCTGACGCCGGTCGGCGAGCGCGAAGGCGAGTATGCGGCCCGACGGAATCTGCCCGCCGGACGGCGCCTCGCCTGCCAGGCCAGGCTTTGTGCTGATACCGCCGTCGACGTTCCGCCGGAAAGCCAGGTCCACCGGCAAGTCGTGCGGAAGTCGGCCGACGAGCGGCCGGTGGAGACCGATCCCGTCGTCCACCTGCACTATGTCGAAGTCGCCGAACCCGACATGCACGAACCATCGAGCGACGCCCGCCGGATGTACGACGCGCTGGCCGACCAATGGGAGCTTGCCGGCCTCAAGATCGCCGCCCCCGCCCTCGCCGGGTTGCAGGCCTCGCTTCGCGCCGGAAGCTGGCGGGTAACCGTCGCGGTGCGCGAAAATGCGGAGATCGTCGCCGTATTCCCCGGCTTCGTCGAGCGCGCCTATGGCCTCGCCGTCGATATCGGCTCGACCACGATCGCCGCGCATCTCTGCGACCTCGCCTCCGGCACGGCCGTGCAATCTGCCGGCCGCATGAACCCGCAGATCCGTCTCGGCGAGGATCTGATGTCCCGCGTGTCCTACGGCATGTTGAACCCGGGCGGGGTGGCAGAACTTACCCGGCTGGTGCGCGAGGGCGTGGACGCGCTTGCCGGCGAGGTCGCGGCGGCTGCCGGCGTCAGGCGCGAGCAGATCGTGGAAGCGGTCTGCGTCGGCAACCCGGTGATGCACCATCTCTATCTCGGTATCGATCCGGTCGAACTTGGCGGTGCGCCGTTCGCCTTGGCGATCGACATGCCGGTCGACGCGCGAGCCGCGGATCTCGGACTTGCGCTTGCACCCGGCGCCTATGTCCATTTGCCTGCCTGCATCGCGGGCCATGTCGGGGCCGATGCTGCCGCTGTCGTATTGGCTGAGGCACCGCAGGAATCGCCTGGCAATGTGCTGGTTGTCGATGTCGGCACCAATGCCGAACTCATCCTCAGCGCAAGCGGGCGGATGTTCGCCTGCTCCTCGCCGACCGGCCCGGCCTTCGAAGGCGCGCAGATATCCTCGGGCCAGCGCGCGGCACCCGGCGCCATCGAGCGCGTGCGGATCGATCCGGCGACACTCGAACCCCGCTTCAAGGTGATCGGCGACGAAAGTTGGTCGGACGCTGCCGGCTTTGCGCCCGCGAGTGGCGTGACCGGCATCTGCGGCTCGGGCATCGTCGAAGTCGTCGCCGAGATGGTGTTGGCCGGCATCGTCCGCCCCGACGGCACGATCGATGGCGCCAACGCCGCACGCAACGCGCGGATCGTCGGCGACGGCCGGACATTCATCTATGTCTTGCACGACGGTAGCCCACGCATTGCCGTCACGCAGAACGACGTGCGCGCGATCCAGCTTGCCAAAGGCGCGCTCTATGCCGGTGCACGGCTTCTCATGGAGCGTGCGGGCGTTTCGGAACTCGACGAGATCCGGCTTGCCGGCGCGTTCGGAACGCACCTGTCGCCGCTGCACGCACTCGTTCTCGGGCTCGTCCCGGATTGCGATCCCGATCGGGTAAAGTCGGTCGGCAATGCCGCGGGCCAGGGTGCGCGCATAGCGCTGCTCAACCGTGCGGCGCGCGAAGGGCTCGCGACGACGGTGCGCCGGATCGAGAAAATAGAGACCGCCCTTGCGCCGGAATTCCAGGCGCATTTCGTCGGCGCGATGGCATTTCCGCATGCCAGCGATCCGTTCACGAAACTGGCGGCGCGCGTGGCGCTTCCGGACCGGCCATCCGACGTCGTCCGCCCGCGCCGGCGCGCGAACCGCCCACCGGCCGATCCGCTGCCGTCCTAGTCGCGGCGTGCAGCCACCAGAAGGAATGGCGGGCGCTGGCGTTCGAGCGCCCATTCCGGATGTTCGGCGAGCTGGGCGTCCGTCGGGCCCCACTCCTCGATATGCGTCAGCGCAAATCCCTGCCGCAACATGGAGGTCAGGTATGTGCCGAGACTACGGTGCTGCTTGATGACGCCTTTGGCGATCCAGTCCGTCCGGCGCGGTCCCTCCTCCAAATAGCCGTCGAGGTCCCAGGTCTTGTGTCCGTCGGCGTCGGTCGACCATTTGGGCGTGCGCGGTGCCGTATAGAGCGGATGCTCGGCCGAGAAGACGAACCTGCCACCGGGTGCGAGCGTGCCGTGCACCTGCGCAAGAAGCCGCTCCAGTCCAACGATATAGTGGAGCGCTAGCGAGCTGTAGACGAGGTCGTATGCCGCGGGCGCCAGTTCGACCGTCTCGAGATCCGCGCGCCGGTAGGAGATCACGTCGTCCTGCGTGTCGGCGGCGGCACGGGCCAGCATCTTCTCCGAAACATCGACCCCCACGACCGACACAGCCCCCGCCGCCCGGGCCCAGCGGGAGAACCAGCCGTATCCGCAACCGAGATCGAGCACGCGCCGGCCGGCCATCGACGGCAACATCGCGCGCAGCCGGGGCCATTCTGCGGCACCATCGAGACCGCTCACCGAGCGCGGCAACCGGCTGTAGCCGTCGAAGAAATCGGGATTGTCATAGATGTTCTGGGTCATGCGGAGCCCGATCATTTCGGCAAGCGGACGGGTACCGGCCAGCTGTCCTGCATGCAGGTTAACTTTCCGACCGAAAATGTGCCACCGGATGCGTTCTGCTGTGCCGAAATCTCACCTGTCGGTGCGATTTGTGACAATATTGGCCAGCAGCCCGTTGGCATAGTCTTGGCAACGTCGCCGGACGAACCGGGATCGAGAGAATGGATTGTGTCCTCGCCGAAACTGGGGAACGCCTTCGGGCCATGCGAACGGGGTCTGGCGTTGCTTGAGATAATCGGTGTCACCCGCAGCTTCTACGGTGTCAGCGCGCTCAACGGCGTGAGCTTTTCCGTCGGCGGCGCGGGAATTACGGGCCTCATCGGGCCAAACGGTGCCGGCAAGACGACGCTCTTCAACTGCATTTCCGGCGTGATCCCGCCCGACGATGGACGAATCGTCTTCGACGCTACCGACATCGCCGGCCGGCGCCCGGACCAGATCACGAATGTCGGGCTCGTCCGGACGTTCCAGATCGCACGCGGCTTGCAGCGCATGTCGGTGCTCGACAACCTGCTCCTCTACGGATCCGGCCAACCCGGCGAGCGGATCTGGCCGGCCCTTCTGCGCACCCGCGCGAGCGTCGAGCGGGAGGAAACGCTTCTCGCCCGGGCGGTTGCCATCGCCGGGCGGCTCAACCTGACGCGGGTCATCCACAATCCTGCGTCCGATCTGTCGGGCGGCCAGAAGAAGCTGCTCGAGATCGGTCGCGCGCTGATGGCCGAACCCAAGATGCTGCTGCTCGACGAACCTGTCGCCGGCGTCAATCCCACGTTGGCGCGTGAAATCGGCGAGCATCTGCAGGTGCTGGCGCGCGAAGGCCTGCCGATCCTGCTGATCGAACATCACATGGATATGGTCGCGCGGCTGTGCGATCGCGTCGTCGTCATGGCCGAAGGCCGTCACCTCGCCGACGGCCCGTTCGAGAAGGTCGCCAACGACGCCCGCGTGCAGGAAGCGTACATGGGTCGGCGCTGGCGAAGTGCCGGCTAGTGGCAGAACTCGCGGCACGCGGAATCGTCGCAGGCTACGGCGCGGCGGACGAGATCCTGAAGGGCGTGGATTTCGCCGTGGGCAAGGGCGAGATCGTCTGCATCATCGGTCCGAACGGTGCGGGCAAATCGACACTCCTGAAGACGATTGCCGGGTTGCTCCGGCCGAAGGCCGGCACGATCATGCTCGACCGCAACGACATAACGGGGCGCCTGCCGCGCGACATCGCGCGCAGCGGGCTGGCCTATGTTCCCCAAGAACACAACATCTTCGCGTCGATGAGCGTGCGCGAGAACCTCGAGATGGGCGGCTATATCGATCCGGGAGCGGTCGCAAGGCGGATCGTCCGGGCAATGGAGCGGTTCCCGGTTCTTGGCGCCAAGCAGCGGCAAGCTGCGCGCACCCTGTCCGGCGGCGAGCGTCAGATCCTGGCGATGGCAATGGCGCTCATGGTCGAACCAAGCGTCCTCATGCTGGACGAACCGTCGGCCGGCCTATCGCCGCTGGCGGCAGAAAAGCTGTTCGACGCCATCGTGGAGATCAACCGCGAGGGACTTTCGATCGGAATGGTCGAGCAGAACGCCAGCGAGGCCTTGGCGATTTCCCACAAGGCGTACATTCTGGTGGATGGCCGCAACAGCAGGACGGGCGAAGCGGCGGTCCTGGCCGCGAATCCCGAGATCCGGCGGATCTTCCTTGGCGGCTGACGCCGCCCGAACCGAATTCGTCCGATATCCGAGTGCTGGAGGAAAAAGATGAAAAAACTGAACCGCAGATCGATCCTGAAGATGGGTGCCGCGACGGCGGCCGCCAGTGCCGTTCCCGTCCGCGCCTATGCGCAGGCCGAACCGGTCCGCGTCGGCATCCTGACGCCGCTGACCGGTGCCGGCGGCAATGATGGCCCGCGCATGCTGAAGGCCATGCAGGCCGTCTTCGAGGAGGTGAACAAGGCCGGCGGCGTTCTCGGCCGGCGCATCGAGACGGTCGTCGAGGATGACCAGACGAACCCCGAGGCCGCCGTTCGCGCGGCGCGCAAGCTGATCGAGGTCAACAAGGTCCCGGTGATCATGGGGACATGGGCTTCTGCCGTCACCGCAGCGGTGGCGCCCGTCTGTTGGGAATCCAAGACGTTCATCATGACGGTGTCGGGCGCCGACCCGATCACGCTGCTGCCGCACCAGGGATTCCTGATCCGCACCCAGCCCAACAGCCGCCTGCAGGCCACCTCGCACGGCGAGTTCATCGCAAGCATGGGTCACAGGCGCATCGCCGTCATCGGCATCCAGGCGCCGTTCGCGCTGCCAACGAAGGAATACCTGGACGCCCTCATGAAGGCGAAGGGCGGATCGGTCGTCTCGCACATCATCTACGAGAAAGACAAGGCGACGTACCGTTCCGAGATCGACCAGGCGATGCGCGAAAAGCCGGATTTCCTCTATCTCAACGGCTACGCCCCGGACACGGTCGTCGTCCTGCGCGACCTCTACCGCGCGAACATCAATCTCGGGAAGTTCTGCCAGTCCTACGCCGTGCCGCAGGCCACGCTCGACACGATCCCGCCGGAAGTCTCGGAAGGCGTCATGACAGGCCAACCCTCGGCCGACATCGAAAGTTCAGCCTACAAGCTCGCCTGCGAGCGGCTGGGCGCCAAGGAGATCGACGGCTACGAGGCGCAGGCAACCGATTGGGCGAGCATGGCCGTACTGACCTTCGCCAAGGCGAAGGAAGTCAGCGGCGTGGCGCTCAAGGACAATGTCCGCAAGATCTGCCAGGGCCCGGGCGAGAAGGTCTACACGGCGATCGAAGGTCTCAAGGCGCTCGCCGCCGGCAAGGAGATCAACTACGAGGGCGCTTCCGGCCCCTGCGACTTCACGGATATCGGCGACATCAACGGCTGCCGGTTCCGCTACATGAAGGTCGCCAAGGGCAAGCTGGAATTCCTCAAACTGGTGTGACCCTGCGGAGGGCGGCGGCCGGGCCGGCCGTCGTCCTCCATCGATTGCGCGAAAGGTACCGGTCGCCGATGGAAGTCCTCCAACTGATCCTCAACGGCCTGATGGCGGGAACCGTGCTCGCTGTGCCGGCGATCGGCTTGACCGCAATCTTTGCCGTCCTGCGCTTCACCAATTTTGCGCTCGCTTCGCACATGACGATCGGCGCCTTCGCCGGTTTCGTCGCGAACACGAATTTCGGCCTGCCTGTGGTGCCCTCTCTGATCGCGGCGTTCGTCGCAGCGGGGTTCGTCGGCTGGCTGTCGGACGAATATGTCCTGAGGCCCCTGCGCGCCGCCGGCTTCGTCACGACGGCAATCGGCTCGATCGCACTGACGATCGCGCTGGAGAATTTCGTTCGCTTCGGCTTCGGCAACCAGATGCGAGGTTATGACCTGCCGCTGCGGCGCGACTGGGTCGTTTCCGGTCTCCGGATCAGTCCGCAGCAGGTCGAAAACCTGATGATCGCAATCGTCGCCATGGCGCTCCTGTTCGCGTTCCTGGCGCTGACGCGGACCGGCAAGGCGATGCGCGCCGTCGCCGACAACCCGATGCTCGCCGCCATCAAGGGCATCAATTCCGACATGGTGGCCCGCCTCGTCTCGTTCATCGCGATGGGACTTGCGGGGCTCGGCGGCATGCTGAGCGGCCTCGACACGACGATCGATCCGTTGGTCGGCTTCCGCACGATCCTGTCGGTGTTCGCCGCGGCCGTCGTCGGCGGCCTTGGCAGCATCCCGGGGGCGGTGGTCGGCGCCCTCGTCATCGGCGTGGGCGAAGAATTGAGCCTGCTCGTCCTGACGCCGGCCTATCGCACGGCCGTCGGCTTCATTGCCATCGTGCTTGTGCTGACGCTTCGTCCGCGCGGCATACTCGGCCAGCGAGCGTACTGAGGAACATCGCATGGAACACTATCTCGTCGCGATGGGTGTAACGGCCGGGCTCTACGCGCTGATGGCGCTGGGCATGAATGTCATCTGGGGCATGGCGGGCCTGATCAATCTCGGTCTCGTCGGCTTCTTCGCGGTCGGCGCCTATACCTCGGGCTTGCTGACGCTCAAACTCGGTTGGCCGATCGCGGCGGGCGTGGTCGCCGGTTCGGCGGCCGCATCGCTGGTCGGCATTCTGGTTTCGCTCATCACCGTGCGCCTAAGGGGCGACTACCTGGCGATCGTCACGCTTGGCTTCGCCGAAACGATGCGCATCGTCATGTCGAACGAGCTCTGGATCGCGAATGGCACCGACGGGCTGTCGGGAATTCCGGGGCCCTTCCGGCAGGCGCTGGGGCCGCACGCCTTCAATCTGCTTTTTCTCGGCATTGTCGTCTTCGCGGTGATCGTGCTTTTCGTCCTGCTCGAGCGCCTCAACCGGTCTCCATTCGGCCGCGTGCTTCGTGGCATCCGCGAGGACGAACAGGTCGTCCAGGTCGCGGGCAAGAACGTCGTGATGTTCAAGGTCAAGGCTTTTGCCGTCGGCACTGCAGCGCTCGGTCTTTCCGGCGCGCTCTACGGTCACTTCGCCAGCTACATCGCCCCCGACCTCTTCGCCCCGCTGCTGACGCTCTACATCAAGCTGTCGCTGCTCGCCGGCGGGCTCGGCAACAATATCGGTGCGGTCGTCGGCGCAGTCCTCGTGGTGTTCTTCCTCGAATCCACGCGCTTCATCGTGCCCTATATCCCCGAGATTTCGGCGGTCCAGGGTGCGGCCCTTCGCGAGATCTTCATTGCCGTCGCCTTGCTTCTCGTCCTTCGCGTGCGGGCGCGCGGGCTCATTCCTGAGAAAATCCCGAATGTTTCGCTGCCCGCAAGCGTCCAGGTCACCGCCCCTCTCAAACCTTGAAAGACCCGTCATGCCGAAGAAGTCCCGCGCCCTCACCATCGAAGACATTGCCGAAATCGTCGCGCTGACTGCAGCACAAGCGGACCGCCAGCTCGTCTACAAGGCTGTCGAGAAGGCGGCAGCGGAAACCTGCGGCTGGGTGCTGCTGACGACGCTGCGCTATGACGAGGGCCAGCAAGCGGTCGTGCGCGTGCATTCGAGCAACGAGCAGGCGTATCCGATCGGCGGCAAGAAGCCGCTCTCGAAGATCAAGAAGAGTCACGAGCAGATGAACTCGGGCGAGGTCTTCATTGCGCCCGCTCGCGCAGAGGTGAAAGAGACGTTCTTCGACCACGAGCTGATATTCTCGCTCGGGATTACGGCGATCCTCAATTCGCCGATCCATGTCGCCGGCCGTCGGCTCGGTACGCTGAATTTCTGCGGCGAGGAAGGCATGTACGGGGCGGTGGAAATCCGCAACGCGAAGATCCTCGCAGGCCTTCTGGTTCCGTGCCTGATGCAGGAAGCCGGCGGCTGAACGCGACGGCGGAGATTGACGGAATTGACCGGAAGGTCAACATTTGCGGACGGACGACAGGACGGGAGCAGGATCAGGATGGCACAGTATCTATTCAGGAACTTCGAAATGCTTGACCCGGAAGCCAGCGGGCTGAAGGGCGGCTACGAGATCCTCGTCGAAGGCGACAAGATCCGCGAGACTTCCGCAAAGCCGATCAAGTCCAAGACGGCGACGGTCATCGACTGCGGCAAGCGCACGCTGATGCCCGGCCTTATCGACAGCCACGTCCACGCCGTTCTGTCCGACGTCGTGATCCGGAACATGGAGAACGTGCCGTTGACTCTGATGACGGCGCGTGCGGCCAACCAGCTGCGCTGCATGCTCGATCGCGGCTTCACGACGGTGCGCGACACTGGCGGCGCTGACTGGGGCCTTAAGGAAGCGACAGAAAAAGGGCTAATTCCCGGTCCGCGCCTGTTCATTGCCGGCAAGGCTATCGGCCCGACGGGCGGCCACAGCGACGGGCGCCGGCGCACCGATCCGGGCGCCAATTGCCACTGCTGCAATGCGCTGGCCTTCTCGATGGGTGTGGCCGACGGCGTCACCGAAGTCCGTCGCGCCGTGCGCGAGGAAATGCGGCAGGGCGCCGACCAGATCAAGATCATGATGTCCGGCGGCGTTGCCTCGCCCTACGACCCGCTCGACAGCCTGCAGTTCTCGATGGACGAGGTTCATGCCGCGGTCGAAGAGGCCGAGGCGTTCGGCCGCTATGTCTGCGCCCACGCCTATACGCCCAAGGCCATCACGCGGGCCGCCAAGGCCGGCGTGCGCACGATCGAGCACGGCAACCTGATCGACGACGCCTCGGCCAAGCTGATGGCCGGAAAGGGCATGTTCCTTGTCGCCAATCTCGTGACCTATTTCGAGATGAAGAAGCGCGCGGCCGATTTCGGCATGAGTGCAGAGATGCTTGCCAAGAACGATCGGGTGATCGACGGCGCGCTTCGCTCGCTCGAAATCTGCAAACGGCACGGCGTTCCGGTTGCCTACGGTACGGACCTTCTGGGCCAGTTGCAGAGCGAGCAGTCGCAGGAATTCACGATCCGCGCGCAGGTAGTCTCGCCGATCGAAATCGTCCGCTCGGCGACCACGATCGGCGCCAGGCTCCTGCGCATGGAAGGTAAACTTGGCTGCCTCAAGCCCGGTGCCTTCGCGGACCTCATCGTCGTCGACGGGAATCCGCTGAAAAATCTGGCGCTGTTCCAGGATCAGGGCCGCCACCTCTCCGCCATCATGAAGGGCGGCAGCTTCCACAAGAACACGCTGCGCTAGGATCGGATCGTCATGAGCGAACAACTTCTGCTGACGAATTTCGCGCTGCTCGAGCCGACGTTCGGCGAGATCCGCCGCGGCTACCAACTCCTCATCGAAGACGACAAGGTCCGCGAACTGTCGGACAAGCCGATCAAGTCAAAGGGTGCGCCCAAGATCGACTGCGGCAGCAAGACATTGATGCCAGGTCTGATCGACAGCCACGTCCACGCACTTCATTCCGAGGTCAATATCCGGTTCATGGAGAACCTGCCTTTGACCCTCATCACGGCCCGGGCCGCCACGCGCCTGACGGCCATGCTCAATCGCGGCTTCACGACCGTACGCGACACCGGCGGGGCCGACTGGGGCATCAAGACGGCGATCGAGACCGGGCATATCGTCGGCCCGCGCCTCTACATCGCGGGTCAGTCGATCGGTCCGACTGGCGGACATTCGGACTCGCGCCGGCGCACCTTCGACGGTGGTGCCTGCATGTGCTGCAATGGCCTGATGTTCAAGTCGGCCGTTGCCGACGGCGTCGACGGCGTGCGCAAGGCAGCGCGCGAACAGATGCGTCAGGGTGCGGATCACGTGAAGATCATGATGTCCGGCGGTGTTGCCTCTCCCTACGACCCGCTCGACAGCCTGCAGTTCTCCGACGGCGAAGTGAAGGCCGCCGTCGAAGAAGCCGAGGCGTTCGGCCGCTACGTGTGCGCCCACGCCTATTCGGCCAAAGCGATCACGCGTGCGGCCAAGTTCGGCGTGCGCACGATCGAGCACGGCAACCTTATCGACGACGCTTCGGCCAAGCTGATGGCTTCTAAGGACATGTTCCTCGTCGCCAATCTCGTCACCTACTATGCGATGAAGGAACGTGCGGCGAAGTGGGGTATGTCGGCCGAGAGCCTCGAGAAGAACGATCTCGTCCTCGAAGGCGGACTGAAATCGCTCGAGATCTGCAAGCGCAACGGCGTGCCTGTCGCCTACGGAACGGACCTGCTTGGCGAACTGCACTGGGACCAGTCGCGCGAGTTCACGATCCGCCAGGCGGTCCTGCAGCCGATGGAGATCATCCGGTCGGCGACGCTGATCGGGGCGGATATCCTGCGCATGCCCGGCAAGGTCGGGACGCTGAAACCCGGTGCTTACGCCGACATGATCCTCGTCGACGGCAATCCACTGAAAAACCTTGCCCTTCTGGGCGATCAGGGCAAGCATCTTGCAATGATCATGAAGGGCGGCCGCATGCACAAGAAACTGCTGAACTGATGCGGATTCCAAGGATGATCGCGTGAACAGCATCGTAGGCCGGATCGACGTCCAGAAAATCGGGCGTTTTACCCTGAACGGAGCCGCGACCCTGTCGATGGCTTACCTGTTGCTGCCGTTGCTGTTCGTCACTTGGCTTGCTTTCTTCGCGCAGGAAATCCCGTCCTTTCCGCCGAATGGCTATTCCCTCAAATGGTTCCAGGCCATCCCGGGGAACGAGCGATTCGTTTCCGGCTTCGTGCTCAGCCTGCAGGTTGCCATCGTGGCGACAGCCATCGGTCTCCTGCTCGGCGTTCCTGCAGCAATCTGCCTCGTGCGGACCCGATTCGCCGGCCGCGAAGCGGTCAGCAGCGCGCTGCTCCTGCCGCTCGTGGTGCCCGGGATCGTGCTCGGCATTGCACTCTATGTCTTCCATGTCGAAGTGGAGATCCTGACCGAGCTGCCTATCCTCGGCTCACTCGGCGGGCTCATCGCCGGGCATGTGCTGATCGTCATCCCGTGGACCGTCCGCCTTGTCACCGCAACGCTGGTCGGGATGGACCGGTCGATCGAGGAAGCCGCCCAGAGCCTGGGGGCGGACCGCCTGACGACGTTCTGGCGCATCACCCTGCCCTCCATCCTTCCCGGGATGGTCGCGGCGGCCTTGTTCGGATTCATCTCGTCGTTCGGAAACCTCGAGATGAGCCTGTTCCTCGTCGGGCCGGGCCGCACCACGCTGCCGATCGCGATCCTGCAATATCTCGAGTGGAAGATCGATCCGACGATCGCCGCCGTTTCGGTGCTGCAGATCGTCTTCATCGCAGGTGCGATGCTGCTGACGGACCGCTTCGTCAAGATCAGCCGGGTGGTCTGACGATGGCCCGACTCCAGATCGCCAATCTCGGCAAACGCTACGGCGAGACGACGGCACTCGACGACGTGTCTCTCGACGTCGCGGACGGCGAATTCCTGGTTCTGCTGGGCCCATCCGGCTGCGGCAAGACGACGACGCTGCGGATCGTGGCGGGTTTCGTGGAGCCTTCGGCCGGCACGGTCCGGCTCGACGGCAAGGATGTCACCGCACTGCCGCCCTGGAAGCGCAATGCGGGTCTCGTCTTCCAGAGCTATGCCCTTTTCCCGCATCTCACGGTGAACCAGAACGTCGCGTTCGGGCTGGAGATGCGCAAGGTGCCCAAGGCCGACATGCCGGCGAAGATCGCCGAGGCGTTGCGCCTCGTGCGCCTCGAGCATCTCGGCGACCGCCTGCCGCGCCAACTCTCCGGCGGGCAGCAGCAGCGCGTGGCGCTCGCCCGCGCGCTCGTCTTCCACCCCGACATCCTCCTGCTCGACGAGCCACTGTCGAACCTCGACGCGAAACTGCGTCACGAGGTGCGCGTGGAAATTCGCGAACTGCAGCGCAAACTCGGCCTGACGACTGTCATGGTGACGCACGACCAAGAAGAGGCCCTGACCATGGCCGACCGCCTGGTGGTCATGAGCGAGGGACGCATCTGCCAGGTCGGTACGCAGCACGATCTCTATGAGCGGCCGGCAAACCGGTTCGTTGCCGATTTCGTCGGGCGCTCGAACTTTATCGAAGGCCGGATCGAGGCGCCGGGGCGTTTCGTGTCGCAAGGCGGTCTTTCGATTGCCTGCGGCGACGGGCCGGCTGGCCCTGCAACGCTCGCCATGCGTCCGGAGCGGCTCGCACTCCTTGGCGCCAGCACGACGGCGATGGACAACCGTTTCGACGGTAAGGTCGAGTTCCTCTCCTATCTTGGTGCCGCGATCGACCTGCATGTCCGGCTGTCGCCGGCCGAGCGGGTCATCCTGCAGCTGCCCAATCGGCCGGAGGATGCTCCCCCGACGATCGGAGACACCGTCCGGCTGGGTTGGAATCGGGAGACGGCACGCGTTTTCAAGGTCTAGATCGTTTTCAGGAGATGCGGTCTCGGCCGCATCCGCAACAAAAGGAGAAGGCGGACAATGGCGCACTCAAAGAAGATCTCCCGCCGCGGCGTTCTCGCCGGCGCGGCCATCGCCACCGGCGTCGGCATGCTCGGGTTTCCCACCCGAGCCCGCGCACAGTCGAAAGGCAAGATCGTCGTGGGCACGTGGGGCGGCGACTATGCGCGCCTGCTCAACAAGAACATCGAGCAGCCGATCTTGATCAAGGAAGGCTGGGAGGTCGTCCAGGATCAGGCGGGCGACCCGCAGCGCCGTTCGAAGATGCAGGCCGAACAGCGACTTCCGCGCGGCACAGCCGATCTGCAGGCGCTTTCGTCCATCAACATGTTCCAGATGCATGACGCCGGTCTTGTCCTGCCGGTCGACTATTCCAAGCTCAAGAACGCGGCCAACATCCTGCCGTCGATGAAGTACCCCTACGGTATCGGCCACATCTATTCGGGCAAGGTCGCGGTCTACAATCCCAAGCTCATCAGCCCCGCGCCGACGAGCTACAAGGACGTCTTCAATCCCAAGCACGGCAACAATCTCGGCGTGATCGACATCCAGTACCAGTACACGATCGCGGCCGCTTCGTTGGCAGCCGGCGGCTCGATCACGAATTTCGAGCCCGGCAAGAAGCTGCTGCTGGAGTGCAAGAAGGCTGGAATGCGCATCTATCCGACCAACGAGGCGTTCGCGCAGGGCTTGCAGTCGGCCGAATTCGCGATCGGCGTGATGTGGAAGGCGCGCGTCGTCCAGTGGCAGAACGCCGGCATCAGCGTCGAGGCCGTCGCACCCGCCGAAGGCACCCTCGCTTACATCTCCGGTTTCGTCATCCCGAAGAACGCGCCGAACAAGGATGGCGCCTATGCCTATCTCGATGCCATGCTCGCCAAGGAGGCGCAGAACAATTTCGCCATCGACATGGGCTACAACCCGACGGTCACGAATGCGGTCGTCGCACCCGACCTGAACAAGCGCATCGGGTTCACCCCGGAAGAGATCAAGAAAATCGTCGATCTCGACTACGACTACATGAACAAGAACGATGTCGCCCTCCAGGAATGGTGGCAGAAAGAACTGAAGAGCTGATGTCCGTTTCGGGCGCAGCTATGGCACATCGGGACGGCGAGGAGCGCACGTCGTTTCTCGCCGCCTCGACCCTCGTGGGGCCGGCGACGGTCTTTGTCGCCGTCGGCCTCCTCGTGCCGCTGCTCATCCTCTTGCGGTACAGTTTCAACCGCTTCGAGCCGCGCCGGATGATGGTCGAGGCCTTCACGGCGGACAACTACATCAAGTTCTTTTCCGATCCGTTCTATACGAACATCCTGTGGACCACGCTGAAGGTCGCGGGCATCTGCACCGTCGCCTGCCTGATCATGGGACTGCCGCTTGCCTATGTGCTGGCGCGAACTCAGACACGGTTCAAGAACGTCCTGATCATTCTCGTCGTGCTGCCGCTTTTCGTCGGCAATGCCGTCCGGGCGGCCGGCTGGATGACGGTCCTGGGCAACAAGGGCTTCCTGAACGTGACATTGATGGATCTCGGCATCCTCGATGCGCCGATGCAGATGATGTACTCGGAAGGCGCCGTGATCGCCGGCATCATCGCGGTCAACCTCCCCTACATGGTGTTGACGCTGCAAAGCGTGATCGAAGGCATCAACCGGGCGCTGGAAGAGGCTGCCTTCAGCCTCGGCGCCGGCCCGCTCGAGATGACCCGGCGCGTCCTGCTGCCGCTGGCCCTGCCGGGCCTGCTGGCCGGCACGATCCTGACCTTCATCCTCGGGATGAACGCCTATGCCACGCCTGTGCTGCTGGGCGGCCCCAAATTCAAGATGATGGGACCGCTCGTCTTCGGGCAGTTCCAGCTCAACAACTGGCCGTTCGGTGCGGCGACGGCCTTCGTCCTCATGTCGGCGACGCTCGTCCTGACGGCGACGGCGAACATCATGGTTCAACGGCGCTACCGGCGCTGAAACGCGGAGAGACAGGAATGACGATCGGTGTAGGCGGCTCGACCGCCGAGAAGGAACTGGCGGGCCTCAAGAACATGCGCGGCGACGTGCCGCCGATCGGCCTGGAAGAGCGCCTGAAGCGCGTCGACAAGGCCCAGCGGCTGATGCGCGAGAAGGGCGTCGATGCGTTGTGGCTCGACGTATCGACCAGTCTCACCTATTTCACGGGGCTCAAGATGCGCCGCACCGAGCGTGCGCACGGTGCGATCCTGCCGGCGCGCGGCGAAATCGTCTATCTCTCCCCCGCCTTCGAGGTCGAGAAGCTGCGCACCATGATGACCTTCGGCGACAAGGTCGCGCAGTGGGAAGAGGACGAGGACCCGACCGCTCTCGTCATCGACACGGTCCGGTCGCTCGGCATCGACAAGGGCACGATCGGTGTCGATGAGGCGACTCCCTTCTTCACGTTCGACGGGCTGCGACGCGCCGGCAACGCCTTCACCTTCTCCAACGGCTCTGAAATCACTGGTGGGTGCCGTCGGGTGAAGTCTGACCACGAGCTGGCGCTGATGCAGACGGCCAAGAACATCACGCTCGCCGCCCACAAGGCCGCCGCGCGGATCATGCGGGAAGGCATCACCACGCCCGAGGTGCAGGCCTTCATGGTCGCTGCCCACCGCAAGCTCGGCTCGGAATCCGATCCGCCGTTCAACTCCGTCCTTTTCGGCGAGGCGACCGCCTATCCGCACGGCGTTCCCTACCCGCAGACGCTCAAGGAAGGCGACATGATCCTGATCGATACGGGCGCACCGGTCGACGGGTACTTTTCCGACATCACGCGCTCGTACGTCTTCGGCACGCCGACCAAGCGTCAGCGCGACATCTGGAACCTGGAAAAGGCCGCGCAGGCCGCCGCCTTCGCCGCTGCCAAGCCGGGCAATCGCTGCGAAGACGTCGACAATGCGGCGCGCAGCGTCATCAACAGTGCCGGCTTCGGCCCGGGCTATGCCACGCCCGGCCTGCCCCATCGGACAGGTCACGGGATCGGCCTCGACGTCCACGAGTGGCCCTATCTCGTGAAGGGTGACCGGACCATCCTGCAACCCGGCATGACGTTCTCGAACGAACCGACGATCTGCATCTATGGCGAGTTCGGCATCCGGCTCGAGGATCACATGTACATCACCGAGAAGGGTGCGAACTGGTTCACCCAGCCCGCCCACTCGGTCGACGATCCGTTCGACCAGGACATCGGCTAAACGGAGCCGCTCGGGGCCGGTTTCGGAAGTTGCACCGGCCGGCTCAGGTGCGGTCTCCCGCCTCTCCTGCCTGCGCAAATTTCTGGGCCGAAAGTGCCAGCTCGGTCACGACGAACGCGTGTGACTGCGCCATCGCCGTCTGGGTGCGCGCGCGAACGTCGTCGGCGAGACGGCCGAAATAGGGCGTCCCGGCGCGCGACGTGTCGATGCGCTCGCAGCGGCTGCCGTTGACCAGCAGCAGATGATCCGTTCCGGGTGCCCCGCCAACATCCACATACTTGCGCAGCTCGATCGTGCCTTCGGTGCCGAGCAGGACCAGGCGGCCGTCGCCCCAGGTGGGCAATGCTTCGGGCGTATACCAGTCGACGCGGATATAGCCGCGCGCATGCCCGCTCTTCAGCAGGATCTCGCCGAAATCCTCGAAATCCGGATGGGCGGGATTGGCGTAGTTCTCGGAAGCCGCCGACACGATCTCCGCCGTCGACGAGCCAGTGAAGAACAGGAACTGGTCGATCTGGTGCGAGCCGATGTCGCACAGGATCCCGCCGGTCTGGGCGCGTTCGTAGAACCACGGCGGCCGCAGATGCGCGTTGTGGCGGTGCGGGCCGAGTCCGACCGTCTGCACGACGCGCCCGATGGCACCGGCCGCGACCAGCTCGTCCGCCTTCGTCACCGCCGGCACCTCGAAGCGTTCAGAGAAATTCACCGACCAGATACGGCCGGTCGCGGCCACGCAGCGGCGCAAGGCTTCGAGCTGCACGATCGAAACGCAGCCCGGCTTGTCGACCATCACGTCCTTGCCGTGCGACATCGCCTCGATGGCAAGTGCCGCGCGGGCTGACGGAACCGACGCGATCAGGACGAGATCAATCGTCCGGTCTTCGAGGATCGCCCGCCGGTCGACAACCCTCGGCATGCTCGCAAAGCGCTCCTTGAATCCGGCGGCGGGAACAGGCTCGCCGTCCGTCCACCAGGCGGCCGCCTCGCAGCCCACATCGAGCATGCCTTGCAGCATGCCGTAGATGTGTCGGTGATCGACGCCGAGAACGCCGATACGCAGCCTGCCCCGATCTTTCTTGGGTTCCATCGGCATGATCCTAAAGGAAATTCACTCGGCGACGACCGGATTGCGCAGGATACCGATGCCAGGAATCTCGATCTCGACGACATCGCCCGGCCGGACGGGGCCTACACCCGATGGGGTCCCCGTCATCACCACGTCGCCCGGCAAGAGCGTGATCGCGTTGCTAAGATAGGCGACGAGCTGCGTCACGGAATAGACGAGGTCGGACGTGTTGCTGCGCTGGCGCTCGACCCCGTTGACCCGCGCCAGGATGCCGATATTTCCGGGATCGAGATCCGTCTCGATTGCGGGACCGAGCGGATTGAAGCTGTCGAACGCCTTGCCGATCACCAGACAACCCTGCTTCATCTCGCTGGCCTGGATCACGCGCTCGCTGACATCGTTGCCGCAGGTGTAGCCGAGGACGTGCTCGTGCACTTTCGCCTCGGGAATGCGTCGTCCGCCCCGGCCGATCACGACCGCGACCTCCGCCTCGAAATGCACGTTCTGGCCTTCTTTCGGATAGACGATCGGATCGCCGGGCCCGACGACCGCGGAAGCGGGCTTCATGAAAAGCATCGGCACGGCCGGCAGCGGCAGGTTCATCTCGCGCGCATGCGCGACATAGTTGAGCCCCGCCCCGTAGATGTTCCGCGGGACGACGGGTGCCAGCAGCCGAACCTTGTCGAGCCGGGTCGACAATCCGGCCGTCGCGAGGCTTTCGAACGGCGATCCGGCGAGCGGCCGGATCGTGCCATCGCGTTCGAGGATGCCGTGGCGGATTTCGGGGTCGGCATAGCGGACGATCTGCATCGGATGCTTCCTGTCAGGTTCGGGGAACGGGCAATGCGCCCCAGCCGGCAAAGGCGGCCTTGCCGGCCAGCCGTTCCTCCAGCCGCAGCAGTTCGTTCCATTTTGCGGTACGTTCGCCGCGCGTGATCGAACCGACCTTGATCTGCCCTGCATTCCAGCCGACGGCCAGATGCGCGATCGTCGTGTCCTCGGTTTCGCCCGAGCGCGCCGAGACGATGGCGGCAATGCCGCCGGCCGTTGCGGCATCGAAGGCGGCCAGCGTCTCCGTCACCGTGCCGATCTGGTTGGGCTTGATCAATGCGCAATTGACCAGCCGGCGGCGTGCCGCATCCGCGACCCGGTCGGGGTCGGTCACCAGGAGATCGTCGCCGACCACCTGGATGCGCGCCCCGACCGCCTGGGTGAACCGGCGGAAGCCTTCGGGATCGTCTTCGGCGAAGGGATCCTCGATCGACAGGATCGGATAGCGGTCCACCCAGCCGACGAGCAGTTCGCCCAGCGCGTCGCTATCGAGTTCGCGGTTCTCGAGGCCGAGCCGATACCTGCCGTTGCGGCCGAACTCCGACGCGGCGATATCGAGCGCGATATGGACCTCGTCACCCGGCGTGAAGCCGGCCTTCTCGATCGCCGACACAAGCAGATCAAGCCCCTCCTCGTTCGTCGCGAAGGCCGGCCACAATCCCCCTTCGTCAGCGACGCCCTGGATGCGTCCCGAGTCGCGCAGCAGGCGGCGCGCGGCCTGGTAGACCTCCGCCGTGCGGTCGAGCGCTTCGGCGAAACTGCCGGCAGAGGGACAGATGACGAGGAAATCCTGCACGTCGACACGCCGTCCAGCGTGCGCACCGCCGCCGAAAATCTGGATCTCGGGCAACGGGATCCGCATCGGCCGGCCGCAGGCGATATGAACGAAGAGCGGTTCGTTTGCCGCTGCTGCGGCGGCATGCAGGACCGCCATCGACACCGCGATGATCGCATTTCCGCCGAGGCGGGATTTCTGCTTCGTGCCGTCGAGCTCGATGAGGACGCGGTCGATCGCCGCCTGGTCGCCCACGTCGTGCCCGCGCAATGCCGCAGCGATGTGCGTATCGACATTGGCGATGGCGCCGCGAACGTCGAGCCCCTCGAATGCCGTCCCGCCGTCGCGAAGGTCGGTCGCCTCGCCCGATCCCATCGAAGCGCCGGCCGGTGCGATCGCCCGTCCGGTCAGACCGTTTTCGAGCGTCACTTCCGCTTCCACGGTAAGGCGGCCGCGGGAATCCCAAACCCTTCGCCCGTGCACCGATGCGATCTTCGTCATTGGATGCCCTATCCTATCTTCGTCACACGTTCGGCCCACGCATTCCGGACCGAAGCGAGATCGTCCGGCGGATCCGCAATCAGCGGCACTGCCACCGCGCGGACGAGGTCCCGGTCTGCATCTCGCGTGATGTATTCGACCGGTGACTTCCCATCGACGCGCGCAAGCAGAAGTGCGGGAAGCAGATGTGCTGCACGCGCAGCCGTCCCGGCGCGTTCGGCCGGTGCAGCGGATCCGAGATATTCGTTCTGCAGAGCGTCGAATGCGGTGAGCAGCAGCTCCGCGGCTCCCGGATTCCAGGTGCACTTGAGCAGCAGATGGTTGAGACAGAAGGCGAGATCGAAGGCGGGGTCGCCGTACCAGGCGCACTCGGCGTCAAGGAAGACCGGCCCTTCCGGCCCGACCAAAATGTTCTTCGGGCTAACGTCGCCATGCACGAGCGTCCGGTGGCAGGCGAGCGTGCGCCGCGAGAGATCGAAAAGACGGTCCGCGATCTTGGGGTGCCGGCGCGCGGTCGCCTCGAGATAGGGCTCGAGCCGGATCGCATGGAACGTCTCGTCGAGCGCGAACCGCGCGGATATTTCAGGATCGCCCGCCGACGCCGCATGGATCTTCGCCAACGTGCGGCCGACCGCGCGGGCAAACGGGATATCAACAATGCCGTCGCGCAGTTGCGCCTTCCACACCGGATGACTGTCCGGCGGCAGATAATCCATCGCGAACAGGCCCGCGTCCGGGTCGTGGAAGAGGATCCGGGGTACGGCGGCGGGCACTATGCGCGCCGCAATCCGCAGCCAGTCGGCCTCGGCGGCATTCCGGCTGACCGGTGCATGCCAGTCGGCGGCGACGCGCAGCTTCGGCAAAGCCCGCTTGACCGCGAAGCTGCGCGTCCCGGCATCGACCCGCCAGATATCGGAAGCCACACCACCGGTCAGAGGCACGAAGCGGACCGGCACGTCCGGCGGCACGAGCCCGGCATCACGCAGGCGAGCTTCGATCGCCTCGACCGGCAATAGGTCAGGTCCGGAATTCCCGATGATGGAATTGTCCTTCATGGAACGCGATGGAGCAGCGCTTCGCCGGTGGCGAGGCGTTTGCAGTTCGCAAGAACGACATCGATGCTGCGCTTCCAGGTGCCCGCCGTCATCCAGGCGATGTGTGGTGTGGCGACGACGTTGCGCAGCCCCAGAAGCGGGCTGTCGCGCCGGATCGGCTCATCGGCGAACACGTCGAGGCCGGCCGCCGCAATTCGCCCGTTGTGCAGCGCCGAGACCAAGGCTACCTCGTCGATCAGCGCGCCGCGCGCCGTGTTGACGACGATGGCGCCGTGCTTGAGCCCGGCAATGCGCCCGGCGTCCAGCAGGTTCCGCGTTTCCGGCGTCAGCGGCAGATGCAGCGAGACGATGTCGGCTTGCGCCAGAAGTGCGTCGAGCGCAACGAATTCGACCCCGGAGTCGGATGCGTGCCGGGTATGCGCGATCACGCGCGCACCTAATGCGCGCAGGATCGGCGTCAGCTGGCGCGCGACGGCGCCATAGCCGATCAGCCCGACGCAGGCGCCGTGAATCTCCCCCGCCCGGTCGAGACTTTCCTGTGCCGCAGGCCAGCCGCCTCCCGCCCGCAGGTCGGCATCCATCGACGCAATGCGCCGCAGGCAGGCCAGCATCAGTGCCAGGGTAAGCTCGGCCACCGCGACGGTGTTGGTGCCCGGCATGTTGCAGACCGCGATGCCGCGGCTCCTCGCATACGCGCGGTCGATCGCATCGACCCCGACGCCGATCTTCTGGACCAGCCGAAGTTTGGGGGCTGTCGCCATGATCGCAGCGGTGACGGGTGCCAGGACATGAAGCAGAATATCGGCATCCACGAGCTCTCTGGCAAACGCGGAATCGTCGTGCTCGTCGAGCAGCACGATCCGCACGACATCCCTATCCACTCCGTCGAGTATCCGGCGGATCGCTGGCGATGCGTCATAGGGCAGGATGGCTTTCATGCGCCAGCCAGAAAGACGGCGTGCCAACGGCGGATTTCGGCATCTGCCGCGGCACCGTCATGCGCGATCACGCGATAGCGAGCGCGGATCGGCTCGCCCTTCCGGATCAGGTGCTGGCGCTGCCGGAACGCACCGACGCTGACCACACCCCAGTCGGCGACGAACCACGAGGCTTCGGGATGGTCGCGCGGATCGGGAAAGACGGTCACGCCCGCGATATGGCCGCCGCCGACCGGGCCGGAGAAATCGACCCAGTTTGCGCCCGCACCGCTGATCGCTTCGCCGCCGACCTTGCCGCGGTCGTCCCGGACCGTGCCGCCGAGCGATACCACCATCGCATCAGCGACGCGCACGTTGAAATAGGCATGCCGTGTGGGGCCGACGGCGATGTCCCATCCGTCGGTATGGAGCGTCGAATCGACATCGACGACATGCCCTGCACGCGCGGCGCGGATAGTCAGGCGCCGTTCCTCGCGTGCGACAGCCCGCCCGCCGCCGGCGCCCCATTCGGCCGGCCCACGCCATTCGACGGTCTGCACGATCACGGCTTCGCCGTCCGGTCCGGTCGACAGTCTCACCGGCTGCGCGACGAGCGTTCCCGGCGCCCGGCCCTGGAACGTCTCGTCGACATAGAAGTTATAGGTGTACTCTTCGTAGCGGCCGTCGCCGACCGGCATGCGCGCATGCACGTGATCCGACGCGATCCACAGCGAGTTGTGGTGCGGATGGTCGGCCGGGCTTTCCGAACTGACCGCATAACCGGCCGGCGTGAAGAGCGGAAAGACATAGGGTCGCATGCGCCCCTGCGTGAGGCCGAGCACCGGCCGGCCACGATGGCGCAGGATCTGCCGGTGCGTGCGTGCGATGGCGCCTGGCGGGAGCACCAGCGAGTCGTCGGTCAGCGTGAAATCACCGGCCATCGCGGGCATCCTAGGTGCCGAAAATCGTTACCGGAAGCAGACTCAGCGCCGGAACGAACGAGATCAACGCGAGCCACAGCAGCAGGCCGATCATGAACGGCCAGCAGGCGCGGTAGGCGAGATGGATCGGTGTACCGGTGACCTGCGAGGCGGTGAAGACGAGCACGGCGAGCGGCGGCGTCAGTGCGCCGATACAGAGATTGGCTACCATCACGACGCCGAAATGCACGAGATCGATGTTCGCCGACTTCAGTACCGGGACCAGCAGCGGTACGAGGATGACCATCGACGCGATCATCTCCATCGCCAGCCCGACGAAGAGCAGGAACAGGTTGATGGCGAAAATCAACAGCACCCAACTCGACGACAGCGCACCGAGGGCGAGCGTCATCTTCTGCGGCACCTGTTCGATGATCAGCGCGTAGGCGAAGGGTGCCGAGGCGGCGATGACGGCAAGCACGGTCGTCGTCTCGATAAGCGATTCGCGCAGCGCCTGCAGCAGCGAGGCGCCGGTCGCCGTACGGTAGATCCACAGCCCGCAGACCAGTCCGTAGAGGACGGCGACAGCCCCGGCTTCGGTCGCCGAGAAGACGCCGTACCGGATGCCGCCCACGATCAGCAGCGGCAGCACGAGGGCCGGCAGCGCCTGGCGCAGGGCCGTCCCGCGCTCGTCCCAGCTTGACCGCTTGCTGTGGTCGCCGATCTTCAGACGGATGCATTCGAAATGCACGACGAGCGACAGCGTGACTGCCATCAACAGGCCTGGCACGATCGTTGCGGTGAATAGCGCGCCGACGGAAACGCTTGCCATGGCACCGTAGATGATCAGCCCCAGGCTCGGGGGGATCATGTTGGCGAGGATCGAGCCCGCACTTGTCAGCGCCACGCCGAACGGCTTGGGATAGCCGCGCCGCGCCATCGCCGGAACCATCGTCTTGGCGATCGCCGCAGCGTCCGCCGTCGATGATCCGGAGACACCGCCCATCAGCGTGTTGGTCAGCACGTTGACATGGGCAAGCCCGCCGCGGAAATGGCCGACGAGCGAGGCGGCAAGTGCGATCAGCCGCTCGGTGATGCCGCCGACATTCATCAGTCCGCCGGCGAGCATGAAGAACGGGATCGACAGCAGCAGATAGTCCATCGAGTTCGTGAGGCCCTGCGGCACGGGCAGCAGGGCCAGCGGCCCCTGCGGCAGGAACGCGACGAACGTGCCGAAGACCAGCGAATCGAAAATCGGGATGCCGACCATCATCAGGCCGATGGCAATCACGATCAGCGGGAGGACGACGCCGAACGAGCCGATGAAGGTCGAACCCAGCGTGCTTTCCATCGCGTAGTAGAGGGCAACTCCGGCCGCGGTCGCGACGGCACCGGTCCAGTTGCCCCGGATGCCGGCGATCGGCTCAAGGGCGAGGAAGACCAGCGTCAGAAACGCGCCAGTGGGCACGGCGAGATAGAGATAGGCGTAGGACCATTCCAGCGCCGGCGAAACATAGCTCGCCTGCGATACGAGGCTGCCGCCGCAGGTCAGCAGGAATATCGCGCATGACGCCGAGACCGTCCGCACGATGAAGGCGTGCACACGCAGCCGGTCGGCCGACAGCGCGCGGGGCACCATGTCGATCGTGATGTGGCGTGCGCGTCGCGTGACGAGGGCCGTGCCGAGGAAAACGAACCAGACGAACGCGAAGCGCGCCATTTCCTCAGGCCAGCTCAGCGCGCTGTTGAGAACGTAGCGGCAGAAGACCTGCAGCAGCGCCACCGCATTCGTGCCGACCAGCAGCGTGGCCGCAGCCGTCTCGACGGCAGCATCAAGGGCTCCGGAAACGCGCCGCATCACATGCGCCGCACCGGCAGCGGGCACGGCTACGGCATTCGCATCATGGGTCATGTTGTCCGGCTTTCGCTGTGGCGACGGGACGGCCGATGCCGCCCCGTCCGCAGTCGGTGATCAGGCGAGGGCGCGGATCTTGTCGATCATCGCCTTGGTCGCCGGGCTCTTGGTGCCGAATTCGGCGAACAGCGATTCCGTCGCCTTCGACCATGCCGGCAGGTCCGTGGGCTGGAGGACGTTGATGCCCGATGCCTTGAGTTCGGCGAGCGTGGCAGCTGTGTTCGCGCGGTTCACGCGGCGCTGCTCGGCGAACACGGTCTTGGCACTCTCGCGTACGAGTGCCTGGAGGTCGGCGGGCAGCGAATCGAGCCACCTTGCGTTCACGCGTGTCGCCTTGGGCAGGAACCAATGGTTTGTCAGCGTCAGGTTCTTGGCCTGCTCGCCCCACTTGAAGCCCTTGATCGAGAACACGTCGGCCTCGAGCGCGTCGATCAGCCCGGTCGACAGCGCGCTGTACTGTTCGGCATAGGCAAGCGGCGTGGGATTGGCACCGAGCTGCTTCCAGAAATCGACCCAGATCTTCAGTTCCGGCACGCGGATCTTCAGGCCCTTGAGGTCGGCAAGATTGTTGATCGGGCGCTTGGAAAGCACCTGCCGGAATCCGACTTCGCCGAAATCGACGAACTCGACGCCGGTCTTCTGGCGCGCGATGCGCGAGACTTCCTTGCCGATGTCGCCCTGCAGCACCTTGTCGACATGCGCCTCGTCCTTGAAGATGAAACCCGGCGCCCCGCCGGTCGCGGCGATCTCGGGGGCAACCGCTTCCTCGGTATCGGGGCCGCCCGTCGTCACTTGCAGCGTGCCGAGGCGGTTCTGCTCGATGAGCTGGGTATAGCTGCCGAGCTGGCTCGCCGGAAAATGCTGCGCGTCGATGCGCCCGCCGCTCTTCCCGGTCAGGAGTTTTGCCCATGTCTCGAATGCGTCCGTGAGCGGCGAACCGATCGCCTCGGAATGGCCCATCCGGCAGACGAATTTCTGCTGCGCCCGGACGGCGGGTGCGCCGATCGCGAGTACGCCCGCGCCTGCAAGGCCGGCACCCAGGACAGTCCGGCGCGCAATAAGGGTCTTCGGCATCGTTCCCTCCCATTTGGCCGGCTCTTTTGTCCGGCGTTTTGAACGTCAGCATTGGCGCAAAAGTATCACGCAATCGATTGCGGTCAAGTTCAATATGAATGTTAACATATACAGCATATCGTGGACTTGATATACGCAATCGATTGCGCGATATCTTGCCAATGGGCCAGGCGACCACCTTGCGCGACATCGCAATCGCACTCGAGCTGTCGACATCGACGGTGGCGCGCGCCCTTGCCGACAGCCCGCAGATCAGCGAGCAGACCAAGGCCCGCGTGCGCATGTCGGCAGCCGAGCTCGGTTATGTCGTGCATTCGGCGGCGCGCGCGATGCGCCGCGGCCACTCGACGCTCGTGGGCCTGATCATCCCCGACGTGCAGAACGAGTTCTACGGCACTCTCGCCAAGGGTCTCGCCCAGTGCTGCGAGAAGGCCGGATTCCAGCTGCTGCTCGCGATCACGGAAGACGATCCGGATTCCGAAGAGCGCCATGTCCGCGGCCTTTCGGAAGCGCGCGCGGCCGGGATCGTCATCGTGCCGTCGCCGCGCCCGCACAAGGAAACGCTCGCCCTGCTCGCACGCGGCCCCTGGGTCCAGCTGATCCGCCGCATCGCGGCGGCGCGCGCACCCTGGTTCGGCATCGACGAGGAAGCGGCGTTGCGCACCGCGACGGCCCACCTGCTGTCCCTCGGACACCGGCGCATCGGATATATCGGCGGCATGCTGGATCTTTCGACGGGCGAACGCCGGCTTGCCGGTTATCGCGCCGCGTTCGGCGCCGGCGGCCTCGCGGCACCCGAGCAGCTCGTCCGCACGGGTGCGCCGCGGATGCACTTCGCGGCCGAGGCGTTCGAGGAACTCTGGCGCCTTCCCGAGCGTCCGACCGCGATCGTGACCGCCGGCGCGCGCCTGACCGCCGGAGCGCTCGAACGGATCGGGCAATTGGGCCTGAAATTGCCTGCCGATCTCTCGTTCGTCGGCTACGGCGACGCACCGTGGTGGAGTTCGAATCTCTCGACCGTCGGCCTGCCGGTGCGCGAAGTCGCCATGGCCTGCGGCGAGTTCCTGCTCCGGCGGGTACGGGAAAAGCCGTCCTCCGCGGAGGACGGCCAGCTCGCCTACGAAGCCGTACACGCGCCGACACTGATCCTGCGGTCGAGCACCGCACCGGTCACGGATACAGCTCGGAATATTGATTCGATTGGAACTTTGGTAGCGGTCGAGGGATCTGGCTTACCCAGCCATGCACGGAAATCCTAGCTTTCCGAGCAACTGGTCAATCTGCGGAACCAGGGTAACGTCACAGCCATGCTGCGATCCGCCCGGGCCAGTGGCCGGTGCATGCGGCCTCGACGCAGTCGCCAAGGCTTCCGAATTTCACGGCCAGGCCCGAGATACCTGGGCCATAATGTGCGTACTTCGCCGAGTTCGTTCCGACAGTCCGGCAACTTCTCGCGATCACGGGCCTGTCGATCATGCACCAGCACGTATCCGTGAGGATGGTTGCGCCGAATTCCTCGACCGTGGCGATCGTACCCTCCGCCTTCGCCATCTCGTAGACGTCGCGACCGGTCGTGACGATCAGGTCGACGTCCGCGTGCTTCCTTCTGCCGGCGCAGAATGCGGCGAGAGACCTGAACTCGGAGGTGGAGAAATGCGGATTGCCGAGCGCGATCAGTTCCACCGACGCCGGCCCGGTTCCTCCGAGTTCGCGCCAGCTCTCCGCGAGATCGGCCGCCGAGACGACCCTTGACGCAAGCGCAGCGAAGTCGTCGCCGCTCGCCGCCTCGGGCGTCCTCCCGGCAATATGAAACATCGGCGCCGACGCTGTCGTCGCGAAGGCCGCCGAAAACGCCTTCATGTCGTCGTCGCTAATCGGCACCGCTTCGAGCCCGGTGAGCAGCGGAATGTCGGACCCGCTCAGCTTTCCGACATGATAGCCAAGCAGCGGAAAGAACGAATCGTCGATCGGCCCCATCCGGGCGATTTCGAGCTTCAGCGCCGGCCGCCGGCCCGCATCCGTGTGCGGGCCGGCCAGTGGCGCACGCCCCGTGATGGCAATGCATATGTCCAGATAGTCCGGGTACTTGATCGTCCGGGCACCGAGCACGCTGTTCGCGAACGCCACGGCGTTCGATTCCGCCCAGACGATCTGGTCGCCGAATTTCGGGCGCGAACCCAGCAGATATGGCGCGCAGGTATAGGTCGGCTGTGCCCCCATCTTGAGATAGGCATCGGCGAGCCGTTCCGAAGCGATCGCGAACGCATCGTCGACGCCCAGGCCGCGCCACTTCCGGCGATCCACCGAGATCGCATTGAGCGTCGTCGGGATCCGAACGCGTGCACCCAAATCCGCGAGCGTTTCGGCAAACGCCAGGCCAGCCTGCCCGGTATAGATGCAGCCGTCGATATGCGCCTGACGCACGTTCACGAGCGATCCGGCACCGTAGACCGACGCCATCTCGACGATCACCTCCATCGCCAGCCGTGCCGCCTCGCCGGCCCCGCCTGCCAGCATCCGGCGGTCCTCGTCGGAAAGTGACAACATGTGTCGCGCCGGAACGGCGGCATCCGGTGAAGTGTCCTCGGCATGGGTCGTACCGCCGGACAGCGCGCGGATACGTCCATCGACGATCTCGATCCGCTCGACCTGTCGAAGCGCTTCGAATGCGGCCCGATCGATCCGCAGGATCGGGATGCTCCGCCCGAAGAACCGCTGGGATACGATTGCGCCAAGCGTGATGATCTCTTCCGCCTCGCAGAACACGATCGCCGCTGGCGCGTTGCCGCTCGCAAGCAGCTGAAGCATCACGCCGCTGCCGGTGCACGAGCCCCGCCCGCTCGGGATCGCGAGCACCCGGTGCCGGACGCACGTGCCGGCCAAAGGATGATGCCGGTCGATGACATCCCCCGTTTCGGGGTCGATGCCGCCCCAGAACGACAGGGGCGTATCCGAGAAGAGAAGCTCGCCGCAGGCACTCCCGGAAACGATCGGCGTACATTCGATCTTCACGCATTCGCTCCGCGTCCGCGCTGCGGCGCGACCTGTCACGCGCAGAGGATCGTATTGGATCCTAGCCCAGTTCGGCATTCGGACAATAGCCGGGTGCGTCCACCGAGCGATGTCGCCGTATCGGGGCTGGAGTCGGCCGGCGCAGGCGCGCTATCGTATAGGAAAATCGCCGACAGCATCCGCCAGGGAAGAACGTCATGCCAATCTCGATCCGCCCGATAAACCCCCGACGCGACGACTTCGTGGCCGAAGTGACCGGCATCGACATCGCAACCGGCGTCAGCAGTGCAGCCGCCGCGGAAATCGAGACCGCGATGGACCGCTACGCCGTCCTGATCCTGCCGGGACAGGACATCACCGACGACCAGCAGTACGCCTTCTCGCGAAATTTCGGGCCGATGGAAACGGCAACCGGCGATTTCCTTCGGATCGAGGAGCGGCGGCTGTCGATGGACATCAACGACATCTCCAACCTCGACAAGAACGGCGAGGTGATGGCGCGCGACGACCGGCGCCGGCTGTTCGGCCTCGGCAACATGCTTTGGCACACCGACAGCTCGTTCAAGGCGACCCCGGCGAAGTACTCGCTGCTGTCGGCCCGGGCGATCCCGGAGGAAGGCGGCAACACCGAGTTCGCCGACATGCGCGCCGCATGGGACGACCTCGATCGCAAGACACAGTCCGAGTGCATGGGACTCGTGACCGAACATAGCCAGCTATACTCGCGCGGGTCGCTTGGCTTCGCGGAGTTCACCGACGAGGAGCGCGTCAGGTTCGCACCGGTGCCGCAACGCCTTGTCCGGCGACATCCCGGCAGCGGCCGGCTCTGCCTGTATCTCGCTTCGCACGCCGGTGCGATCCGGGGCTGGCCGGTGCCGGAGGCGCGCATGTTCCTGAAAGATCTCACCGAACACGCTACCCAGCGCGAATACGTCTATTCGCACCGCTGGCGGCCGCTCGACCTGGTGATCTGGGACAACCGGGCGGTCATGCACCGGGCCCGGCGATACGACCACACCAAGCCCCGGGACATGCACCGCACGACGGTGGCCGACAGCGCGCCAACGCTGGCGCAGCCGCTCTGACCTGCTGCGGCAGCTCGATGGCGTTCGTCCTGCGGCGGCGCATTCCGAGCCACCGTCTGCTCGCAGTTGGCTGGCTGGTCGAAGCCGTGTCCTTCCGTCCATCCCACAAGCCCGCATAATTCCCACACGAAAACCGAAAAGCCACCCCGGTTGGAGCCGAGGCGGGGCCGCCTGTGCGGCCGAGCCGCCGGGGAAGTTGACCAATGGATCCCCATTTCTATGGCTCGCATTGGGTCATCGAACCAAGAGAATAGGACTCCTTTGGTCCGTGGTGCCGGGAAAGTGGCACGCGACGATCTGGCCCGGCGCTATTTCACGGAGGAGCGGCCGTTCGCTCCGACAGATATCGGTAGCCTGCGGACAACGCGTATGGAAGCTGCATCCCGAAGGAACGCGCGAGGGGCTCGGCATGTCTCCCGTCAGGACGATCCGCTGGCGCGGCCGGTCCGGATCTGGCTCGGGTACGGCGGATAGCAGCGCCTGCGTATACGGGTGCTGCGGCGCCGAATAAAGCCGCTGCTTGTCCGCGATTTCGACCACGCGTCCAAGATACATCACGACAACGCGATCGGCGATGTGGCGGACTATTGCAAGATTATGCGAGATGAAAAGACAGGAAAAGCGGTGCTTTTCCTGCAAGTCCTGAAGCAGATTCACGATCTGCGCCTGGACGGAGACATCGAGTGCAGATACCGGCTCGTCGGCGACGATGAATTTCGGATTGACCGCGATTGCGCGCGCAATTCCGATACGCTGGCGCTGGCCGCCGGAGAAACTACGCGGATGCCGGTCCATCACGGACGGCGACAGACCTACTTGCGTGAGCAGCTCGGCCACACGCTCCCGGCGTGCCCGCCGATCCTGCAGATCGTCCAGCACTTCGAGCGGCTCCGACACGATCTGTGCCACCGTCCGCCGCGGGCTCAGCGAACCGTATGGGTCCTGGAAAATTATCTGTGCGTGGCGGCGCATTTCGCGCAATTCCACCGCGGACATCGCCACGACATCCCTTCCATCGAACGCCACGTGCCCATCCGTCGGCTCGATGAGCCGCAGGACCAGACGGCCGAGCGTGGACTTACCGCAACCCGATTCACCGACTACAGCCACTGTCTCGCCGCGACCGACGTCGAACGTGACGCCATCGACCGCGCGTACGCCCGTCAACGAAAGGGCGCGCCCGAAACGCCGGCGGCCGCCGAAAGTCTTGCCAAGATTTTCAATACGGACAAGCGGCTCGGTCACGATTCACGACCCGACGCTACCCAGCACGCAGCACGATGCCCTGCCGCAACCGGCTCGAGCGGCGGCATTTCAGTCGTGCAGCGCGCGACGGCCTTGCCGCACCGGCCGCGAAATGGGCAGCCGGCCTGGATCTGGCCTGGAAGCGGGACCGATCCCGGTATCTGGTGCAACCGCCTGCGGTCGTCGCTCAGGCGCGGCATCGCCAGCAGTAACCCCTGCGTATATGGATGCACCGCGTTCCGGAAGATGGTCCGAACGTTGCCGTCTTCCACAACGCGGCCCGCATACATGACCACGACGCGGTCGCACATCTCCGCAACGACGCCGAGATCGTGGGAGATGAGCAGCACGGCTGTTCCCGTTGTAGCGCGGATGCGGGCTATCAGGTCGAGGACCTGGGCCTGGATGGTGACGTCGAGCGCCGTGGTCGGCTCGTCCGCGATCAGGAGTTTCGGGTTGCAGGCAAGGGCCATCGCGATCATCACGCGCTGGCGCATGCCGCCGGAAAACTGGTTCGGATAGTCGCCGATCCGCCCCAACGCATCGGGAATTCCGACGAGCCCCAACAGTTCGACCACACGCCGACGGCGAGCGCTGCGGTCCATCGAGCCGTGCAGGAAAAGCGACTCGTCGATCTGATCGCCGATCGTAATGAGCGGATTGAGGGAACTCATCGGCTCCTGGAAGATCATCGCGATGTCACGACCGCGGATGTCCGGCATCGTTTCTTCCGGCAAACCGAGCAGATCGATGCCCTCGAACATCACGCGGCCGCGAACGATCCGGCCGGCCTGCGAAATGAGCCGAAGCACTGCAAGCGCCGTGACCGATTTCCCGGACCCCGATTCACCGACGATCCCGACGGACTCTCCTGCTGCGACCGCAAAGGTCACCCCGTCGACCGCACGCAGAGGCCGGGCCGGCGTGCCGAACTCAACCGAAAGGCCTTCGACCTGGAGCAGCGGCATCGTCATCCGGCGGTATCCGGGTCGAGCAAGTCGCGAAGCGCATCACCGAGCACGTTAAATGAAAGAACGACGGCTGTGATTGCGAAGCCGGCACCGATGATGGGCCACGGCGACCCAAAGATGTTCCCCAGCCCGTCGCGGATGATGTTGCCCCAACTCGGACTAGGCGGCTGTGTACCGATGCCGAGGAAACTCAGCGAAGCTTCGAGCCGGATTGCCGACGCCACCCAGAGAGTGGAAAGAACGACAATCGATGCCGAAACGTTCGGCAGGACATGGCGAAAGATGATCTTGGGCGTGCGCAAGCCGACCGCGACCGCCGCTTCGATATAGGGTTCCTGCCGGACCGAGAGCGTCGATGCCCGGGCGACGCGTGCGAAGCCGGGCACAAAGGCGATTGCGATGACCATGACGACGTTCCAGAACCCGCCGCCCAGTGCCGCCGCGATCATGATCGCGAGCAGCAATTCCGGGAAAGCGAGCAGCAAGTCGATGATCCGGCTGATGATCCGGTCGGTCGTACCGCCGAAATATCCCGCCGTGACCCCAAGTGCCGTTCCGACGACCGCCGCGATCGTCGGCGAGACCAGTCCGAAGATCAGGGAATTGCGAGCACCGTAGAGCAGGCGCGACAGCACGTCCCGCCCGAACTGGTCGGTTCCCAGCCAGTGCTCCATCGATGGATAGGTGTTGATCCGCAGATAGCTCTGCGTCAGCGGATCGTAAGGTGCGATCAACGGCGCAAGCAGTGCGATCGCGACGAAAGCCGCCGCCACAGCCAGTGCGACCAGCGTGGCCGGCCGCTCCGACGACAGAAGCCGTCGCAGGACCGCCAGACGCGGTTCTTCCGGCGCCAGGTCGATCGGCGCTTCGTCCGCGCCGGATCGTACGTCTGCGGTCATTGCTGCGCCCGGATGCGGGGGTCGACGACGACGTAGGCGATATCCATGGCCAGATTCACCAACACGACGAAGAACGCGAAAATGACGACTCCACCCTGGATGACGGGGTAGTCGCGCTTGGCGATCGCGCTGATCAGGACCTCTCCGATACCCGGCCGGTTGAATACGAGTTCGATCGCGACGGATCCCGAGAGCGTGGCCAGGAGACTCAGCCCCAGTCCCGTCACGACCGGCAGCATCGCGTTGCGCAGCGCATGGCGGTAAATGACGCGCGGCTCGCGCGCACCCTTTGCCCGGGCGGTGCGGACATAGTCCTTGCCGAGAACCTCGAGCAGCGACGTACGCGTAAGCCGGCCGATGAAGGCCGATTTGACCATCGCAAGCGTGACCGCCGGCAGGAAGACATGATGCATCCGATCGACGAACCCCGCACCGCCACCGTTGATCGGAAACCAGCCGAGATTGAGCGCGAACGCGATGAGCAGAAGCGCACCGAGATAGAAATCCGGAATGGCGTAGCCGATCAGGGAAAAGAGCCGGACACAGTTGTCCGGTAGCCGGTTGCGATTGACGGCGGCGAGGACCCCGAGCGGGATTCCGACGGCCACGCCCATGCCGGTTGCGACCAGCGTGAGCTCGATCGTATAGGGCAGGTTCTCGCCGATCAGCTGGACGACCGGCATCTTGCTGATCAGCGACGTGCCGAAGTCGAGCGTCAGCATCGTCCAGATGAAGTCGAGATACTGCCGCCAGATCGGCAGGTCGAGCCCCATCTGGCGACGGAACAGGGCGAGCTGGTCCTGCGTCGCGTATTCGCCCAGCACGACGAGCGCCGGATCGCCCGGCAGCAGACGCAACGTCACGAAAACCAGTGTCAGCACCAGCAGGACGGTCGGTACCGCATCGAACAGGCGCGCGGCCACGGTCCTGAACATGGAACTTACGTCCGCTTCGCCAGGTTCAACGGCCAGTAGGCGTATCCGGACTTCACGGGATAACCGAGATTCACGCGCGGATTGCGGGCAATCACGTAGGAAAGCGTCACGATGCCCAGCAGCGGCAGGTCGCGCAGAACCTGGCGCTCGATATCCTGGATCAGCGCGATGCGCTTCTGGAAATCGGGCTCGTCCTGTGCCTTCTCGATGAGCGCGTCAATGCCCGGGATTGCGGCGCCATAGTGGCTGTAGTTGTCGCTCCCCGAACCGTCGCTCTTGACCTCGGCCGCCGCGACGAGCTGCTGGAGGAACGGCAGCGTGGGAACCGGCGGATAGCTCGACGAATAGAGCGTGATCGAGTTCCGGTCCTTGCGGTTCTCCGAATGCATCGTCGCATGGTCGATGATCTTCAGATCGAGATTGATCCCGGCACCGCGCAGCTGCTCCTGGATGATGAGCATGATCGCCGCATAGTCCTCGCGCTGGCTGGTGAAGCACGGGATCGTCACGCCGTTGGGGAAGCCCGCCTCGGCCAGCAGCGCCTTCGCCTTTTTCAGGTCCGGCTCGTAGCGCAGCTCCGGCGGCAGATCCGCCTTCTTGACGGCGCCGGCGAATTGCGGGGCCGTGATGCCCACCATCGGCACCGCAAGCCCGGAGAAAGCGGCGGCGATCTGCTCGTTGTTGATCGCAAGCCGGATCGCCTGGCGGACGCGCAGGTCGTTCAGCGGCGGCCGCGTGAGATTGATGTGGAGCGTGTTGAAGCTCCCCGGTGCCGTGGCGTCGAACAGGGTCAGCGGCGAGCGCTGGCGCATCGTCTGGAGCCAGCCCGGCGCACGTACGCCTTCGATCATGTCGACCTGTCCGGAAGCGAACGCGAGCGTGCGCGCCGTCGTATCGGCGATGAAGCCGATGCGAAGCGTCTTTGCGGCAGCCGCGCCGGCGAAATGCTGCGTGAAAGCCGACAGGAGAACGCCTTCGGTGGGGTTCACGCTGTCGACCTGATATGGACCCGTGCCGACCGGCTCCATGCCGAAATTCTGGCCGCGCTCTTCGAATGCCTTGCGGGAGAGGATCTGCGCGGGAAGCGTGGTGATTGTGCTGCCGTTGAAGAGCGGATCTGGCCGCTTGAGAACGAAACGCACCGTCATGCGGTCCGGCGCCTCGACACGTTCGATATTGGCGAAGACCGGCTTCAGGTTCGTGACGATCTTGGGATCGAGATGCCGGGCGAACGTGAAGGCGACATCGTCGGACGTCATCTCGCCATAGCCCCTGTGGAACTGCACGCCCTGCCGGAGCTTGAACGTCCAGACCCGGGCGTCCGCCGAGCTTTCCCAGCTCTCTGCAAGGCTCGGCCTGAAATCCTGCGGCTGGACGGCGAACGTTCCGGCATCAGCCTTCACGAGCGTGTCGAAAATCTGGCTGATCGCCCAGTTGTCGCCACCCGTGAGGCCGGGCTGCTGCGGGTTGAGGCTGGTCGGTGCGCGCGCGGCAAGCGCGATGGACACCGGCGCATCCTGCGCGGCCGCTGGCGCCGCCATGCCGAAGCCGATGGACGCTGCACCAATTGCAGTTGCCTGACCGATGAAACGGCGTCGCCCGATCGTCATGTTTCCCCCGATTGGATGCTTCTTTTTCTCCGTCGCGCTTCGCGCGATCAGATCGACAATGCGATGGAATGTCTCTCGAGCGCCCCGGCATCGTACTCCATTCCGAGTCCGGGGGCCGTCGGCAGCGTAAACAGGCCGTCGACCGGCTGGGACGGATTGGTGAAGATCGAACTTGCGCGCTCCCAGTTGTCGGCCAGCTCGACCGGTTTCGACAGGTGCATGATCGTCGACAGCACGTGCAGATTGGCAAGATGCGCGATGGAAGGTTGGGTCTGGTGCGGCACGAGTTCGACGCCGTGCGAATATGCGAGTGCTGCGCACTGCATGATCCCGGTAATGCCGCCCATCTTGACGATGTCCGGCTGGACCATGCGCACGCCCGCCGAGATCAGGTCCTTGAGCCCCTGCAGCGTATAGGTCTGTTCGCCGGCGGACACGGTGATGTCCAGCCGCTGGGCGACCTCGCCCATCGCGGAAACGTGGTAGTGCTGGACCGGTTCCTCGAACCAGACATAGCCCAGTTCCTCGAGCGCGCGGCCGACGCGGATGGCGCCGCCGACCGAGTATCCGTTGTTCGCGTCGAAGGCGAGCGTGAAGTCGTCGCCAAGCGCCTTGCGGACAGCCTTGGCCTTGGCAATATCGCCCTTGATGTCGACGTCCTGCTTGGTCCGGTCACCGTCCCAGCGGATCTTGACGGCAGCCGGCTTTTCCTTGGCGACCCGACGTTCGACGACCTTCACGACCTCGTCGACCGTCCGCCAGGCATTTCCGCCGACCGAAGCGTAGCAGGTGAGTTTCGTCCGCCATGCCCCGCCAAGCAGCTTGTGGATCGGCTGCCCGAGGAGCTTTCCCTTGAGATCCCACATGGCGATGTCGAGTGCCGCCAGTGCGCCGGTAACGGCGCCTTCCGGCCCCAACTTCACGCATTTGTGGAAGAGCGTATCGAGAAGCACGGCATGGTCGAGCGCATCCTTGCCGACCAGAAACGCCGCCATGTGCTTGGCGATGATGACGAGGGAGGCAATGCCGCCCTCCATCGGAGAGGCTTCGTCGAGCCCGAAAAGCCCGTCGTCCGTCTCGATGCGGACGAATGCGCTGCGTACGCCCTTCTGGCCGTCTGCCCCCCATTCGACCTGGAAGGGCACTACCTTGATGATTTTCACGGGCGGACGTCCTCGCACGAACTTATGTCGTTTCGGCGATGACGCTATCTTGAGCTACAATCCATTGCAAGACAGCCGCATCGTTGACGAGGCGAATTGAGGCGGGGCTTCAAAGGAAAAGGGCCCTTCTCGTAAGGGCCCGCCGATCAGACCGAGGCGTTTGCATAACGGGAGATTTCCGGCTCATCGCGCAACGATCGGCAAAAGGACATGTGAGCGTCGATCCCCATCGACATGGATGCGATTTCGCGCGACCCGATGCAGCCTCGCGCGGCCCTCCGGTTCGCCCGAGTTCGGGTTCACATCGAAATGCGGGAAGTTGCTGCTGGAAATGTCGAGCCGGATGCAATGCCCAGCCGCGAACAGGTTCGACGTCGGGAACGGCTCGACGACGATTTCGTAGACGGCTCTCGGCTCCATAAGCGTCGGCCTCTCCCAAGAATCGCGGTATCGGACTCGCAGGATGCCGTCGGTCACGTTCATCGCATAGCCTTGCGGATAGTCCGGATTGGGCGGGTGAACGTCGATCAGCTTTGCAGTGAAGTCGGTATCCGGGCAATCGGAGTCGATCCAGAGCCGGATGGAGATCGGCCCCGTCACCTCGATCGGCGCCGTCAGGGGTTCGGTCTGGAAAACGAGAACGTCGCGCCGGCTCGACAGCGGCAGATAGGGCGGCCGGCAGCCATAGATCCCGGCGTGCTCGACCTGGTCGTAGGCACCGCCTTCCATCAGCGGCTGTCCCGACGTCATCGTCCCCCCGATGCTGGGCACCGGATCGGCGGGATCAAAATCATACGCCAGCGGCGGCGCATCCGCCGGCTGCGGCTCGATCCGCAGCCCGCCATCGCCATGAAGATGGAACTTCGTCCATTTCGTGTCCGGCAGCGGCCAATCGCTTTCCGACCGCCAACTGCCTCCGTGATCGAGCCGGCCGGCCGCGTTGCGGCGTCCCGTGCCGCCGCCCATGACGAAAATCCGGACCGGCGGGTCGGCCTCGGCGCCGTTCGACTCGTTCTTGAGGAAGCGGTCGAACCAGCGCAGACGGAAAGCACGCCAGTCTGGCGCCAGCGACCCGTCGATCGTCGCTTCCGGACCGAAATCGACGTCGCCGGCATGCGTCACCGAGCGGTCGCCATGCGTCCACGGCCCGAGCACGAGTTTGACCGGTCCGCGCTTGCGCGCGCGCAGGCCGACGAAATTGTCCGTCGCCGTGCGCGTATAGGCGTCGTACCATGAACTTATAAGGATGACCGGCACGTCCGAATACTGGTCGTAGTAACCCGCCATGTAGATGCCGACCTGCTTCCAGTACTCGTCGAAATCTCCGTGCGTCCATTGCTCGAACAGATAGGCCTCGTATTCCGGCGCGAAGCGCAATGGCGAATGGCCGGGCCGCCAGGGCATCCGCGCGAACCACGCGCGCAGGTCGGTAGCCTCGAGTGCGGCGCGCCGGACCGGATCGCGGACGATCTCCGGCGCCTGGAGCGCGTGATTGAAGGCCCAGGTCGCCTGCTTGAGTTCGAAGGCGCCGCCCTGTCGAATGCCGCCGTGATAGGCACTCGAGAAGCCGCCGGAATCCATGACCTGCGCCGCAAGACCGGGCGGGGCAAGGCAGCCGAGCGCCGCCTGCGTGTGTGCGGCGTAGGAAAGCCCCATCGTACCGATCCGGCCGTCGCACCAGGGCTGTTCGGCAAGCCACGCAACGGTGTCGTAGCCGTCGGGGCCGTCGTCGAGATACTTGGTGAAGGCGCCTTCCGACCCATGGCGCCCGCGGCAATCCTGATAGACAACGACATAGCCGTGCGCGACGAAGTAGCCCGCGATATCGGCCCGACCGACCGGCTTGGGATCGGCGGCCGTCCGCTCGGACCGGCTGGCCGCGGATTTGCCGTACGGCGTTCGCTCGAGGATCACAGGGAATCGCCCCTCGACGGGCTTCCCGGCCCGGCCCGGCCGGTACACATCGGTCGCCAGCCGGATTCCGTCGCGCATCGGCACCGATACGTCCGCGTCGAGCACGGCTTCGTAGCCGGCCGATGTCATCGCGCGGCGCCCGCCGGCGCAAGCAGGGCTGCGAGCGTGTTTTCGTCCGCGCGCGCCTGATACTTCAAGCCTGCCCGCGTCGCCCAGACATTGCGAAGGAAGTGAAGCGGAACGATCGCGACATCGTCGATCATGGCAAGACGCGCCGCGCGACGAAGCAGCTCCTCGCGCGCACCGGCATCGACCTGCGCCTGGCTGCGCGCGAGAAGATCGTCGAAGACCGGGTCGGAATAGCGCATTCGATTCAGCCCGCCGACGCCGCGGTCGCGGTCGTAGCTGTGCAGGACCTGGCTCATCGCCGGGTAGGCGTCGCCGACCGTGCTGCCGAAGCCGATCAGATAGAACGGGAATTCGCGGCGCGCGGCGCGGGTGAAAAAGATGTTTGCCGGCATCACGTCGACCGAGACCGTTATGCCGACCCGCGACAGCATCTGCGCGATCGACTGCGCGGTCCGGCTGTCTTCGACATATCTATTGTTGGGCGTACTCAGCGCGATCCTGAATCCCTTCGGGTAGCCGGCTTCGGCAAGCAGCCGGCGCGAAAGCTCCGGATCGAACACCGGCACTGCAATGCCCGGATCGTAGCCCGTCATCCCTTCGGGCACCATCTGGCCAGCCGGCTGCCCGGCGCCGAGCAACAGCCTTTCGACGATCGCCGTACGGTTGATCGCATGCGAGATTGCCCGACGCACGCGGACATCCAGCAGAGGATTCCGGTCCAGCGGCGTGCCGTCCGCACCGGCGATGCCTGCGACCTTCGCCTCGCCCTGCTCGAGCCCGAGATACATGATTCGCGAAGAAGCGGCAGACCAGACCGCGAACGACGCGCTGCCCTGCAGCTTCGCGATTTCGGACGGCGGAACCGAATCGACCAACTGCACGTCGCCCGCGAGCAGGGCCGCGACGCGCGACGCGTCCGACGAGATCGGCCGCAAAGTCACCGTTTCGAACGCGGGCTTCGCGCCGTGATAGCGTTCGAAGCGCTTGAGCACGAGATGCTGCCCGGGAATCCACTCGACAAACCGGTAGGGTCCGCTGCCGACGGCCGCCTTTCCCTCGTTGAAGTCGCGCGTCGACGCGCCGGCGGCATGGCGCGACGAGACGATATAGGCCGTCGTTGCATTGAGCGGGACCGACGGATCGAACCCGCGTGTCCGGAGCCGGACGGTGTGCGGGTCGACGACCTCGATCCGCACCACTGCGCCGGCAAGGCGGACGAACGGCGCCGGGCTGTTCGGTACGTTCGGCATCCGCTCAATGCTGAACTTGACATCTTCGGCGGTAACCGGCGATCCGTCGTGGAACACGGCGTCGCCGCGCAGCCTGAATTCCCAGAGATCCGGTTCGACGAGCCGCCAAGACTCTGCAAGTCCCGGGGCCGGTCGCATGTTTGCGTCCGAATCGAGCAGCGATTCGAAAATATGCTGCGCGACCGTCTGGTTGGCGCCGACGAGCGCGAAATGCGGGTCGATCGAGCTGGTCTCCGAGCGTAGCGCAATCGTGGCATCGGCTGCCTGCGCCGGACCGACGTACAGGAGCCCAAGAGCTACAGCCAAAACGAAACGGCAAGTGCCAATAGAGATCATCGTCGGCCCCTCAAACTCGTAAAAGTAATTGACGCGCATCGGAGCGCCCTCGTCAAGTTGTGACATGCACTGTTCCGATCGAGCTAGCCGGCCACTCGGGGCTTCCGATCCGGCCGATCCTAGCTACTGTCGCGCGCAACACCGACCGAACAACGGCCGGCGTTGCCCGAGCAATGCCTCGATGCGGCGCACGGCATTCTCGGAATCGCCGAGCGTCGCGATGCCGTCCTTCAGATTGATTTGGTCGCCGACGCGGAACGGGCTTGTCGGCACGACGGGCGTGGCGTCGTCGAGCCGCGTCTGGACGCCCATGGGCGGATCACGGAACAGGTTCCCGAAATGCGCAAATTCACACCTTGCATCGGTGCGACGCAGGCCGGGATCCTTCTTCCGCATCAGTTCCGTTTCCAGCCCGGTCGCAAACGGTTGCAGGAGTCACGGCCGGCCACTATTCGAAGAAATCTGCATCGCCTTCCGACAGATACTTCTTCGCTTTCGCCGGGATCAGGTTCACGCCAAGGCCGGGGCGGTCCGTCACGTCGATCAGGCCGTTCTTTACCGGCATGCCGTCGAAACCCTCGGTGATGTCGTACCAGAACGGCTCGAAACGGGCCGGGTACTCGAACGCGATCAGGTTGTCGGGCAGCGTCGCGCAGACCTGTATGAGCGATGCGAGGCCGAATATGCCGTTGGCCGTGCCATGCGGTGCGATGGAAATGCCATGCAGATCCGCGTACTCGGCGACCCACTTGAGTTCCGCGATGCCGCCGACATCGCAGGGGTCCGGCCCGATGACATCGACTGCCTGGCTTTCGATAAGCGCCTTGAAGTTCTGGCGCAAATAGATCTGTTCGCCCGTATGGATCGGTGTCGTCGTATGCGGCGTGACCTCGCGATAGACGTCCGCGTTTACATAGGGGACGTAGTCGCCGGTGATCATGTCCTCGATCCACAGCAGGTGCAGGTCCTCCACCGCCTTGGCGAAGCGCAGCGCGTCCTGCTTCAGATAGCCTGGGCCGGCATCCACGGCGAGGCCGTAGTTCGTACCCAGCGTTTCTTTCGCCGCGCGCACGCAGGCGACCAGATGATTGAAGCCGTTCTCGCTCAACAGCCCCTTGTGCGGGTAGGGGAAGGGCGCGTCGCGCTGGACGGCCCCATAGTGGAAATCAGGGAAGTCCGCGACCATGGAGGAGTGGAACGAGGTGGGCAACTTGAACATCGTGAAGCCCCCTTCGAGCGCAAGGCCGTACTCGGCCCACTTGCGGTAATCGTCGGGCGTATGACCGACACCCGCCTCGCGCTGGTACAGCGTGCGATAAGTCCGCACCTGGTCGCGGACCTTGCCGCCGAGCAGGCGATAAATGGGAAGATTGGCCGCCTTGCCGGCGATGTCCCACAGCGCAATTTCGATGGCGCTGACGGCAGCACCCCAAGGTTTGAAACCGCCGCGCACGCGGATGCGCTTCACCACGCGTTCGACATTGACCGGGTCCTGGCCGACCAGCCACGACTTGAGTTGCAACACGACGGGCTGCAAATACGGCTTGGGAGTCTCGATCTGACTCCAGCCAGTGACTCCTTCATCCGTCGTGATGCGGATGACGGGGCTGTTTGCGATGACCGCGCATTTGACGTCCGTAATCTTCACCGAGGCCTCCATGTTGCTTTCGTCGGGGCGACATATCTTGCATCCGCGCGTCGGCCGGACCCGCAATGGGTAACCGGGCCAAGGCGAACGTCAATCCTGATGCGAGCTCTTCCGATTGGCCTTCCACGCCTCGTATTCCGGCCGTGCCAGATCGGAAAGCGGGTCGTACCGGCGCAGGCCGCCGCCTTCGGCAAGCCGCTCGCGGCAGGGCCGCCACGCGAACCGCTCGGATATCGAAATACGCATTAAAATCAGTGAGTTGATTGGCCCCATAGGGGCCGCCCGAAGGCCGGCTTGTGGGAGGTAACATGGTAGCGGCGAAGGGATACAGTCGTTACCTCTACACCGGCTGGAGCTGAGACGCGGCGCCTTTGCACCGAGCGGCCGCGGAAGTTGGCAAAAGGAACAGGAGAGCCGTGATCATGACAAGAGGGTCACCATTCCCTTGGCCCTAAGGACGATAAAGCCAGCAGACCGATTTACGCGCGAAGCTTCCGGAAGAAAGGCCCCGGCGACGAACCGCCGGAGCCCTGGTCAATTTAATCGATTTGGTCGGAGCGGCAGGATTCGAACCTGTGCCCCTTGGTCCCCTAGGTCGCACCGGCAATGGTCGCATTGGCAAAGCGCGTATTGATGTCGCTCTCGAGGTTGCGTATCCAGAAATTATAGTGCTCGTGGATCATGCCGTTCTTCTCGGTAAACCCGGCGCTCTTCCGATACGCGATCCGATAGCTCTTCTGATCGAAATAGATGTCGATCACCGCCGAATACTTGGCCTGGTCCTGTGCGGCGGACAGATGGCCCACGCCTTCGCGGGTGAACTTCCAGCCCCGCGACTGTCCGGCAAGGATGATCAAGTTCTCGATCTTTTCGGGGGGAAGTTGCTGCGCCGACGCAGGGATTGCCTTGTTGTCGGCATTGTAAATTGGCTTCATGCCACATGCCGACAAAGCGATCAGGATCGCGATGAACATTCCTGCTTTCTTCAACATACTTCCCCCTCTGGGCAAACAACGACAAGACAGGTGCGGTGAAAGGAAAGACGACAAAGGCCGTGTCGAATTCAGGGCTCGGCCTAGGTTGCCTTTCTGCGGCTGTTCGCCTCCCGCTTGTAGAGGACGATATCACCAAAAATTCTACTTAGACTATCCGTGAAAAATGAAAACAGTGGACAGTGATATCGCGCCGCCGCTTGGCAAACGAGCGGATGCCGAAATTTGAGAGGCCGCTAGAGGCCGCCATTCCGAACTGATCTGCCAGACACCTCCCGGACCGCTAACGCCGTCCGACCGGTCGGCTCGGCGCGGTGATCGGGGAGGTGCCGGAAGCCCGGGAGGCCGGCATGGCGGCAATCCAGGGGTTTATTGTTCGAATCACGATCGAACCGCGGGAGAACCCGGGATGACCGAGGCCACCCGCCCCGCCCCGGTTACGGGGGGAACGGTGGTAGCGGCGGAGGGATTTGAACCCCCGACCAAGGGATTATGATTCCCCTGCTCTACCACTGAGCTACGCCGCCGAAGAGGTGGTCCGTTTAAGGTGCCGGGGCCCCCAAGTCAAGCCGTCTGCAAGGCCGCTTCCCGGACGATCCAGCCGCCGCCGAGCACGCGGCTGCCGTCGTAGAGGACGCACGCCTGACCGGCCGCGATCCCGTATTCCGGCGCGTCCAGTTCGACCGAGACCGACCCGTCGGGATGGCGTTCGAAATGTGCGGGCTTGGGCTCGGTCGTCGAGCGGATGCGCGCTGCCGCGGTGCTCGCGGCCGGGCGCGCACCCAGCCAGTTCGCGTCCTTGAGGGTGAGCCGGCGGCCGGCAAGGGCCGCGCGCGGTCCCACGACGACGCGCGCCGTCGCCGGCTCGACGCGCAGCACGTAGAGCGGTTCGGCGTCGGCGTCGCGCGCGCCGATATTGAGGCCGCGCCGCTGGCCGACCGTGAAGCCGATCGTGCCGTCGTGCCGGCCGAGAACCCTGCCGTCGCGATCGACGATGTCGCCCGGCACGGCCGCTTCCGGCTTCAGCCGCTCGACGAGATCGCGGTACTTGCCGTCGGGCACGAAGCAGATGTCCTGGCTGTCGGGCTTGGCCGCGACCGGCAGGTCGAAGCGTGCGGCATGCCGGCGCACGTCGCTCTTCGGCATGCCGCCGAGCGGGAAGCGCACGAAATCGAGCTGGGCCTGCGTGGTCGCGAACAGGAAATAGCTCTGGTCGCGCGCCGGATCGACGGCGGCGTGCAGTTCGGCCCCGCCGGGTGCGGCGATGCGGCGCGCATAGTGGCCGGTCGCCAGTGCCGCCGCCCCCAGATCGTGCGCGACGGCCAGCAGGTCGCGGAACTTGACGGTGCGGTTGCACTGGACGCACGGGATCGGCGTTTCGCCGCGCGCGTAGCTGTCGACGAAATCGGCGATCACCGCCTCCTTGAAGCGGCTCTCGTAGTCGAGCACATAGTGCGCGATGCCGATCCGGTCGGCGACGTTGCGCGCGTCGTGGATGTCCTGGCCCGCACAGCAGGCCCCCTTCTTCTTCGCCGCCGCCCCGTGGTCGTAGAGCTGCAGCGTCACGCCGACCACGTCGTAGCCGGCCTCCTTCAGCAGGGCCGCCGTCACCGAGGAATCCACGCCGCCCGACATCGCGACGACCACGCGCGATCCGGCCGGCAGGTCGATGTCGGCGGGTCCGTTCAAGCGTCGAGCCCCATCTGCCAGAACGCGGCTTCCAGGCGGCAGGCCTTGTCGAAGGTCTTGACCAGGTCGTCGAAGCGGCCCTCGTTGGCGCGCACCTTCCACAGCCGGTCGATCTCGTCGGAATTGGCGCGCGCGACCTTGGCGAAATCCTCGCTGCCGTAGGTCTCGATCCAGGCGCGGTAGGGATTGGCGGCGATATCGGCGCGGATCAGCTTCCGGCCGATCGCGGCATAGCCGAGCGAGCAGGGTGCCAGCGCCACGACGAGGTCGAGCAGGTCGCCCTGGAAACCCTTGTCGAGCACGTAGCGCGTATAGCTCATCGTCGCGTCGTCCTCGGGCGTGGCTTCCATGTCCGCCTCGCTGAGGCCCCAGCCGCGGCAGAACTCCACATGCAGGCTCGTCTCCTTGTCGAGGATCGCCTTGACCGTGCCGTTGGCCTTGCGCATCTCGGCAAGCGTGGACGACTTGAAGACCGCGAGCGACCAGGCGCGCGCGTAGTGCATCAAGAACAGGTAATCCTGCTTGAGATAGTGGCGGAACGATTCGACCGGCAGCGTGCCCGCCCCGAGCGCTCGCACGAATTCATGGCCGACATAGACGTTCCACGCCGGGCCGCACGCGGCGACCAGCCGTTCGGCAAGCCCGCCCTTGGCCCAAAGTTCCGTCGTCATTCGCGTTCCCCGAGCCAGGCCATCTGGATGGCCTCGAGGATCTTCTCGTTCGACTTCGCCGGATCGTCGGCGAAACCCGGCAGCGCCTGGACCCACTTCCACAGGTCTGTGAAGCGCAGGTTCACGACGTCGACGTCCGGATGGGCGTCTTCCAGTTCGATCGCGATGTCGTTGACGTCGGTCCAGCGCAGCTTCTTCATCGCCCGTCCTAGGTCTTGTCGACCATCATGTTGCGCGTCGCCGTCGGCAGCGAGACCTTGAGGCCGTCGAGCTCGTCGGTGATCGTGATCTGGCAGCCCAGGCGCGAGGTGTGCGTCAGGCCGAAGGCGAGGTCGAGCATGTCCTCCTCGTCCTCGGTCGCCTCGGGCAGGCGCTCGTAATCGTCCTTGTCGACGATGACATGGCAGGTCGAGCAGGCGAGCGAGCCTTCGCACGCCCCTTCGAGCGGCACGTCGTTGCGGTGCGCGATCTCGAGGACCGAAAGGCCGACCGGCGCTTCGACTTCCTTCTTGGTGCCGTCGGGCAGCACGAAAATCATCTTGGGCATCTTGTTCTCTCTCTTCGTCCTTCTCGGATTTCCCTAGCCGCCGATTTCGGCCACGTTGCGGCCCGCCAGCGCCTTGCGGATGCCGCGGTCCATGCGCCGTTCGGCGAATGCCTTGGTCTTGTGTTCCAGTTCCTCGGCCGTCCCCTGGATCGCGTGCCGGTCGCTGCCCGACATCGCGCGCTCGACCGTGTCGATCGACGCGTCGATGGCGGCCCGCTCGGCCGCGTCGAGCAGGTCGGCATCCACGCCGAGGGCCGCCTGCAACGCGTTGATGGCCCGGCGCGCTTCCACGCGCGCCTCGGTCAGCAGGCGGCGTTCCATGTCGCCTTCGGCATTGTCGATCGAGGCGCGCAGCATGGCGGCCATCTCGTCCTCGGTGAGGCCGTAGGACGGCTTCACCTCGACGCGCGCCTCGCGGCCCGTGCTGTTCTCGCGCGCGGTGACCGACAGCAGGCCGTCGGCATCGACCGCGAAGCTCACGCGGATGCGTGCCGCGCCCGCCACCATCGGCGGGATGCCGTCGAGCTCGAAGCGCGCGAGGGAGCGGCACTGGTCGACCATCTCGCGTTCGCCCTGGACGACGTGGATCGCCATGGCGTTCTGGCCGTCCTGATAGGTCGTGAATTCCTGCGCGCGCGCCACCGGGATGGGCGTGTTGCGCTCGACGATCTTCTCGACGATGCCGCCCATCGTCTCGATGCCCAGCGACAGCGGCAGCACGTCGAGCATCAGCGTGTCGGAACCCGCCGTCAGCGCTTCGGCCTGCAGGGCCGCCCCCACCGCGACGACCTCGTCCGGGTCGATGTCGGCCAGCGGCGTGCGGCCGAAGAAGGCGGCGGCCTTCGCGCGCACCAGCGGTACGCGCGTCGAGCCGCCGACGAGCACG
>CAYQDN010000004.1:0-134973 GCA_964416335.1 uncultured Azospirillum sp.
AACCCGAGGCTCCGCTAGCGCCATGGACGGCAAGCCGCTCCTCAAGGTCCGCAACCTGCGCGTCGAGTTCCCGACGCGCCGCGGCACGCTGGTCGCGGTCGACGACGTGTCGTTCTCGATCGCGCCGGGCGAAGTGCTCGGCGTGGTCGGCGAATCCGGGGCCGGCAAGTCGCTGACCGGGGCGGCGATCATCGGGCTCATCGATCCGCCGGGGCGCATCGCGGGCGGCGAGATCCTGCTCGACGGGCGGCGCATCGACGGCCTGCCGTACGAGCAGATGCGCCGCGTGCGCGGGAAGGAGATCGGTGCGGTCTTCCAGGACCCGCTCACCTCGCTCAACCCGCTCTATACGGTGGGCCGCCAGCTCGTCGAGACGATCGTCACGCATCTCGGCCTGTCGGCGAAGGACGCGCATGCCCGCGCGATCCAGCTCCTCCAGGATGTCGGCATCCCGGCGGCCGAGCGGCGCATCGACCATTATCCCCACCAGTTCTCCGGCGGCATGCGCCAGCGCGTGGTGATCGCGCTGGCGCTGTGCGCCAATCCGCGCCTGATCGTCGCCGACGAGCCGACGACGGCGCTCGACGTGTCGATCCAGGCGCAGATCATCACGCTGATCAAGCGCCTGTGCCGCGAGCACGGGACCGCCGTGATGCTGGTCACGCACGACATGGGCGTGATCGCCGAGACGGCCGACCGCGTGGCCGTGATGTACGCCGGGCGCATCGCCGAGATCGGCCCGGTGCGCGACGTGATCGGCCGCGCGCGCCATCCCTATACCGAAGGGCTGATGGGCTCGATCCCCAAGCTCGGCGGGGCCGAGGCGCGCCTTGCGCAGATCGACGGCGCCATGCCGCGCCTTACCGAGATCCCGCAGGGCTGCGCGTTCAACCCGCGCTGCACGAAGGTTTTCGACCGCTGCCGGGCCGAGCGGCCCGATCCCATCCCCGTCGGCGCCAGCAAGGTCGCGTGCTGGCTCTACGACGATGCGCGCAAGGCGGCCGCCGAATGAGCGCACCGCTGGTTGCCGCAAAGGGTCTCGCCCGGCATTTCGACGTGTCGAAGCCGCTGCTCAACCGGCTGATCGAAGGCCAGCCCACGCAGGTGCTGCGCGCGGTCGACGGCATCGATTTCCAGATCCGCAAGGGCGAGACGCTGTCGCTGGTGGGCGAGTCCGGCTGCGGCAAGTCGACGGTGGCCCGCCTCGTCGTCGGGCTCTACCGGCCGACGGCGGGCTCGATCGAGTTCGACGGCACCGACATGGCGAAGTTGGACTCGCGCGCCGAGATCGAGCGCGTGCGCAAGCGCTTCCAGATGATCTTCCAGGATCCCTACGCCTCGCTCAATCCGCGCTGGCGGGTGGGCAAGATCGTCGCCGAGCCCATCGTCGTGCACGGGCTGATGTCCGATCCGGCGCAAATCGGCAGGCGCGTGGACGAGCTGCTGCGCCAGGTCGGCCTCGCGCCCGCCGACCGCGAGAAGTACCCGCACGAATTCTCCGGCGGGCAGCGCCAGCGCATCTCGATCGCGCGCGCCCTTTCCTCGAACCCCGAGTTCCTCGTCTGCGACGAGCCGACCTCGGCCCTCGACGTGTCGGTGCAGGCGCAGATCCTGAACCTGATGAAGGACCTGCAGCGCGAGCTCGGGCTCACGTACCTGTTCATCAGCCACAATCTCGCGGTCGTCTATTACATCTCCGACCGCGTGGGCGTCATGTATCTGGGCAATCTGGTCGAGGTCGGCGACTTGAAGGCGCTGTTCGCCCGCCCCCAGCGCGCCTAACCGCGCATGCTGCTCGACGCCACCCCCGGTCTCGAAATGGCGGGCCGGCCGCGCACGCCGGTGGCGGGCGAAGTGCCCAACCCGATCGATCCGCCGTCGGGCTGCACGTTCCATCCGCGCTGCCCGTTCGCCGACGAACGCTGCCGCACGCAGGTTCCCGCGGCACGGCCGGCACCGACCGGTGCCACGGTCGCCTGCCACGCGGTCGAGGAAGGGCGGCTGCCCGACCTCGCCGGCGTCTAGGTCATTTCGCCAGCCACACGTCCGTCAGGTCCTGCCCCAGCGAGTTGGACGGCGAGATGCGCCAGCCGCGCACGTCGGCGTTCAGCGCCACGATGCGCTGCACCCACAGCAGCGGCACGCTGTAGGCCTCGCCCAACGCGCGCGTCTCGAACTGGCGCAGCAGGGCGCGGCGGGCGCCGGCATCCATCGTGCGCAGCTGGCGCTCGTAGAGCCCGTCCAGCGTGCGGTCGATGACGCGGCTGCCGTTGGTCGGCGACTTGTCGAAGCTCAGATACTTCACCAGCGCCAGCGACGGGTCGTCGACATAGTCGTTGGTGAAATCGATGATCACGTCGAAATTGCCGCTGGTAAGGGCGGCCGACCATTGCGCGATCTCGAGCTGCCGGTGCTCGACCGTCACGCCGATCTGGCGCCACTGGTCGACGAGATAGACGCCCGCCTCCGTATAAGGCGGCTGGTTGCGGTTGATCAGCGCGAAGCTGAGATTGCCCACGCCCGCGTCCTGCAGCAGCTTGCGCGCCTCGGCGCGCGCGGCTGCGATGTCGCGCCCGTAGCCGGTCGAGGCCTGCAATTCGGCCTCGCTCGCGGCCGACGGCGAACCGGGGCGGAAGATGCCGCCCACGCTCGCCAGCCGCGAGGTGCGGCGCAGGCCTTGCGAACCCGCCCAGCGGTCGACCGCCAGCGACAGCGCGCGGCGCACGCGCGGGTCGGAATAGGGCGCCTTCTCGGTGTTGAAGCTGACGAGGATGCTGACCATCTCGTCGGCCGTCTCGAAGCGCACCTTGTCGCCCATCGTGGCGGTGAGGCGTTCGCGGTCGGCCGGCGTGAACCCGCGGAAATCGGCGTGGATGGCGCCGCCCTGCAGCGCGTTGGTGATCGCCGAGGCCTGCGCCATGAAGACCGCGCGGAAGCCGTCGAGATAGGGCCGGCCCTCGCGGAAATAGCCGTCGAAGCGCTGGCCCACCCAATGCGAGCCGCGCGCATGCTCGACGAAGCGGAAGGCGCCGGTGCCCAGGATGTTCTTGGCCGGGAAGTTGCCGTCCTCCTTCAGCTTCGCCGCCGAATAGATGCAGTTCCAGGGCGAGGCGAAGAAGCCCAGCATCGAGGCGTTGACGTCGCGCAGCCGGAAGACGACCGTGCGCGGATCCGGCGTTTCGATCGCCGCGATGTCGGCAAGCTCGCCCTTGCGTACCGAGACCACGCCGGCCGGCGGGTTCATGATGCGCTCGTAGCTCGCCTTGACGTCTTCCGAGGTCATCGGGCTGCCGTCGTGGAACTTCACGTTCGGGCGCAGGCTGAAGGTGAAGGTCTTGCCGTCGGGGGCGACCGTCCAGCGCTCGGCGAGATCGCCGGCGACTTCCGGATACTTCGCGAGGTCGAACTTCAGCAGCGTCGAATAATGCGGGGCGACCGCGTGCAGCACGGCGAACGTCGTCGCGGCGTGGCAGTCGTAGGTGGGCGGCTCGAACGCGATCGAGAAGTTGAGCGTGCCGCCGCGCCTCGGCGTTTCCTGGGCGAATGCGGGGCCGGCGACGAGTGCCGCCGCAAGGGCGAGCGAAGCGAGGCGGTTCATGGGGCTGGGTCTCCTCGTAGTTCCGGGGGAACGAAGAACGGCGTTGGGGCAAGCTCGCGGTCGTCGAGCCGGCGCAGGTCGGCCTCGTGGGCGTCGAGCGAGGCCGCGAACAGGTCCACGACGATCGCCTGCGAAAGCCGTGCCGCCCCGACGCCCAGTGCCGGGATGTCGCCCGACAGCAGGCCGTGGGACAGCGTGGACGAAAAGTTGAACGCGTGCAAATCGGCGAGCCACGGGGCCGCCGCGGGCTCGCGCGCGACGAAGGCGAAGCGGATGTCGAGATAGGGGAACTGCGCGAGTTCGCCGTCGGCAAGCGCGGCCGGCGGAACGTAGCGGTCGTGCCAGCGCGCGATGTGGCGGGCAAGGTGTGCGATCTCCGGCCGCTCGGCGGGGTCGACGCCGAAGCCCGTGCACACGATGGCGAAGTCGGCGGCATCGACGCGCGCGGGCAGCTGGATCGCGAGCCCCGCCCCGTCGCGCGTCACGCGCTGCCACGGCGCGGAAACATGCATCGAGAAGGCCGCATGCTTCGTGCAGCGCAGGACCGACTCGTGCGGCGGCGGCACCTGGCAGGCGAAGGCATGGCGCATCAGCCGCCAGCGCGCGGCGTCGGGCAGGAGGGCGAAGCCGCGCTGGAAACCGGAATAGCCCATCGCCTTGAACTTGTTGATCTGCGGCAGATGCGGCCGGCGGATATAGAGGCGCACGTCGGCGGCACCGGCTTCGAGCGCTGTCGCCGCATTGTCGAACGCCGAAGCGCCGCCGCCGAGGACCGCCACGCGCTTGCCGCGCAACGCGTCGAAATCGACCGGGTCGCTCGAATGGGCGATGACGGGCCCGAGTGAAGCCCGGTCGATGAAGGCGGGCCACTTGGCCGCACCGCGGCCGGTGGCGAGCACGACCTTGCGCGCATGGACGGGTGGGCGTCCCGCGATCTCGACGCGGAACAGCGTGCCGGCGGGGACGATCTTCGTCACGCGCGAATCGTTGACGACCGGCAGGTCGAGCGTGCGGCGCAGCCAGACCAGATAGTCGTGCCACATCGGTCGCGGGATCTTGTAGAGCGCGTTCCACGCCGCGATGCCGAACTGTGCTTCGTACCAGGCGCGGAAGGTGAGCGCGGGCACGCCCATGTCGGGGCTGGTCAGGTGCTTGGGGCTGCGCAGCGTTTCCATGCGCGCGAAGCCGATCCACGGGCCCTCGCGCTCGGCGGGGGCCTCGTCGAACAGGGCGATGTCGTGGATGCCTTCGCGCTTGAGCGCGTGGGCCAGCGTGATCCCGCACATGCCGGCACCCACGACGGCGACGTCGAGTGCGCGGCTACCGTCGGGGGCGGCGACGGGGGCCGTCCAGCGCGCGGGCGGATAGTTGAGCCGGCCGTTCTGGCGCGACACCTCGTGCGACAGTTCCTCGAGCCCCGGCGGATGCATCCCGTCCTGCATGGGCGGCATCCTAACATCGCGCTTGCGCGGGCACGCAATCGCATTGCACGTTTGCACCCGTTCCGCCGGAGAAGACCAGCCATGCAGCCGACCGTCGAGTGCTTCTATTCACTATCCTCGCCCTGGGCCTATTTCGCGGGCCCGCAGATCCAGGACGTCATGCGCCGGCACAAAGCCAAGCTCGTCCTGCGTCCCTACGATTTCATGGTCGTCGTGCCGCAGACCGGCGGCATCCCGCTGCGCACGCGCCCACAGCCCCGGCAGGATTATCACGCGATCGAGCTCGACCGCTGGCGCACGTATCTGGGCATGAAGCTCAATCTCAAGCCCAGATTCTATCCGACCGACAACAAGCCCGCCGGCCACATGGTGATCGCGGCACAAGGCGCCGGGCTCGACGCGCACCTGCTCTCGCACGCGATCCTGCGTGCCCTGTGGGCCGAGGAGCGCGACATCTCGCTGCCCGCGACGCGCAAGGCCATCGCCGACGAGAACGGCTTCGACGGGGCGGCGCTTGTGAAGGCGGAGGAGGCACCCGCCACCGTCGCCGCCTATGCCGCGAACACGAAGGATGCGATCGAGCGCGGCGTGTTCGGCGCCCCGACCTATTTCTGGGAGGGCCGCATCTACTGGGGCCAGGACCGCATCCACTTCCTCGACCGCGATCTCGCCCTGGCTGCGAGATGAGCCTCTCCGGCCGCACCGCCTTCGTCGACGATGCCGATACGCCCATCGGGGCGGCCATCGTGCGCGCCCTCGACGCGCGCGGCGCGAAGGTCCACCGCCATGCCGCGAAGGCGGGCGACACCGGCGCGCATGTCTGCGACCTTGCCGACGAGGCCGCGTTGCTCGCGATGATGGCGCGGGTCGGGCCGGTCGACATCCTCGTCCACATCTCGTGCCCGCAGCACATCGCACCCGTCGAGGAATTCCCGTCGGCGACGTGGCGACGCATCCTCGACGTCGGCGTGACGTCCTCGTTCCTGATGAGCCGGGCCGTGCTGCCGCACATGCGCGCGAAAGGCTGGGGCCGCATCGTCAACATGAGCTCGGTGCAGGGCCTCGTCGCGTCGGTCGACAAGTCGGCCTATGTCGCGGCCAAGCATGCGCTGGTCGGCTTCACCAAGGCGCTCGCACTGGAAACGGCCGGCAGCGGCGTCACCTGCAACGCCTTCTGCCCTGGCTGGACCGGGACCGACGGCACGAAGGCGCAGGCCAAGATTCTCGCCGACAAATTGGGCCTGACGCCCGAAGAGGGCTTGCGCAAGCTGCTGGAAGACAAGCAGCCCTCGAACGCGTGGGTCTCGGTCGACGCGCTGGGCGAACTCGTCGCGTTCCTGTGTTCGCCCGCCGCCGACCAGATCACGGGGCTGGCCCTGCCCGTCGACGGGGGCTGGGTCGCGCGCTAGAGGTGCTTGGTCGGATAGCCCGCTTCGCCCAGATCGACGACCAGCCGCTCGCCCGCCGCGCGGTCGACGACCTCGACCATCGTCTCGATCGTCACGCTCTTGGCCGACTTCTCGGTGAAGATGCGCTGGTGCTCGATCTCGACGATGTTGCCGCCCGAGCTGCCGATGCGCTGCGCAAGGTCGCCCAGTGCCCCCGGCTTGTCGGCGATGTCGATGGACAGGCGCAAGAGCCGCCCGTCGCGCGCCAGCCCGCGCACCAGCACGCTCGACAGCACGCGCGTGTCGATGTTGCCGCCGCACAGCACGAGGCCGATCTTGCGGCCGCGGAAGCGGTCGGGATGGGCAAGCACGGCGGCAAGCCCGGCCGCACCGGCCCCTTCGGCGACGGTCTTCTCGATCTCGATCAGCAGCACGATGGCGCGCTCGACCTCCAGCTCGTCGACGACCAGCACTTCGCGCACGTCGCGCTCGATCGTCGGCCAGCACAGCGTGCCGATGTCGGCGACGGCAATGCCCTCGGCGATGGTCGGCCCGCCGGTATGGATGTGCTTGCCCGCCTTGCGCTGGGCGGCCGCCGCGAAGGCCTCGACCTCGACGCCGTAGATGTCGATGCGCGGGTTGATGGCGCGTGCGGCGATCGTGCAGCCCGCGATCATGCCCCCGCCGCCGACCGGGATCACCAGCGCTTCGAGTTCCGGCACGTCGGCGAGCATCTCCTGTGCGAGCGTGCCTTGCCCCGCGATGATCGCCGGATCGTCGTAGGGATGGACGAAGACGAGGCTTTCCTTGGCCGCGAGTGCGCGCGCGAAGGAAGCGGACTCGGCCAGCGTGTCGCCTTCGAGGATGACGCGCGCATTGTGGTCGCGCGTGCGCGCGACCTTGGAATTGGGCGTCGCCCGGGGCATCACGATGGTGGCGGCGATGCCCAGGCGGCTTGCGTGATACGCCACCGCCTGCGCGTGGTTGCCCGCCGACATCGCGATGACGCCGCGGGCACGCTCGCTCTCGGAAAGCTGGGCAAGCTTGTTGAGCGCACCGCGCTCCTTGAACGAGGCGACGTACTGGTGGTTCTCGAACTTGATCCAGACGTCGGCACCCGCGATCTGCGAGAGGGTGCCCGAGCGCAGCGTGGGCGTGCGCAGCACGCTGCCTTTGATGCGTGCGGCGGCTTCGTCGATGTCGCGTGCGGTGATCTGCATCGTCATTTCCGCCCGTAGCTGTCTTCCAGCCGCACGATATCGTCCTCGCCCAGATAGCTGCCCGACTGCACCTCGACGATGCGCAGGGGCTCGGTGCCGATATTCTCCAGCCGGTGCACGCAGCCGACGGGGATGTAGACCGACATGTTCTCGCGCAGCATCAGCACGTCCTCGTCGCGCGTGACGCGCGCGTTGCCGCTGACCACGACCCAGTGCTCGGCGCGCTGCGCATGTTTCTGCAGCGAGATCTTCGCACCCGGCTTCACCATGATGTGCTTGACCTGGTGGCGGGGCCCGAGATCGACCGTCTGGTAGGTGCCCCACGGCCGGTAGACGACCGGGTGTGCGGTCGCTTCCGAGCGCCCGGCCGCCTTCAGCCGGTCGACGATCTGCTTCACGTCCTGCGCGCGGTCCTTGTCGGCGACCATGACGACGTCCTTGGTCGCGACGATGACGAGATTGTCGACGCCGACCGCGGCCAGCAGCCGGTCCTCGCTGCGCAGGTACGAGTTGGTCGTGTCGGCGACGATGACGTCGCCTTGCGTGACGTTGCCGGCGGCATCGCGCGTGCCGATCTCCCACAGCGCGTTCCACGCCCCCACGTCCGACCAGCCGAGGCGGGCCGGGACCACGGCCGACTTCTTCGTGCGCTCCATCACGGCATAGTCGATCGACTTCGACGGCGCCTTGGCGAAGGCGTCCTTGTCGAGGCGGATGAAGTCGAGATCGCGCGTGGCGGCGGCGAGTGCGGCGGCGGCGGCCTCGACGATCGCGGGCTCGAACGACGCGAGCTCGGAAAGGAACGTGCCGGCGGTGAAGAGGAACATGCCGGAGTTCCACGCCCAGTCGCCGGAAGCAAGATAGCCCTCGGCGGTCTTGAGGTCCGGCTTCTCGACGAAGCGGTCGACCGCGAAGGCGCCGGCGATGCCGGCGAGTGCCGCCCCGCGCCTGATGTAGCCGTAACCCGTCTCGGGTGCTTCGGGCGAAATGCCGAACGTGACGAGCCGGCCGGAAGCGACGGCCATGCACGCCGTCGCGACGGCGGCGGCGAAGGCGGCTTCGTCGCGCACCACATGGTCGGACGGCAGCAGCATCATCGTCTCGTGCGCGTCGAGCAGCTTGGCCGCGGCGGCCGCGGCGGCGGCGGTGTTGCGGCCCACCGGCTCGAGCAGCATGGCGCGCGGCGCGATGCCGATCTCGCGCAACTGTTCGGCGATGATGAAGCGGTGCTCCTCGTTGCACACGACGATGGGTGCGCCGAACGGTGCGCTTGCCGCGCGCGCGGCGGTCTCCTGGATCATCGTGCGCGGGCCGGCGAGGGCGAGGAGCTGCTTTGGATAGAGCTCGCGCGACAGCGGCCACAGCCGCGTGCCGGCACCGCCGGAGAGGATAACGGGCACGACCGGCCCGGACGTCGTCACCATCGCCATTGCTCCTGCAACCTCAAGACTTTGCTATCCCATTCCGGTCCGCGATGCCAGTGCGGCCGGTTTTGACCTGGATCATGGCGACCGGCCCGCTTCGGGCCCACCATCGAACCATCCGATCCGAAAGGGAGAACGCCATGGGTGCGGTTGAAATTCTCGACAAGCCGTCGGCATCGCTTGCCGGTGCGGGGTTCCGCGACGTGCTGGTCCAGTACGACGAGACACCGGGTGCTGAAGCCCGGCTCGCCTTCGCGGCACGCTTCGCGCGCGACAGCGGGGCGCATCTGGTGGCCCTGGTGGCGCAGGAGCCGCCGCGGCTGCCCAGTGCGGTGCGTGCGGAAGTGGGCGAGATCTTCTTCGACTCGTGGCGCAAGATGGCGGCCGACACGGCCAAGCGCCTGTCGACGCGCGTCGCCGCACTGGCACGCAGCGAAGGCTGCGCCATCGAATGCCGCGTCGTCGAGGGTTCGCCCGAAGCGCTGCTGCTCCTGCATTCGCGCTATGCCGACGTGACGGTCGTCGGGCAGGCGGACGACAACGACGACCAGACGCGCACCATCGAAGCGCTGCTGTTCGGCTCGGGCCGGCCGATCCTGCTCGTACCCGCGGCGGGCACCTATGCAAGTGTCGGGCGCAACGTGCTGTGCGCGTGGAACGGCAGCCGCGAGGCGACGCGCGCCGTCGCGGATGCGCTGCCCATCCTGCGCACCGCGCGCCAGGTGACGGTGCTGAGTGCCGATCCCGCGGGCACGGCGCACCGCATCCCGGGTGCGGACATCGCACTTCATCTCGCACGCCACGGCGTCAAGGTCACGTCGAGCACCACCTACACCGGCGAGCTTGTCATCGGGGACGCGCTTCTCAACCGTGCGGCGGATCTCGGGGCCGACCTGCTGGTGATGGGCGGTTACGGCCACAGCCGCACGCGCGAGGCTTTCTTCGGCGGTGCCACGCGCCACGTTCTCGACCACATGACGTTGCCGGTGTTCATGTCGCATTAGCGGCGCGGGTCGAGCCGGTCCTGCAGGTCGTCGGCGACGAGGTTGATCGCCGCGACGGTCAGCAGGATCGCGAGCCCCGGCCACAGGGCAAGCCACGGTGCCTGCCAGATCGTCTCCTGGGCGCCCGTCAGCATGTTGCCCCAGCTCGGCAGCGGCGGCTGGATGCCGAGGCCGAGGAAGGAGAGCACGCTCTCGAACAGGATCGTGCCGCCGACGGCCAATGCCGTCGCCACGAGGATGGGGGCCGCACAGTTGGGCAGGATATGCACGAAGGCGACGCGCAGCGGGCCCGCCCCCATCGCCTCGGCCGCGCGCACGAAGTCGCGCGCGCGCAGCGCCAGCGTGGCCGCGCGCACGAGGCGTGCGACCTTCGGCCAGCCGAACGCGGCGACGATGGCGACGATGCGCCACAGCCCCGCCGCATCGCCGCCGGGAAGCCCGAGCTTCGCGGGATCGACGGCGGCAAGCACGATCAGCACCGGCAACACCGGCAACGACAGCACGGCGTCGGTCGCGCGCATCAATACGGCATCGACGCGCCCGCCGGCATAGCCCGCGACGAGGCCCACGAGCGTGCCCACGCACGCGGCGGCAAGGGCGGCGGCGATGCCCACCGTCAGCGACACGCGCGCACCGAAGGCAAGGCGCATCGCCACGTCGCGGCCAAGCTCGTCCGTCCCCAGCGGGTGCGCGAGGCTGGGGGCCGCGTAGCGCTGCAGGAGGTCGACCGAAGCGGGATCGTGGCCGATCATTGCGGCCAGCTGCGGGGCGAACAGCGAGGCGAGCAGGGCAAGCCCCAGCACGCACGCGGCGAAGACGGTGCGCGGGCTCATGCGCCGTCGTCCGGCCCGCGCGTGCCGATGCGCGGATCGAGGGCGGCGTAGACGAGGTCGGCCGCGAAGTTCGCCGCGATGACGAGCAGGGCCGCCATCAGCAGGCACGCCAGCGCGAGGTTGAAGTCGCTCGCCAGGATCGCGTCGTAGATGAGCTTGCCCATGCCGGGATAGGCGAAGATCGTCTCGGTCACCAGCGCCCCGGAGAAGAGCCCGCCGAAGCCGAGGGCCGCGACCGTCGCGACGGGCACGAGCGCGTTGCGCAAGACATGATGGACGAGCACGCGCCGCTCGCTTGCCCCCTTGGCGCGCGCGGTGCGCACCCAGTCCTGCGCCAGCGCCTCGCCGGCGGCCGCACGCATGTGGCGCGCATATTCGCCCGCTTCCACGAGTGCGAGCGTCGTCACTGGCAGCACCAGCGCCTTGGCGTGCGCCCAGAAGCCCTCGCTGCCCGGCGGGGGCAAGGCGCTTGCCGGCAGCCAGCCGAGGATCACGGCGAACAGCACGATGAGCAGCAGGCCGAGCCAGAAGGTCGGGATCGCCGCCGATACGAAGGCGAAGGCGTTGATCGCCGCATCGAGCCAGCCGCCGCGGCGTGCGGCGGCAAGCAGCCCGAGCGGCAGGCCGAGGGCGAGGGCGAGGGCAAAGGCCGCGAGCATCAACGCCGCCGTGTTGGCGAGATACGGGCCCAGTGTCGCGAGTACGGGCTTGGCGAAGATGCGGCTGTAGCCGAGATCGCCGTGCAGCAACGCGAGCAGCCAGTCGGCATAGCGCGACGTGAGCGGCCGGTCGAGCCCGTGCAGTTCGCGCAGGCGGCGCATGTCGTCGGGCGTGACGTTGGGATTGCCCGAGGCCATCAGGTCGATCGGATCGCCCGGCATCAGGCCGAGCAGCATGTAGATCGCGAAGCTCGCGAAGAGCAGGACGACGAGACCCTGCAACGCGCGGTCGCCCGCATGGCGGATCATCGCGGATGCCAGTGCTCGACGCGCAGCGTCGAATAATACTGGTGGCCCGTGGGCTCGATGCCGGCGAGCCATTTGGGCACCACGAACGGATCGGAGCGGTAGTAGAGCGGCAGCACCCAGGCCTCGTCGGCATAGAGCTTCTGCATGCGCGCCCAGATCGCCTTGCGCGCGTTCGCGTCGAGCTCGCGCTCGACCGCGTCGATGAGCCCGTCCATCCCGGCATCCGCAAGGCCCGGCTGGTTCTGCCCCGACCAGCTGTTCGCCTCGGTCGGGATGCCCTCGGAATGCAGCGTCGTGCGCGGCACCGCTTCGGGCGCGGAGAACCACGCGTACATCGCCAGCTGGAAGCGGCGCTGGCGCAGCGTTTCGCCGAAATAGACGCGCGCGGGTTCGTTGCGGATGCGCACGTCCACGCCGGCCCGCTTCCACTGGCTCTGCAGCACCTGCTGCACGGTCTCGCGGATGCGATTGCCCGCGGTGGTGCCGAACTCGAAGGCGAGCTTCTCGCCGGCTGCGTTCTGGCGCACGCCGTCGACGACCTTGTCGTAGCCGGCTTCGGCCAGCAGTGCTTGCGCGCGGGCGAGGTCGAACGGATAGGCGGGCGTGTCGGCGGCGTAGATCGAATCGCGCGGATTGACGAAGGAGCGCGCGACCGGCTGCTTGCCTTCGAAGAGCTGGCGCACCAGCCCCTCGCGGTCGAGTGCATAGAGCAGCGCCTGGCGCACGCGTCTGTCCTTGAAGGCGGGGATGTCGAGATTGAGATCGACATGCTCGTAGAGCAGGCTCGGCACGTACTGGAAGTCGAAGCGCGCGGCCTGCCGCTTCTCCAGCGCCAGCGCCTGGTCGAGCGTGAAGCCGAGCTCGCCCGCCACATAGTCGATGCTGCCCGACAGCAGGTTGGCCTCGAGGGCGGCCGTGTTCTCGATCACGCGCACGACGATGCGCTTGAAGTGGGGCTTCGCCCCGTTCCACTGCGCGTTGGGTTCGAGCGTGATCGAAGCCCCCGGCTGCACGGAAGCGATGCGGTAGGGGCCGTTATAGAGCGCGGGGTTCGAAGGCTCGGTATCGAAGGCGGTGCGCCGCTTGTACGTCTCGGGATCGGCCTCGAAGCGCTTGCGCTCGACATGGTCGGGCAGCAGGTCGAACTGGCTGAAGTCGTTGTAGGTGAAGGTCACGCGGTCGTTGGTGAACACCACTGTCTTTTCGTCGGGCGTCTCGACCTTGAGGATGCGCCGGTAGCCTTCGCCGCTGGCGACCCCGGTGCGCGGATGGCGGCCGACGTCCCAGGCGAGGACCGCGTCCTTCGCGGTGACCGGCGTGCCGTCGCCCCATTTCGCGTCGGGCTGCAGGCGGAACGTGACCTCGCTGCCTTCCTTGCCGTCGGGCAATGCGACGCGCTTCGCGCCGCCGTTCTCGAAGGTCGGCAGCTCGACGCACAGCAGGCAGACGAGCTTCCAGTCCTTGTCGAAGGTGGTGAGCGGCCGGCGCGCCATGCCGAGCACGTAGCTCTTCGCCGCCATCGAATCGATCATCGGATGCAGCGTGGCCGGGAACTGCGTGATGCCGATGGTCAGCGTGTCGCGGACCTGGCCGTGCGCCGTGCCTGCAAGGGCGAGGAGGGCGGCGGCGAGGAGCGCGGCGCGGCGCATGGCGCCCTACGCTTCCTTCTTGGTGCCGTCGCCGCCGCCATGCGCCAGCGACCATTTGACGGGGGCCTCGAGGAACCGGCGTACCTCGGCCAGATCGGAAGCACTATAAACCTTCTGCTTCTCGGTCTCCTTCAGCACGTCCCACCAGGTGGCGAGTGCGTGCAGGTCCACGCCTTCCTTCTTCAGGCCCGCGATGGCCTCGGGGAAGATGCCGTAGTGGAAGACGACGAAGGCGTGCGCGACCTTCGCCCCCGCCTGGCGCAGGCCGTTGACGAAATGCATCTTCGAAGCGCCGTCGGTGGCGAGATCCTCGACCAGCAGCACGCGCTGGCCTTCGGCGAGGTCGCCCTCGATCAGCGCGTTCATGCCGTAGCCCTTGGGCTTCTTGCGCACATAGAGCATCGGCAGCTCGAGCCGCTCGGCGATCCACGCGGCATAGGGGATGCCCGCGGTCTCGCCGCCGGCGACGGCGTCGATGCCGGCATAGCCGACATGGCGCTCGATCGTCGTGACGGCCATGTCCATCAGCTTGTTGCGCGCGCGCGGGAAGCCGATGAGCTTGCGGCAGTTGCAATAGGTGGGGCTGGCGAGCCCCGAGGCGAAGATATAGGGCTTCGTCGCGTTGAACTGGATTGCCCGGGTCTCGATCAGGATGCGCGCGGTCGTCTCGGCAATCTCTTCGGGCGACATGGAAGCTCCTTGGAATGACTCGGTTTTTCGGTTGTAGGCCCGGCCCGGCAGGCCCGCAAGGCGGCTTGGCCGGACGCCCGCCAAAAACTTATCCACGTTATCCACAGGCTCTTGATACAATATAGAGCGTACGCCGAGTCGCTCGACGTCAAGCCAAAGTATCCGGTGCCCATGGCCGCGATCGCCACCCCGAAGCCCCGCCGTTTCACCGCCGCCCTGCGCTCGACCGTCTATCTGGGCGGGGCGATGCTCGTGGGCGGGGCCGCGATGGTGGGCGTGCTGAGCCAGACCGCGGCGCGCAAGCCCATCGCGCGCCCGCCGGTCGCCACGTTCGCACTGCCGCCGGCGCCGGTCGTCGTCGCGGCGGCACCCGTCGCCGCACCCGCACCCGAGCCGGTTCCCGTTGCCGTCGCCGTCGTCGAGGAACCCAAGGCCCCGGAGCCGCCGCCGCTGCCGGTCGTCGAAGTGGATTCGGTGGCGCAAGGCATCCCGGTCGCGGGCCTGCGCATCCAGAAATCGCCGGCCGGCTGGATCGATTCCATGGCCGCCGAGAACGACGGTGCTGTGCTGCGCGTGTCGGGCTGGGCCGGCGATCCGGGGCTCGGGCTGCGCATTCCCTATGTGGCGGTGGGGGCATGCGGCAAGGTCGTGGCGATGGTGCAGGTCGACCAGCCGCGCCCGGATGTCGCGCGCAGCGTGCATCCCAATCTCGACCGCGCGGGCTGGCAGGCGCGGCTTTTCGCCGGCCATCTGCCCGCGTGCAAGGACCGCAAGCTCGAAGCCTATGCGCTGCTGCCCGGCGGCCAGGCCTTCGTCGCCCTGCAGACCACGCAGGATTATCCGCTGGCCGCGGCCGCCGACGTCTCGCGTGTGGCTCCGCATGGCCCGCCCGGCCTGATCGCACCCGGCGATCTCGCCTACGGCCCGCCGGTGCGCGTCAAGCTTGCGGCGGCTTCCGCGCTGCGCCGCTGCGCGCAGTCGGTATGCGAGAGCCTGGGCCAGGTCGCGCGCGGCGAGCATCGCATCCTGACGCTCGACCGGCGCGACGGCTGGGCGCTCGTGCATATCGCGGCCGACAACCGCGTGGGCTGGCTGCCCGAAACGGCGATCGAGAAGCTGCCCGAGCGCGTCGCCCAGCGCTGAATCAAAAAAGTCGTGGATGCCCGGCATTCGCCGGGCATGACGGGAAAAGCGAGAATCGTCATGCCCGCGCTTGTCGCTGGCATCCACGACTTTTGTGTTTCTTGCCGGCCCGGCAGGAATTGCCGGGGCCCGTCGATGGCGCCCCGTACACCCGGCAATAAGTTTCCAGCGAGACGCACCGCTTCGCGCTAACCCGTTGAAATGCGGGCTTTGCCGCGCACGGCACAAAGCTTGCGGTTCTCCCGTCAACCTTTCGGGAGTCCGGACATGTCCCAGTCGATCAACACCAACGTCGCCGCCATGATGGCGCAGAGTGCGCTGCGCACCGCCGGTGCCCAGCTCGACCGCGCCTCGAAGACGGTGCAGACCGGCTACCGCGTCGCCGACGCGATGGACGATGCCTCGACCTTCTCGGTGGCGCAGGGTATTCGCGGCAACCTGCAGGCCTTCGGTGCCGTGCAGCAGTCGCTGACCAACGGGACGGGCCTGGGTGCCGTGACCGACGCGGCACTCACCGGCATCTCCAACCTGATCGGCAACCTGCAGGCCAAGACCACGCAGCTTGCCGACGGGGCGATCAGCGCCAACCAGCGCACGATCTACACGGCCGACTTCAACGCGATGACCTCGCAGATCTCCACCTTCATCAGCCAGGCGAACTACAACGGCGTCAACCTGCTGTCGTCGGCCTCGGCCGCGCGCACGTTCCTGGTCGACACCAACGCCAACACGCAGTCGCTGCCCAGCCAGTCGTCGGTCAACGCGGCCTTCACGACGTTCAACACCTCGTCGGTCACGTCGGCCTCGGCCGCCACGCTCGCCCTCACCTCGCTGCAGACCTTCTCGCAGGCGGTCCTGCTCTCGCTCGAGGGCAACGCCGCCTCCACGCAGGGGCTGCGCCTGCAGAACGCCTTCATCAGCAGCCAGGTCGACGCGATCCAGACCGGGCTCGGCGCCACGATCGATGCCGACATCGGCAAGGCCTCGGCCGAGGTGCAGTCGCGCACCGTCCAGCGCCAGCTCGGCGTCCAGTCGCTGTCGCTGGCCAACCAGCAGCCCTCGACGCTGCTCGCCCTCTTCCGCTGAAATAGGCCGCATCGGGTCTTTCAATCGGCCGCTCCCTTTGCGTAAGCTCGCGCAAAGGGGAGTGACCGGATGAAAGCCAAGCGCAAGGCCGCCAAGAAACCCGCGAAGAAGCCGACCGGGCCCTATGCGACGCTGCCGGGCGATCCAGTGCTGGTCGACCGCGCGGTCGCGGGCGACCCCCGCATCGTCACGGTCGTGCTCAACCGGCCGGAGAAGCTCAACGCGATCTCGAGCGCCCTGTGGAAGCAGCTCGGCGAGGCGATGCGCGCACTGGACGCCGAAGACGGCATCGGCTGCATCGTGCTGCGCGGGGCGGGCGAGAAGGCCTTCGGGCCGGGGGCGGATATTTCCGAATTCGAGACGACGCGCGCCACCACGCGCATGGCCGTCGCCTACGGCAAGGTCATGCACGCCACGCTCAAGGCGATCGACGAATGCCGCCATCCGACCGTGGCATTGATCCACGGGCTGTGCGTGGGCGGCTCGCTGGAGATCGCCAGCATGTGCGACATGCGCATCGCGGGCGAGGGGGCGCGCTTCGGCGTGCCGATCAACCGCATCGGCGTGATCATGGCGTATCCCGAACTCTCCGCACTGGTCGATCTGGTGGGCCGCGCCACGGCGCTGGAGATCCTGCTGGAGGCGCGCGTGTTCGGGGCGGCCGAGGCGAAGGACAAGCGGATGGTCAACCGCGTGGTTCCCGACGCGAAGGTGGACGAGGAGGCGTATCTGGCGGCTTCCCGCATCGCGTCGGGGGCACCCTTGTCCAACCGCTGGCACAAGAAGTTCGCGCGGCGCCTGAAGAGCACCAAGCCGCTCAGCAAGGCCGAATATCTCGAAGGCTTCGCCAACTGCGACACGCGCGACTATCTGGAAGGCTACAAGGCCTTCCTCGAAAAGCGCCGGCCGAAATTCGAAGGACGCTGAGCCGTGCCGGGCGCCCTTGCCGGCCTGCGCGTGGTCGAGCTTGCGCACATCATGGCCGGCCCCGTCGCCGGCCTGATGCTGGCCGACATGGGGGCGGACGTCGTCAAGGTCGAGAAACTGCCCGGCGGCGACGACACGCGGCGCATGGTGCCGCCGCGCGTGGGAAGCGAGAGTGCCGCCTATCTGATGATGAACCGCAACAAGCGGGGGATCGCGCTGGATCTCAAGCAGGACGCGGGCAAGGCGGTGCTGCGCCGCCTGCTCGGAAATGCCGACGTGCTGATCGAGAACTACCGGCTGGGCACGCTCGACAGGCTCGGTTTCGGCTGGGACGCGGTGCATGCGCTCAATCCGCGGCTCGTCTATTGCTCGCTGTCGGGCTTCGGGCGCACCGGGCCCTATGCCGCGCGCGGCGGCTTCGATCTGGTGGCGCAGGGCATGTCGGGCCTGATGCGCATCACGGGCGAGGGGCCGGGGCGCGCTCCCGTCAAGGTCGGCGCGCCGGTGAGCGACATCACCGCGGGCATCCTCGCGGCGATGGGCATCCTTGGTGCGCTGCAGGCGCGCCACGCGACGGGCAAAGGCCAGCTTGTCGACACCTCGCTGTTCGAGGCGGGCATCGTGCAGACCTTCTGGCAGTCGGCGATCGCCCTTGCCACGGGGATTTCGCCCGGTGCACTGGGTTCGGCCCATCCGCTCAACGCGCCCTACCAGGCCTTCGCCACGAAGGATTGCTGGATCAATGTCGGGGCGGCCAACCAGGCGGCGTGGCTGAAGCTGGTCGCCTGCCTCGACGCACCCGAACTCGCCGCCGATCCACGCTTTGCCGACAACGCGGCGCGCATGGCCAATCTCGCCGCGCTCGTCGCCGCCCTCGACCCGCATTTGCGCACGCGCACGACGGCCGAATGGCTCGCCATATTCGAGAAGGCGGGCATGCCGGCCGGGCCCGTGCTGTCGATCGGCGAGATGCTCGCCGATCCGCAGACGCGGGCGCGCGGGATGGTGGTCGAGACCGATCATCCCGTCCTCGGCCGCGTGAAGACGCTGGGTGCGCCGGTCAAATTCTCCGATACGCCGGCGGAAGTGACGCGTGCGGCCCCGCTGCTGGGCCAGCATTCGCGCGAAGTGCTGGGCGAGATCGGATTTTCCGCCGCCGAGATCGAATCGTTCGCCGCAAGCGGTGCGGTTTCGCTGGGCGGGTGAGGTGAGGCTTGTTGACGGGAGTTGACCGTCAACGGGTCAAGCCGCTGATTTTCCCCGCTTTCGTCCGTTGACGTTGACGGCAAAACCGCGTCGTCGAGGACGAGTTCGCAATCCGGATCGGCCATCGGCGGATCTTCCGCGCGCGGCCGTTCGGGGAAGGTGCGGCCGACCAGGCCGAGCCGGTCGGCAAGCCACAGCGTGACGCGGATATTGCCTGCCATCACCTCGCGCTTGAGCGTCTCGGCGACTTCGCTGCGCAGACCGTCGATGATGGCGCCCGCCTCGCTGAGGCTGCGTGCGCGGTTGGCGGCGAAGCGTTTGCGGAACGCGTCGGAATCCTTCATCACCTTCCAGACATTCTGGCGGGTCGTGCCGATCTTGCCGGCGACATGCGAGGTCGAGCAGCCCTCGGCGAGCATCTCGGCCGCGAGCGCCCAGTCGAGCGGCTTGCGGGTCTTGAGCGGATAGGAATCTTGTGTCATGATATGCCTCCAACAGTATGAATTACGGTGCTTGTTGAAGGATAATATACCTATCAATTGAGCGCGTGTCAAGTCGTGGATGCCCGGGACAATCCCGGGCATGACGGAAAAAGCAGAACCCGTCATGCCCGGCGCATGCCGGGCATCCACGACTTTTGTGATTAGCCCTGCCGCACCCGCTCGGGCGGGAAATGCAGGCGGATCGTCGTGCCCTGGCCGGGTGCACTCTCGATGGACGCGCGCCCGCCGTGTGCTTCGACCAGTCCCTTGACGATCGGCAGGCCGAGGCCGCTGCCCTCGATGCCGGTGGAACTTTCGCCGCGCGCGAAGGGCTCGAACAGCGAGGCGGGATCGGACGCGGCAATACCCGGGCCGTCGTCGGCGATGACGATGCGCGCCCCGGTCTCGTCGGCCTCGATGCGGACCTCGACATGGCCGTCGTCGCGCCCGAACTTCGCCGCGTTGCCCAGCACGTTGAGCAGGATCTGGCGCAGGTGGCGCGGGTCGGCGTGGAGGCGCAAGGGCGTGGGTGTGACCAGCGCCACGCGGATGCGCCGCGTCTCGAGGATCGTGCGCAGCATCGCCAGCACCTCGTGCACGGCGGTGGCGACGTCGATGTCGCGCGGATCGAGCGTCACCTTGCGCGCCTCGATGCGCGCGAGGTCGAGAAGCTCGTCGCTGAGCTCGATCACATGCCCGGTGGCCGTCAGGATGTGGCCGGCCTGCGTGCGCGTCTGCGGGTTCGTCGTCGTCTCGCGGATGAGGTCGGCGAAACCCGCGACCGCCCCCAAGGGCGTGCGCACCTCGTGCGCGAGGCGGCGCAGGAATTCGGACTTGGCGTCGCTGGCGTGCTGCTGCTCGACCAGCGCGGCGGCGAGATGGGCCTGCGCGCGTTCGCCCGTCATCGCCAGCAGCGAGACGATCCACAGCGGTGCGAAGAACACCTGCAGGATCAGGAAGGCGATCTGCAGCGAGTCGGGCTGCATGAAGTCGGCGCCGGGCGGGAAGAGCCACGTGGCGCCCGCGCGCACCGCGAACAATGTGGCCTGCGTGCCGAGCAGGCCGGTGGCGAAGAGGCGCGAGGGCAGGGTGCGGTCGCGCGCGAGGTCGCGCACCGTCAGCGCGCACAAGCCCGAACTGCCGAGCGAGACGAAGACGATCCGCATCGTGAGGCCGGCCCCGTCGATATACATGGCGCCGAAGGCGGCCGCGAAGGCGGCCAGGAGCGCCAGCGCCACGCGCAGCGGGACGGGCCGCCCGTCGAAGGCGCGCAAGCCCAGCCAGACGGTGAGGTACATCGACGCGATGACCGTGTTGGCAAGCCAGATCGACACCCAGTCGGGGGCCATGCCGCGCGCGACGATCAGCAGGATGCCGGCCACGCCCTGGACGGCGGCCCCCGTCCACCAGCGCATCGACGCGTCGCCCGGCCGCTTGCGCGCGGTCAGCACGAGCTGCACGGCGAGCCCCGCCGTGACGAGGAGAAGGACGAAGATGATGGAGCGGGGGTCGAGGGTGAACATCGCTGCCCGCACAATAGCGCGCGTTGGTAAAGAATTTCTATGCGTGTCGCGCAACTAAACTCATTTGCGGCCCTGCCATGCAGGCTTGTATCGCTCGGACCGTCGAAACAGAGCGGACGGAGACGAACCATGGCGAACGATACGGCGGTCCTTTCCGGCGCACCTGCCGCCCCTGCATCCGCAAGGCGGCTGAGCGAGGACTGGACCTCGGTCGTCGTGGGGCTCGCGGTGCTCGCCGCGGTGCTGGCGGCCTTCGCGTGGAAATTCGCCGGGCTTGGCGGCATCGTCACGTCCTTCCGCTGGACGACCGAGCAGCAGATCGCGGCGTCGGTGCCGGGCTGGAACGCGGCCCTGGAAACGATCGGCGCCGATGCCCGGGCGGCGGGCGACGCGAAGACGGCGGGCCTCGCGCGCGGGCTGCAGGACGCGTTTTCCGCCGGCGACCGCGCCGGGATCGCGGCGGCGGCGGGCCGGCTTGCTTCCCTCGGCGGGCGCACGCTTGCCGGGGCGCTGGGCTCGGAAGTGCGCGGCCATGCCGCGGCCGACGGGCCCGCCCGGGTCTTCGCGGCCGAGAACCTGACGCGCGTGCTGTGGGTGGGGGCGGGGCTGCTCGTCTTCGCCGTGGCGGGGATCGCCCTGATGGGCGGGCGCATCGTGCCCTTCGTGCTCGCCTTCCCGGCGGTGTTCGCGTTGGCGTGGCTGGCGCGCGTGGCGGCGGGCAACGGCCTCTTCGTCGACTGGGGGATCGAATACATCGTGCTGTCGCTGGCCCTCGGCCTTGCGATCAGCAATTTCCTGGGCCTGCCGGACTGGCTCAGGCCCGCCGTGCAGACCGAATTCTTCGTCAAGACCGGCCTCGTGATCCTGGGTGCCGGCCTGCTGTTCGACGAGATCCTGCAGGCGGGCGCATTGGGGATCGCGCAAGCGCTGCTCGTCGTGTTCGTCGTCTGGTACGCGTGCTTCTGGCTGTGCCGGCGCCTGGGCGTGGACGACGAGTTCGCCGCGATGCTGTCTACGGCCGTGTCGATCTGCGGCGTGTCGGCCGCCATCGCCGCGTGCGGCGCCATCCAGGGCGACAAGAAGAAGCTCTCCTACGTCACCTCGCTCGTCCTCGTCGTCGCCGTCCCCATGATCGTCGCGATGCCGTGGATCGCCAAGGTGACCGGCATGGACGAGACGGTGGCGGGGGCGTGGCTGGGCGGCACGCTCGACACCAGCGCTTCGGTCGTGGCGGCGGGTGCATTGATCGGCGAGACCGCGATGAAGACGGGCATCATCGTCAAGTTCTCGCAGAACTCGCTGATCGGGATCGCGGCCTTCGCCCTCGCCATCTGGTGGGCGCTCAAGGACCAGAAGGCGACGGGCCAGCGCCCGAGTGCGCGCGTGATCTGGGACCGCTTCCCGAAATTCGTCATCGGCTTCACGGCCGTGTCGCTGGTCTTCTCGTTCCTGCTCGATCCCGCCCCGGTCGCGGGCACCAAAAGCGTGCTGGGCGAACTGCGCGTCTGGTGGTTCGCGCTCGCCTTCGTGTGCATCGGGCTCGAAACGCGCTTCGTCGATCTCGTCTCGGCCGGCGGCGGCAGGCCCGCCCTCGCCTTCGTCGCCGCGCAGACGATCAACGTCTTCTGGACGCTGCTGATCTCCTACCTGCTGTTCGGCGGCGTGTTCTTCCCGGCCCCGGTGCTCTAGCGCGACACCAAATCGAGCGGGCGGGCGGAGAGGAGTTCGTTGCCCGTCTGCGTGACGCGCACCGTCACGCCCGGGCACATCGCCGTGCCGCTGGCCGAATCCATCAGGATCATGTGGAGGAAGAAGACCATGTCGGGCTCGGCGATGGCGGGGTTGCCGGCGTAGAACATCGGCCAGTCCATCCAGTTGGGGGCGAACGTGGTGCCCAGCGAATAGCCGCAGGCATTGAGCCGGTGTTCGCCCATGCCGGCGGCATCGCAGGTGCGCGCATAGGCCTCGAACACCCGGCCGATGGGTTCGCCCGGCTTGAGGGCCACCCGGCACGCGTCGAGGGCGTCGAGGCAGACGGCGTGCATGCGCCGGTGCAGGTCGGAGACGCGCCCGACCGGGATCGTGCGCATCAGGCACGCGTGGTAGTGGCGATGGACGCCGGCGAATTCCAGCGTGATCTGGTCCTCGGCGCCCAGATGCTTGCGGCCGCTGAAATAGCGGCACAGCAGGGCATCGCGCCCCGAGCCGATGATGAATTCGTTGGCCGGATCGTCGCCGCCGCCGCGATAGATCGCCCCATGCATCGCCGCGAGGATGTCGCCCTCGAAGGCCCCGGGGGCGATGGTCGCGTGCGCGGCATCGAGGGCGAGGTCGGCCAACTCGCCCGCGCGGCGCACGTGCGCGATCTCGGCCGCGGATTTCACGACGCGCAGCCGCGTGACGAGGTCCGACGCGTCGACCAGCTTGGCGAAACCGTCGAACGCGGCCTCCAGCTTCCGGCCGTTGGCGTGGGTGAGGCCGTAGGCATCGTATTCCGCCCCCAGCCGGCGGCCCGTCAGCCCGAAGCCCGCGAGGATGTCGCGAAGCTCCTTGGCCGGGTTCGCCCCGTCGCGGTCGACCCAGATGCGGATATCCTCGACGGTCGAGGTGTGGCGCGCCTGGCGCAGGTCGGGGGCGCGCGTCAGCAGCATGACGCGCCCGTCCGCCCCCAGATAGAGGCACTGGAAGAACACGTAGCCGAACGTGTCGTAGCCGGTCAGGTAGTACATGCTTTCCTGCCGGAACATCAGCAGCCCGTCGAGGCCGCGGGCCTGCAGGGATGCGGCGGCGCGCGCGCGCCGGGCGGCGAATTCGTCGGGCGTGAAATGCAGGGCCATGCGTGCTTCTCCTCGAAGGCAACTCTAGCGGGCCCGCGAGGATCGCGCTATCAACGGCTGGATGAAAATCGCCTTCGTCAATCCGAACCCGTCGCACGACTACGACGTCGACACGCCGTTCGAGGCCCCGCTGCCCGGCTCGGAATCGGCCCAGATCTATCTGGCGCTTGCTTTGGCCAAGCGCGGGCACGACGTGGCGCTCTTCACCGGCACCTCGCGCCCCGGCCCGCGCCGCGGGCTGGTGCAGGAACGCTGGAGCGGCAGCCTGCCCGGCGGGTTCGACGCGATCTTCCTCACCTCGGCCGCCGACCACGTGGCGCCGTTGCGCGCGGCCCACGGCGACGTGCCGATCTGGGCCTGGCAGCACAACGTGTTCGTGCCCGGCACCGAGGAGGAGGCGGCGCTGAAGGGCCTCTCCCATCCGCGCGACCGCATCGTGTGCGTCTCGAACTGGCACAAGGCCAACTACGTGGCGCACGGGATCGACGCAACCCGCATCGACGTGCTGCGCAACGCGATCGGCCCGCGCTTCGAGACGCTGTTCGCCAAGGGCGAGAGCATCGTCGCGCACAAGAAGGCGCGCGCGGCCTTCACGTCCGTACCCTACAAGGGGCTCAAGCAGGCGCTCGCCTTCTTCAAGACGCTGCGCACCAGGCGGCCCGAGCTGGTGCTCGACGTGTTCTCGAGCTTCGATTTCTATCCGCCCAACAACCTGTTCCGCCACCAGACGAGCTGGATGCTGCTGGCGACCGAGGCGAAGACCTCGCCGGGTGTCGCCTATCACGGCAACGTGCCGCAAGGTACGCTTGCCGAAGCGCTCAAGCGCTCGCTGCTGCTGTTCTATCCCAACGTCGCGTCCGAGACCTCGTCGATCGCGGTGATGGAGGCGATGGCGGCGGGCTGCGTGGTCATCACGACGGCCCTTGGCGCCCTGCCCGAGACGGTCGGCGAGCACGGCATCCTTGCGCCGGTCGTGGGCAGCAACATCGACCCCGACGCCTATGTGAATGCCGCGACCGCCATCGCCGAAGCCTTCATCGCCGGCAACCCGGCCCTCGACGCGCGCCTGCGCCAGCAGGTCGACTGGACCATCGCCAACTACCGCTGGGACATCAGGGCGGCCGAGTGCGAGGCGCTGCTGCGCGCGGACCCCTCACCCCGCGACCTATAGGTCGCGCCTCTCCCGCAAGGGGAGAGGGGACACGACCGTGCTTGCCGCTCCCTCTCCCGCTTGCGGGAGAGGGTGGGGTGAGGGAGCGATGTAGTATCTCAGTATTTGTCAAAACGCGGTGCAGCTGACACCAGCTGTGGTTGACTTGGAATAGAATTTATCCTATACAGGGTTTTGGCGATTCAGTGTTCGCCTGCGTGCCCGCGTTCGCGAAGCCGTTATCGGCAACACGTTGATCTAAGCGTTCTCACCTCACGCCCCGTGGCGTGCTTGCGGGCAAGCATCCGGTTTCGGGGCGAAGACAGGGGAGGCGCAAATGCGTCCGTCCATTGAGTTCTTGAAGCGGCAGGCTAAGAAGCTTGTCAAGTCGTCCGGCGTTTCGCATTCAGAAGCGCTTGATGCTGCTGCAAAGTCTTACGGCTTTGGCAATTGGTCCCAGCTGATGAATGCATTGCCGCAGGGACTGCAAGTCGAGCCGCAGATTTCCGGGGCGTTGACTTCAATCAAGACAGTTTTGAGCGCTGAGCCGCATCTGAGTGCTTTCGGATTTGGCGTATTCGACGGTCGGCGCAAGTCGTCAACTCAGATCGCAATCGAATTGGCGAAAGCTCGTGAGAATACGCTTACGGAAGATAACGCATCGCAGTTCGAACGTTGCTGCCGCTGGCTCAGCATGGTGAAGCGGCGTGCAAGTATCAACTCGAACGTTGGGTCGAGTTACGGACTTAAGCATCAGGTTGAAAACTATTGGGCCAAACACTTCCCTGATGAAGATCGCTACATTGCGAATGGAATGTTCATCATTGCAGCCATTCATCTCGGCTTTAAGTTCAAGCGGATCGATGATGGACCGAACGCCTACTTCAATATCTCGTCGAAGGCGCCGCCCAGCTAGAGGTGGCGCACAGGTTGTTTTCGTCTTGGAATGCGTGCGGAAGTTCAAATAGAATTCGAGCCGACGTTCACCTTCCGGACAAAGGAAACAGCGATGCTTGCGAGCCTCTATGTGGTCATAACGGTCGCGTCCATGTCGTATGGCGGCTTCTACATCGAGTCCGTCTCTTCATGGTCGACGGACCTTGCCACGCTCGAAGCCTGCCAGAAGGCTGGTGCCCGGGTGCTCGAGCAGAAGACGCAGTTCCGCTACGAAACCCGCACCGCACACTGTATCGACAAGCAGACGGGCGAGCTCGTGACACTCGAAAAGCCGGTCGCCGCCAAATAGGGTCGCCCGTCATTTCGGCCGCCGCCGAAACGTCCGCGCCGTTTTCCTGCTAGATTGCCGTGCATGAAGGAAGGTCCCGACATCGCGGGTCTCGCCGCCCTGATCGGCGATCCGGCGCGCGCCAACATGCTGGGGGCGCTGATGGCCGGCAAGGCGCTGACGGCGGGCGAGCTTGCGCTTGAGGCGGGCGTCACGCCGCAGACCGCCAGCGGGCATCTTTCGCGCCTCGTCGCGGCGGGGCTGCTGCTGGTGGAAGTGCAGGGGCGCCACCGTTACTACCGGATTGCCGGGCCGGACGTTGCCGAAGCGCTGGAAACGCTCGACGTGCTCGCCGCGCGCACCGGCCGGCTGCGCGCGCGTCCGGGCCCCAAGGACGCCGCCACGCGCGAAGCGCGCCGCTGCTACGACCATCTGGCAGGCACGCAAGGGGTCGCGATGTTCGATGCGCTGTTGCGCAACGGCGATATCGCGCACGGCCCCGACGGGCTTGGCCCCAGTGCGAACGGGCGCGCACGCTTCGTCGCCGAGGGGATCGACATGGCGGATCTCGAATCCCGCCGCCGGCCGCTGTGCCGCGCGTGCCTCGACTGGAGCGAGCGAAGGCCGCATCTGGCGGGGTCGCTGGGGGCGGCCCTGATGACGATGATGGTCAAGCGTGGCTGGACGAAACCCGACCCCAAGGGGCGTGCCATGCATTTCACCGACAAGGGCCGCGCCGCGTTCGACGCGTTCCTTCGGCCGGCGGCGAAACAACCGGCCCGCGCGCGCGGCTAGTCTTTCCCCATCATCGGATGGAGGAAAGACATGCACGCGACGCTCACCGCCGGTCCCATCGAGACCGCATTCCAGCTCTTCGTCGCCGCGACCCGGCTTCTCGACCGCGCCCTGCTTGCGGCATTCGCCGCGATATGGGCCGTGCAGGCGCGCGCGCGCGAACGGGCACTGCTTGCCTCGCTCGACGCGCGTGCGCTTGCCGACATGGGGATCACGCGCTGCGACGTGATGTGCGAACTGGAAAAGCCGTTCTGGCGGGACTAGCCGGCCCTGGCACTCCGCCGCATCGCGACGAGGCCGCAGGCGACGACGATGGCCGCCCCCGTCCAGGTCCAGAAGCCCGGCACGTCGCCATAGATGACGACGCCGAGCACCGTGGCAAACACCAGCATGAAGTAATTATAGGGCTGGAGCTCGCTGGCGGGGGCAAGGGCGAGGGCGCGCACGACGAAGATGTGCGCACCGGCACCCGCCATGCCGCCGATTATCAGCAGCAGCCAGCCCAGCGGGTCGGGCCATTGCCACTCGAACGTCGCGATCGTGCCGAGCAGCACGAGGCCGACGATGGGCGTGTGCAGCGTCGTCACGTCGGTCGAATCGAGTTTGCCGACGATGCGCGTGAGCACCTGGTAGACGCCCCACGTGATCGCCGCAACGACCGCCAGCCACATCGACGGGCCGAAATCCTCGAAGGCGGGGCCGACGACCAGCACCGCCCCCGCCATGCCGCCCACGACCAGCAGCCAGCCCACCGTGTCGACGCGCTCTTTCAGGAAGAAGTGGGAGAGGGCGGTGGCGAGCAGCGGGGCGGCCGCCGCGACCGCGTGCACGTCGGCCAGCGGCAGGTAGCGGAACGACGTCACGAACATCACCATCTCGAGCAGCAGGACGGCCGTGCGCAGTGCCTGCCACCACGGCGCCTTGCTCTCGAGCACCAGCCACGGGCCCCTGCGCGCGATCAGGCAGCCCATCGCGACGAAGAGGGCGAAGCGGATCGCCATGATCTGCGGCACGGCGAAGGTCTGCGTCAGCGTCTTGTTGATCGCGTCCATCGTCACGAACAACGCCATCGCACCCAGGAAATAGAGGATCGGCCGCAGCCTTGAAGCGGCCACCTAGAAGATCCCGTCGATTTCGCCGTCGGCATCGAGGCCGATCGCCTCGGCGGCGGGCACGCGCGGCAGGCCGGGCATCGTCATCACGTCGCCCGCCAGCGCCACGACGAAGCCCGCCCCGGCCGACAGGCGGATCTCGCGCACCGGCACGTCGTGGCCCGTGGGGGCGCCGCGCAGCGCAGGGTCGGCGGCGAAGGAATACTGCGTCTTGGCCATGCAGACCGGGAACTTGCCGAAGCCGGCCGCTTCGAGCGCTTCGAGCCGCTTGGCCGCCGCAGGCGCGAAGCTGACCGAGCCTGCCCGATAGATCTCGCGCGCGATGGTTTCGATCTTCGCTTTCAGCTTCATGTCGTCGGGATAGAGCGGCCGGTACTTCGCCTCGCCGCGCGCGATCGTGGCGACGACTTCGTGCGCCAGTTCCTCGGCCCCCTTGCCGCCCTCGGCCCAGTGCTTGGCGCGGATCGCCTTCGTGCCCACCGCCGCACACGCCTTCTCGATCGCGGTCCATTCGGCGTCGGTGTCGGTCGTGAAGGCGTTGATGGCGACGAGCACCGGCAGGCCGAACTTGCGCAGGTTCTCGACATGGCGCGTGAGGTTGGCAAGGCCGCGCTCCACCGCCGCGACATCCTCGGGCCCGAGATTCTTGGCATCCGCCCCGCCCTGGAGCTTCAGCGCACGCACGGTGGCGACGATGACCGCAAGGTCGGGCGACAGGCCCGCCTGCCGGCACTTGATGTCGAGGAATTTCTCGGCCCCCAGATCGGCGCCGAAGCCCGCTTCGGTCACCGTATAGTCGGCAAGGCCGAGGGCCGTCGTCGTCGCCAGCACCGAGTTGCAGCCGTGCGCGATGTTGGCGAACGGTCCGCCATGCACGAAGACCGGGTTGTTCTCCAGCGTCTGGACGAGGTTGGGCTTGAGGGCGTCCTTCAGGATCGCGGCCATCGCTCCCGACGCTTTCAGGTCGGAAGCCGTGATGCGCGTGCCGTCCTTCTGGTCGGCGACGACGATGCGCGCCAGCCGGGATTCCAGATCCTTGGCGTCCTTCGCCAGGCACAGGATCGCCATCACCTCGGATGCCGTCGTGATGTCGAAGCGCGTCTGCCGCATGAAGCCGTTGCCGGTTCCCATGCCCACGACGATGTCGCGAAGTGCGCGGTCGTTCATGTCCATCACGCGCGGCCAGGTCACGCGGCGCGGATCGATCGCGGGCGCCTTGCCCCAATAGGCGTGGTTGTCGACGAGGGCGGCGAGCAGGTTGTGCGCCGTCCCGATGGCGTGGATGTCGCCGGTGAAATGCAGGTTGATGTCGGCCATCGGCACGATCTGCGCATAGCCGCCGCCGGTGGCCCCGCCCTTCTGCCCGAAGCAGGGGCCCAGCGACGGTTCGCGAAGGCAGATCGCCGTGCGCTTGCCGATGCGGCCCAGCGCATCGCCAAGCCCGATGGTCGTCGTCGTCTTGCCTTCGCCTGCCTTGGTCGGGTTGATCGCGGTGACGAGGATCAGCTTGCCGCGCTTGGCCGATTTCGGCAGGGCGGCAAGGTCGAGCTTCGCTTTCGTCTTGCCGTAATATTCGAGGGCGGATTCGGGAATGCCGAGTTTCGCCGCGACCGCCGGGAGCGGGGCGAGTTTCGCCTTTCGTGCGATCGCGATGTCGGACATGGCTAGCCTGCTGCCTGCGCCTGGCGCTTGAGGGAAGCTTCGCGGATGGCGGAGATGGTCGTGCGCGTGGTGATGAGTTCGGGGTCGGTCTTGAGTTCGATGACGGCGGGCTTCTTCGCGGCGACCGCACGGCGGAAGGCGGGGAGGAAATCCTCGGTCTTCTCGACCGTCTCGCCGTGGCAGCCCAGCGCGCGCGCGAACGCCGCGAAATCCGGGTTCACGAGATCCGTACCCACCACACGTCCGGGATGCTCGCGCTCCTGGTGCATGCGGATCGTGCCGTAGATGCGGTTGTTGAAGACGAGGATGATGGGGGCCCCGCCATGCTGGAGGGCCGTGGCGATCTCCTGCCCCGACATCATGAAGCCGCCGTCGCCCACGCAGCCGATGACGAGGCGGCCGGGATGGACGAGCGAGGCGGCGACGGCCGCCGGGACCGAATAGCCCATCGCACCGGACGTGGGGCCGACGAAGCGCGCCGGGCGCTTGTACGTGAGATACCGGTGCGGCCAGCCGGTGTGGTTGCCGGCATCGACCGTCACGGTGAAGGCGTCGGGCAGTTCCTCGGCAAGGGCCCGCAACGCGCGGCCCATGTCGAGGGCCCCGTTATAAGGTGTGGGGACGAGGTTCGCCTCGTACTGCGTGCGCGCTTCCTTCGTCCAGCCCGCCCACGGATGCGCGGCCAGCGGCTTGAGCTTCGCGGCGGCCAGCGCGAACAGCGAGGCGTTGGCCTGGATCGCGAGATCGGCGTTGTAGACGCGGCCGGTCTCCTCGGCCGAGGCGTGCACGTGGATCAGCTTCTGGCGCGGGCGCGGCGAGTCCAGCAGCGTATAGCCCTGCGTCGTCATCTCGCCCATGCGCGCACCCACGACGAGCAGCAGGTCGGCATCCTTCGCGCGCTGGGCCAATGCGGGCGTGGTCACCGTGCCGTATTCGCCGACATAGCAGCGGCTGTCGTTGGGGAACGCGTCGATGCGCCGGAAGCCGGCGGTGACGGCGATGTCGTTGGCTTCGGCGAACTGGCGGAAGGCGAGGCCGGCGGCGTCGGTCCAGCCCGATCCGCCGAGCAAGGCGAGCGGGCGCTTGGCGGCTGCCAGCATCGTCAGCATGCGGTCGAGATCGGCGGGCGACGGGGCCGCATGCACCGGACGATAGGGATCGGCGTCGGCGACCGTCGCCATGTCGGTCAGCATGTCCTCGGGCAAGGCGAGCACGACCGGGCCGGGGCGGCCCGACGTCGCCACGTGGAACGCGCGCGCCATGTATTCCGGGATGCGTTCGGCAAGGTCGATCTGGGCGGCCCACTTCGCGACGGGGCCGAACATCTGGCGATAGTCGATCTCCTGGAACGCCTCGCGGTCCATCATGTCGCGCCCGACCTGGCCCACCAGCAGGATCATCGGGGTGGAATCCTGATAGGCGGTGTGCACGCCGACGGCGGCCTGGCAGGCCCCGGGCCCGCGCGTGACCATCGCGATGCCGGGCTTGCCGGTCAGCTTGCCGTAGGCGTCGGCCATGTTGGCGGCCCCCGCCTCGTGGCGCGAATTGACGAGCTTGATCGACGGGCTGTCGTGCAACGCGTCGAGCACTTCGAGATAGCTTTCGCCCGGCACGCAGAACGCCATGTCGGCCCCGTGCACGAGAAGCTGGTCGACCAGGATCCGTCCGCCGCTGCGTGCCTTCGATGCCATCTTCGATTCCCGTACGATTGAGCCAAAACGAGGCGCCAGTTAACGGCTGCGGGTGCACTTCGTCAATGGACGGGCCCCCGCGGCCCACGCTAGGCTGCGCCCGCATCATGGACGACGTTCCGAAATGGATGTGGGAAGACGACCACAGCGCGTTCCGCGACCTGGTCGGTTACGGGCCCGTCGCGTGGCGCGAGTTCCACGCCGAACTCGCCCTCGATCTCGACGTGCGCCACCGCAACCGCTCGGGTATTGCACACGGCGGCGTCATCGCCACGCTGCTCGACGCCGCCGGCGGCTTCGCCGGCTGCTGGTGCCCCAATCCGGGGAACATAAGGCGCGCCTCCACGCTGTCGCTCAATTCGCAGTTCGTCGCACCCGCGCGCATCGGCCACCGCATCGTGGCCACGGGTACCGCACGCCCCGGCGGAAGGTCGATCTTCTTCGCGACGATGGAAATCGTCGACGACGAAGGCAAGCTCGTCGCGACCGGCGAGGGTGTCTACAAATACCGCCCCGGCAGCGAGACCAGCGAAGGCGTGCCAAGGGACAAGGCGCCGTAGCGGGACAGTCTCAGCTCTTCGCCAGCCCCAGCGCCCTGTCGATCGCGTCCGGATCGTTGGCGATCAGCCAGAGCGCGAGACGCGCGGCCGTATCGGGCCGTGCGCGTCCCTGTTCCCAGTTCTTGATCGTCGCGTCGGAAAAGCCGTAGCGCGCCGCGAACTCCGGCTGCGAGAGCCCGGTGCGCGCGCGAACCTCCGCCGGGACGATTTCGGGGGCCATCGGACGCACGACGCGAATGCCGAATGGCGCGAATGCGCCGCCGAGTGCCGTGTCGACTCCTGAAAGCGCCGTCGCCGCGCGGTGGAATTCGGCGATCCGGTTGAGAATCGAATGCGCCTCGCGCAGGGATACGGCGTGCGCCGTCAGCGCGTAAGCGAACTCGATGCGATGACCGTCGAACGCCTTGGGGTCCGCCAGTTCAAGCAGGACCGGAACGCGCGGACCGCCGATAACGGGTCGTTTTCGGGCGACGGCCGGGATTTGCCCCGGTCGTGCGAGTCGCGCCTTGAACAACGACAACTTCGACATCTGCCTTCTCCGCAAGAAATGCCATCACTCGTCTCAGCATGTCGGGCCCGACCTTGTTCGCACCCGGTCCTGCGACATGCAGCCCGATCAGGACAAGTTCCGCCGGCCGGAACTCGACTTCGGCGAAAAGCGTCAACGTCTTTCCGCCGATCTCGATTTCGAGCGTCACGAGATTGTCGACGTCGAAAACGGCCGAGAACTTGGGATTCGCCATCCTTATATCATATGCGCAACTTGCGTACTACATTCAAGCGGAGCAGGGGTGGTGCTCCGTTCCCGCGCCCCCTATAAACGGGGCTTCGCTTTTTCCCGCCGGAGCTTCCATGTCCGTCCTGCCGCTGCGCGTCAAATCCTCCGCCCTGCTGGGCTCGCTGATCCGGGAGGTCTCAAAGGATTCGATGGATGCGCCCGGGCTGATCCCGCTGTGGTTCGGCGAGGGCTCGCGCTCGGCCCCGCCGGCCGTGGTCGCCGAGGCGCACAAGGCGATCGACCAGGGCTACCAGTTCTATTCGGCAAGTGCCGGGCGCGACGAATTGCGCGCGGCGATCGCGGCGTACGTGTCGAAGCTGCGCGGGATCAAGGTCGGGCCCGAGCGCATCGTCGTGACCACGTCGGGCAATTCGGCGATCCAGATGGCCCTGCAGCTGATCGTCGATCCGGGCGACAACGTGGTGTTCGCGGTCCCGCTGTGGCCGAATGCCGCCGACATGTGCGACCACCTCAACGGCGAGGTGCGGCGCGTGCCGCTCAAATGGGGCGACGCGGGCTGGTCGCTCGATCTCGAGCGGCTGTTCGCGGCATGCGACGGCCGGACCAAGGCGATCTTCCTCAACTCGCCCGGCAACCCGACGGGCTGGATGGCCACACCGGACGAGCTCAAGGCCGTGCTCGCCTTCTGCCGCAAGCGTGGCATCTGGGCGATCGGCGACGACGTCTACGAGCGCATCGTCTACGGGGCCGACCATTCGCCCTCGTTCCTCGATTTCGCGGGGCCGGAGGATGCGGTGATGAGCATCAATTCGTTCTCGAAGGGCTGGTGCATGACCGGCTGGCGGCTGGGCTGGCTCGTCGCCCCGGTCGCGGTCACCGACACGCTGGCCAAGATCATCGAGTTCAACACGTCGGGTGCCACCACCTTCGTGCAGCGCGCGGGCGTGGTCGCCCTGCAGCAGGAAGGCTTCGTGGCCGAGATCAAGGCCGAATACGCGCAGGCGCGCGACATCGCCTTCCAGCGCCTGTCGGCGATGGGAAGGGTGCGGCTGACCCGGCCGGACGCCGCGTTCTACGCGTTTTTCGCGGTCGACGGGATGACGGACTCGGTGGAATACTGCAAGCGCATCGTCCGGGAGACGAAGGTGGGGCTCGCCCCCGGCCGCGCCTTCGGGCCCGAGGGCGAGGGCTTCATCCGCCTGTGCTTCGCCACCAGCCCGGCAAGGCTGAGCGAGGCGTTCGACCGGCTGGAGCCCCTGCTGCGTTAGAAGGAACAAGTCCGAAGATGACGTCACTTGTCGCGATCGACTGGGGTACGACCAACTGCCGCGCCTTCCGCATGGGGCCCGGCGGCGAGATCCTCGAAAAGCGCGCCAACGCGATGGGCATCCTTGCGGTCAAGAACGCGAATTTCGCCGGCGCGCTGATGGACCTCGCGCGCGACTGGATCGACGTGCCCACCGCCCCCGCCGTGCTGATGTGCGGCATGATCGGCTCGGCGCAGGGCTGGATCGAGGCACCTTATCTGCCGATCCCCGCCGGCGCCGACGACGTGGCGGGCCAGCTGGTCCTCGCCCCCGACGCGCGCCGCGAGATCCATGTGGTGCCGGGCCTGCGCGGCTCGGGCGCCGCCGGCCCCGACGTGATGCGCGGCGAGGAAACGCAGATCTTCGGGACGGGTATCGCGGACGGCCTCATCTGCCTGCCGGGGACCCATTCCAAATGGGCGCTGGTCGAGGGCGGGCGCATCGTGCGCTTCCTCACCTTCATGACGGGCGAGGTGTTCGCCCTGCTGCGCCGCAATTCGATCCTCGGCCGCCTGATGGTCGACGCCCCGCACGATGCACCCGCCTACGCGCGCGGCCTCGTGCGCTGCCAGTCGGCGGGCGGGCTGCTGCACCAGCTCTTCACCGTGCGCACGGCGGGCCTGCTCGAGGGCATGAGCCGCGAGGCGGCCCCCAGCTTCCTTTCCGGCCTGCTGATCGGCCACGAGATTTCGGCGGTGAAGGAGATCCTGAAACCCACGCACGCGACGGTCGTGGGGGCGGGCAACCTTGCGCAGAACTACGCGATCGCGATGAGCGTGGCCGGCATCGACACCGCCTTCATGCCCGGCGAGGACGCCGCGGCGCGCGGCCTTTTCCTGATCGCCAAGCGCGCCGGCCTGGTGAACTAGCGCGATGCGCATCCTCGTCCCCGACGCGCAGTTCCCGTCCGGCCCCGACATCGAGCGGATTGCGCTGCCGGAGGCCGAATTCCTGATCCACCGCACGAACGACCCGATGCGGATCCCCGACGCGGTCTGGGCGAAGGCGGACGCCGTGCTCGTGAACCACGAGATGCAGGTCGACCGCGTGGTCGCCGCGAAACTTGCGCGCGCACGCCTGGTCGTGCGCTACGGGGCCGGCTTCGACAACATCGATCTGGCCGCCTGTGCCGAGCGCGGCATCGCCGTCTCGAACGTGCCGGACTACGGCACCGAGGAGGTCGCCAACCACGCCCTCGCCGGAATCCTGGCGCTGCGCCGCGGCCTGCCGACCTTCACCGAACTGCTTGCCGTCGATCCGGTCGGCGGCTGGCGCTGGGACGCGGCCCCGCTGGTCAAGCGGCTGTCGATCCAGACGCTGGGCATCGTCGGGCTGGGCCGCATCGGCCGGGCCGCCGCCGCGCGCGCCAAGGCGTTCGGCTTCGATGTCGGCTATTTCGATCCCTATCTGCGCGCCGACGACCCGCGCGCCGTGCCCTATCTGCGCTTCGAGGATCTCTACGCGATGCTGGGCGAGGCGGACGTCGTCTCGATCCACTGCCCGCTGACGCGCGAGACGCACGGCCTGTTCGGCGAGGGGGCGCTCGCGCGCATGAAGAAGGGGGCGATCCTCGTCAACACCGCGCGCGGGGCGATCGTGGATACGGGTGCGCTGCTGAAGTCGATCGAGGCGGGGCACCTGGGCGGGGCGATGCTCGACGTGCTGCCGCAGGAGCCGCCCGATCCCGACGATCCGCTGGTCGCGGCCTACCGCGTGCCGCCCTCGTGGCTCGCCGGGCGCCTGATCCTCAGCCCGCACGCGGCCTTCTACAGCCCCGAGAGCTTCTACGACCTGCGCTTCAAGGCGGCGGAGACCGCCGGCCTGTTCCTCAAGGAAAACCGGCTGCGCAACTGCGTGAACCACGGCCTGTTCGCCGCGGGCGCGCTGCCGGACAACGAAATCACATAAGGGAGATACGACGATGCGTGTGGTCATAACGGGCGGGACGGGCATGCTCGGCAAGAAGCTGGCGGCCGAGATCCTGAAACGCGGGAGCCTTGCGGGCCGCGACGGCAAGGCGCATGCGGTGACGAAGGTCGTGCTGTTCGACGTGTCCGCCGGTTTCGACGTGCCCGCCGATCCGCGCATCGAGGTGCGCATCGGCGAGGTCGACCACAAGCCCACGATCGCCTCGCTCATCACGCCGGACACCGGGGCCGTCTTCCATCTCGCGGGCGTGGTCAGTGCCGGCGCCGAGCGCGACTTCGATCTCGGCTACCGCGTCAATCTCGACGGCACGCGCGTCGTGCTCGAGGCGTGCCGCGCGCTGCCGCAGCCCATCAAGCTCGTCTTCGCGTCGTCGCTGGCGGCCTATGGCGGCGACCTGCCCGACGTGATTCCCGACGATTTCCGTCCCACGCCGCAGACCTCCTACGGCGGCCAGAAGGTGATGGGGGAACTGCTCTGCGCGGACTACGCCCGCAAGGGCTTCGTCGATGCGCGCGCCCTGCGCCTGCCGACGATCGTCGTGCGGCCGGGCAAGCCCAACCTCGCGGCGTCGACCTTCGCGTCCTCCATCATCCGCGAACCGCTGGCGGGGCTGCCCGCCGTCTGCCCGGTCGATCCGGCGTCGTGGATGCCGCTGCTGAGCCCGCGCCGCTGCGTCAACGCGTTCATCCACGCGCACGACCTGCCCGACACGGCATGGGGCTGGAACCGGGCGCTGCTGCTTCCCTCGCTCGACGTGACCGTCAAGGATATCGGCGACGGGCTGAAGCGCGTCGCCGGCCAGAAGGCCTATGCCCTGATCGAGTGGAAGATCGATCCGATGATCCAGAAGATCGTGGCAGGCTGGCCCAAGCGCATGGCGGCCAAGCGTTCGCTCGCGATGGGCTTCACGGTCGACGCGTCGGTCGACGAGCTCATCAACAACTACATCCACGACGACATGCCCAAGGCCTGAGATTTCCCCCGTAAGGAGAATGGAAAGATGAAGAACCAGATCACGCGCCGCAACGCCCTCGCCCTTGCCGCCTTCGGCGGGGCCGCCTTCGCCACGCGCGGCGCGTTGGCGCAGGCACCCGCCTTCTTCCGCATCGGCACGGGCGGGACGGCCGGCACCTACTATCCGATCGGCGGCCTGATCGCGAACGCGATCTCGGTCCCGCCGCAGCTCGTCTCGACGGCGGTGGCCAGCAACGGCTCGGTCGCCAACGTCAACGCGATCGTCGGCGGGGCGGCGGAATCCGGCTTCGTGCAGGCCGACGTCGCCTTCTGGGCCTATTCGGGTACGGGCGTGTTCGAGGGCAAGCCCAAGCTCGACGAGCTGCGCTCGATCGCCAATCTCTATCCGGAATCGGTGCATCTCGTCGTGCGCAAGGCCTCGAACATCAAGTCGTTCGCCGACCTCAAGGGCAAGAAGGTGTCGCTCGACGAGCCGGGCTCGGGCACGCTCGTCAACGCCAAGGCGATCCTCGCGGCCTACGGCATCACCGAGAAGGACATCTCGGCCGAGTTCCTGAAGCCCAACCAGGCGGCCGAGAAGATGAAGGACGGGTCGTGCGACGCGTTCTTCTTCACCGGCGGCTATCCGGCCGCGGCGATCTCGGAACTCGCCTCGACCGGCTCGGGCATCGACCTGCTGCCCATCGACGGGGCGGGGGCCGCGAAGCTTGCCAAGGACTTCCCGTTCTTCGCGCCCGACCAGATCCCGGCCGGCACCTACAAGGACGTGGGTGCGGTCAAGACGGTCGCGGTGGGTGCGCACTGGATCACGTCGTCCAAGGTGTCGGCCGACACGGTCTATGCGGTGACCAAGGCGCTGTGGAGCGACAAGGCGCGCGCCGCCCTCGATGCCGGCCACGCCAAGGGCAAGGACATCCGCAAGGAAACAGCGCTCAACGGCCTGCTCGGCGTGCCGCTGCATGCCGGTGCCGAACGCTTCTACAAGGAAGCCGGCCTGCTGAAGTGACGACGACGTCGCTGCCCCTCTTCCCCCGCGGGGAAGAGGGGCAGGGGAATCCCCCGGAAATGCTCAAACAGCCAAGCGTCGACGAGCTTGCCCGGCTCGAGGAAGAACTCGACCCGGAGATGCAGTTCCGCAAGGTGCCGGGCGGGACGGGCCTGCTCGTCGGCGGGCTGCTGCTCGTCCTGTCGATGTTCCACTACTACACGGCCGGCTTCGGGCTGCTGCGCGAGGTCACGCATCGCGGCGTGCATCTCGCCTTCGTGCTCGGCCTCATCTTCCTCGTCTTCTCCGCGCGCCACGCCGACGGGCGCGTGGCCAAGCCCTCGACGCTGCTGCGGCCCGGCGGCATCCCGCTTGCCGACTGGCTGATGGCGGCGGCGGCCGCCGTCTCCAGCCTCTACGTGCCGTGGATCTTCGTCGATCTCGCCTTCCGCGTGGGCAACCCTTCCGGGCTCGACGTGGCGATGGGCACCCTCACGGTCGTGCTGATGATCGAGGCCACACGCCGCGCCATCGGCTGGGGCCTGCCGCTCATTGCACTCTTCTCGATGGTCTACGCGCTCAACGGCACGTGGTTCCCGGGAATTTTCCTGCATCCTGGTGCGACGTGGGCCACGCTCATCAACCATCTCTATCTCACCAGCCAGGGCGTCTACGGCGTGGCACTGGGCGTGGTCGCGACCTACGTGTTCCATTTCGTGCTGTTCGGCGTGCTCGCCACGCGCATCGGGCTCGGGCGGCTGTTCCTGGGCGTGGCCGCCGCGGTCGCCGGGCGCTATGCCGGCGGGCCCGCCAAGATCTCGATCTTCGGCTCGGCGCTGTTCGGCATGCTGTCGGGCTCGTCGGTCGCCAACACCGTGACGGTGGGCTCGCTCACCATCCCGATGATGATCCGGCTCGGCTACCAGCGCCATTTCGCGGCGGCCGTGGAATCGACCGCCGCGACCGGCGGCCAGATCACGCCGCCGATCATGGGGGCCGCGGCCTTCCTGATGGTCGAGTTCCTGAACCTGCCCTATTCGACCATCGTCGTCGCCGCGATCGTGCCGGCCTTCGTGCATTTCTTCGGCGTATTGATGCAGGTGCATTTCGAGGCCAAGCGCACCGGCATGCGGGGCCTCACCGACGACGAGGTGCCGGACCTGCGCAAGGTCTTCGCGGCCGACTGGCCCACGCTTGCCCCGCTGGTCGCCCTCGTCCTCATCCTGTTCAGCGGCTACACGCCCTATCTTGCGGCCTTCTGGGGCATCACCGGATGCCTGCTGGTCGGACTTGCCGCGCGGCCGGGGCCGGCGGCCCTCGTCTTCGCCGCGGTGATGGTCGCAGGCGCACCCTTCGAGCTGCTGCGCCTGCCCGGCGTAAATCCGGGGCTTGCGCTGCTGTGCGCAGCGACGATGGCGCACGGCGTGCTGAGCCGCGGCAAGGTGGGGCGCAAGCTCTTCGCCGGCGTGGTCGATTCCTTCGTGCTGGGCGCCAAATACGCGATCGGCGTGGGGGCGGCCGCCGCCACCGTCGGCATCATCGTGGGCGTGGTGACGCTGACGGGCGTGGGCTTCAAGATCTCGTGGATCGTCACGTCGCTTTCCGACCAGTGGGCGCATCTGGTCGTCGACCACCTGCCGGTCGCAATGCTGGAGGTGAAGGCCGCGACGCTCTTCTTCACGCTGGTGCTGACGGCGATCGTCTGCATCCTGCTGGGCTGCGGCGTGCCGACGACGGCGACCTACATCATCATGGTGACGGTGGCGACACCCGCCCTCGGCATGCTGGGCGTCACACCGCTCGTCGCGCATTTTTTCGTCTTCTATTACGGCGTGCTCGCCGACATCACGCCGCCGGTCGCCATCGCGGCCTATGCCGGGGCGAGCATGGCGGGGGCCGATCCGTTCCGCACGGGCAACACCGCGTTCCGGCTCGCACTGGGCAAGGTGCTCGTGCCGTTCGTGTTCGTCTTCTCGCCGTCGATCCTGATCATGGTGCCGGACTTCACGCTGGCGAAGTTCCTCGCCGCGACGGCGAGCTGCCTTGCCAGCGTCACGCTGCTGTCGGCCGCGTTCGCGGGCTGGTTCCTTGCCCCGATGGCGAAGTGGGAACGGGTGCTGATCGGTGTCGCCGCCCTGCCGATGATCCACGGCTCGGCCGGCGGTGCCGCGATCTCGGTGGTGCTGGCACTGCCGGTGCTGGCGCGCCAGTTCCTGGCGCGCCGCGCGGCCTAGGGCGCCACCGACATCCGGCCGCTTCCGTCATGCCCGGCGAATGCCGCACCGGGCAATGCCCGGTGCCACGTCTTTTGCGGTTTTGCGGAGAGTTGAAGTCGTGGATACCCGGGACAAGCCATCCGGGGTTGCAAGTCAATCGCGCGCATCGTAAGATTAAATCAGAGATTGTCTCGATTGCCGGGAGCGGCCATGAGCTTCTTGATATTCCAGGTGGCGGTACTTTTCCTTCCTGGACTCATTTGGGCATCGATCGACGCGAAGTACGTCGCGAAGCGCGAGGTTCCCCAGTTCCAGCTCCTGCTCAATGCGTTCCTGTTCGGGGTATTCACCTACACCGTCCTGTACCTGTTGATGCGTCAGTACGGATTCACGACCAGTCTTCCGGCCATCTTCGACGAAACGTCCGAAAAGCTTCAGATCGGCAAGGCGATCGACGAGATCGTCTGGGCGGTCCTTCTTTCGGTCGTTCTCGCGGTCTGCTGGGTGTATTTGGGAACCTACAAGATCATAAACCGCTTCCTGCAGCGGATTTCCGCGACCAAGAAGTTCGGTGATGAGGATGTATGGGATTTCGTCTTCAACTCGAATGATGCCGCCGTCGAGTATGTCAACGTGCGCGATTTCGCGAAGAAGATCGTGTATTCGGGTTGGGTCAAGGCCTTCTCGGATCGCGCCGAACTTCGCGAGTTGGTGCTCCGCGACGTTCAGGTGTACGATTTCGAATCGAAGCTTCTCTTCGACATGCCTTTGATCTATGTGGCGCGGAAGAAGGACGATATCGACATCGAGTTCCCGTACCGCCAATAAGCTTGCGTATATATGCCCAATTTCTTTCCGAGGAGCGGCCGATCATGGTGAGTTCAAAACCGCCCGCCACGACCCGGCTGACCGAAGGCCATGTCGTGAAAGGCGGCGTCAATCCGCCGACCTCTCAGGTCGTGTCCCGTCCCCCGCCACCGGCACCGATCCGGCCGTCAGCACCGCAGCCGGCGCCGGCTGGCGGATCGACGGTCACACCGAAGCCCTAGTCTTCGAGCCTCACAAAGCCACCGACATCCCGCCGTCGACGATGATCGTCTGGCCGGTCAGGTACGAGCCCGCGTCCGAGCAGAGCAGCAGGGCGGCGCCGCCCAGTTCGTGCGGATCGCCCCAGCGGCCCAGCGGCGTGCGGCGCACGATCATCGCGTTGAAGTCGGAATCGGCGATCAGCGCCTTGTTGATGTCGGTCTTGAAATAGCCGGGTGCGATGCCGTTGACGAGGATGCCCTTGGGCGCAAGCTCGATCGCCATCTGGCGGATCATGCCTTCGAGCGCCGTCTTCGCGGCCGCGTAGGCGACCGTGTTGGGGCGCCCGAGATGCGCCATCAGCGAGGTGGTGTAGAGGATGCGCCCCTTGCCGGTCGGCGCCATGATCTTGGCCGCTTCGCGGCCCAGCACGAAGCCCGCGCGCAGATGCTGGCCGACGACATTGTCGAAATCCGCGCTCTTGTACTCCGTGAAAGCACCGCGGATCGTGCCGCCGGCGTTGGAGACGAGGATGTCGAAGCGCCCGCGGCGCTTGTGGATGTCGGCCACGGCCGCCACGCAGGCCGCCTCGTCGGTCACGTCGAAGGCGAGCGCTTCGCCGCCGAGCTTCTTGGCGGCGGCCTCGGCCTCCGCCTTGTTGCGCGCGTTGACGACGACATGCGCCCCGGCACCGGCGAGGGCCGACGCCATCCCGAAGCCCAGGCCGCGCGAGCCGCCGGTCACCAGTGCCACGCGGCCTTTGAGGTCGAACATCGGATGTGTCATTGCGGCGGTCTCCCTGTTTTCTGCTTGGGAGGAATTGTATGCCGGGCGCGCGCCGATCCTTAAGCGCTTTTTTGCGCGGGGCTCAGGGCAGCTCGGGGACTTTCTCGTGCGCCGCGGTCCCGGTGAGGCTGCCCATGAACGAGATCAGCTGGCGCTTTTCGGCGAAGGTGAGGCCGAGCGGGCGGATCTTGTCGGAGAGGCTCGGCCGCTTGATGCCGCCGCGGTCATAGACGTTGATCACGTCCATCAGCGTGGCGGCCGAGCCGTCGTGGAAATAGGGGGCGCTCAGCACGACCTCGCGCAGCGAGGGCGTCTTGAACGCGTATTGCGCCTTGATGTCGCCCGGGAACAGCCGGCCGCGGCCGATATCCTCGCCCGGCAGGCCGACATCGTGGAACTTGCCGTCGGTGAAACGCCAGGTCGTGTGGCACTCGGCGCACATCGCCTTGCCGTTGAACAGGACGAAGCCCGCCTTGGAATCGTCGGACAGCGCCGTCTCGTCGCCCTCGATCCACGCGTCGAACGGGGCGGGGCCGCTGACGATCGTGCGTTCGTACTGCGCCACGGCCTGCGAGATCGACTGCGCCGTGACCGGGTCGCGCGCATCGGGGAATGCCGCGGCGAACAAAGGCGCATAGCCCGGAATCTCCTTCACCCGGGCGAGCAGCTCGCGCTCGGGCGTGTTCATCGCGGGGCCGGACATGGCGCCCAGCATCTGCTTTTCCAGCGTGTCGGCGCGCCCGTCCCAGTTGAAGAGCGTGTCCCACGCGAGGTTGGCGATGCCCGACGTGTGGCGCGGCATCACGTGGCCGAGCGGGGCGGGCGAATTCGCCACCCCGTCGCCCCAGCCGAGGCCCGGCACGTGGCACGAAGCGCACGCGATCTCGCCGTTGAAGCCGATGCGCTTGTCGAAGAACAGCATGCGGCCGAGCTCGACGCGCCGCCTGTCGAACGGATTGTCGGCCGAGAAGGGGATCTCCGCGGGCCGGCGGTATTTCGCCTGCAGGGCCTTCAGATCGACCGGCTGCGCTGCCGCACCGGCAGCGAACCCCGCCAGCACGAGGAGCCCCACGACTGTTCCGATCGCCCGGCGCATGGCACGACACTCCGCTTCCATCGAGGATCGCGGAGTCTCGGCCAGGGCCGGGCGAAAGGAAAGGGCCTAGACGCCTTCCGGTTGTAGTATGGTTAACCCTACATACGGAAGCCGTACGGCGTCCTACTTGTCGAGAAACGCCTTCAGCTTGTCCGCCACGCGCGTCATCGCGAGCACGCCGTCGAGATGGCCGCCGTTGCCCGGGATCGTCACGAGGTCGGCGTCCTTGCCCTGCTTCTTCAGGATGTCGACCGCCTTGTGCGCGTAGGCCGGGATGAGCAGCAGGTCGCTCTCGGCCGGGACGAACAGCGTGCGCGCCTTGATGCGGGCAAGCCCGTCCTCGAGATTGGCGACGTGGCCGGCGGTGAAGAGCTGGTTGGCGCGCACGAGATAGACGAAGTGCGCGGCATCCGACAGCCGCGCGCGGGCCAGCGCAACCTGATCGAGGACGGTCTCGATCTGGTACCTGTTCTCCCACGCGTCGAGCGGGTTCTTGGCGGCATCGCCCCACTTGCGCCCGAACGTGGCATCGGCCCAGCCGTGCGCGCGCGCGTCGATCGTCACCATCTTGAGCGCGAAGGCGAGGCCGGCGTCCGGCGTGGGTCCGCCGAAATACTCCCCGCCCTTCCAGTTGGGATCGAGCAGGATGGGCTGGGCCCACATGCCGAGCCTGGCGATCGTGTAGGCATCCGCCTCGCCCACGCCGAGCACGGGGACGACGCGCTGCACGAAATCGGGATAGGCCGACGCCCATTCGAGCGACTGCAGCGCCCCCATCGAGGCGCCGACGGCGGCGTAGATCTTCGTCACGCCGAGCGAGTCGAGCAGCGCCTTCTGCACGTTGACGAAGTCGCGGATGGTCACGATCGGGAACGACATGCCGTAGGGCTTGCCGGTGGCGGGATCGTTGGTCGCCGGGCCCGTCGTGACGGTGATGCCGTCCTTGACGTTGAGATTGACGAGGCTGTCGACCGAGATGACGAAATACTTGCCCGTGTCGATCGCCTTGCCGGGCCCGATGATGGCATCCCAGTAGCCGGCGGCGGGGGCTTCGGCCCTGTACTTGCCGGCGGCGTTGGAATTGCCGGAGAAGAAATGCGGGACGATGACGACATTGTCCTTGGCGGCGTTGAGTTTGCCGTAGCTCTCCCAGCCGACCTTGACGTCCTTGATCGTCTTGCCGCCGAGCGTGGTGTAGCTCGGCAACGTGAAGCTCTTCTTTTCGACGATGCCCACGCTGTCCTGGGCGGCGACGGGACCGGCCGCCACGGCGAAGGCGAGCAGGGTGCCAAGAATCTTGAAGCGCATTTTGTATTCCCCCCTTAAAGTTTGATCGACGCTAGCACGCCGCGCCGTCGGGCGAGAACGGTCGTGATGCATTCGGGAGTGACGCAAAGATGGGCAATCGTCTCGCAGGAAAAACGGCAATTGTTACCGCGGCCGCACAGGGGATCGGGGCGGCCAGCGCCCGGCTCTTCGCCGCCGAGGGCGCAAAAGTGATCGCCACCGACATCGACGAAAGCAAGCTTGCCGCCCTTGCGGGCGTGGCGAACGTGACGGTGCGCCGGCTCGACGTCATGGACAAGGCCGCGATCCTCGCCGCCGCCGGGCAGGTCGGGCCGGTCGACGTCCTGTTCAACTGCGCCGGCTTCGTGCACAACGGCACGATCCTCGACTGCGACGACAAGGCCTGGGATTTCTCGATGAACCTGAACGTCCGCTCGATGTTCTGGACCGTCCAGGCCTTCCTGCCGGGCATGCTCGCCCGGGGCAAGGGCACCATCGTCAACATGTCGTCGGGCTGTTCGTCGATCAAGGGGGCGGCCAACCGTTTCGTCTACGGCACCACCAAGGCCGCGGTCATCGGCCTGACGAAGTCGATCACGGCCGACTATGTGGGCAAGGGGATCCGCGCCAACGCGATCTGCCCGGGCACGGTCGACACGCCCTCGCTGCAGGACCGCATCAACACCGCCGACGACCCGACCGCACAGCGCAAGCTTTTCGTCTCGCGCCAGCCGATGGGGCGGCTCGGCAACGCCGAGGAGATCGCGGACCTCGCCTTGTTCCTCGCCAGCGACGAATCCTCGTTCATCACCGGGGCCGAATTCAAGATCGACGGCGGCTGGTCGAACTGACGCGTCACTCGTGGGCGTGGACGAATTCGCCCCGCGCCATCGCGAGGTGATGCGGCTGGTGGTGGGCGCCGCTCGCCATCAGGCCGATGAAGCCGAGGCCGCGGATGCGGGCGACCTGTGCGGGATCGCCTGACGTCACGGTCAGGCGCACGCCGTCGGCGATCTTCTCGGCCTTCGCGGACCAGCCGTTCATCTTGCCCAGTTCCGCCGCATGGGCGACCAGCATGCGCTGGATCGCACCCGCCGTCCGGCCGGTTCCGGTGACGGTTGCTTCGATGCCGCCGTCGACCGGCACGGTCTTCGCGTCGGCCTTCAGCGTGACGTCGTTCATGTCGATCAGGTGCTGGCGCAGCGCCTCCAGATCGACCTTGGCCCAGTCGGTCTTCGGATCGGCCTCGAGGATGCGCACGATCTCCTGGACGGTGCCGAACGCGTCCTGTCCGGGCATCGTCGGCATCGCCGCGTGGCCGGCGTCGCCGTGCTGCATCGGTTGCATGTGCTGCATGTGCTGCGGCATCGGGCCGGGCATCTGTGCCTGCACCGCATGCACGGCGATCGCCGCGACGGGCAGGGCGACCAGGGCGGCCGCGATCAGGTGCTTCTTCATTTCGGGTGCTCCGGTTCGGGATTTTCAGCCTGTACCCTTGCCAGACCGGCATCGATCCGGACATGATAGAGATCATGTCGAATGCCCTTTTCGAACTGCTGGACCCGCTGCCGGCCCGCGCCGGCACGTTCGCACCCGGCAAGCACCTCTTCCGGCAGGGCGATCCGGTGCGCGTGCTCCATCGCATCGTCGCAGGCGAGGTCCATCTGGTCCGGCGCCAGCCTGGCGGCGGGCAGCTTGTCCTGCAGCGCGCGCGCGCGGGCTCGGTGCTGGCGGAGGCCTCGCTGTTCTCCGAGCGCTACCATTGCGACGCGGTCGCGGTCGTGCCGACCCGCACGCAGGCGATCGGCCGGCCGGCGATGCGCGCGGCCCTCGACGGGCGCCCCGGGTTCGCGGCCGGATGGGCGGCTTATCTCGCGCACGAGGTGCAGCGCACGCGCCTGCGCGCGGAAATCCTGTCGCTGCGCACCGTCGCCGAACGGCTCGACGCGTGGATCGCGGCGAATGACGGGCGCCAGCCGGCGAAAGGCGAATGGAAGACGGTCGCGGCGGAAATCGGGACGAGCCCCGAAGCCCTCTATCGCGAACGCGCGAAGCGCGGTTAGTGCCCGTAGCCTTCACGCCGTTTGATCCCCTGCCGCCACTCCCGATATAAGATCGCGGACGGCTGGGTTGCGGCCGGCTGAGGAGGGCATTCGATGGCGAAGAGCGTGCTGCTGCGTCACCCGGCGAGCGGGATCGTCCGGAAGGGCCATTTCGGCTTCAGCTGGACGATCCTTTTCTTCAACGGCATTCCGATGATCGGCCGCGGCGATTTCACCACCGGGCTTCTGCTTCTGATCTTCAATTCGATGGCCGCGCTGACGCCCGACGGCACGATGCTCATGGCATTCGGAGTCACCTATTTCATCAGCAGCCTGATCTGTGCTGGCCGGTACAACGACCATGCGCTTCTCGGGCTGCTCGAGCGCGGCTACGAATTCCACGACACGCCCGAGCGCGTCGATGCCGCGAAGAAGGAACTCGGATTCGGCTGAGCGAGCCGCCCCCTCACCCCGCGACGTATACGTCGCGCCTCTCCCGCAAGGGGAGAGGGAATCATACCGGTGATATGGATGCACGAGTGCGTGCGTCACCAAGACTGAAGTCCCCTCTCCCCTTGCGGGAGAGGGTGAGGGGTGTTTCCTTGTCATACAACTGACAATGGTAGTACGATTGACTGTTTCCAGTCGAAGATTGTACCCTCCGGTCGAAACCGATCGAAGGCAGAAGCGCCATGTCCAGCATGATCATGATGCGGCACCCCGTGACGAACCGGGTGCAGCGCGCCTATTACGGCTTCTGCTGGACCGGGTTCTTCTGGGGCGGGGTCCCGGCGCTGATGCGCGGCAACATCCCGCTCGGGCTCGGCATGCTGGCGCTTTTCGTGCTGCCTTTCCTGCTCGGCAACATCTTCTATCGCTCGCTCGCCATCTTCCTCTACATCTTCGCGGCGATCGCCCTCGGGCTCGAGTACAACCGCTTCCATACGCTGAGGCTGATCGACGCGGGCTTCCAGTTCTTCGACCGGGCCGAGCGGGTGGCCGTCGCCAAGCGGGCCCTGCGCATCACCCAGGAGAATGTCGGCAACATCGCGCTCGGCTCGACCGGCCGCGGCACCTGACCGCCGGGGCCGCCGGTCAGCGCAGGAAGCGCGTCTCGATTTCCTTCACCTGATCCATCGCCTGCAGGCGGAAGATCTCCTCGACCGGGACGATCTGGCCGTTGACGTGGCGGATGCCGCCGTCCTTCAGGATCGCGGCGAAGACGCGCTTCATCTCGGTGACCGCCGCCCGGATCGCGTGGTTGCCGTAGATGACCATGCGGATCTTGCCCAGCGCCCTGATGCGGGCGGCGTCGAGTTCGGGATAGGCGGTGGGGACGACGACGAGCGGCACCTTGCCCTTCCAGGCGCGCACGAAGCTTTCGATCTCGTCGGGCGTCTTCTGCTTGGAGTGGATCAGGACCATGTCGGCCCCGGCCTCCTCGTAGGCCATGCCGCGCTTGAGCGCCTCGGCCTCGCCAAGCCCCGCGATCAGCGCCTCGACGCGCGCGATCACCAGGAAGCCGAGGTCCGTGCGCGTGGCGCAGGCCGCCTCGATCTTCCCCTGGAATTCCTCGATGCGCAGCAGGTCCTGCCGCCCGCCGGCGACGAGGCTCGTCACCTTCGGGAAGGACTTGTCCTCGATCACCACGGCTGCCACGCCCGCGCGCTCGTACTGCCGGATCGCGTGGACGACATTGACCGCGTTGCCGAAGCCCGTGTCGATGTCGGCGACGATGGGCAGCGACGACTGCTCGCCGATGGCGCGCGTCATGTCGAGATGCTGCGTCATCGACACGAGGCTGACGTCGGCAAGCCCGTAGAGGGCGGAAAGCTCGAAGCCGCTGGCCCACAGCCCGTCGAAGCCGGCCTCTTCGGCAAGGCGCGCCGACAGCGGGCTGTGCGCCGCCATGACGTGGACGAGGCCGTTCGCGGCCATCTTGTCGCGCAGGATCGTGCCTTTGCCGCTCATGGCTTTCGCTTCCGGTCGGAGGTCTAGAGAATTCCGTAACGCTTGAACACGGCGGCGAGCTTCTCGCCGCGGGCGAGTGCGGCGCGCGTGCGGTTCTCGCCGGCGATCTTGGCAAGGGCGGCCGCGAAGACCTGCTTCTCGATCTTGCGCGGAATCGCGACGGCGCCGTCGGCATCGCCGAAGATCACGTCGCCCGGTTCCACGCGCACGCCGCCCAGCTCGACGGGCACGTCGATCGCGGCCACCTCGCCGCGCCCCTTGCTGTCGAGCGGGCCGATCCCGCCGGCGAAGACCGGAAAGCCCAGCTTGCGGATTGCGCGCACGTCGCGCGTCAGCCCGTCGGTAAGGCAGCCCGCCGCACCCCGCGCCCGCGCGGCGGTGGTCAGCAGTTCGCCCCACGGGCCGATCTTCGGGTTCGCACCGCAGGCGAGGACGGCGACCTCGAAGGGCTTGAGATCGTCGATGAGGGCGATCTCGAGCGCGTAGGGATTGTGGCCCTTGGCGACGTGGAAGACCTCGCGGTAGAGCGCCGTGCGCGCGCGCCCGAGCAGCACGCGGCCATCGTCGAGCGGGCGGATCGACGGGGCGAAGGCCCGGTCGCGATGGCCCAGGCCGTCGAGCGTGTCGGAAACGACCGACACGAACAGCCTGCGCCGCGCGGCGGCGAAGGGGTCGCGCGGCTTCAATAGGTGCTCCGCCCGCCGGTGATGTCGAACACGCCGCCGGTGGTGAACGAGCAGTCGGAAGAGGCGAGCCACGTCACCATCGCGGCGATCTCGTCGATCTTCACGAAGCGGCCCATCGGGATCTTGCCGAGCATGAAGGCGATGTGCGCCTCGGTCATCTGCTTGAGGATGTCGGTGTCGGCGACTGCCGGTGTCACGCAGTTGGCGAGCACGCCGGTCTTGGCGAGTTCCTTGCCCAGCGATTTCGTCAGCGCGATCAGCCCCGCCTTGGCGGCCGAATAGGCCGGCGCATTCGGGTTGCCTTCCTTGCCGGCCACGGAGGCGACATTGACGATCCTTCCGTAGCCGCCCTTGATCATGTGCGGGACGACCGAGCGGCAGCACAGGAACGGCCCGGTAAGGTCGATGTCCATGACCTTCTTCCACTCGGCGACCGGGTATTCCCACGTCGTCGTGTTGGGCCCGGTGATGCCGGCATTGTTGACGAGGATGTCGATCCCGCCCATCGCCCCGATCGTGGCGTTGGTCGCGGCCACGACGCTGGCGTCGTCGGCCACGTCGGCGCGCACGCCGTGCACGCGCTCGCCCGCCGCCAGCCGCTTGGTCGCCGCGTCGAGGGCGGGCGGGTCGCGGTCCCACAGCGTCACGCTCGCACCCGAGGCAAGGAAGCGTTCGGCGATGGCAAGGCCGATGCCCCGCGCCCCGCCGGTGATGATGGCGCGCTTGCCTTCGAGATCGATCTTGTTCATGGGCGTTCTCCCTAGTGACGCGTCCCCAGCCCCAGACGTTTTTCCAGACCCGCACTCCAGCGCGACAGGCCGAAGCAGGCGAACCAGAAGATCGTTCCGGCGAAGACGTAGGCTTCCATCGTGAGGCCGACCCATTTGGGATCGGCCAGGGCGGCATGGACGATGCCGAGCAGGTCGAAGAGCGACACGACGAGCACCAGCGTCGTGTTCTTGAGGAGTGCGATGAATTCGTTGGCCAGCGCCGGCAAGGCGAGGCGCAGCGCCTGCGGCAACACGATGAACCACGTCGCCTTCCAGTAGCCGAGGCCCATCGACGCGGCGGCTTCGGTCTGGCCCTTGGGCAGCGACTGCAGCCCGCCGCGGATCGCCTCGGCCATGTAGGCCGCCACGCACATCGCAAGGCCGACGACCGCGCGCACCAGCCGGTCGATGCCCACGCCCGCGGGCAGGATCAGCGGCAGCAGCATCGAGGCGAGGAAGATGACCGCGATGATCGGCACGCCGCGCCAGAACTCGATGAACGTGACCGACAGCGTGCGGATCAAAGGCAGGCGCGACTGGCGCCCGAGGGCGAGCAGCACGCCCAGCGGGAAGGCGCCGATCCCGGCATAGACGGCCATGAACACCGTCAGCATCAGGCCGCCCCATTCGCGCGTCTCGACCACCGGCAGGCCGAAGCCGCCGAACAGCAGCCACAGGCCCAGCGGCGGATAGACGACGAGCGTGAGGATGCCGAACAGCTTCTTGAAGGGGGCGCCGGTCCACAGCAAGGGGACCGCGAAGGCGACGAGCAGGAAGGCCGCGAGTTCGACGCGCCAGACCTCGGCGGCCGGGTAGAGCCCGTACATGAACTGGCCGAAACGGATGCGGATGAACACCCAGCACGCCCCGCCGGCCGCACAGTCGGTGCGGTCGGCCCCGTTCCATGTGGCTTTCAGCAGCGCCCATTCGATCACCGGCGGCACGTAGGCGAGGACGAGGGCCAGGCATGCGAGCGTGACGGCGGCATCCAGCCACGTGGCGAACAGGTTGGTGCGCGCCCAGTTCCACATCTTCATCGCGTCACCAGGGCGATGTGCGAATTGTACCAGTTCATGAACAGCGAGACGGCGAGGCCGACGACGAGATAGATGCCGAGCACGATGGCGATGATCTCGATCGCCTGTCCGGTGTTGTTGAGGGCCGAGCCCATGAACACGCTGACCACTTCGGGGAACGCGATGGCCGCCCCGAAGGACGAGTTCTTCAGCACGTTGAGATACTGGCTGGTCATCGGCGGGATCATCACGCGCAGCGCCTGCGGCACGACGATCAGGCGCAGGATCTGGCCGGGGCGCAGGCCGAGCGAGGCGGCAGCCTCCGTCTGGCCCTTCGAGACGGCAAGGATGCCGCCGCGCACGATCTCGGCGATGAAGCCGGCGGTGTAGGTGACGAGTGCGAAGAACAGCGCCACGAATTCCGGGATGAGGGCGAAGCCGCCGCGGAAATTGAAGCCGGTGAGGACCGGCAGGCTCCACGCGGTCGTGGTCCCGGCGATCGCCGCGGCGATGCCGGGCAGCGCCACGAGGAGGCCGAGGCCTGTCGCAACGATTGGGAAGGGCTGGCCCGTCGCCGCCTGCCGCTTCGCCGCCCACAGGCGCAAAGCGAGGAATGCCGCAAAGCAGAGGACGAACAGGACGAGCGGGGCCGCGAACACGCCCGGCGCTTCGGGCAGCGGGATCGACAGGCCGCGGTTGTTGAGGAACAGGATGCCGCCCAGATCGAGGCTGTTGCGCGGCGGCGGCAGCGCGCGCACGACGCCGAAATACCAGAAGAAGACGAAGAGCAGCAGCGGGATGTTGCGCACGAACTCGACATACGCCCCGGCGAAGAACGACAGCAGCCGGTTGCGCGACAGGCGCGCGATGCCCACGACGAAGCCGAGCAGCGTGGCGAACACCATGCCGAGGATCGAGACGAGGACCGTGTTGGCGATGCCGACGAGCAGCAGGCGGAAATTGCTGTCCTGCGGCGTGTAGTCGATCAGGCGGAAGGGCACGTCGATGCCCGAGGTGCGCCACAGGAAGTCGAAGCCGGACGCGATCCCGGCCTTGACCATGTTCTCCGACGCGTTGGCGACGAAGAACCAGCAGATCAGGAAAAGGCCGCCCGCGACCGCGATCTGGGTGAACCAGTCGCGGACGCGGGCGTCGTAGAAATAGCGGCGGAGGATGGCCTAGGCCCCTTCGCTCACTGGAACGGCGGCGTGAACAGCAGGCCGCCCTTCGTCCAGAGCTGGTTGGGACCGCGCGGCAGCTTGAGCGACGAGCCCATGCCGACCGTGCGCTCGTAGCTTTCCGAGTAGTTCCCGACCTGCTTGATCGCCTGGTACATCCAGTCGTTCGGCAGCCCCAGCATCGCGCCGAAATTGCCTTCCGCACCCAGCAGGCGGCGGACTTCCGGGTTGGCCGACTTGGCCTTCATCTCGTCGACGTTCTTCGAGGTGACGCCCAGCGCTTCGGCGGCGATCATGCCGTTGAGCACCCAGCGCACGACCGCCTGGAAGCGTTCGTCGCCGTAGCGCGTCGTCGGGCCCTGCGGATCGTTCGAGATGAGTTCCGTCAGGATCACGTTGTCGTCGGGCGCCTTGAGCTTGATGCGCTGGCCGGCGAGTGCGCCGAAGCCGGCGGTGTAGGCGTCGCACCGTTCGGCGTCGTAGGCCGCGATGGCGTCGTCGTTCTTCTGGAAGTTGACGATCGTCACCTTCTTTTTGCGCTCGGCGAACCAGTCGGTCGCCTGCTTCTCTTCCGACGAGCCGGCGGCCACGCAGACCGTGGCGCCGTCCATCTGGTCGGGCTTGGTGATGCCGGCCTTCTTGCGCACGACGAAGGTCTGGCCTTCGTAGAAATTGATGCCCTGGAAGTTCACGCCCAGCGACGCGTTGCGCGAGAAGGTGATCGTCGTGTTGCGCGCGAGCAGGTCGACCTGGCCCGACTGCAGGATCGGCCAGCGCTGCTGGACCGAGGTCGGCGTGTACTTGACCTTGTTGGCGTCGCCAAGAATCGCGGCGGCCAGCGCCTTGCAGTAGTCGACGTCGATGCCCGTCCATTCGCCCTTGTCGTTGGCGAAGGAGAAGCCGGGCAGGCCGAGATGGACGCCGCACTCCAGATGGCCGCGGGCCTTGATCGCGTCCAGCGTCGGGCTGGGCGTGAGCTGTTGCGCCTGCGCGCCGAACGAGATCGCGACGGCGGCGAGGGCCGTCGCCAGAATTCCGGTTTTCATAGTGGACTCCCTGATCGGATTGCTTCCACGCTTGTATGCGTTACCGGGGATAATGGCGTCTGGAACGCCGCTCGGCAAGATGTCATAGTCTGCGCCCTATAAGGGAGCCAACGCTCCGTCCGCACTGGGAGAATCGCCGAAATGTCGGCACGTCTCGAGATCGACCGCGTCGAAACCGCGTATGGAAACGTGCGCGTCCTGAAGGGCGTTTCGCTCGACGTGGCGCCCGGCGAATTCGTCGCCCTGCTGGGCTCGTCGGGCTGCGGCAAGACGACCCTGCTGCGCACCATCGCGGGCTTTCTCAACGCCACGTCGGGCGAGATCCGCGTGGGCGGACGCGACATTTCCGGCGAGCCGCCGGACAAGCGCGGCATGGCGATGGTCTTCCAGAGCTACGCGCTGTGGCCGCACATGACGGTGGCGCAGAACATCGGCTACGGCCTGCGCCTGAAGAAATGGCCGCGCGAGAAGATCGCCGCGCGCGTGGACGAGATCCTGGCGATGCTGAAGCTCGACGGGCTGGGCGCGCGCAACGTCGCCCAGCTTTCCGGCGGCCAGCGCCAGCGCGTGGCGCTCGGCCGCGCCCTTGCCGTCGATCCGTCGATCCTGCTGCTCGACGAGCCGCTCTCGAACCTCGACGCGCGCATCCGCGAGGACGTGCGCCACGAGATCAAGGCGCTGCAGAAAGCACTGGGCATCACCGCGATCCACGTCACGCACGACCGCGAGGAGGCCATGGTGATGGCCGATCGCATCGTCATCCTCGATGCCGGCACGATCGCGCAGGTCGGCCCGCCCGAAACGCTGTACAACGCGCCCAATTCGCCGTTCGTCGCCGCCTTCACGGGGGCCACGAACGTCGTGCCGCTTTCCGCGTCGCGCCAGGGCGACAGGCTCGCCATTGCCGAAGGGTCGGGCAACCGGGCGGCCCTGCTGCGCAAGGCCCCGCCGTCCGGTTTCACGCAAGGCCCGCTCGTGGCGCATTTCCGCTCCGAGGCGGCCGAGCTTGCCGACGGCGCGCACGCCGACATGGGCGCCCTGATGCTGCCGGGCAGGATCGTGCAGGCTGCCTATCCGGGCGGCATCTGGCGCTATGCCGTGGCCGTGGGCGACAGCCAGTACATGGTCGACGATCCCGACCGGCGCGAACTCGGTGCGAAAGTCGCCGTGCGCGTGCCGGCGGACGCACTGCATCTCTACCCGGCCCCGGTGTCGCCGAACTGACATGCGGGACTGGTACAGGACAAGCCGACGGGCGGGACCGGAAGCCCGGCGGCGAAGCGAAACCGGTCGTAGATGGAGGGAAACATGAAACGCAGGACGATGATTGCCGCACTGGCGGCAGGCACGTTGCTGGCGTCGGCAGGCGGTGCCTACGCGCAGCAGATCAATCTCAACGTGATGACCGCGGGCGACCAGAACATGGTCGACTACATCACCGAATATCTCGGCCCGATGTTCGAGAAGGCCAATCCGAACGTGAAGGTCCGCGCGGTGGGGACCGGCCCCGGCGACGCCGGCTCGCAGCGCATCTGGGAACGCCTGGAAGCGCAGAAGAAGGCCAATTCGGCCACCGTCGACGTCGACGTCGCGGTCGTGCACCAGAAGATGGCCGGCCAGATGGTCAAGGACGGCATGCTGTCGAAGTACCGCGGCCAGGTCTCGACCGGCAGCATGACGACCAACGAGGTGTCGAAGAACTCGCTGGGCGTCAATGTCGACGGCTACGTGATCCCGATGTTCCTCAGCCAGATCGCGATCGCCTACAACCCCGACAAGGTCAAGACCGCACCGTCGACCTACGACGATCTCGTCGCGTTCTCGTCCGCCAACCCGAAACGCTTCGGGCACAACGGCATCCGCGGCGGCATGTCGGGCGTGGGCTTCGTGTTCGGCTGGCTCTATGCCTATGCCCCGCAGCCGGCCAAGCTGATCGAAGGCCCCTATGACGACGCGACGGTGGCGGGTCTCACGCCGGCGCTGCAGCGGCTCAAGGCCTTCAACGGTACGGCGACGATCACGCCCGGCAATGCCGGCACGCTCGACGCGCTCAACCGCGGCGAGATCGACATGGGCCCGGTGTGGATGGACATGTTCTATTCCTGGCAGGACGAAGGGAAGCTTTCGCCCAACCTGAAGCTGACGCTGCTCAAGACCGGCCTGCCGGGCCAGCCGATGTACTATGTGGTGCCCGAGAAGTCGGCCCACGCGGACGTCGCGCGCAAGTTCGTCGAACTCGCCACCTCGCCGCAGGTGCAGGCCAAGGGCATCGTCGAGCGCTTCAACTGGCTGCCGGGCATCGATGCGAGCTTCGTCCAGCAGTATCTCGACAAGAAGGTCATGGACAAGCTGTTCAAGGACGTGCCGCCCGACATGCTGAAGGCGATGGGCAAGCCCATGCCGCAGGCGGATTACTTCACCAAGATCCAGGAGCAGTACGAGAAGATCGTCCTGAACTAGGTCGCCAAGAAGGGGAGGGACCGGTGCGCGTCGCCGCACCGGTCCCGCCGTTCCGATGGGTCCATCGCGCAGCATCTCCATATTCCTCGTCGTGCCCGCCCTCCTCGTGGTGGCGGCATTGTTCGTCTATCCGCTCGGCTTCTCGCTGGTCGGCGCCTTCCAGGACAAGGAGGCCGCCTGGACGCTCGCCAATTTCGGCCGGGCGTGGGAGCTCTACCGTCTCGACACGGCCTTCACGCTTGTCATCGTGCTGCTGTCGTGCGCGCTCATCGCGTTCTTCTCGATCGCCATCGGCGGGTACCTGACGCTGGGCGAGAGCCGCATCGCCAAGGCGATCCTCGGTTTCCTCTATCGCTGGCCGCTCTTCATCCCCTTCATCGTCGCCGCCCAGTGCATGCGCACCTTCATCGCGCGCAACGGCATGATGAACATGACGCTCGTCTATTTCGGCATCATCGATCTCGACCAGGCGCAGAGCTTCCTCGACTGGCGCGGCATCGTGCTGACCTTCGTGTGGAAGCAGACGCCGTTCGTCACCCTGATGGTGGCGGGCGCCATGGCCGGGCTCGACCGCTCGACGATCGAGGCGGCGCGCAACCTGGGCGCTTCGCGCCTGCGCATCCTGGGCGAGATCCTCGTCCCGCAGGTCAGCCGCTCGCTCGCCGTCGGCCTCGTGCTGTCGTTCGTCACGATGATGTCGGTGCTGTCCGTACCGCTGATGCTGTCGGGCCAGAGCCCGTCGATGCTGACGGTCAACATGGCCTGGCGCATCAATTCGGTGGGCGACTACGGCACGGCCAACGCGCTCGGCTTCGTCTCCTACCTGATGACCGGTTTCGCCGCGTGGTTCTACATCCGCCACGGCCTGCGCGAGAAGGCGGGCCAATGAGCCTGCGCTGGCCGTTGCGCGCGATCGCCCTCGTGCTCGTCGCGTTCGTGGTCTTCGGACCGCTCGCCAACCTGCTGATCTGGTCGGTGGCCGAGGCGTGGTTCTGGCCCAACAAGCTGCCCTCGCAATGGGGCTTCCGCTACTGGGACATCGTCTTCCGCCCCACGGGCCGCGCCATGGAATCGCTGTGGCTCAGCGTGTGGATCGCGCTGCTGACGACGGCCTGCTCGCTCGCCCTCTCGATCCCGGCGGGTTATGCGCTCGCCCGCGGCAGGCTGCCCTGGCGGCCGCTGGTGCTGCTGCTGTTCCTGCTGCCGCAGGCCTTCCCGAGCCTGCCGGTCTACATCAACATCGCGCGCATCTTCTTCGCCTTCGACCTCAACGGCACGGTCACGGGCGTGGTGCTCGTGCACACGGTGCACGGGCTCGTCTATTCGGTGTGGATCGCGACGGCCGCGTTCGCGGCGATCGAACCCGAACTGGAACAGGCCGCGCGCAACATGGGGGCGAGTGCGCCCCGCACCTTCTTCGAGGTGACGCTGCCGCTGGCGCTGCCGGGGCTGGTGGCCAGCGCCATCTTCGTGTTCCTCGAATCGCTCGACGAATTCACCGGCAGCTTCTTCGTCGGCGCCCCCGAGGTGCGCACGCTGCCGCTGCTGCTCTACAACGCCGCCGCCGGCGGCAACATCCAGATCGCGTCGGTCTCGGCGCTGATCCTGCTCGTCCCGTCGGTCGGCTTCATGCTGCTGGTCGAACGCTTCCTCAAGGGCGAGGTGATGGCGAAGCTGGGGCGGTAGACGGCAAATTTGACCCGTCATGCCCGGCCTAGTGCCGGGCATCCACGACTTTTGTGATTTTGCCGCCGCCGAAGTCGTGGATGCCCGCGACAAGCGCGGGCATGACGACGGCGTCTCCGCCGTCGTCAGCTCCCCCAGATTTCCTTCGCCGCCGAGGCGTACCAGCCGTGCGTGTACATGGCCTCGTTGTGGCGGAAGGCCGCGGCATCCGGCGGCGTGCGCGGGCTGACGCCGCCCGCCCCCTGGACCGCGACGATCCCCTGCGGCGTTGCGCGGAAGATGTCGGCGACCGAAATGCCGTAGTCCGGCCCCACCAGCGAATAGCAGGTGTTGGCGTAGACCGGCGCTTCGGCCACGCGGCCGTTGAGGGCGGCTGCGATGGCGCGCGCCACGAACTTCGCCTGGCTCGACGCGGCGAAGCCCGATTTGGGCATCGCCCCCGCGATCGACGCGTCGCCGATCACGTGGATGTTCTTCTGGCGCGTGGATTCGAACGTGAAGGGATCGACGGGGCACCAGCCGGTGTCGTTGGCAAGGCCGGCGTCGCGCGCGATCTTTCCGGCGAACTGCGGCGGGATCACGTTGGCGACCGACGCCTTGTGCACGTGCCCGAATTCGCTGACCAGCGTCATCTCGCCGGGCTTCACCTCGACGATCTTGCCGTCCTTGCCCAGCGGCACCCATTCGATCAGGCCGGGATAGAGGGCGGCCCAGCCGTCCTGGAAGAGCGGCTGCTTGGAGAAGGCGTCCTTGGCGTCGAGGGCGAGGATCTTCGAGCGCGGCTTGGTCGTCTTGAGGTAGTTGGCGATCATCGAGATGCGCTCGTACGGCCCCGGCGGGCAGCGGAACGGATTGCCGGGGATCGACAGCACGACCGTGCCGCCGTCCGGCATCGCCTCGAGTTGCTGGCGCAGCAGCGTGGTCTGCGGGCCGGCCTGCCAGGCGTGCGGCATCGACGCAGCCGCCGCCTCGTCGTAGCCGGCGATGGCGCCCCAGCGCATGTCCACGCCGGGCGAGACGACGAGCCGGTCGTAGGCGAAGCTCTGCCCGCCCGCCGTGCGCACGGTGCGCGCGACAGGATCGATCGCCACGGCCGTGTCGCGCACGTGGCGCACGCCATGCGTACCGGTGAGGGCCGAATAGGTGTGGGTGATGTCGGCGAGTTTCTTGAGGCCCCCGATGACGTAGTTCGAGCCGGGGCAGGTCGTGAACTCGCCCTTGGGTTCGATCAGCGTGACGGCGATGCCGGGATCCTCGAGGCGGATGAACTTCGCCGCGGTCGCCCCGCCGAAGCCGCCGCCGATGACGACGACGCGCGCCTTGGCGGGCGCTTCGCCGACGGCACAGCCGGAAAGGGCGGAGGCGGCGAGCAGCGAGCCGGTGAAGCCGCGACGGGAAAGCGTGGTCGGGGTCATGTGCATCTCCCTCAGCGCCAGTTGGCGGAAATTTCCTTGGCGAGGGCGACGATCTCGTCGTCGCTGAAGCCCTTGGCGTGGCGGTTCATCACCGTCGCCGGGCGGCGATCGGTCTTGAATTCCTGCATCGCCTGGACGATCTGCGCCTCGGTCCGTCCGAAGATCGACGGGATCTCGCCCGCACTGTGCCCGGCCGGCCCGTGGCAGCCCGTGCAGGTCGCCGCGAGCGTGCGTCCGCCGGGCGGCGGCGGGGACTGGGCGAAGGCGGGGCTGGCTGCGGCGATCAGCCCCAGGGCGACGAGTGCATGCCGGATCGGGAATTCCATGGCCGTCGTTCCTCCCTGAATTTCCATTCAGTTCAAGCAAGTATGCGTTGACCCGCGCGGGCTTGGCAAGGCGCGTTGCCTCTGTAGTCCGAAGGACGTGCGCGCGACAATCGAACGATTCCAAACACCTCCTTTAGTTCGGCGGGCATCGAGAGTACAACACCCCGATGCTCGTCGACCTCGTCCTCAGCTTCGCCACACCCCAAGGTCGCGACCCGCAGCCGGCGTTCGAGGATTATTTCGCGCTGGCGCGCCAGGCCGACCGCGCGGACTTCGCCGGCCTGTGGGTCTCCGAGAGCCACTTCCAGGGCGACTATTCCAAGGCCGCGTGCCCCGACATGCTGCTGGCCGGCCTCGCGCGCGAGACGCGCAACCTGCAGCTCGGCTACGGCGTGTTCCCGATGCCGATCCACGATCCGCTGCGCGTGGCCGAGAAGCTCGCCACGCTCGATTTGATGTCGAACGGCCGGGCGATGTGGGCGGTGGGGCGCGGGACGACGGCGACCGAACTGCAGGCCTTCGGCGTTCCCTACGACCAGGCGCTCGCGCGCATGATCGAGGGGCTGGGCGAGCTTCGCAACATCCTGATGCGCGGCGAGGTCGAGCGCAACGGCGTGCGCGAGCCGGTCAACCCGTCGCCCAACGCGCGGCTGGTGCGCGGCTGGATGGCCTGCCTCGGCACCAAGGCCTTCGATCTCGCGGCCGATCTCGGCATGGACGCGCGCTGCGGCCCCTTCGAGCCGTGGCCGATCGCGGCACAGAATCTCGCGCGCTATCGCGAACGTTACCCGCAGGGACAGAGCGCCTTCACGCTCGGCGCCTTCGTGCACGAGGACCGCGCCGAGGCGCGCCGGCTCGCCGGCCCGGGGCTCGGCTGGCTCTACCGGCGCATCCTCGACATCTCGGGGCCGGTGCTGAAGGCGCAGATCGAGACGGACGAGGCGATGGCCCCGTTCCGCTGGATGCTGCCGCTGGTCGAGCGGCCGCTTTCGCTGCCTGCCCTCGAAGCACTGGGTCTTGTGGTCGTCGGCACGCCCGACGATCTCGTACGCCAGCTCGAAAAGCTGGCCGCCAGCGGCCTCACGCGCGTGTCGCTGCTGCTGGGGGCCGGGGACGTGGCGCGCGACGCCCTGCTCGAGGCCTGCGCCCTGATCGGCGCCAAGGTCCTGCCGCATGTCGCCGAGCCGCGGATCGTCGCCGAAGACCTGCTAGCCTGATATTTAATCTTTGTTTTCCAATGGTTTGGACAAATCTCCAGCCATTTGATGTGGATCAAGGAATCCTCCACCCCCGGATTGGATACTGGCCTCGTCGAAGGAGCCCCCGATGACCTGCGCCCAGACCTGCCACGGCGAACAGAGCCCGACCGAAAAGGCCGCTTGCCTTACCACCTGCTCGCGCGTCGAGCGTATGGTCCACAATTTCCTGCGTCCGGATGCCGCCTCGCTCGACATCGTCGCCGCGCAAGCGCAGATGCTGGCGGCCCTCGGCTCGCGCACGTTCCCGCGCCTCTGATCGCGCGTTGACGCTCGCCATCGCGGACTGGCAGTCTCCCGCCAGCCAGCAAACGAAACCGGGAGACCTCCGATGAAGCGCGTGATCGTCCGACTTGCGGCACTTGCCGGCATTGCATTTGCCGCACCCGCCGCACTCGCCCAGACGCCGGTCCCGGTCAAGTTCGCGCTCGACTGGGCGCTGCAGGGAAACCACGCCGTCTTCTCGATGGCGCTCGACAAGGGCCTCTACGCGAAGGAAGGCCTCGCGGTCACGATGGATCGCGGCTTCGGCTCGGGCGACACGGTTACGAAGATCGCCTCGGGTGCCTACGACATCGGCTATGCCGATCTCAACACCGTCATCCCGTTCGACGCCAATCCGGCGAACGCGAACAAGATCACCGGCGTGCTGCTGGTGATGGACCAGTCGCTCGCCGCCGTGATCCTGCGAAAAGGCGCCGTCGCCAGCCCCAAGGGCCTCGAAGGCAAGAAGCTCGCGGCCCCCGAGGCCGATGCCGGCCGCATGCTGTTCCCGGCCTTCGCGAAGGCGCAGGGCATCGACATGGCGAAAATCACCTGGCAGACGGTCACGCCGCAGCTGCGCGAGACGCTGCTGGTCCAGAAGCAGGTCGACGGCGTCACCGGCTTCATCTCGACCAGCGTGTTCAACATCAAGATGGCCGGCGTGGCGCCGTCCGACCTGATGGTCTACCGCTACAACGACTACGGCGTCGACCTGCTGGGCTCGGCCCTGATCGTCAGCCAGGCCTTCGCCGAGAAGAACCCCGAGACGGTGCGCAAGTTCGTGCGCGCCTCGATCGCCGGCATCCGCGAAGCGCTCGCCGATCCCAAGGCGGGCATGCTGCAGCTCAAGCAGCGCGATCCGCTGTTCAACGAGGCGATCGAGCTCGAGCGCTTCGAGATGGTGCGCGACCTCACGATGCTAACCGACAACGTGAAGCGCAACGGCCTGTCGTCGGTCCCCGCCGACCGGCTGGCGAAATCGGTCGAGACGGTGGCGCAGGCCTACGACGTGGCCGGCAAGGTCAAGCCGGCGGACGTCTATACCGACCGCTTCCTGCCGCCGCCGGCCGAACGGCGCATCGTTCCCTGAGCTAGCCCGCCAGATAGCGCGCGATCGAGCGCTTGTAGCCTTCGGGCATGACGAGGCCGGCGATCTCGCCGGGTGCGAAAAGCCCCAGCGCCTTGTGCTCGTGGCTGAGACGCGGCACCACACCGGCAAGCGGCGCACAGGCATAGGTGACGATCAGCACCTCGCCCGATCCCCTGATGTCGTAGAGCCAGGAATCGAGGATGCGCGTGACGCGCGCGGCGAGCCCCAGTTCCTCGTCGATCTCGCGCACGCAGGCGGCGACGGGATCCTCGCCGGCTTCGAGCCGGCCGCCCGGTAGTTCCCATTCGGCGCGCTCGTTCTTCAACAGGCAGAACTTTCCGTCGATCGCGACCACGCCCTTGATCGAGACGGGGAAGCAAGGCGTGCTCATGTGCGCGCGAAGACCGCTTTGAAGGCCCCGGCAAGCGAGCCTTCCTCGAGATAGCGCAGGCCGAGCACGCCGCCCGCAAGGATCGCCAGCACCGCGATGACCGAGCCGGCGGCAAGCGTCGACACGCCCGTGATGCCCTGGCCGATCGTGCAGCCCAGTGCCGTGACACCGCCGGCCCCCATCAGCGCCGCACCGGAAAGGTGGCGCAGCAGGTCGCCCTTGTCGGTGAAGCTCTCGACGCGGAACTCGCCCGAGGCCTTCGCCGCGCCGAACGCGCCGCAGACCACGCCGAGCACGCCGGCCACGCCGAAGCCGATCTTCGTGCCGGTCCATGTCATCGCGTAGATCAGCGTGTCGCCGATGGGAGCGACGAAGGTGAACGAGGCAAGCGGCGTGGGATCGAAATCGTCGTCGCCGATCAGCCCCGTGATCGCCCAGCCGGCGACGACGAGCAGGCCGATGCCGATCCCCGCCGCGACGTCGCGCCGGCTGGCGCGGAAGCCCGCATCCTTGAAGCAGAACCAGCCGAGGCAAGCGACCGCGAGGGCGGCGAGCGCCGCGCGCGCCGTGCTTTCGGGCAGGCCGGATTTCGCGGCGATCTCCGGCAGCCCTTGCGTGGCGAGGCCCATGCGCTTGAGGTCGATCGCGGCGGTCTCGATCGTGGCGACGCGCAAGGCGCCGGTGAGGCCGCGCAGCGTCATGTAGGCGAAGATGGCGAGGACGAGGAAGACGACGAGGCTCTTGAGGTTGCCGGCCCCCAGCCGCACCAGCGTGCGGCTGCCGCAGCCGCCGGCGATCGTCATGCCGAAGCCGAACAGCAGGCCGCCGGCGACCGCACCCAGCCAGCCGAGGCTGGGGGCCAGATAGATCGACTTGCCGAGATCGACGAGACCTGCCGCATGCAGCAGCTGGCTGCCGGCGATCGCCACCGCCATCGCGAGCAGCCAGGCCCGCATGCGGTTATAGTTTTCGAGGAACAAGATGTCGGACAGCGCCCCCATCGTGCAGAAGTTGGTGCGCTGCGCGATCGCGCCGAACGCGATTCCGGCGGCGAACGCCCAGAGGGCGACGAGCTGGTGGACGGGCAGGTCTGACATCGCGCGAATGTAGCCCTTGCCCGGATCGCGCGACAACCCGTAAGGTTCCGGCGATTTTCCGGGGGACCGAGAAATGACCGTCACGACGCTCGACGTAAAAGGCCTGAACTGCCCGCTGCCGGTGCTGCGCGCCAAGAAGACGTTCGGCACGGTGCCGGCCGGCGGCACGCTGCGCGTGCTGGCGACCGATCCCGGTGCCGTGAAGGACTTCGAGGCCTTCTGCCATGCCACCGGCGCCACGCTTGCCAGCGTGACCGAGACCGACGGCGTGTTCGTGTTCGAGATCACGAAGGCGGCCTGATCCGGGCATGCCCGCCATGCCGGATTGGCGCGAGCCGCCGCGGGCAGGCGCCATGCTAGCCTTGCTTCCATGATCGAACGCCAGCATCGCAGCGAGGGCCTGTGGCTCCTCGCCCTCCTCGCAATCTTCTGGGGTGCGAACTGGCCGGCGATGAAGCTTGCCGTGGGCGAGCTTGGCCCCTGGACCTTCCGCGTCGTGTGCGTCTATGTCGGGGCCGCGGGGCTCTTCGCGCTTGCCAAGGTGCGCCGCATCCCGCTCGGGCTGCCGCGCGGGCGCGAGGTCGTGTTCGCGATGACTGCCATCCTCAACATCGCGATCTGGCAGGTGACGTCGGCCTACGGGCTCAAATTCATGTCGGCCGGGCGCGCCGTCCTCGTTGCCTTCACGATGCCGATCTGGGCCGCCGTGTTCGGCGCCATCTTCGTGGGCGACAGATTCACGCCGCGCAAGACGCTGGCGCTCGCCTTCGGCGTGGCGGGCCTCGGCCTGCTGGCGCTTCCGGCGAGCGACACGCTGACCAATTCGCTGGCCGGGCTCGGCCTGATGCTGGCCGCGGCCGTCGGCTGGGCGGCGGGGACCGTCACGCTCAAGGCGCAGCGCTTCCCGATGTCGGCGGTGAGCCTGACCGCCTGGCAGCTCGCCATCGCCGGCGTGCCGCTGGTCTTCGGCATGGTGTGGTTCGAGATCCTCGGGCCGGAAGGGGCGATCCTGCCCAAGGGCGGTTTCACGCTGCCCGGCTTCGTCGGGGCCGCCTATGCCGCGACGGTGCCGATGATCTTCTGCCACTGGGCGTGGTTCCGCACCCTCGAGATCCTGCCGGCCTCGGTCGCGTCGATCGGCACGCTCGCGGTTCCGGTCGTCGGCGTGCTGTCGTCGGCCCTGCTGATCGGCGAAGCGCTGGGCTGGGCCGAGATCCTGTCGATGGTGTGCGTCGTGGCCGCACTCGCACTGGCGCTGATCGAGCCGCGCCGTACGTCCTAGTCGGCGGCGATCTTGTCGGGCGGATTGGCGGCACGCGCGGCCGCTTTCCTCGCCTGCCGGCGATGGACGAGATAGAGGATCGACGCCGAGAAGACGAACACGCCGAGCATGATGTAGAGGAAGTTGTTGGCGATATCGCCCATCGCCGCTTCCAGCGCGCTGCCGAACATGTAGCCGAAGCCGGCGAAGGACAGCGCCCACACGAACGCCGCGATGAAGTTGAGAAGGGCGAAGCGCACCGGGTGCACGCGCGCCATGCCCATCGCGAACGAGGCGAAGTTGCGCACGCCGTAGACGAAGCGGAACGACAGGATGAACCATTTGTCGTAGCGCTTGAGCATCTCGAGCGCCCCGTCCACGCCCGTGCGCCAGCCCGGCCGCTTTTCGAGGATCTGGACGCCGTAGCGCCGCCCCAGCCAGAACCACATCTGGTCGCCGGTGAAACTGCCCAGCCAGGCCGTGATCAGGAGCATCCAGAAATGCAGCGTGCCCTGCTGGGCCGCGGCACCGGCAAAGATCACGAAGGTCTCGCCCTCGAGGAACGTCCACAGGAAGATGACGACATAGACGAGGGTGCCGTATTCCCGGACCAGACTCTGGATGTCGCTCGAGAATTCCAAGAAACCCATCCCGTCCGGATTATGGTATCGTGACTGCGGTATAATTCGCGGGCGACGTTAGCACGTCCGCGGGCCGGTGGAAGGTTTACGGGCGGTTTCCCGGAGAAGATCGATGGGCGTGCGTCTGACAATCGTCACATTTGCAGCAGCGCTGGCGCTGGCGGGACCGGCCCTTGCCGAAGACCCGCGGCCCAACAGCTCGCCGCCCAAGGTCAACAAGGACGCGGACAACATCAACGCGTCGAACCCGCGCGTGTTCCACGCAGGTCCGGGCAAGCCGCTGCAAGGCGGCGTCTGGGTGCCGCCGTCGGCCGCACCCAAGCCCACCAAGCCCGCCGAAGGCGGGCACTAACCCATTCGGGAAATCAGGGGGCGACGGGTGCCGGTGTCGACTGCAGCGCCGGGCCCGATGCCGGCGTGAGTTCGGTGCACTCGGTCACGCCGCCGAGCGTGCGGATGCAGCGGAAGCGCGCGTTGGGATCGGGCTTGGGCGGCGGCTCGCCGTTGAAGCGCGCGAGCTGGTCGCAGACCAGGGCGCGGTCGCCGGTCATGTACAGGCCTTCGCAGCGCCCAGGCAGGAAATTGGGCCCCAGCAGGATCGCGGCCCCGTAGAAGCCGGCGCCGAAATTGTCGGTATAGGGCGTGGTGAAGGTCTTGATCTTGTCCGGAACGGCGCTCAGCGGCGGACTCCCCTGGAAGTTCGGGGTGTGCGTGGTGCACGCGGCAAGCCCCATGCCCAGGAGGAGCACGGCGGCGACGGTCCGGATCTGGCGGGTTATCTTGAACATATCTAAAATTTGAACCAAATTGATTAAGAAAGCGTAAATCCCGGCCGGTTTTCAGCCATTCGCCCGGTAGATGGCCAAGTCATGGAAAAACCCGTCAAAAGCGGCCTTCGGGGTCTGGCCCGTGGCCGCTTCGAAGCGCACGACGGCCTCCAGCGGCAGGGTTCGGACCGGGGCGAACAGGTTGTCGAACACGGTCAGGAAGTCGGCCTTGGTGAACTGGGCGACGTCGAGCCCGTCGCCGATCTGGACGTACTTGTTGGGGGCGAGGCTCACCGAGGTCTGCTTGTGCTGCATGATGCGGAAGAACCATTCGCGGCGCGTGTCGAAGCGCTTGAAGGCCTGCGCGATCTTGACGAGGACGGCCCAGAAGATCGCCTGCGCGCGCGGCTCGGCGTAGAAATCGTCCCACGTGAAGGCTTCGCCCAGACGCTCGCGCTGCTCGTCGACGATGGCCGAGCACTGCGCGTTCCACTCGGATTCCTCGTCGCCGACCAGCGAGTGGATGAAGAAGAAGAAGTTGTGCAGCATGCCGCGGTCGAGCTGCTGGGACTGGAAGAAGTCCGACAGCGGATGCAGCACGAGCCGGCCGAACGCGTTGGTGCGGCGGTTGACCTGCTGGGCATCGACGATCGTGCTGACGATCTGCGCGAAGACCGCCCGGTAAAAGTTGTCCATCTCGCCGGAGACCTTCATCGCCTCGGCGATGCGCTCGACGTCGTCCGGGCCGATCTTGCCGCCGAGCCGGTCGACTTCGGCTTCCACCGTCTTGACGAATGCGTCGAGCATCGTGACGACGGCGTGGCGGATCTGCAGGGGGCCTTTGGCGAACATGATGCCGGGACTGTAGCCGCTGGGACCGCGGATGGGAACCGTTCCGGGCACTTAAGGGGGGTGCGGCCTGCGGTTGCCGGATGCTAGGCTCCGGTCCGGAGACTCCAGAAGGAAAACAGGGTTGGCGAACGATCCAGCGCTCTATTCCGGCAAGACGATCCTCGTGACGGGGGCGACCGGGCTCTACGGCCGGGCGCTCATTCCCCGGCTGGTTGCGTCGGGGGCGCGGGTGCGCGCCGTATCGACCCGACCGCCGCCGCAAGATTTCCCGAAGGGCCCCGCGGTCGAGCATCTGGCGGGCGATCTCACCGACAAGGCCTTCGCCGACCGCATTGCCGTCGGGGCCGACGGCCTGTTCCATCTGGCCGGGCGGCGCGGATCGATCGCGATCCAGATCAAGCACGGCGCCACGCTGCTGGCGCAGAACACGCTCGTCTGCATGAACACGCTCGAGGCGGCACGCCGTGCGAACGTGGCGCGCATCGTCTACACGAGCACCGTGTCGGTCTATCCGCCGCTCGAGACGTATCGCGAGGATCTCGCCTGGTCGGCCAACCCGCATCCGGGCAACGAATACGTCGCCTGGTCCAAGCGCATCGTCGAGAAGCTGATCGAGGCCTACGCGATCGAATACGGCATGAAGAACATCGCGGTCGTCCGGCCGGTCAACACGTTCGGTCCCCACGACGATTTCGACCCGAAGACGGCGCTCGTCGTGCCGGCCCTGATCTCGCGCGCGCTTTCGGGCGAGGATCCGTTCACCGTTTGGGGCGACGGGTCGGCCGTGCGCGACTTCCTCTATGTCGACGATGCGGTCGACGGGCTGCTTGCGGCCTACGAGCGCGGGCTGGGCGCGGGGCCGGTCAATCTCGGCAGCGGGCGCGGCTATACGGTGCGCGAAGTGGTGGCGAGCGTGCTCGCCCATGCCGGCACCTCGCCGAAGATCGTCTGGGACACGACCAAGCCCGCGGGCGAGGCGCGCAAGGTGGCCGACACCGCGCGCGCGCGCGCGATCCTGGGCTTCGCGCCGCGCGTCGGCCTCGACGAGGGCATTCGCCGCACGATCGAGTGGTACAGCACCTCGCGGCGCTGAAATCCCGTCAGTCCGGCCAGCGGAGCAGGCGCTCGAAGCGCTGCGCCTTGCGTTCGGCGGCCGTGCGCTGCGACGGCTCGTTGCGCTTCAGCGCCAGATCGAGCTCCGCGACGACCCGCTCGGCGACGATCGCCGCCTCGCCCGGATGGAGGTTGCACGGATCGAGCTGGAAGAAGCCCAGCTCGACCTCGTGGTCGCGCACGATGACCGGCGGGTCGCCCGCGGCAAGCGCGTCGGCAAGATCCCACGCCGTCGTCCGGGCGACCGCCGGATCGACCGACAGCGTCAGCCGGTCGAGCGGATTGTCCGTCGGGTCCGGGTCGATCCGCGCGACGATTCCCGGCAGGCCTGCGAACCGGCGGACCCACAGATCGAGATGGCCGCGTTCGGTCGCGCGGATGCCGGCATGGTCGCGCCGCTCCCACGCCTCGAGTGCGGCGATGGTCGCGGCGATGCTTTCCTTGCCCACCTTCATGCCGCGGCCGATGCCGTTGTTCTGCAGGAACGTCGCGCGGATGAGGTCCTTGCGCCCGGCGCAGATGCCCGCCGTCATGCCGCCGAGGAACTTGTGCGCACTGTAGATCGCGACGTCCGCGCCGGCGGCGATGAAGCCCTTGAGGTCGTATTCGGAAGCGAGATCGGCGATCACCGGCACGCCCTTGGCGTGGCAGATGCGCGCGAACGCGTCGAGCGGCAGCTGCCCGAACTGCACGGTGTGGTGCGACACGACATAGAGGGCCGCCGCCGTGCGTTCGGTGATCTTGCCATCGAGCTGGTAGTGCCGCGCGTCGGTGACGTTGCCCACGGGCACGGCCCTGGCGCCGGCAAGGCGGATCGCCTGCTCGATATTGGCGCCGTAGCCGGTCATGTGGCCCATCAGGATGACGACTTCGTCCTTCATGCCGGTCGCGTCGGGCAGCTGCTCGACGCGCGGCAGGTTCGCCCCGGTCATGGCACCCGCGATCGCCAGCGTGATGCCGGCCGATGCGCTGGCGGTGACGAAGCCGGCTTCGGCGCCGCACAGGCGGGCGATCGTCCTGCTCGCCTTGCGGTGCAGGTCGTTGACCTCGACCCACGCGGGCAGGATCTCCGACGCGGTTGCGACGACTTCGGGGACCGCGATCGAAGCGCCCAGTGCCGTCATCGTTCCCGAGACGTTGATGATCGGCCTCAATCCAAGGCGCTTGCGGATGTCGGGCATGTCGGTCTGGTTCCTTCGGATCGGGCGGTTCAGTGCATCTCGAGGCGCGCAAGGAACGCCTTGAGGCGTTCGTGGCGCGGGCTCATCAGCAGTTCGCGCGGCGGGCCTTCCTCGACCTTCAGGCCGCCATCCATGAAGACGAGCCGCGTGCCGACGTCGCGCGCGAAGATCATCTCGTGCGTGACGACGATCATCGTCATGCCGTCGGCGGCAAGCTGGCGCACGACGGTCAGCACCTCGCCGACCAGTTCCGGGTCGAGCGAGGAGGTGATCTCGTCGAGCAGCAGCACCTTGGGATCCATCGCGACGGCGCGCGCGATGCCCACGCGCTGCTGCTGGCCGCCGGAAAGCTGGCCGGGGAAATTGTCCATGCGGTCGGCGAGCCCGACCTTGGCGAGCCAGTGCTCGGCGCGCGCGCGCGCCTCGGCCCTGGCCATGCCGCGGACCTTCGTGAGGCCGAGCATGACGTTCTCGCGCGCGTTGAGGTGCGGGAACAGGTTGAAGAGCTGGAACACCATGCCGATGTCGGCCCGGATCGCGGAAAGCTCGCGCTCGCCCCGCGCGCGCCTTGCGGGGCCTCCGCTCTCGCGGAAGCCGACCTCGACCCCGTCGACGGTGATCGAGCCGTCGTCGTAGCTTTCCAGCGCGTTGATGCAGCGCAGCAGCGTCGTCTTGCCGCTGCCCGAGGCGCCGATGATGACGACGGTCTCGCCCGTCTTCACGTCGATATCCACGCCGTTGAGCACCGACGTGGCGCCGAAGCTCTTCTTCAGGTTCCGGATCGCGACCAGCGGCTTATCCATCGTCATTCGCGCACATAGGCGTAGCGCCCCTCGAGTGTCTGGCTCAGCCGGCTGAGGCTGTAGTTGATCACGAAATAGATCGCCGCGGCGAGCAGGTAGATCGGCAGCGGCTCGTAGGTCCGCCCGATCACCTGCTGCGAGGCGAGCATCAGGTCGACGATGCCCACGAGCGACACCAGCGAGGAACCCTTGACCGCGTCGGTCACCGAATTGATCCAGGGCGGCAGGAAGCGGCGGATCGCCTGCGGGAAGATCACGTAGGCAAGCCGCTGGCCGAAGGTGAGGCCGATCGCCTTGCCCGCGTCGATCTGGCCGCGCGAGATCGACTGGATCGCCCCGCGCGCGATCTCGCTGACATGCGCCGTCTTGAACATGGCGAGGGCGAGGAGGACGGCCGGCAGCGGCTGCAGGTTCAGGCCCGCGAACGGCAGCAGGTAGTAGATCGTGAAGATGACGACGAGCAGCGGCGTGCCGCGCAGGATGTCGGAATAGACGCGCAAAGGGGCACGCACCCACCACGGCCCGTAGACCAGCGCCACGCCGAACGCGGTACCGACCACGACCGACGCGGCGACGACCACGGCCGAGACGAAGAGCGTCATCGTCAGGCCCTGCCAGAGGAAGGGCAGCGTGGCGGCGATGAAATCGAGCCAGCCGGTCATTTGCGCCTGTCCGTGACCAGCGCGCGCTCGAGCATGCGCAGGGCGGCAAGAATGAGATAGCCGGTGACCAGATACATCGGTGCCGTGACGATCCACACCTCGACCGCGCGGAACGTGTTCGTCTTGATCCAGTTGGCGCCGTAGGTGAGCTCGGGCACGGCGATCACCGAGGCGAGCGACGTGTCCTTGAACAGCGAGATGAAGGCGTTGGACAGCGACGGCAGCACGATGCGCAGCATGATCGGCATGCGGACATGGATCAGCCGCTGCCAGGGCGTGAGCCCGATCGCCTTGCCCGCGTCGATGGCGCCCTTCGGGATCGCGTCGAGGCCGGCGCGGAAGACCTCGACCAGATAGGCGCCGGCATAGAGCGAGAGCGTGGCCACGAAACTCTCGGTCGCGTCGTAGGCGAAGCCGCCGGCCGACGGGATCCCGTAGAAGACGAGATAGACCAGCAGCAGCAGCGGCACGTTGCGGATGAACTCGACATAGGCCGAGACGGCCGTGCGCACGAGCCGGCCGCCGCCGGTATAGGCGACGGCGAGCAGGAAGCCGATGACGCAGCCCAGCAGGATCGAGACGATCGCAAGCTCGATCGAAAGCGCCAGCCCCCACCAGAGCCGGTCGGCATAGCGCCAGATGAAATTGAAGTTGAGATAGTACTCCATCGAGCGGTCCGTCCCCGCACGACAGGTGCGGGGACGGGATCGGGGCTCAGATGTTCGGGAAGCCCGGCACGCGCCGGGGCGGCTGGGTCGCGAAGAAGTCCTGGAAGGCCTTGTCGTAGAGATCCGTCTGGTGGCCGTGCATGTTGACGTTCAGCGTCGTGTCGACGAACGACAGCCAGTCGAGATCGCCCTGGCGCAGGGCCGCGGAATAGAGCTGCGTTTCGTAGTGGAAGCCCGAATCGAGGTACTTGTCCGGATTGCGCTTCACGAGCCAGCCGACCGTCGAGAGATCGATGACCGCGGCGTCCACGCGGCCGGAATCGAGCGCCTGGATCGTGTTGGCCTGCGTGTCGAGCTGCAGGACTTGCGCGTTGGGCAGCGCCTTCTTGACGAGCTTGTCGGCATCGACGTTCTGCAGCACCGACGCCTTGGCGGCCGTACCGGCGTCGATCAGTTCCTTGTGCGTCTTGAGCTTGCCCTTCGACGAGGTCAGCAGCGCCACGCCCTCGACATAGTAGGGGCGCGAGAAGTTGACGAGCTGGGCGCGCGCGGGCGAGACGGTCATGAACTGGATGACGCAGTCGATCTTGCCGGTGACGAGGTTGGGGATGCGCGCCGCCGGTTCCTGGCGCACGAACTCGACCTTGGTCGGGTCGTCGAACAGGCCGCGGGCGAGGATCTGCGCGATCGTGATGTCCATGCCGGTGAGCTGGCCCTTCTCGTCCTCGAAGTGCCAGGGCGCGTTGGTCGAGCCCGTCCCGACGATGAGCTTGCCGCGGTTGAGCACGGTGCGCAGCGTGCTGCCGGGGGCGGACTGGGCGGCGGCCTGCTGGGCCATGCCGGAAAGGGCGAGGCCGGCCCCGGCGGCGACGGCGCCGAACTTGAGGAAATCGCGGCGCTGCGTGTCGCGCTGGTCGTTCGGATTTTCCATTTTCACACCCCTGATTATTTTTGTTGGGTGTCAACGAAAGCAGATTGTAGTCCCCAATACAAGGCGAGGGCCCGGAACCGGCCTTGCGTGGCGGATCATGGCTGCATGAAGCGTCCGGAAGCGGGCGCCCTCGTGCGTCAGCGCACGGCCATGCAGCTCAGCAGGATGTCGGGCCGCATGCCGTCTTCGGACAGCGGCAGGACGATGCGCCGCGCCCCGCGGTAGTCGCGGTCGGGGAAGCCCAGCGGCATGTCGAGCGTCATCGGTTCGCCGGTCGTCACGCACGCCGCCAGCCATTCCTCGATGTGGCGCAGCCGGCCGGGTGTTGCGACCTCGTCGAGATAGCGGTGCGTGACGTCGGCGCCGATGATGTTGACGAGCTCGGTTCCCACCAGCCGGTAGCGGAAGCGCACGGGCGGCAGCGTCGGACAGGCCGGGTGCTCGACATCGTGCAGGGCGAGATAGGGGAGGACGTTGCGGTCGATCTCGACCATGTCGATGTCGCGCCGGGCGGGCATGCGCCGGTTGCCGCGCTTGGCCTGCCAGTAGGCATGGATGCTCGCGATCAGCGGCTCGTGCCCGCCGAAGGGCACGTGCCCGGCGAGGACCGGGGCGAGGGTTCGAAGCATCCGGGGACGGACTCCAGCGGCGTTCAGCGTGGTTCAGAGGCGCGGGAAATAGGGGCACGCGCCGCATTTTGCAATGCACAATTCTAATGCCGTTTCATGGAAGTTCCGGCCTTTCGGCCATACAATATTGAAATGAAGACGGATTTCGCCGAAAGCCCGTGCACTTTCGCAAAACGCACGGCTGCGTTGCAGCTGACGTCGCCGCCGAAGGCTCAGATTGCGAAAGCCGGATGCCCGCGGGGCGGAAGTTTCGTGCGCGGCTATTTGCGCGCCGGCTCCATGCCGGCGTTCGCAAGTACCGTCGCGGCCGCCGGGCCCGACAGATAGGCGAGCAGGGCGCGCGCCGCCTCGGGCTGGCGCGGGGCCGCGGCAAGTCCGGCCGAATAGACCGTGACGAGCTGGATCGCGGCGGGCAGCGGCCCGATCATCTTCACGCCCTTCACCGGCAGGATCTCGCTGATCTGGTGGACGACGATGTCGGCCTCGCCGCGCGCGACGATCTCGGCGACATAGCCGCCGGCCTGCACCTTCGTCTTGGGCGCCATCTCGGGGCCCAGCCCCGCCTTTTCCAGCCAGCCGCGGAAATAGATGCCGCTCGTCCCGCCCGAAGCGGGATCGACATAGGCGATGGCGCGCGCGGCGCGAAGGGCCGCGGTGAAGCTCTCGACGGTGGAGATGTCGGGGAAGGGGCCGGCCTCGCGCACGCCCACGCCGATGCCGACCGAGGCGATGTCGGACCGGCTGCCGGGTGCAAGCTTGCCCTTGGCGATCAGGGCATCGATCGCCGACGGCACGATGACGACGACGTCGTAGGCCTCGCCCGCCTCGACGCGGCGCGTGGCCCCGCCGGCGGTGTCGGCCACGAGCGTGACCTTGTGGCCGGTCGCGGTCTCGAACTGGCGCAGCATCGTCTCGACCACCGCCTTCGTGGCGCCCGTGCACAGCATGTTGATCTCGGCCGCCTGTGCCGGCAATGCTGCAAGCAGGAAGGCGAGTATGGCGGCGACGCGCATGGGGGCCTCGATGTCTGGCGGCGGTGCCCGATGACCGCGGGATCGCAGGGCTTCGCCACGATAGGGGCTTGCCGGAGGCTGTCAATGCGCACGGCGCACGTGGTGCCGGAGCGGCCGATGGGCTAGCCTCGAGGCAACCCGGGAGGAACGCGATGAATCATGGAAACGGACCGATCCGTACGGCGCTGCTGGCCCTTTTCGCAATTCTGATTGCCGCCGGCCCTGCCGGTGCGCAAGGCGTCATCGACGAATGGGCGAGCGTGAAAGCGCCGCCGCCGCCCGCGATCGTCCGGGTCAAGGTCGACCCGAAGACGACGGCGCTGCTCGTGCTCGACCTTGCCACGCAGACCTGCAATCCCCAGCAACGGCCGCGTTGCATCGCCATGCTGCCGCGCGTCGCACCGCTGCTCGCCAAGGCGCGCGCCGAGGGCTGGCGCGTCGTCCACACGTTGGGGGCCGCGAGCACGCCGGCGGACATCCATCCGCAGGCCGCGATGCTCGCCTCGGAGCCGGTGTTCAAGTCGGGGCCGGACAAGTTCGTCAACACCGACCTCGAGAAGACGCTCAAGGACATGGGCGTGAAGACCGTGGTCGCGATCGGGGCGGCCGCACACGGGGCGGTGCTGTTCACCGGCAGCGGGGCGGCCTTGCGCGGCTTCGACGTGATCGTGCCGGTCGACGGCATGGCCGCCGACAACGCCTATGCCGAGCAGCTGGCCGTCTGGACGCTCGCCAACGCGCCGCGCATCGGCGAGCGGGTGAAGCTGACGACGATGGGCGGCATCGACTAGGGATTCGCCCGCATGACGCGTCTCCTGATCGCCGCACGCCGCCGCCAGCGGCTGCTTGCGGCCCTGGCGACGGCTGTCGCCGCCTATTTTCTCCTGCCCCCGGCGTGGCCGGCGACGACGCGGCTGCTTGCTGCATGGGATTTCGGGATCGCGCTCTATCTCGGCCTCGTGCTGGCGATGGCCGTGCGCTCGACCGTCGCGACGCTGAAGCGCCGCTCGGAAGGCGAATATACCGGGGCCGCGGTCATCCTGGTGCTGGGGGCGGCGACGACGCTGGCAAGCCTCGCGGCGATCGCGGCCGAACTCTCGGGGATACGCGCACCGGACGCGACGGGCCTCTTCTACCGGCTGGCGCTGGCCGGGGCCACGATCGGCTTTTCGTGGTTCTTCCTGCACGCGATGTTCGCGATCCACTACGCGCACCAGTTCTACGGCAGCAAGGCGGAAGCGAAGGCGCTCGCGTTTCCCGGCAGCGAGCCGCCGGACTACTGGGAGTTCATCTATTTCTCGTTCACGATCGGTGCGGCCGCACAGACCTCCGACGTGACGGTCGTGTCGCGCCGCATGCGGCAGATCGTGCTCGCGCACACGATCCTATCGTTCTTCTTCAATACCGGGATCCTGGCGCTCGCCATCAATGTCGGGGCGGGCCTTCTCTAGGCGCCGTGGTGCCGGGTGAGGGGATTGAACCCCCGACCTTCGGTTTACAAAACCGCTGCTCTACCGCTGAGCTAACCCGGCATCTATTTGATACGTCTAAGTTTCGCCTTAGTATCCGTTCGCGTCCGTTCTGCCAAGTGGGACTTCTCAGTGGGACTTTGGCCTTTGAAGAGCGGACTTGCCGGTAACCGAGAGGTCGAGCGCATCGCCGCAACTGCGGCGCGTTTTGCGCTATCGGCGACCTCTGTATAGAGGGCGGTCGTGGCTGCGCTTTTATGGCGGGCCAAGCTTTGAGTGGTCGCCGAGGATGCGACCAGTGCCACCTGGGTTATGTATGTCGCGCGAAGGTCATGAAACCGCCAGCGTCCACCCATCCCGAACCTCTTGAGCACGGTTGACCAAGCGCGTCGCGCATTCTTGATGGGGCGGGGCGGGAAAGGCCTTCCGTCGGATTGGAGACCTGGTGCTGAATACACAATCAATGATTCGCAAGCTTGCTTGCGCTCAGCAGCGAACATTGCAAGCCACGAGAGCAATTCTAGAGCTTCGTCATTTGCATTGAGTATCTCGTCCCGATTGGCTTTCGTTATGGCTGCCGGAAGTCGGAGAGCTTCGGCTTCCCAATCAATCCAATTCGTTTTTGCTTTGAAAACTTCCGACAGGCGAAGTCCGAACAGGCGAACAAGAGCGGCGGCTTGCCAAAGGTGATCAGGTGTTGCCGGATCTGATTCAATTCGCGCTAGGACAGCCAGCGGAACCGGATTTGGATCCCTCTTTGCCTCGGTAAGCTTCTCGATTTTTGGCATCCACGTGAGGCGAAGCTGGCCGTCTGGTCCTCGTGTATTGTGAGCAAGCCGAAGCGTTGCCGAGAGCTGATCCAAATATCGATTGGTACGTGCAGGGGATCGCGGCCGATTGAGTTCGATCATCAAATCGGAAAGCTCTTCTTTATTGCTTCTGTCCGCAGTCTTTGGTCCGCCACGCCACTTCTTGACGATTTGCCTGCGGCAAAAGGCGCGATATTCCATCCAGCGGTTCGCTACCGAATCAATTGGGGCGGCAGGGCCAAAAAATTCAAGAATCTCCGCCTGCATAGGCGCTATATCGCGCCAATTTCTTAGATGACGAGCTTCCTCCACTCGCGCTGCAACAGCCTGCGCCAGCGTATAAACCTCACGGGTCGACAGGGCAGCCTTGGTGTCCTTTCGTGCGATAACCCGCGCCGCTTCTTCACACGCCTTGGCCTGACGTCGAGAGATCGCAGGTGAGCCATCCGCATTCATGCATTGGCGCTTGAAGCGAATGCCATTTACCCAAAAATCAAAAGTCCAGGATCTGGTCTTTTTATCGACGTAAATTGACATTGATGTTCCCCGAGATATCTGTGTTCAGGTGACGCCGAGTTCTTTCAGCTTTGACAGCGCGGCGCGATGACTCGCGGATTCTGAACCCTCCGCCTTCACTTGGTGCAAATTCTCGTTGGTCACTTGTTGTGATGTCACTTTTGGAACAATGCGATTTCTTTTTTTGTACGCCTCTACTGATGCGGAAGAAACTCGGATAGGGCCGCGTCGGTTTGTTTCAACATTGTTTCTCCAGCCGGAGAGCTGGCCGTTCTGAATCAGCCTGAATGCCGTTGATTCACTGCAGCCCAGAATAAAAGCAGCACGTCCGATACTCATTCCCCAATCTTCATAGTTCTCAGCTCCCGATGCTTCGGGCGCCAAGTCCTCGACGTGCCATTTCGGTGCGCGACGCTCGGTCAACCTATCAGTTCCCTTAGTGGGGTAGATCTCATTGAAACTCTGCATGGGATTTTCAAAATTTTCTTGGGTTTCGATTCTACAAAATAATAATCAATAAAATCAGATACATGCTATCCCCAGACCTGAAGTATCCACGATGGGACAGCGCTCAAGATTTCACGCGCGTCACGCGACGCGGGGCCCGCGTCGCAGTTACAGGTTGCGTAATTATTTTTCAGAATTTGTCAAGGTATGTGGACAGCCGTGAGTTGCGATATGGGCACCTTATTCAAGGCGCCGCGCCGAGCGCCACCGAACCAAGTTGCTCGAATGGCATTCCCAATGATCGAGAATTGGCACCCTGACGGGCCATAGTTTGCTTGTAGGCCTGGCCCACGCTGGGCCACATCAACGGAGCCATTGGCCCAGCGTGGGCCACCCGCAATAAGAGGTGGACCATACTGGGCCAGGCACAATTTATTGGGTCTGTGTCACGTACGATCGCGAAGTAGTGTGCCGCAGGCGTCGAACTGCTTGAATGCTGCCTTCAGAAATTCGCGCACGAAGTTCATCTGTGTAAGCCCTAGGTGCTCATCTGTGGCGCCAGCAGCGCTGAAAGAGATATTGAGGCGATCAATCCGCTGAAAGATTCCCGTCGAGATCTCAGGGATTTCTATCTCGATACCGCCAGCCGCTAGCAGCTCTCGGCGTGCATTAGAGCCGTTATATGCCGCGAAACTGTCGGCCATACGCATATTCTTGGCAGCAATCCAGTGGACGCGATCTCCGAGAAGTCTGACGGCTTCACCTAGGCTGGCGACACCGGTCGTAGAGCCATCAACAAGGAATAGGACAATGATTTCGAGTTCGTCGGCAGTGGCCGCATGCAAAGCCCCGCCATCCGCGAGCCATTGGAAAGCGCCTGGGCTTTTCCGGGCCGAGTAGTCAAAAAGGGCTATTGCAGGCCCAGCCCGGTCTAGAAGCTCGTCGAGCACAGGTGCGATGGAGTCGATATCCTGCGTATCGACAGCAATAACCGGCTTTGCGCAGAATCTTGAGAAATCCAGAACACTCGGATCGCCGTCATAAGCGGCATACTCGACTCCCTGAAAGTCGTACCAGGCAGAAAGTAGACCTGCCGTGATCGAGCGTCCGACACCCCCCTTGCCGCCATGTACAAGGACAAGGCGCCGCTTAGCACCTTGGATATCAGGAGCGGCGGAAGATTGGAGGGCGATCGGTGCTTCGCGGATATCCATCTGCGGAATGTTTTGCGGCGGCGAAACGGGCGATGCCGATAGTGGCGTAACTTCGTCGCGGGGCAGGAACGCGCTCTGAAGAGTAAAGCGCGGCATCGTCGGATGCTCATTCTGCAGCCGCAAATAGGCTGCGACAGCCTCGACAGTCTTCGCGTCTCCGTCTGTCGGGACACGAACCCGGACCCGAACGCCTGTTGTCTGGTCTTCCATGATGAGCTCCTTTCTTGAAGCGGACCCAGGCAGGGTAATTGAGGCGGCTTAAAATCCCCCGATTCCGCCGGCCCCAAACGGTTCCGGTCTACGTCGCAGCTGTATGCGTCAGCTGCATGGCTTCACAAATTGGGCGACAATAAAATCGTCGCGAAATTTGGCCGTACGCGCTGCGACGGATTCTCGCTCGCGACACTCGCGTTTACTCGTCTCACTCTCCATCGATACGCAGGTGTTTCACTGCGCCGGAGCCGCTGAGGGGAGTCACAGCTCGGATAACCGCGAATTGGACAGCTACCGCCTAGATCAGGGCAGCTACCGTCCGGAAAAGGCCCGCTACCGCCTGAAATCGAGCCGCTACCTTGTTTTTCCGGCGAGCTACCGCGGTCGATCACAAAATTCGTGAATAGCTACCGCCAATTAGTCGATGCGATTTTTTAGGTGAATCAATATATTCAAATAAAATCATATAGATATGGTATCTTCAGGAGTTTTGAACGGATGATAAATTAGATAGGCAGGATTACGATAATGGCGTACAATTAATTCTACTCTACTCATTATCGGAAGGAATTTGGGTTCGATGGCATCGGCAAACCCAGTCCGTGCGCCTTCGCCAGAGGAGCCTTCTGGCTCAATCGATCGGGTGTCGGGAAGTCAGACGATGCCGGAAAAGAGGAGACTTGGACGGCCACCTGGCTCGGGGGCGAGCTCGCCCAGGCTATCGGGTCGCCTGAACATTCGGCTGGCAGAGACCGAATGGGCTGTTATCCGTGCCGCAGCAGCTGAAGCCGGATGGTCGGTAAGTCGGTATGTGCGTACCGCGTTACTTGAGCGCGCCAGGGATACGAGAATTGGCGTCCTTGCCCGAGAGGAGCGCGAGCTGATGGCGGCGGGGCTATTCGAGCTACATCGCCAAGGCAGCAACCTCAATCAACTCGCCTTTGCGGCAAACAAGGCGCTGGCGCTCGGCCGGCTACAGGAGTTTCCAGACGGATCTGATCTCGAGGAGGCCGCAGCGGCGGCGAAAGCCGCCATCGGAAGAATAACGACGCTTCTTGAGTCTGCTGGTAGCCGACTTCATCGATCCTCCAAAGCAGGTTCCAATGTGGCGGAGCGATGACACCGATTTCTGGAAGCGGCTGCGTGCCGGTAAGCTCGATGAGCGCGATCATGATGCGCTCGGATTTCTGCCCCTAGGCCATCGTGGCGAGAAAGCGTTTATCCGACTTGCGATCCGGGCGAGAGCGCGCCGAATACTGACGGATTGGGGGACAAAGCCCCGCAAGCGAACCGGAGTCATGACAGGCCGTGGGCACGGGTCCGCTCCATTGCTACCGCTTCAACCGCCACCGGCCATCGTGGTTAAACAAGTATCTGTCGCGCGGCCAAAAGAGGCACTGCGCCGAATTGCTCGCTACATCGGACGGCTCGATGTCGATTACGAAGACGGCAAAGCGGAATCTGCAGCTGAGCGCACTTTGACGGCGGCCGATCCAGCTGACTCTGCCAAGAAGAAAAGAAAGCCAGCAACTGCCTCACTCGATGCATCGAAAATTGAGCGGAGACCGCCAGCCATTTTCGACGCCAATGGAAACAAGATCGATCGCGACGAGATGCTCGCGCTTCTGGAAGACTGGGGCCTATTTGCAGACCGCGAGCATCTGACCCCAAAGGGACGAAGAGTGCTCACGAATGGGGGTGATGGAGCCCTGCGAAACCTCACCGAAGCTGAAGCGTTCTCAGCCGTCCAAGGGCGACACATCGTCATCTCCTTTCCGAAGAACGATCGGCTCTACAATTCAAAACTGGAAGAGATTGCGCGCCAGTTTCTGAAAGAGACATTTGGCGCTTGGGGGTACCCAGCCATTGCAGCGGTGCATGCAGAACACGGGCGCTTCCGTCATCTGCATATCCTGGTTGGGAACGTGAAGACATGCTCGCTCGCAATTGAAAATGTCGATCGCCGGCGCCTGCGCGACAAAAATATCGAGCGTTTCTTTTTTGACCTCGACGGATTCATGGCTGATGGCTTGCGTCTTGCGGCGGTTCAGGTCGCGGAGAAGTTCGGATTCCATCTCGATGCCTCTCGCCGCGAAGATCGGCGTGATGTCGTAGACAGAATTCTCGCCGGAACTGAGCGGCTTCGCCCTCGTCCAATCAATGAAAAGTGGGACGATCGATCTCTGGAGTTTTTCGCCGAGCGGGAGCTCGCACGGCAGAAGACTGAAGGTTCGATCAATCCATTGCGTGAAATGAATCCAACGCTTCGTCGCCTTGTGCAACGAGCACCGAGCTTTGTCATCAAGCATGTTGACACGCTCGTGGCCAATTTTCTGGCCGACCAGCGTCGACGCAATGCTTCGGAGCCTTATCCTGTTCCGGCAACCAAAGTGGAAATGGGAGGTGGCTTCATCCAGCGTATCTTCGGTGTTGCCGGTACACCCGAACGCCCTGTAACCCAGCCGGATGGTTCACTTCAGCCTTTTGCCGATGCAATCCGAAAGCGGCAAATATTCGAAGATCAGGGCGGAGTTGATCGAACAAATGAGGCGATCGAGATGTGGGATGACTTGCGGCGCGAAGACGCGGCACTTGCAAACACAGCTCTCGTAACCTGGCCGGAGCTTTTTGGTCCAGTTACAGAGAGCGCAATTGGTCTACGAAAAGACTCGGAACTAGTAGACCTGACCAAGTCCGTCGCTTTGCCGACGAATTTCGCGCTGGATCCCGAGGCGGAAAAGCAAGATTCAAAATGTCAAAAGCATGCAAGCCCTGATGCCAGAACGGCATTGATGGTTCGTGCATTCAATGCACTTTCAACAAAGCTTGAAGAACTGTCAGATTTCGACACTGGAGACCGCACGGCGCGCATCGATCAATTGGCAATCTCCGACAGTTATCTGCAGTTGGCAAAGACCATCAATGCAGCTTTTCCAGACGATATTGATATGTTGCAGCAGGCGGTCGAGTTGAGAAGACTGTCGGCGATTGTCCGATCATTGGAGCGCGTGCCCACAAACGGCGATATGCCAAAACAGATCGAAGAATTCTTGATTTCTATCGAACCTGATATGGCTCCAAAAAAGCCCGCTTCAATAGCGTCGCTCGAGCCAACTAAGAAAGACGGAGGTACCGAACTTCAGAAGAAACTTCGAGGGGGGCGGGAACTGGATTGAATGCACTCGAATCCCAAGTCTGCTTTCACCAAATTCTCGAATAGTGATTTTGAAGGTGATTTTACACGATGCCATCTCAGCGCGGTTCATGACTAAAAGTTATAACTTCGAAGAATCCTTGGGGCGCCTATAAACTGTGTGGCGTTTGCAATCTTAGTATGAATAGCATGATCAATGTGTGCCGAACGAAGGAATCCAGAAGCTGATGCCAAGTTAATAAATCTGGAAGAGCTTATGGCGTCACTGAACCTTGCGCAAAAGAGCAAGGGCACTTTGCGAATTTCAGAGCTGTTGGAATCCTGCGGCGAATTTTCCAGTTCTATTCGATTGCTTCACCCAATAAAGGCGATTGCGACGATTGGTGGCTTGCTGACCCATCCGGGCCTACAAGCAAATTGCCTTCGTCTAGAGGCGATGGCTCATTTGGCAGTATGTGAAGCACGCGGTAAGCAGAAGCCAAATGGAAAATTGATTACGAAGTTCTTTCATTCTTTGGAAAATTCTCTGGGAGTTCTTGAAGATCCAATCGAGGATCTTTTCGTTTCCCGTGTTTCCTCAGAAAGAGGGGATTATCGAATATTTGGTGGCATAGCTGAGGGGGCCGCCTTTCAGCTGCAGCGGTTCCTGGACATAGTGGAAATGATGCCGAGTGGCACCATTTATGATGAGCTGCGTGACGAGATCCATTCCTTACTTCTGTTGTCTGACGTAGTAGCTGATCGCGCCGATTTGCCGGCCAACATCGTTGGAGCTGCAATGCCGCAATCGCGTATGCCATTGAGCATTCTGAATGCATTATCGTCACTTAGAAAAACCGTTACGTTCACGACCCAAGAGCTATCGAAGCTAGGTATACGCCGCAATCATTTGCGAGGGTTTTGCTTTCAACCCGATGATAGATCGGCGCTTGAAAGTGAGGCCATTGGGCACAGCCAACTGGAAAGTAAGCCAATAATCTTGACGGAGAGTGGGGTCGTGCTTGCGCTCCCCACTGCTGTAAACGTCGCAGTTCGTCGACGTATCATCGAGCGCTGCCATCAGCTTGGTATCCAAGAAGGACTCTTTAAATCGTACCTTGGTTGCTACGAGCGGACTCTTCACAACATGCCGATCTTGGGCATACCGCGGCGAGCACCAGTGCGTTTTCGGGCAGTTGGCCCATGCTGGTTTGCGCAGTTCATGACAGAAATTGACGCTGGTCGATGGTTACATTTCATAGCGATTGCAGATGATTTCGTGGGCTACGATAAAAATGGTCTGGCAGGTGTGAATGCCGATCCAGAAACCGCCGGAGCTTGCATCAAAGCCGAAATAGATAAAGCAATTGGATCTCTACAAGGAAAGCCAGAGTTTCGAAACGGCATAACACTCGTTGTGGTTTGTGGCTGGGGGCGAACTTTTGCGACATCTCAGCAACCTGTTCGCCCAAATTGGAATTGGGAACTAATCAGCGCCCATGACCTTGCGACTTTGAGCTACTTGAACGGATTTAATCCATGCGAGCTTTGGCGAGTTATCCATGACGAGGAAGAGCTAACTCGGTTTGATCTACGCCTTCAGAATCCCAATGGCTTGCTCAATTTGATCGCATGGGAGCGGCAGTTGAGCGGGCACCTCATTCCACATGCCAAACTCTTAGAAGTCGGTTCGACAGATAAACGTCCGACGATCCTCCAGATTGAACAGAACGGATTGCTAAAGCTGCGGGCGGAGGTTGCTATTGCTCACGATTGTCGGCGGCTTGGCGATAACAAGGGTCGAAGGTTAAGGGTTAGTCGCTTTGGGCAGGGGCACTTCCAAGAGGATAGACGGAAGGCAATTTATGTAGCCGAAGACGAGATTCTGGACGGCAAGTTAATGGGCGCGGTTGCGACGCCTGGTCGTGTTTGGTGGGTTTCCGTAGACGGTAATAGTCCGAGGGAAATGCTGTTTCAGTACTGGGAGATGCTTCTCCATTGGATGCACGAGTCCTCATCTGTACTCGATCTGGAGCTATCAAGCTTACTAGCCGGACCAATCCATTGGTCCGTTTGCTTTAATGAACTGACGCCGGCAATAGAAACACAACCGGGGCCTATCGATTGGTCGCGTGCCAGTTCTCTGCTTCAAACACGGATTTTTCCAGAGGATGGATCTGTATTCTTGGATGTGGACCCTCGTTTCCAAGAATCATTCCATCACCCTGAAAATCGAGCAGAGCGACTGCTCGTTGAAGTATTGGTCGAGGCAACAGCTCGATTGGTTGGGGCGAAGTTATCCGCAGAGCGTTTGGCAGAATTGGTAGGTCGAATCGTTCCGAATGTGGAAGCTAGACATATCCATGCATTTGAACAGCGTGAATTTAGAGATTTTTTCCGAGACAAGATCCCATCCAAATATATTTCGATAGCGCAGCAAGACGCCGCGAGATTGAGCCTTAGTCTTGGGTGGCGTGCGCGGCCACGTGAGGCGCTGGATTCGATCGTAGGAAAGCCAGAATGCACGACATTTCTAAATGCAACCGTAGCACTCTTGGAAGAGGAGCTTTGCCGCAATCTGGCTCGGTATCCCTGTGAAGCCTTGGTAAAGCGTGTTGTGCTCAACTATGAGAGCGCCAATCAAGATTCTCTCACGTGGACTCGCTCTTCAGCAGCTTTGCTCGCTCTCTGTCGCGACAAGAGTGATGCGCTAGAGGTGATCTCCGATCGTAGCGCGGAAAGGAATGCTGTACTTCAGACATCTCGAATCATCATTGAAGCTGCCACGTGCGAGTGCCCGACGGAAGGTGGCGAGGCGGTCGGCGATATCGATGTCTCTCGGCTCATGGCAATCGTTTCGTGCATTGTGCATCTTGGCGGTTGGTCAGATGCTATTAGATGGGACGCGCTTGAGCCGCATTTAAAAATATCACCTTTTGGAGAAATTCTGAAATCGGCGCACTTCGAGGATGCCATTCTTGAGCCGTTCGGGCGCGCCAGTAGTGCGCGATTTGTGCGCGATGCAGTGTCGCGTTATCCCAAGCACTATGAAGAGATCAACGCCATTTCAAAGGTGGAGGCATCCTTCGATCAAGCGTTCGTAGTGGCCTTTCAGGCCGAGCTGGGAGTTTCTTTAGATGACTGTAGAGGCATCATTGACGCATTCGAGAACGAAGCGATAAGTCGTGGAGAGCCAATTCTTTTCGCCTCACGCGCGGAGATGCTTGGATATGCGTACGATGGGCGCGTGACGCGGGGGGCAATTGAGAAGTTCGCGAATGCCTTTTCGATGCAGCCTCGCTTGTCGTGGAGAGTGCCGCCCAAGGGCTATAAGCCGCGTGATCGCGAGCCTTGGCGGTATAGACGAAGATTGTCCACGTTGAGACTGCCGATATTGCAGCTAGATAGTTCCGAGAATCCAAAGATTCTTGTCGCACCAGGAATGTTGAGAGAATCATTCAACTATCTTTTGGGGGGCTATTACTTCGGCAATTTTGACAAGGCCTTTGTCTCTTCAGACGAAATGCGGAAGTGGATCGGAGCCGCCGCTAATCGGCGAGGCCACAAGTTTAATGAAAAAGTGGCAGCTCGAATGCGTGAGCTTGGATGGGAAGCGCAAGCCGATGTTCGGGTTGCCCACCTTCTTCGCAAAGGGCTCCCGCGCGATTATGGTGATGTCGATGTTGTCGCCTGGAATCGAAGTTCGGGAAGAGTTTTGATTATGGAGTGCAAAGACCTCCAGTTCCGTAAAACACACGGTGAAATCGCCGAACAGATCTCCGACTTCCGCGGCGAGTTAGATGAAGATGGACGGCCGGATCTATTAAAAAAGCATTTGGATCGTCTCGACATCGTTACGGCCCATCTGATGGAGGTGGTTCAGTTTTGTAAACTTTCAAAAGAGCCAGTTGTTGAAGGTCATGTCGTATTTAGGAATCCTGTTCCGATGCAGTTTGCTTGGAAGCGCCTAGCGCATTTGATTCGTCTGTCTATCTTTGACGCTTTAGAATCATTGTAGCAATCATGAGGCAATTGATCTGCCGTCCGCAATCGCCCGGTGCTTAGACGATCTATGCAATTTGGACTTAGGTATGAGAAATTGACAAAATTTATATCGCAATAGAGTTGCTTCCTGACAGTAGCCTAAATAGCAGAAGCCCCATCTCGGTTCGCGGCCGAGGTGGGGCTTTTTTGCATGGTTGTTTGTCGTTCCTTAGTCTCCCAGTTTTTAAATATCGAATGATCGATCCAAGTACCCAATCGGCCCCACAGCGGTGGCCTATCATGTCGCTCGTCGATCCATTCCGTCGTATCGATGCAGTCGACCCTCGCCCAAACGGCGATCTCGCAAAGCATGTTTAGCCATCCGAGCGGCCGTGCTTCGTTTGCTGCCTTGCAGGACTGGAGTGCGCGGTTTGGGATCGCCCATAGCACTTCCCAGTAGATGTCGAGATCCGGCGGTAGAGTGGCAAAGGCCAGGGACCGGGCCTGCACTTCAGTCAGCGATTTCACGTTCGTGAAGTATGGCCGCGGGAGCGCGAACAGCAGCCGGATCCGCTCGGCGAAGCGCTCGAACTCCGGAAGGGCTGCCGTCTGTTCGTGGATATCAACGATCGTGGCTGTGCCGACCTGATGCATCATGAAGGGTACATCCCCTTTATCAACGTTTCCCGGATCTTTCGTAACTCTTCGTCGATGTCGATATTAGATTGGATCGAGCGCCGACGCTCGAATGCGGGGAATTCGAGCTCATCATCCTGCGTCGCTCGGACTGAAAGAATGAAATGCCCTTCGGCGATGCAGCGAAGGAGATAGTCGCGAACCGATATGCCCATCCGATCGGCTACGGCTTTGGCGCGTTGGTAGGCGGCTCCGGATTCCAGGAACTTCAGCTCGATCGTTGGTGGCGCAGAGGGCGCCGCGCCGTCTTGCGATATGACGGCCGGGCTCGGCGGAGTAGGGCGTGGGCCACTCAATAGCGCCAGACCCCACGATCGCCCTCCCGGCAGGCGACCACGTTGTAGGTCTTCCCCGAATAGGACATCTCCGCGAACTGGCAGCCAGGGCGTCCGGTAACTGGCCCGAGCGCCCGGACCCAGTCCTTGTCGCCGGCGGCGATACGTTTCTCGGGCTCACTTGTCGCCTTGGTCAGGGCGGCCTGGATCGGGTCGGGTGTTGGTGCCGCCCGTGCTGGTGTTCTCGCGACGATTTGACTAGCCGGTGGTGGCGTTGGCGCCAGTATCTGGCTGGGGCGGCCTGCCCAGATTGAGAAGGCGATGAGAATTGCCAGCCCGATGCCAAGCTTGTTGATCCAGCGACTTGGCTTCCGGATCGGTTCAGGGGGCTTGGGGCTTATCTTGGTCAAGAAAGTTCGCACGTCCTCGGACTTCAGGTGCGGACCTTCATGACGACGCTGTTCTTCGACCGGTGGTGCCTTCGAAAAACTCAAGGGCTTCGGTGACGGGTTGATGATCGCTTCGATCTCTTGTCGAACGAGATCAGGACCTGGTCGAACGTCGAGCTCGCTCGTCATCCAGCTGATCAGCCGGGTGGTATCGTCCCCCGAGAGCAGATAACCGATACCCGGTCGTGACAGCTCATCGGCGACCAGTGCCCACATACCGAATTCGGCCAGATCCTCCGCGAAGACGATCCGCATGAAGTCACGGTCGGGGGCATAGAGGCGGCTCAGGATCGATGGACCGATCTGCGTCCGGGATGTATGGGGAAACACCATCAGCTGGCCGATCCGGGGGCCCAGATCGATGCCGGTCATTGCTCGGGCGGTAAGCGAGAAAGTATCAGTCAACCGGAACAGCTGCGCCGGCCTTACGTGGCCGCCTGTCGGTTGGCCACTCCGTGTGAAATGAGCCCAACGTACGCTTGGGCCGGGGCGGCCGTTGACCTCGACGAGGCCGCCCTTGACCTCGATCAAAGCTACCCCGTGGGGGGTAACGGCGACGAAGTCCGCCTCGAGGCGGTGATTGCCGTCGAAGGGCAGGGGTAGCGAATAGGCTGCGTATCCGATGAACTGGGGTGTGTCCCACAGGAAGGATTCGTAAACGAGCCGCTCGCCGTCGTGTTGCGGTTCGGCGAGGACGACCGGGGCCGGCCATGGCGTGACCCGTACCTGTTCGGGGCGACCAGATGGGAGTGCCTCAACCGACGTCCCCTCTCGTCCAGTTTGGTTGACGAGATTCCAATAGACTCCGCGGGCCTGCCAAGCGGCCAATTCGTTGTTGTCCATGCGGCCTCGAGACTACGTATGAAGTATGCTTTATTAAGTATACTTCATAGAGTCGAAGCTGCCAACGGGATTTCCTCGCGGTATGAAAGCGCGGGAAATCCTTGCTCGGAATGTGCGGCGGTTGCGTGCGGAGCGCGGGATGTCACAGGAGAAGCTTGGGTTCGAGGCTGAAATTTCGATGACCTATGTAAGTCACATCGAAACTGAAAAATATGCGGCCACAATTGATGTGATTGGGAAGGTCGCGAAGGCTCTGAAAGTGACGTTGAGCGAGCTGTTATCCGAGCCGCCAAAGCAGCGCCGCTCTAAATAAACATACGGTGTCATTTTGCGCGGACAACTGGCACATCCGATCAGCGCGTCGTGTAGGCCGGCGTAAGGTTCGCAAACCGCGTCTGCCAACTCGGGCGAATACCCTCGCCGGCGACTTTTAGCGATCCGCGTCCCATGCGCCCGTTCAGGGCGTCGACAGCAGCCATGAGCTTGATCCGTCGCGGATCGCCATTGGTCTCGAACAGAGAACGCTGTCCCGTTCCGGCGGACGCCAGGCCATCCGCAACGACGCCTGCCTTCGAGTATCAGAAGCAGTCCCGCCAAATCTGCTTTGCCGCTTTGACCGAAGCCGATACCAGCTCGAACGCGTCGGCCGACGGCTCGAGCAGCCGCGCACTGGTCGAATTCGCATAAGATGGATCGCCATTGAGATTGCCTACAAATGTCTAGCTGTTTTGCCAAAGATCATTGACCTGTTTTCATCGCAGCGAAAAGTAAGAATATGATTTTAAATGATTATTCGCCCATTCGAGCATATGAAACATATCAGGAACAAATTTCTTCAAGATAATCGAGAAACATCCTATGATAGGCCATGTCAAAAGTTGTCACCGACAATCAGGTATTGGGGGAGCTGGGCGAGACAGCGATCAAAAAAATCGTGCTCGAAACTGGTTTCATCTATGAGCATCGCGGGCGACTGGAAGCAGGTACAGACGGTCTAGTCGAGCTACGTGATCCGCGCAGTGGCGCGCCACTTGGCAAAATGCTTGCTGTGCAAGTTAAATCCACAGATGTCGGGAAGTATATTCGTGAAGATGAGCGCGGATTCGAATACCTACTCAAGCCAGATGATCTGAAATATTGGCGTACGTCAAACATCCCAGTCGTGATTGTCCTCTGGCGTAAGTTCGACCAGACAGCTTATTGGAAAGAAGTCACTGATTGTGTAGGAGGCGAAGAGCGCCGCCTGAAATTCGACAAGCGCGCAGATGTTTTTGATGGTTCATGCGGGGATCGGCTCGGTGAGCTGACCATCGACCGTCGCACGCCTGGCGTATTCCTTCCGCCGCTGAATCACGGGGAAGGCGCGATTATCAATCTGTTGCGGGTGAAGTTGCCAGAGGAAATATTCATTGCAACATCACCATTCGGCAGCGGTCGGGATGCCGTTCCCGAGCTAGTCAAGCATGCAAATATCCGCTTCGATTGGGTCATCCGTAAGCGCCGTTATGTTTCCTTCTTCGATCCCCGAGAATATGGCACCTCTTCGATTGTCGATCTCGATCAAGTCGAGGCTGTCGATGCGAGGCAAATCACGATGAACGATGAAACAGATGATTTGAATGATACTATTGATTTGCTGCGCCGCACGATCGAGCGACAAGTAGGAGCACAGCTTTCCTATCTGCGCAAAGATCGACTCTTTCACTTCAAGGCTACCGATGTTCGCAAGGGCCGTAGCTATCGCTACATGGCGAACGTCAATGAGACCTCTGCCAAGGTGGTAAGCGTCTATTCAAGCAAAAAGAAGGAAGGGCGTGGCTACGTCCGACATCACGCGGCTCGATTGCGCTTCGAGCGACTATCTGACGAATGGTTTCTTGTTATTGATCCAGACTATTACTTTACGTTTGATGGATTTCAGCCGCACCGCTATCCAGAAGCATTGCTCGCTGGCAAGAAGCGCCTTGAGCGTAATGCCGCTGTGCGCGGCCAGGTCATAATGTGGCAGCACCTACTGGTTAACAGCGGAAAGAACGAAGTTGGCCTGTTTGATGCGGGCAAACCAGCGCCGTTTCTTCAGTTCGAACGACTTCCGGTTCTCCAGCTCTCCCAGGCCGTTCCGGAAGATTCATGGAGCCGGACCGACCCCCGCGCTAAAGATATGGAAGCTTTCGACCTCTTCGAGGAAGGAGGTCTGTAATGAGTTTCAAAGCACAAGTTTTTGATGAACCGATGCTGGAATTTGGCGATGGTGGTCAACATTGCGATCCCCGGCAAGGCTTGCGCGAATATGGGCCATTGCAGCCAGGTTCGGGCGATATCGTGCGCGTGGGCGTGATCGGAACGGACGAAACTGTCGCGGGTTTTGCAGAATTTTTGGAGGAGACCGGACGAGGCATCGAGAGCGGCAACAAGCAACTCATAAATCTGAACCCGGATTTTCCCGGATTGGGAAATCAAAATCCGTTCCGCTGCAAGTTCGAGGTTCCGGAGGGAGCAACCGCAACTATTTCGCGACGACAGGTTAACGAAATCAGAGAAATCAAACGGCATGACGACGCTGTCAATTACGCAGTCGAACTGATCACAGCGCAACTTTCCGCTCTGGTCGAGAGTAGCGCCAAGCCCGATGTTATCGTGCTCGCTTTGCCGGTGCCGCTGATCGAAAAGCTGGTAAATGCCAAAAGTGAGGAAGAGGCAGAAGCCGCCGAAGAAAACGAAGATCGCGGAGGGATGTTAAACTTCCGTGACCTGTTGAAAGCCAAGACTCTTCATCTACCGGTACCGAGCCAAATCGTATGGCCAGATACATGGGATGACGCCGCAAAAATTCCTCGCAAAGTGAAGCGGGACAGCAATCGCCAAACGCAAGTCAAAGCGACTCGTGCATGGAATCTATTGAACGCGCTGTTCTACAAAACGGGTAAGGTGCCATGGCGCTTGCTTCCAGATCGGGCTGAATATCGTACAAGCTTTCTTGGTATTGGGTTCTATCGCGATATTGACGGTCAGCAGCTTTGGACTAGCACGGCACAGATGTTTGATGAGCGAGGTCGTGGGCTCATCCTGAGGGGCGCCCGTGCGCAGACAGAAACTCGCGGTCGCCATCCGTATCTGACGGCGCACGACGCAGAAGATTTAGTTTCGCAATCCATTGCGGCGTACAAGTCGCATCATCGCCATGTCCCGGCACGCTTGATTGTCCTAAAAACATCACGGTTTCGACCCGAGGAAGCAGAGGGCATAGATGCCGCCCTCAAGAGATTCAATGTCGAGATGTGCGATCTTGTTTGGGTGCAAGAAAGTTCACCGATCGCGATCTTCCGTGACGGCAACTATCCAGTTTTACGAGGAACGTTTGTCGATCTGGGAGGCAAGGGCTTACTTTACACCCGCGGTAGCGTGCCATTCTATGGAACGTATCCAGGACTACGAATTCCCCGCCCGTTAATGCTCGTGCCGCACCAGAATTCGGATAGTAATCTGCTCACATTGGCGAAGCACGTGTTGGCGCTGACCAAGGTCAATTGGAACTCCACGCAATTTGACCAGAAACTTCCTGCACCAATCAAAGCGGCTCGAGAAGTCGGTCGCATCCTAAAACATGTGAAATTTGGCACGGCAGTCTCGCCGGATTTCCGCCGATATATGTGACAACCCCGGCATACACCCCAGATGGCCTCAACACATTTCTCAGTGCCTGCGGAATCAAGGGCAGGCCAACTTTCGAAACTCAATTTGCAGTTACGCTTGATACTAGCCTGCAGACTGATTGAAGTCTTTCAACCCTCGCGAGGCCCATGCGGCAACCAAGCCGACTGAGGGGCTAAAAGGCCCGAAGGAGGATGTAGAAAGTCGTGGGCGGAACGAGGGAAAGATGATGGCGCGCTAAAAGGTAGTGCTAGAACGTCCAAGCGGCTGAGAACATAGGGCATGCCATAGCAGCTCCCTGAAAAGTAATAAAGAATCAATAGGCTAGCCAAATCAGGCCGAGCTCAGTAGGTTGACAGTTTGCTAATCGATTCAGAGTCTAACGCATGCCTACTGGAGAAATCCGCAACAAAGTCTGCAGGATGATCGCGAGGATTACCTACAATTTACAATTGATTGCGCACGGCCCCGTCGGGCAGCGCGATAGCTGCTGCGATACGATGCAGGACCTCAGTCTGCGTCATTCAACCGTATTGAGGCCGTACTGATGGTCGATACCTACCAAGGCAGCCTTTTCTCTGGCGACTTTCTGACTGACTCCATTACTCGGCTGCCCGATTGGGCGGAGGTGTCCGACAGCGAAATCGCCAGCCTCTCCGGCAAGCTTACTGAAATTATCGCTAAGTTTCCAACCAGGCAGTCGCCCAACGAAGCGCAAACTGAAGATGATCTCATCTGGAAAGTGCTCGGTGCACTCGGCTGGACGGATTTCCTCCGTCAGCAGAATCTTGCGCCGAAAGGTCGCGAGGACGTGCCGGATGGTCTGTTGTTCAGGAATGACGCCGCCAAGGCCCAGGCCAACAAGACCCCAGATGAATGGAGACGCTACGAATTCGGGCTTGCCGTTGTGGAATCTAAGCGTTGGAATCGTCCTCTTGATCGCCGATCAGGAACGCGCGGTGAAGAAACCGCGCCATCGACGCAGATGCTGCGCTATTTGCGCCGCGTCGAGGATCTAACGACTGGCAAATTAAGATGGGGCATTCTTACCAATGGCGGACGTTGGAGGCTCTACTATCAAGGAGCCCGCTCGGTCGCCGAACACTTCTTCGAAATCGACCTTGCGCAGATTCTAGGAATTGAGGGGCACGAGGGCGGCTTGTTCTCACTCAAAGTGAGCCAACGCGCCCATGCGCTTCGCGTTTTTTATCTGATATTTCGGAAGGCCGCCTTTATCGGCACCGCAAGCGATCCGCGGACTTTCCATCAACGCGCGCTCGATGAAGGCCGCTTCTATGAAGAAAGAGTTGCCGCCAATCTTTCTGATCTCGTGTTCGGCGAAGTCTTCCCAAAGTTGGTGCACGCCATAGCAAACGCTGCGCCCAGCGCGCCGTTGCAAAGTGTGCGCGAGGCCGCCCTGATTCTTCTCTACCGCCTCCTATTCATTCTGTATGCAGAAGATCGCAACTTACTTCCTGTGCGTGATCCTCGTTACGACGATTATGGATTGCGTGATAAAGTGCGTGGAAATGTCGGAGATCGCAAAACCAAGAACGACGTGTTCTCCGATACGGCGGCCCGCTATTGGTCAACGATTGACGATTTGTGTCGAGCCATCGATAAAGGTGACAGCTCGATTGGGCTTCCTCCTTACAATGGCGGGCTGTTCGACCGGGAGCGTACACCTCTGCTGACAGAGGTGCGGATACCCGATGCGGTCATGGCCGACGTCATCGACGCCTTGTCCTTTGAGCAAACGCCGGCAGGACGACGCTATATCAACTATCGTGATTTGAGCGTGCAACAGCTCGGCTCGATATACGAGCGCCTGCTTGAGCATGAAGTTGACCTGACCGGGTTTTCTTGGACCAGGCTGATTGAGATAATCAGTTTGGAAAGGAGCCCCGGTCAGGTCACGTGTAAAGCGCTGACAGAAGTCTCCCTCCGTAGTCCGGCCGGTGGACGATCGTGAGAAGAGCGTTAGAAAAAGTTCCGCAGACGGAGAAAGTTTCTCAATTGAAACGATCGGCCGCTTCGCCATCCTGATGGCAAAGCGAACAACAGATGTCGGTCCCATGCCTGAAATTCTAGAAACTCTCTTTAAGAGCTTCGGATTTGTCGCAGCGCCACTGGTGCTGCTCTATCTCCTTGGGCTCGTGCACTGACGCTGCATGGATTGCGTGCAGCGTGTCTGCAAGCTTTATTCGGGCAACCAACAAGAAGTTCTAACTGGCTTCGGGCCATCGGCATCGGTGCAAATGCGGTCAACGCAACCATCGAAAGGCCGACACATGCGACATGCCATTATCAGTCGACGAAGCCTTCTCGCCCTTGGGGGCGGCGCGTTCGCTGCAGGCCTGGGTCGGAGCGCCAACGCACAGGCGCCGGCGACGCTGATCAATGTCTCGTATGATCCGACGCGCGAGCTCTACAAGGATTTCAACGAGAAATTCGTGCGCTTCTGGCAGGCGCAGAATAAGCCATCCGTCCGCATAAACGTGTCGCACGGAGGCTCGGGCTCGCAGGCCCGCACGGTCATCGACGGCCTCGATGCCGATGTCGTGACGCTGGCGCTTGCCTATGACATCGACGCGATCGCCGACCGCGGCTTGATCCGTCCCGACTGGCAGAGCGTCTTCCCAAACAACAGCTCGCCCTATACGTCGACGATCGTGTTCGTCGTGCGCAAGGGCAACCCGAAGAAGATTGCGGACTGGTCGGACCTGGCGCGCCCGGGCGTTCAGGTGATCACGCCGAACCCGAAGACGTCGGGCGGGGCGCGCTGGAACTATCTGGCCGCGTGGGGTTATGAACTCCGCCGTCCGGGCGCCAGTGAGATAAGCGCAGAAGAGTTCGTTCGCGCGATCTACAAGAACGTCCCGGTTCTCGACACTGGGGCCCGCGGTTCGACCACGACGTTCGGTCAGCGTGGCATCGGTGACGTAGCACTGTCGTGGGAGAACGAGGCGTTCCTGGTCCTGAAGGAGCTGGGCGAAGACAAGTTCGAGATCGTCGTGCCCACGGTCAGCATCCTCGCCGAACCCCCGGTCGCGATCGTCGACCGCAATGTCGACCGCAAGGGGACGCGTGCACTGGCCGAAGCCTATCTCAACCATCTCTACAGTCCGGAAGGGCAGGACGTCGCGGCGCGCAATTTCTATCGGCCGCGATCGGCCGAGGCGCTGGCGCGCAGCGGCGACCGGTTCAAGAAGCTCCCGCTGTTCACGATCGACGAGGTCTTCGGCGGCTGGAGAAAGGCCCAGAACACGCACTTCGCCGATGGCGGGGTATTCGACCGGATCTACAAGCCGGGTAGTTGAGCGTGGCCGGCGCATTTGTGCTGCGACAACGCTCGGCTTTGCCCGGGTTCGGGCTGGCGTTCGGCTTTGCCGTCACATATCTCAGCCTGATCGTGCTGATCCCGCTCGCGGGCTTGATCCTCAAGCCCGTCGAGCTGGGATTGGCCGGATTCTGGGCGCAGGTCGCCACACCGCGCGTCTGGGCCTCGCTGCGCCTGAGCTTCGGGGCGGCACTCGTCGCGGCCGCAGTCAACGCGATCTTCGGTTCCATTCTCGCCTGGATCCTGGTGCGTTATCCGTTTCCCCTGCGGCGCTTCGTCGACGGGCTGATCGACCTGCCGTTCGCGCTTCCGACGGCCGTTGCCGGCATCGCACTGACCGCGATCTATGCCCCGAACGGGTGGATCGGAAGTTGGTTTGCCGCCAACGACATCCGGATCGCGTTCACGCCGCTCGGTGTGGTGGTGGCCCTCGTCTTCATCGGGCTGCCGTTCGTCGTGCGCACCGTCCAGCCGGTGCTGCAGGATCTCGAGCCTGAAATCGAGGAGGCGGCGGCAACGCTGGGTGCAAGCCGGCTCCAGACGATCATCCGGGTGATCCTGCCGACGCTTGCGCCGGCCCTGTTGACCGGTTTCGCACTCGCCTTTGCGCGCGCCGTCGGCGAGTACGGGTCGGTGATCTTCATCGCCGGGAACATACCGCTCGTCTCCGAGATCGCCCCGCTTCTGATCGTTGTGAAGCTCGAGCAGTTCGACTACGCGGGGGCAGCGGCCATCGGCGTCGTGATGCTGCTCATCTCGTTCCTGCTGCTCCTCGGCATCAATATCCTCCAGCACTGGAGCCGTGCATGGGCACGCTGAGCATCGCGACGGCCGGGCGTGGTGCGACGCGCGAACCTGTGCTGGCAAGAATTCTGCTGATCGTCGCCGGACTCGGATTCCTCGCGGCGTTTGTCGTGCTGCCGCTCCTGGCGGTGCTCGCCGAGGCACTCCGACGCGGCTGGGATACTTATTTTTCCAACATCGTCGAAGCCGATGCGGTTTCGGCAATGTGGCTTACCATCACCGTCGCAGCCATCTCGGTTCCGCTCAATCTTGTCTTCGGTGTCGCCGCCGCCTGGTCGGTGTCCAAGTTCGATTTTGTGGGCAAGAGCGTACTTGTCACACTGATCGACCTGCCGTTCTCGGTCTCGCCCGTGGTCTCGGGCCTCATCTACATGTTGCTGTTCGGTGCACAGGGCTATTTCGGTCCGTGGCTGCGCGGGCACGACATCCAGATTGTTTTTTCGGTGACGGGGCTCGTGCTGGCGACGTCCTTCGTGACATTCCCCTTCGTCGCGCGCGAGCTCATTCCTCTGATGCAGGATCAGGGAACGCACGAGGAGGAGGCCGCCCTTTCGCTCGGCGCTTCCGGCTGGAAGACATTCTGGTACGTGACGTTGCCGAATATCCGTTGGGCGCTGCTCTATGGCGTCCTTCTCTGCAATGCGCGTGCGATGGGAGAGTTCGGTGCTGTTTCCGTCGTTTCGGGCCGCATCCGCGGCGAGACGACGACGATGCCGCTGCATATCGAGATTCTTTACAACGAGTACAATTTCGTTGGCGCTTTCGCGGTGGCGTCGCTTCTCGCCCTGCTCGCACTCGTCACGCTCGGCGCGAAGTCCCTTCTCGAATGGCGGCACGCCGACGACCTTGCCGCTTCCCGTCGTCACTGAGAGCATCGAACATGGAAATCGAACTGCGGAACGTATCGAAGTCCTTCGGCAATTTTCAGGCGGTCGCAGGCGTATCCCTCGAGATCGCGGATGGCGAATTCCTGGCGCTGCTCGGTCCGTCGGGCTCAGGCAAGACGACGCTGCTGCGCATCCTTGCCGGCCTCGAGTTCCCCGATGGCGGCCGCGTGCAGTTCGACGACATCGACGTGACCGACCAGCCGGTGGGTGCGCGCGAAGCGGGCTTCGTCTTCCAGAGCTATGCGCTGTTCCGGCATCTGACCGTGGCGAAGAACGTCGCCTTCGGGCTTGACGTGCGGCCCCGGAAACGTCGACCAAGCCCGGCGGCGATCGCTGACCGGGTCGATGAATTGCTCACGCGCGTGGGCCTGCCCGGGCTTGGGGCACGCTTCCCGGCCCAGCTATCGGGCGGCCAGCGCCAGCGCGTGGCGCTGGCGCGTGCGCTGGCGGTCGAGCCGCGCATCCTGCTGCTCGACGAGCCCTTTGGCGCGCTGGACGCACGCGTGCGCAAGGAACTGCGTCGCTGGCTGCGCGGCCTGCATGCCGATCTGGGTCTGACCAGCGTGCTGGTCACGCACGACCAGGACGAAGCCTTCGAACTCGCCGACAGGGTTGCCGTAATCGATGGCGGCAGGATCGTCCAGATCGGTACGCCGCAGGAGGTCTACGACGAGCCGGCGACGGCCTTCGTGCACGAGTTCCTCGGCGAAGCGAACCGGTTCGCCGGACACATCAGCGGTGGTCGCCTGACTATTCCCGAGCTGCGATTCGACATGGTGGCGCCGGCGCATCTGCATGACGGGCCCGCACTCGCCTATATCCGTTACACGGACCTGTTGCCAAGCGTGCGGCCGGTCGCTCACGGGACCGGCCTCGCCACGATCGTGCGGGACGTCGTCGCCAACGGCCCGAATATCGGTGTTGTCTGCGAGATCGCGGGGGCCTCGGCGACCGTGGTCGCCGAGTTCGACCGCCAATTGGCCGCGCGGCACAATCTGGGTGTCGGCCAGTCCCTGTCGCTCGAGCCGCGCCGGCTGCACGCCTATTCGACGGCGGCCTAGTCGCGGCCGGTTGCCTGCGTATCGATGAAGCGGGCCAGCCGGTCGATCGATACGGTTTTCGAATCCACGACCGTGTCGAGTACGAGGTCGGGTGCGTCGGGCGCCTCGTAGGGAGCCGAAACACCCGTAAAGCCGGCGATCTCGCCGCGCGCTGCCCGTGCATAGAGCCCTTTCGGGTCCCGTGCCCGGCAGGCATCGAGATCGGCACGGACATGGATCTCGTGAAAACCCGACCCGATGATCCGTCGTGCCAGCGCCCGATGCTCGGCAAGCGGCGAGATCAGCGCCACGACGACGATGAGGCCGCTTTCGGCAAGCAGCCGGGCGACATGCGCGGTGCGACGGACATTCTCGGTCCTGTCATCGGGCTCGAAGCCGAGATCGGCGTTGAGGCCGTCGCGCAGGTTGTCGCCGTCGAGGATCTGGATTTGCCGGCCGGCATCGAACAGGCGGCGCAGGGCTGCCGTCGCAAGTGTCGACTTGCCGGCCCCCGACAGGCCCGTGAGCCAGAAGACGCCGCCGCGATGCCCATTTTCACGCGCGCGGGCTGCCGCATCGACGGGCGTGGCAACCGGGAAGATTTCTGCAGATGCTCTATTGGCAGTTGACGGGTCCGCCCGCTCGACGACAAAGCCGCCGACCACATTGTCGCCGGCGAGGGCAACGCCGCGGCCGGTTGCAGGCAGATCAACGAAAGCGTCGGCCGGCATGGGGGCAGCGAGCCGGACGCGGACAACCGCGACACCATTGCGGGCAAGCATGCCGGGGCGATGCTGGTCACCCAGTCCCGGTTCGAGGATCCGGTCGATCGCTTCGACGACGCCGTCCTGGGTCGCCGTGCCGACGGCCAGGCGCAACTTGCGCCCGGGGGCGAGCGGATCGTGTGCCAGCCACAGCAGGCGTAGCCGCAAGTCGCGAGTCGCTTCGGGTGACGTGTCGGGCTCGGTCAGCCAGGCGCCGCGCTCGACGAAGGCTTCGGTGTCGAGGGCGATGGCCACGCTTTCGCCCGCGACCGCTTCGACGCGCGGCCGGCCGGCGTTCCAGTCCGAAAAAGCCGCGACCCGGACGAGCCGGCCGCCCGGCACGATTCGGATGCCGTCACCGACGCGCAGCCGGCCGCTTTCGATGCGCCCGGCGATGAAACGCCGGTCGCCGCGGCGATAGACGTCCTGCACCGGAAGGCGCAGCGGCCCATCTGCAAGTGGCCGGCCAGGCTCGAAACGGTCAAGTGCTTCCAGCAGGGCAGGGCCCTTGTACCAGGAGGTCCGGGGGCTCCGGAGTGCGACATTGTCGCCGTCGCGCGCCGAGATCGGGACCATCGCCGCCGCCGTCACGCCGATCCGCTCGAACAGCCCGTTCAGTTCACCGGCGATTTCGGCAAACCGACCCTGATCGAAATCGAAAAGGTCCATCTTGTTGACTGCGACAGTAACCTGCCGCAGGCCGAGCAGCTCAAGTATCGAAGCGTGTCGGCGTGTCTGCTCGCTCACACCCTGCTTGGCGTCGACGACGAGCACGGCCGCGTCGGCAGCCGACGCACCGGTTGCCATGTTCTTGACGAACTCGGCATGGCCGGGCGCGTCTATCGCGCGGAAACTGCGCCGCGCGGTCTTGAACCATACTTGGGTCGTGTCGAGCGTGATGCCCTGGTCGCGCTCGATCTGGAGCGCGTCGAGCAGGAACGACCATTCGTTGCTCAGGCCGCGCCGATCCGAGATGGTGCGAAGCTCGGCGAGCTTCTCTTCGGGCAGTGCTCCGGTCTCGTAGAGGATGCGGCCGACCAGCGTCGACTTGCCGTGATCGACATGGCCGACGAACACGACAGACAGAACGGCCGCCTGCTCGCGCGGCAGAATAGGCGGGATGACATGGGCGACGGCGACGGACATACGCGAAGACCTCACATGTAGCCTGTGGCACGAAGCCGCTCGAATGCGTCCTCGGAATCGTGATCCATCGCACGGCCGGCCCGTTCCGGCGTGCGTGTGGCGGCAAGCTCGTCAATGATCTCGGGCACGTTGCGGGCGACGCTGTCGATCGGGAAGGTGATGCCGATCTCGCCGAGCGAGCGGTAGCGCTTGCCCTCGCGGGCGAAATAGAGCGGCACGACCGGGATGGATTCACGCAGGATATAGCGCCAGATGTCGATTTCGGTCCAATGCAGCAGCGGATGGATGCGCACATGCCCGCCCGGCGGCGGAGCGGGCCGGTAGCTGTCCCAGAACTCGGGCGGCTGGTCGCGGAAATCCCAGTTGCCGTCGGCGGCGCGCGGGCTGAAGACGCGCTCCTTGGCACGCGTGGCCTGTTCGTCGCGCCGGATGCCGGCGATCACGCCCTTGAAGCCGTGGCGCTCAAGCGCCTGGCGCAGCCCGAGGCTCTTGCGCGCGGCGAGGCGTGAGGCCGGTGGCAGCGATGGGTCGACGGCCTCGATCGGCGGGCAGGCGTCGTTGATCAGCTTGAGGCCCCATTCGGCGACGTAGCGCTTGCGGAAAGCATAGGTTTCCGGGAACTCGAGTCCGGTATCGAGATGGGCGACGGGGAACGGCACTTCGCCAAGGAACGCCTTGCGGGCGAGCCAGATCATCACGTTCGAATCCTTGCCCAGCGACCACAGCATCGCGAGCGGGCGGATCGTTGCGTAGGCTTCGCGCAGGATGTAGATGCTTTTGGCTTCGAGTTGGTCGAGATGGTCCATCGTTCACTCCGGCCTTGTTCCGGCCATCTGGTGGATGCCGCATTCGGTCTTGTCCACGCCGCGCCAGCGGCCGGCCCGGATGTCTTCGCCGGGCTTCACGCGCGCCGTGCAGGGCGTGCAGCCAATCGATGCGAATCCGTCGGCTACAAGAGGATGATGTGGAAGCTCGTAGGTGGAAAAATATGCTTCAACATCTGTGCGCGTCCAATGGGCTAACGGGTTTAGCTTAATGCGCAAATCTTCCCGCTCGACAAGACGAATCGTTGATCTTGTGTCGCCGTGGTGACGCTTTCGCCCGTTGATCCAAGCCGAAAACGGTGCCAGTGCGTCTCTCAATGGATTGACTTTGCGCAAGGCACAGCAGGCGTCTGGATCATCGCGCCATAGGGAGCCGTTCGGATCTGCCGCCAAAATCTCTGTGGAGCTTGCGCGTGCGACACGCACGTCCGCCAAATTCAGCCGTTCAACTAGTTGGTCACGATAGCGCTTCGTTTCTCCGAAGAGCTTTCCAGTGTCGATAAAGATGACAGGAACCGCATTGTCTATTGACGCTACCATATGGAGAAGTACCGCCGCTTCGGCGCCGAATGAGGAAACAAGCGCTATTTTTTTCGGAAATAGATCAAGAATTGCGCTGCGAAGAATTTCTACGGATGCAAACGCGCTGTATGAGGTATTTGCGCTCAGAAGCGCGACCCGATATTGGAAATCTTGGAACATTCCGCCCTCAATCTAATGAGGCGGTTATCGAATAAATCCGTAGCTAGCGCATCGCAATTCCATTCAAGACCGCGGCAAGAGAAATTAAAGTGGCCGGCCATCAAAAAATATTTGGATGGCGAATTAGAAATGTTCGATAACGGGATTGTACTTGGCACGTACCAGGCTATGCCTGCGATCGGCCCCCACTGAGTGGTCCGAGTAGAATGTTAGTGCATGATGCCGTTAGTTCTGCCCCGAACTTAGGTCCATTCGCTAAGCGAACTTTCGGGCACGGTCTATTTGATCTGCGAAGGCCTTCGGCATCAAGCCGCCGAGGGCCATGTGGGGTCGTTCGGTGATGTAATCTGTCCTTCATTCTTCGATACGCTGCCGAGCATCGGCCATCGAGATGAACCATGAAGCATTCAGGCACAACGACTGAACCGTGATTGGCAAGCATAATCGCGTGGTCGTCAAGCGTGATCTGTGTTGACCAAGGGAGTACTGATCCTTTGATTTTGACTAAGAAGCCTAGCCAGATTTCTACTTGAGACCGGCGGACGTCTACACCAGATTGTCCCCCGTCAGCGCCCATAGGACAGTCTGAGCAGTTTGCGTAACGGAGTGTTTTCGGCTCATCGTCACCGAGAAAGGGACGAGAATGAGACCGATGAAACAGACCCCACCGAACGGCAGGAGAACTGCATGCTTTGAAGCTCTTCTACCCGTTCGCGCGGTTCAGATCGAAGAAAACGAATATGGCCTACATCAGCTACGAGAAGATCGAGGAGCAGACAGCGATCTCCCGCAATAATATCAAGCAAGGAATCAGCATCCTGGCGGCCGTAGGCCTCGTCCACATCGAGCACGTGCCAAGCGGTCTCAATGGACATGGCGTCACCAGCGCCTATCGTCTCGCCCGCCTTGAAACTAATCGCCATCTCGGAGCGACCGGTCGAAACATGGACATTGCTGACACGGAGTTTGAGGAGGCATTGTAGCGCTTGCCTTCTAGATAGCTGCGGTCGGCCCCGCAACGTTCAACCTTACCTGGATGGTCGAAATTGTTTCGACGATCTCTTTGAATGGAATGACGTCGCCAAAAATCATCTGCGACATCAGCGCGTAGTCGGCCTCAAGTGCGGCAAGCAGTCTGCCCTCAGGCACAAGGTTAAAGCTGCCAGGTATGAACTGGTCAAGCCTCTGCCAATGCTTCCAATAGGTCCTCTTGCAGTGTTCGCAAACTTCAGATCCCAGATCTGCGTCGGCAAGAAACTCTTCGCCTCTCGGGTTCTGAAAGATCTTTGCGACATCATAGTAGTGCCTCGATATCCGATTCCGATCAGCCGGGATTTCTACATTGCCCGTATACCGGCAGGCTTGGCCGTGCAGGATTATTAGCTTCTCCCAGAATGTCCGCTGTGGCTCGATCGCCAAAACGTTTCCGATATTAATTTTCCCCGGAACTACTTCCGAGATATACGGCGATACTTCGCTAATTGATTTCGGTCTCAGGCCGCCGCGAACGCCAATCTCGAGCTTTACGGTCGACGTGAAGTATCCGTTTGGATCAGCTTCCGTGATCGACGGATATCGGAGCCTCAGGGTGGTTTCGTGTTCGTTGTTTCCTTCAAACTCGATCGCTACCCTTTGTCCATACGCATCGAAGAGATTTCGTAAATCCGGGACTATGAAATTTTCAACGTGCTGCTTGCAGGTAAGCTGCACCTCTTCGAATTTTCTCTTTCTCGCCTCTCCACTTCCTACGAATTCAGCACTCGTCGGATCGTCTGGTCCCAGAAAGCCGAGCTGGGATGGCATCATGGTGAGATCGATATCTTCTGAGAATCTCTGGATAAGAGAATACAACTTCGATAGCGATGTACCGCCCTTAAAGATCAGCTCTTTGTTTCGGCCAGGATTGTGATTGAACAGTCCATCCAGAACCAGGCAAACCCAAAAATCCTTTTCAGCGAAGAACGCCAGGGCGCCATACTTTTCCATGGCTGCCAGAAACGCGGCGCGTCGATTGCCATCCGACTGTGCTAGAAATTCACGGATGTTTGAATTCAAGCAACCACGTTCTCGTTTTGAGGTTGATCGTCTTCAACGACCTTCTTCGCGATCTTGCAAATCCAGTTCGGTAGCTTGTTGAGGCCATCGGCAAGATCCGCTTTGACATCCGGTGCCAAACGAGCGCGAAGAATCCGTACCACCTCAGTGTCTGTCTTGACTATAGGGCCAAGCCAATACAACGCCTGGACGACCGGAAGTGCCGGCCGATTCTCCCATTCAGTCACTTTCTTGCGGGCATGCTTGAACCGGATTGTCCAGCCGCCGACCTTCATTTCTTTGGTAGGGGCGGCAGTTTCCCATTCCGGCTTCACAGAGACAGCCGTTGTAAGGCCAAGCATGTTCGCGGCAGCCATCCCGGTACCGATGATCTGGATGTTGTCGCGCCGCGCAATAGCATGAGCTACCTGCGCCGGATCAACCGGCGCAGTACGGTTCAAATACGCGTTGTGACGAGGCATCTCATAGACGCCGCGCGCAACCCGACGAAGCTTGCCTGCGCGCACCAGACGACCCAGCGCCTGATCAACGGCAGCACGCGTGCCGACGTTCAGAAACTCCTTCGGCATGCAGATGCGCGCCTCGGGGTCGCGTCGCCGGAGTGTCTTCAGGATTTTGGCTTTGATATCGATCATAGGGCTGACTTTCTGACACATTCTGTGTCAGAAAATATAGGTGATTATTCTGACAAAATCAACTCATTAAATGATATCTAACAATATGTTTATAAACATATTTATAGAATTATGATCGAATCATATCCTTAAACATAGGATAGCGACATATCAGAACGCGCTGTGCGATGCACATGATCAGTGACCTGACCGAGTTTTTGAACCAAGCCGAATGAGAGATTACTGCATCGCTGTTTCCTGTTCGAGAGGGTGTATTTCGCCGATCGTCACCGGTGCTGGCGGCCGATATCCAAGCGATGAGTGCGGCCGTTTCTCGTTGTAGTGCTTGCGCCATAGCTCGATGACGATCCGAGCTTCCTTCAGGCTGTAGAAGATCTCTCCGTTGAGCAGCTCGTCCCTGAGCTTGCCGTTGAAGCTCTCGCAGTAGCCGTTCTCCCAGGGGCTCCCGGGCTCGATGAACAGCGTCTTCGAGCCGATCTGCGCGAGCCAGTCCCGAACGACCTTCGCGGTCATCTCCGGGCCATTGTCTGATCGTATATGCGCGGGGATGCCGTGCTTCAGCATCGCATCGGCGAACGTCTCGATGACGCCGAAGCTGTTGATCCGCCGTGCCACCCGGATCGCAAGGCATTCCCGGGTGTACTCGTCGATCAGGGTCAGGAGCCTTACCGACCGGCCGTCGTGCGTCTGGGCCGAGACGAAGTCATAGCTCCAGACATGCCTTGGCCGCTCAGGCCGCAGCCGGACGCACGAGCCGTCGTTCAGCCACAGCCGGCCTCTCGGACGCTGCTTCTTTGGTACCTTGAGGCGCCTCACGGCGCCAGATGCGCTGAACCTGGTCCTTGCCCACCTGCCAGCCGCCGGACCGCAACAACGCAGTTATCCGTCGGTAGCCGTAGCGCCCGTATTCGGACGCCAGGGTGACAACGGCCCTGGTCAGCACATCCTCGTCAGCCCGGGCCGTGGGGATATAGCGCTGTGTCCCTCGCGGTTGGCTGACGATCCGACAGGCATGGCGTTCCGACACTCGATATTTCCGTTGGATCGCCTCGACCGCCTGCCGGCGTCGATCGGGCGCTACAAGTTTAGCTGCGCTGGCCTACGGCTCCCTCGGCGACATCCTTCAGAATCTGCTTCTCGAGCGACAGGTCAGCGACCAGCCGCTTCAGCCGGGCGTTCTCCCGCTCGAGCTCCTTGAACCGCTTGGCCTGTTCGATCTCGAGGCCGCCATACTCATTGCGCCAGCGGCAATAACTCTGCTCGGGAATCTCGGCTTCTTTGCAGGCCTGGCCGATGGTCCGGCCCTGCGCCACCAGCACTTCGATCTGCCGCAGCTTCGTGACGATCTGCTCGGCGCTGTGTCGTTTTCTGGGCATCTTCCGGGGCTCCTTTCCAAACTGATTATCTCAATCAGCCTGGTTCAAGAAAACCCGGTCAGGTCATGACGACGGACAAGATAGACACCAAACTGCCTTGCACGCGGACCCTTACGGGTTAGATACTATTTCGCGAAGGCAAAATGTTCAGCAACCGAAGCGACCTTGAAGTAAAAATGATGCTGATGAAGCGAAAGAACTCCAGTCAGAATCGTAGCCTACATACGAGCGAGCTAATTTTGGACGCGGCAGAGAGCCTGTTTGCACGCGACGGGTACGACAAGGTTTCAGTGAGAGATATCACGGCGCAGGCAAAAGTAAATCTTGCTCTGGTCACCTATCACTTCGGTTCGAAGGACAAGCTACTTGAGGCAGTACTCGGCAGGCGCGCCGCTGTTCTTAATCAAGAACGTCGCGAAGCTCTTTTCGAAGCAAGAGACAGCGGAAGTTTGAATTTTGAAAGCATAGCGCGCGCATTCATCGGGCCTTTTTTGGTGCGAAGTCTCGGAGCCGATATCGGTTGGCGTCACTATTGCCGGTTGATCACCGTGGTCGCGCCGACGGGCCGATGGCCGGACATGATGTCCCGGCTTTTTGATGGCAATGCACAACTGTTTATCGATGCGCTCATGAAGGTGGAAAGTCGTTTTAATCGTGAGTTGGCGAGCCGCGCGTTCTTGTTTTGCGTTGCAACAATGATGGCGTCAATTCGAATGGAGGAACGGTTGAAGCGCTTGACGATGCGCACTCGAGTTAATCCAAAATCCCATCTCGAGCTGGAGGTGGCATTTCTGGTCGGCGGCTTGAACGAACTCGCTCGGAGCTCAGATGACAGATAGCGAAAATCCGTAGAGTTTCATGTCGGAGATGGGTTCGAGCTTGACGAAATTAAACTAACGTTTAAAATATTTAAGCTTTGTTGTGGATCATTTGTTATGAGGGGCGAATGTCGCCGCGACTCAAGGTTCTAATTGTCGGCGGTGGCACGATGGGGCAAGGCCTTGCCGTGGTATTTTCCGGTAAAGGGCACGAAGTAACCGTCGTCGAGAAAAGCGAAGAGGTTCGCGATCGAATCTTGCCCTTCGTGCAAGGCGTGGTCGAGACGTTGATGGATTGCGACCCAGCACGGTCCGAGGAACTATCGTCCGCCCCGAGCCGTATATTCGTCGCCAGCGATCTTACCAGAGCCGCCGATGCTGACCTCGTCATCGAGGCGATTTCGGAGAACGTATCGGCGAAAGCCGCGCTCTTCGCTGAACTTAACCAGGTGATGTCAGTTTGCGCAATTCTCGCGACCAACACGTCGTATCTCGACCTTACCGACGTCGTGCCAGCGGCGCGGTGTACGACGACGCTCGCTGCACACTGGTATTCCCCACCCTACATTATCGACTTGGTTGATATCGCGCCGTTTCAAGGGACGTCCACCGACACGGTCAAAAGGATGGTTCAGATCGTCGAAGATCTCGGACAAAAGCCACTGAAACTAAAAAAATTCATTCCAGGCTACCTTGCCAATCGGATACAGGCCGCTATCGCGGCGGAAGCCTATGCCTTGGTCGACGCCGGCGTCGCATCTCCAGCCGAAGTTGATTTTTCTATCGTCCACGGTCTGGCGTTAAGGCTGGCGGTCCTCGGGCATTTCGGCAGGGTAGATTTTGCTGGACTAGGATTTACGCAGCTGTCCCTGGCCAATCGCCCATATGAATCGCCGCCCAAGCGACCTCGCAGCGAGGCGCTAGACGCCCTTTTGGCGCTTGGCTTTAGTGGAGTTGATGCCGGGCGCGGATTCTACGAGTGGGGCAGCGAAAAGCCGGCAATATATCGGGAGCGGGACCAACGGATTATTGCGCTGAAGCGGATCGTAGCCCCGCTCGCCGGTAGAAAATCGGGGTGAGTCGAGGAATCCGTCGAGGGCGACGGTAGCAGCTTGACTCAAAGTTAAACGGTTGTTTAAAATCAGCATCGGAAAAAGTGGCCGGCTCGGAGAGGGGCCGGTTTGGAGCGGAGAGGTGATGGCACAAGTCAATTGCGAACGGACCGACGTTGCGCAGACCCCGGTAAAGAGGGCATTACCGATAGTCGATTACGTGCTCGCGATCGTTTTCGCGGCCATTTCCATCGTCGTCGTTAAGGGATTTGCGGAAGGTCAGATCAGTTGGCGTATTACCGGACAGTATTTCTTTTTTAAAACAATCTTGAATGGTGTCCTGATGACGGTGATCATGGCAATCACCGCGAAGATGTTCTCCATCGTGATTGGGATAGTGAGTGCCCTTGCGTTGCTTTCCAACCGGTCGGTCCTAAAGGCGATCGCCACCGCATATGTCTGGCTGTTCCGCGGAACACCGGTTCTGCTTCAACTCCTGATCTGGTTCAATCTCGCTCTGGCATTCCCGACGATCTCACTCTTCGGATTTGGCGAGTGGCGTACCGTCGACGTAATGACGCCGTTCTTCGCGACGCTGCTCGGCCTCGGATTGAACCAAGGCGCTTACACCGCGGAAGTCGTGCGGGCGGGGATAATCTCGGTCGACCAAGGTCAAGTCGAAGCCGCCAAATCAATCGGAATGACGCGGTCACTCACGCTTCGTCGCATCGTCATGCCGCAGGCGATGCGCGTCATTATTCCGCCGCTCGGTAACGAAACAATTTCGATGTTGAAACTCACTTCTGTCGCTAGCGTCATTCAGTTTGAGGAAGTCCTGCGTAACGCCGAAGGAATCTATTACGCTAATGCGAGAACGATTGAACTTCTGTTCGTTGCCGCCGGTTGGTACCTGATCTTGGTCACGATATTCAGCGTCGCCCAGAAGATGCTTGAACGGCATTTCTCGCGCGCATATCAGGCCGGCGACGAGGCATCGCGCACCCCGCGGAAGGAAAACGTCGCATGACGGTCATCGACGCTTACAATGTGGGCAAGCAGTTCGGTGACTTCACTGCTTTGTCGGGCGTGTCGTTCGAAGTGGCCGAAGGCGAAGTAGTTTGCATCGTGGGCCCCTCTGGATCTGGCAAGAGCACGTTGCTCAGATGCATCAATCAACTCGAACGAATCGATGCTGGCTCAATTTCCATCGATGGTGAGTTGCTCGGATACAAGCGCCAGAACGGACGCCTGCGGGTGCTTGGTGAAGGCGAAATCGCGCGCCAGCGCCTTAAAGCCGGCATGGTCTTCCAGAGGTTCAATCTCTTCACTCATATGACCGTACTCGAAAACGTTATGGAGGGGCCGACGAAGGTCTTGGGGAAGCCGCAGAAGGAAGTGCGAGACATGGCGCTGGCGCTTCTCGAGCAGATGGGACTGCCGGAGAAAGCCGCCGCTTATCCTGCCCAGCTATCCGGAGGACAGCAGCAAAGAGTCGCGATCGCGCGCTCGTTGGCCATGCGTCCCAGGGTAATGCTCTTTGACGAGCCCACCTCCGCACTGGACCCCGAACTCGTCGGCGAGGTGCTCGGCGCAATTCGGCAGCTCGCAACATCCGGAATGACGATGATTGTCGTTACGCACGAACTTGGCTTTGCCCGGGAAGTCGCAGATCGAGTCTTTTTCATGGACAAGGGGAAGATCGTCGAGCACGGCCCGGCAAAGCAAATTCTCATCGACCCTCGCGAGACGCGCACGAAAGAGTTTCTCGCATCCGTAATCCATTAATTGGAGGATTAACCGATGGCTGGTCGCCGACTTACTGCATTGTTCGCAGCGCTTTTCGCCCTCACGACTTCTGCATATGCCCAGACGGTCAAGCCCGGTGTGCTTACGGTGGGAACCGTCAGCACATATGCGCCGATGGCTTACCGAGATCCGAGTACGGGCCAACTTACCGGTTTCGACGTCGACTTGGCCGGAGTGATCGCGGAAGAGATGAAACTTAAATTGGAGCTCGTCGAAGTTTCTTTCGCGCAGCTGATGCCTTCGCTTACAACGGGACGGATCGATACCGCCCTGGCCGGCATGTCAGACCGGCCAGAACGGCGTGAACAGGCCAACTTCATTAACTATCTCCGATCCGGGGCCCAGTTCTTCTCTATTTCCGACAAGGCGAGTGCCATCGGCGACGTCGCGAATATGTGCGGCAAGAAGGTAGCGTCTAGCCGCGGTGCGCAATGGATCGATCGGATCAACGAGTGGAGCAGGGTCAACTGCGTCGGCAAAGGCATGCTCGCGATCGCAAACATCGGATCTGAAAACACCGCCGACACGAGAACACAACTGCTCGCCGGGCGAGCGGATGCCGGCGTTCAGGGTAGCGAGACGATCGGATATCTGCAGAAGCTCGATCCCGGACGTTTCTCGAAAATAGGTGGGATTTTTTCCGAGTTTCTGGTTGGCATGCCGTTCCTCAAGGGAAATGCAAAGGCCGACGCGTTGATGAACGAAGTGATAGGCGCTCTCAATCGAGTCCAGCAGAGCGGCAAGTATGATGAAATACTAAATAAGTACGGCATCGAAGAGAACCGTTATCTGCCAATCACGATCAACCGCGGGACTTGAGCCGTTATGAACCGCAATATGGATAGCCATATATCGGCGCGTCCGACCGTCGTCGTGTGGCACGATCATTGGGCGACCTACAAGGCGGAGTTTCAGCGGCGCGGATTGCTCGAAAAAATCACCTTCCACGGTGTGCTAGCATCCACCGATCCGTCCGTCCAACTACTTGCAGTAGCAGATACGCTGTTGGCGTCGTCTAGCATTCCGGATGGTACGCTGAGGGCGATGCCAAAGCTTGGTTGGATCCAAACTTTGACCGTCGGCGTCGACGATTGGCTTAAACGCCGAGACCTTCGAAACGACGTGACGATCGTCTGCGCGCGCGGTGTTCACAGAATACAAATGCCGGAGAATATTCTCGGCGCGCTTTTCTTCGCGGCCAAGCCATTCGAGCAAGGCAGGCGGCGGCAAAACCAACGGCATTGGGACATCGAGCTTGTCTCCCAACCCCTTGCAGGAAAGACCCTTGGGATCGTCGGACTTGGGGCGATCGGCCAGGAACTAGCCCGGAAGGCAAGTTTGCTGGAGATGCGCGTTCTCGGGGTGAACAAGTCCGGTAGGCCTGTTGCCAATGTCGATCGGGTCTATCGCCTCGACGATATCGACGCAGTCCTGAGTCAGTGCGACTACGTGGTGCTCGTGATCCCCGCGACGACGGAAACCAACAATCTGATCGATTCCGGTCGACTGCACGCCATGAAGCCGGGGGCATGGATTATGAACTTCGCGCGCGGCGAAATTATCGTCGATGCTGACCTGATTTCGGCGATCAAGGAAGGTCATATCGCGGGAGCCGTACTCGACGCATTTCGCATCGAACCACTGCCGACAGATCACCAGTTTTGGTCGGAAGAGAATATCCTGGTGCTACCCCACATGGGAGGAAAGCATCCGCAGCGAAATGCCATCGTAGCGGACATTTATGCCGCGAACATCGAGCGTTCGCTGCGAAACGAACCTTGGCCCGACGCGGTCGATAGAGCACGAGGATACTGAATGTCAGAAAGAAATTTTGGGGCGCAGGCATCAACTGTTTCGTCACGTAAGGTGCTGCCGATGGCTCGTAGCGAAATGGAACGGCGATGGAGTGCCGTCCGCGCGATGATGCGCGAGCGCGATCTTGAATCGGTGATTGCCTGGGCCCGAAATGATTTTCATGGTGGATACGTCAAATGGTTGACCGACGCACCCGCATTCAATCCGCGTACGGTAATCTTCCACGTGGACGGCACCATGAACGTGATAGAGCACGGGGCGAACAACGGTATTCGACAACTTAACGGGCGTGACTTGGACCATCCCGGTGTCGAGAGCGTTTCTACGGTATGGTCCGTGCCGACGGTGCATTTCTCGCACATGGCGGAAGTCGAAGCGGTCATCCAAGTGCTCAAGAAGCGAGATTGCCGCCGTATTGGCTGGCTCAACCCAGGCGCAAGCCCATATCGTCTGGTTTCGAGCGTTCAAGAAATACTTACAAACGTCGTGTCCGTCGATGTCACCGACGAAGTCGATGCGATCAAGGCCATCAAATCGCCAGCGGAAATCGAGCAGGTCCGGCACGCCTGTACACTTCAGGACAAAGTATTCGATGGCGTCCTCCAGAGACTAACTCCGGGTATGCGCGAATTCGAGGTGACTGCGATTGCGCGCAGTATCGCGGAGCAGGAAGGTAGTGAGCAGGCGCTATTTTTGATCTCTTCGGCACCGGTCGGGACGCCCGGTGTGTTGCGTAACCGCCACTGGCAGGGCCGAATGATCGAGAAGGGCGATATTGTCAGTATTCTCATCGAGAACAATGCGCCCGGTGGATTCTATGCTGAATTCTCGCGAACCATCGCTTTCGGTACTGTGCCGCGCGCAATCGAGGACCTGTTCGACTCTGCCGTCGAGGCGCAAGACAGCGTTGCCAGACGGCTAGTGCCGGGCGCAAGCTGTGGCGAGATATCAGAGACCAACGATGCGTTTTTGGAAGAGCGGGGGTGGCCGAAAGAGGACCGCCTTCTGGGTCATAGTCAGGGTTACGACTTGGTCGAGCGTCCGATTCTTCGACCAGACGAGCCGATGCTGGTTGCAGAAAACATGTACTTCTCGATCCATCCGACCGTGCAGACGCAGAAAATGCACATGTCGCTGTGCGACAATTTTCTAGCGACGTCAACCGGCGGAGAGCGGTTGCATCGAACAGCGCGACGCATCTTTATTCGTTGATTTTAAGCTAGTGATCTGAAAGGTAGGCAGTAACCTCGAGCTCCAGGCGGGCATTCTTGAATGGCGACGCGCCAACAATCGGTACGAGTGTCGTCGCCGGCGCTTTCGTCGGGAAGTGCGCGCGCATAACGCCTTCCAAGGCGGGGCCGTCGCCAGCTTCCGTCAAGTACACTGTTTGGTGCACGGTCGATCCCATGCTTGAACCGTACGCCTCGAGCGTCCGCTTCCAGAGACTATAGACATAGTGGGCCTGCGACTGGATTGGGCTTTCGCGATATATCTTCCCGAAATTTTCGGACTGCAGGGGAGGTGGCAGCTTTTGCATTTCGTCGATCAGACGGAAATTGACTGTGTCGACCGGAACTTCTCCTGATCCGAACAGATAATGGCCGACGCCAATCATTCCATAGTAGCTATTTGATATGCCATGGATTGGAACACGGACCGACTTCTTCAATCCGGACTCTGGAAGGATCGCGACGACGCGACCTTCAAGCTGTGCGTCAGGTGCTCGCAGTCCAGAGGTCGGAAAGCAAGTCAGAAGATATTCGCCAGTGAGGTCCATAATGGAACGCGTGATCGATCCATCTGAGAATACGCGCATCGACGGCCGCATCCAGTTCATATGGTAAAGGATCGCGCTAGGCGGCACGCGTGCTGCGTCGAGAACGGTGAGGATGTTGTCCCACAGGGCCGCTTGCTGGATCAGAAATTCTGAATTTTTTTTCGGCGCGGTTTTCAGGAGAGGTTCGATCCGCTCTCGCATCGCCGACGACAGCTCTGTTGGGGATCGGACCATATCGCCGGATTTTGCGTTGGCTCCGCCAAACTGGGAGGTGAACAAAAACGCGCCGGCTTTTGTTGCCGTCGGAAACGGAGCGGTCAGCGCCTCGAGACCCGGCGCCCATAGGTTCTTTGGAGTTCCGGCTTCGACGGAGAGCGCTATGCAATCCATCTGAACATGGATGTCCGAATTGCAGCCGGCGTTTACCGCTTCGATCAGTTCGCCCGATGAAAGCTTGTCACCGAAATACGAGCGAACAACGCCAAGTACAACTCCTTCCATTCCAATGTCCGAGACGAAAATGCGCAGATGGGCGACATGTTCGATCGATGATCCCGCCACTTCGAGCGAGAGCTTCATGTTTTCGAGGACCTGACGTGTTTGTGCCTTTACGCCACCAAACGCTACTTCGGAAAAGAGTACTTTTGACCGGACTTGGTCCGATATCGGTGCGGAGAGATCGGCGGTTCCGACGATCAAACGGCCAGTTGCACGATCATGTGGCGTGTGGCTGCCGAGGAGCACGAGATCACCCGCTCGTGTGGCCGGTGGAATGTAAGGACCGAAGGAAGTGGTTTGGCCCGACGGCGACATAGCCAGATCCTTATTCTAGAAGGGAATGACAGCAAAAATTTACTAGATAGAAGTCGTATTTGATCAAAGAAATCAAGTCAAGCTCAAGGTTTCTCGCAACCAAAAGGTTTCCCTTGCTCTGTCAGATAAATCTATATTTATAATATATTATAACTAGTTATGTTATATAAATGATACTTATATCGCTACCCAATCAAGTCGTTATGAGCAGACTAAATCCACATATTTAGTCCTTGTTGGTTCAAATATAAGATCGTAATATGTATTTAAATTTATCTAATGAAATGATATTGTATTAAATGACTTTATCGACGAGCACTGACGTAACTCTCGAGCTGAGGCGCGGGCCTCGATGGAGTGCCGTGTACGGCAGTATGTACCTATCGGAGAAGACACAATGGTTCTCGGCGACATCATCCGGGTCCATGTCCACGGATCGATCGTCCGTTCCGGAAGGGTCGATCCACATCTGCTCGAGCCGATCAGCCGGTTCGGTGTGAACAGCTATGCCGAGTTCACGAAGATATACAAACTTCTGCGCTCTACTTGGGCCGATATCCAGAATGTTGGTCCCTCTGCAAAGTTGCCAAAATTCAAAGAGAACGCTTGGTGCGGCGTCGAGACGCTTCAGAAGCGCAAATGAAAATTCGCAAAGCGCTCAGGGTGATTCGCGTCCAACCGCAGGCGCCTTGGCCGCTTGAAATCAGGATTTACTCAGGTCGGAGATGAGCCACATGGACCCAGCTGAAAACCACGGGAAGTTTCACCGCATGCCGGCCCATTTCGGACCTTCTTGTGGTCCGAGGCAGTTCCCGGTCGGAAAATTGGCAGATCACCGAAACTCGCCTAAGAAGCTCGCCGCCGCCGTCAGTTTTCTGACAACGCCGAAAGCGCTTCAGCGCATTTTGCCACCAAATTTTGTTTTACGGAGTGAACCAGTGGTAACAGCAGAGATCAGTTACCTCACCGAGATCGACTGGCTCGCCGGCCGAGGTTATGCGACGTTCGGCATCCGATTTCCGGCGACATACGAAGGCAGCCGCGACAAGGTCAACGGAATGTTCCTGTCCGTTCTTTGGGAGAATCTCGCTGATCCCATTATAAGCGGCCGCGAAGAGCTCGGCTTTAGCAAGGTGTACTGCGATATCGCTGACCCTCGTCGGTCGGGGGCAAAATTATCGATCGACTGCGCTTGGCAGGGATTTCGCTTCTTCAACATGGAACTGGAGGAGTTGCAAGATGCGCCGCCGTTATTGGCGGCCGATCCTGAGAATGCCGGCTTGCTGCATTGGAAATACATTCCGCGTACTGCCTCGCCCGGCCAGGCGGACGTCACCTATGCGACACTCACGCCAAGCGCTAACCCCCTTGTGACGGTGGAGCAGCGCCAAACAGCGAAAGGGCGCTTCGAGTTCCGAAAAACGAGATGGGATGATATGCCGACGCAGTTCCAGATCGTAAATGCACTTTGCGATCTCGAGCTTCTTGAGTTCCGCGGCGCGAGCCTGACCCGCTCTCGAGGCGGAAAGGATCTCGGCGATCAACGGATTCTCGTTTGATGAACAAACGAGAAGAACCATTCGACTGGCAAACCGCGTCAGCCAGCGAACTCGAGCTGCAATTCAATCCGCGTGCTGCAGTGCCGGATTTCGAGTCGTACCTCGGTGCGTGGGCGGATCTTGGCAAGCGAGCTCGCGCGGAACATGTCTTTGAGGCCAACATTCGGTACGGCAAGGGCGCTCACCAATTGATTGATATCTTTCCCGGCGCCGAGAGCGGACCAGCTGTGGTCTACGTTCATGGCGGGTTTTGGCGTGCGCTGTCGAAAGACGCATTTTCTGGCGTCGCGGGTACGCTGTCTCGATTTGGCATCACAACTGCGATTGTCGGGTATGACCTTTGTCCGGAAGTGACGTTGGACCGACAAATCGATGAGATCGGGGAAGCGCTCGATTGGTGCTTTGAACATCTCGCATCGTACAATGTAGACACCTCGCGCTTGTTTCTTGCCGGGTCGTCCGCGGGCGCGCATTTATTGGCGACGAACCTTTTCCGATCCGTCGAGCGGTCGAAGCGCTACGCCGGAGCTTGCCTCTCGAGTGGAATTTACGACGTACGCCCTGTTATGCGGATCTCGGTGAACAGAGATATCGGCCTCGACGAGGCTTCAGCGGAGCGGAACAGCCCGTTGCTGCAGATTAGTAAGATATCCACACGGCTAGCGATTGTCGTAGGTGGCGCGGAATCCCCAGCATGGATATCCCAATCGCGCGAGCTAAAGCGTATATGCGATTCGGCAGGTTGCGATTCACGCCTGATCGTCGTTCCGAACGCTCATCATTTCTCGGTAGGGCTTGGGCGGCCGGGATCGGAGGCCACCAACGCTATGCTCGATCTTATGGGGTTCCACGCATAACGCTGCGGAATCGTCGCTAAACGACCGATGTGATCGACTACTTAATCGCAATCGGATTAATTGGCGCACCGACCGCGCCTGTCATGGGGATTGGTGAAGCGACAAATTGAAAGTCGTATTGGTGATCCTCTGCGCAGTCGGCCGCGAGTCCCTCCAAATCGAATATTTCACCGAGCAACAATCCCATGTAGACAAGCGCCACGATGTGGAATGGCTGAAACACATCGGCAGCCTGATTTGGGCGAACTTCGGCACCCCAGGTGTCGGTTGCAACGCCGGCAAGATCGTTGTGCCGGATCCACCGAGCAGCGTCGAGCGCCAGGCCGGGTGCGTCCCCGCCGGCAAACTCGCCCCACCGATTTGCCGCCCGGCACATTCCGACAGCACCTGTCCGGACGAGAACGATATCGCCAGGCCGAATCTCCACACCTTGGTCTTTTGAGCATTTCTCCAGATGTGCCGCGCCGATAGCTTCGCCGGGCTCGAGCCAATCGCGGCCGTACCAACGTGCGATGTCGAGCAGAACGCCTCTTGTCGAAATTCTGTCTTTCCACACCTCGATCCCACAATGTGTGGTTCCCCAGCTTGCAACGCACTCGGCGCCGAAGCCGTTGTACATTTTTCCGTCGTGCATGCAGTGAGCGAGGGCGTCCCACTGTGTTCCCGCTTGCGACGGCAAAATCCAGACGTCGTCGGTGAAGCGCGAGTGGCATTCGCAGGCGTATCGCGGAAGACGACGGATCGCGCCCGAAGCGATGTCGCCGCCGTCCCGGGTCATGAAAAGCATTGGATTGAAGCGCTGCGTCAATCCGGTTTGGGGCCCCTTCTGATCGAAGGGGACGGCAAGGGAAAACTGCTTGCCGCTACGCACGCTCGCCGCACCCTCTCGAACTTTAGCTGGCGTGATCAGATTGACCGTGCCGATTTGATCCTCCGCCCCCCAGCGCCCCCAATTGGAGAGTTCTTTCGAAAAGGCGAGAACGTCGGCGATGCCGAGCGTCACATTGGCGCTGTCTTTTGTGCTGGGAAGCTTCATATCCGATTCCATTGTTCAGTGTTGATTGTCAACTATGTGTCTTCGACGACGATTACGTCCGATGCCGCTAACCCTATGCGAAGTGTCGCTCCGGTGGTCGGAAGCGTCGCCAGCTGCGGATCTCGAGCTCCGACGCGGACGGCGATTTCAGTTCCATTATCAAGTGCGAGATGAATGAGAACCGAATCGCCTTGGTAGACTGCATCAATCAGTTTGACGCTTATTGCATTGACGGCGGGGTCAGTATCGCTGACACGAAGGCACAGGCGTTCTGGCCGCACGATAAGGCAAGGACTAGATATGCTTTTGTCGAAAGACTTGGCCATCGCGAGAGGCCTGCCGTTCAATAGAACGTTGTCACCCCGCCGCTCTAATGGAAGCACGAAGGATTCACCGATAAAAGTGCCGACAAATCGAGTGTTCGGGGAATCGTAGATCTCTACGGGCGATCCAACTTGCGCGATTTGACCGTCCTTCATGACGGCTATTCGGTCCGACATTGTCAGAGCTTCACGTTGGTCGTGAGTCACATAGATCGTCGTTACGCCAAGACGTTCATGAAGCCGCCGTATTTCGATTTGCATAGCCTCCCGCAGGTTCTTGTCGAGCGCGGATAATGGTTCGTCCATCAGCAGAACGCGAGGTTCGAAAACGATGCATCGGGCAAGCGCGACGCGCTGGCGTTGGCCTCCGGAAAGAGCGTCGGGTTTGCGGTCACCGACGGTACCTAGTTTGACGAGATCAAGTGCCGATTGAACGCGCTCGTTCAGTTCCTTTTTGAGAACGCCGCGGATTTTGAGTGGGTAGCCGACGTTCTCGCTAACTGTCATATGAGGAAAGAGAGCGTAGTTTTGGAACACGATGCCCACGTCGCGCTTGTGTGGCGGCGTCGATATCATTTCTCTGTTGCCGAACATCAGGCTTCCCGAGTCCGCGCGGATAAACCCGGCGATCACCATGAGAAGGGTCGTTTTTCCAGATCCCGACGGACCGAGTAGCGTGAGGAACTCCCCGGCGCGCACGTCGAGTGACACGCTTCTGAGCGCGTGAAACGATCCATATGCCTTTGCAACCCGATCGATCAGGACGGGAGAGGGTTCGTGCGTGGCTGTCATGGCGAGTTGTGGTGTCCCATCATTTCGCTTCACGGAGGCAAGCCTTAAGTACGACGTGAAGAAGTTTTGAGCGGCCCCGAGCCGTTGGCAAGCGCACTATATGAAATTGCCCGGCGTCCATTTTTGTGTCCACCAATATTTTTATCTAGTGAATATAAAGGCTGTTGTATAAAAACTATAAGTATGGTTCTATTTCTCCATTGTCACAGTGGAGGGAAATATGGGTTCGGTAAGCGGCCAAAAAATCAAGATATTTCGTCAAAACGGCGATAACTCCCCGTTTCCGATCGCAGTTCGTGCCGGAGACTATATTTTTGCACCATGTATCGTAAATTTGAACGGCCAAAATGAACGCCCACTCGATGCACGACCGTCGCGCTACGAGGCTGCGGCGGTACTCACCCGGCTTAAGGGTGTCGTTGAGCAGGCCGGGGGCAAAGTGTCGGATGTGATCAACCTTTTGCAGCTGTTCTTGGGGCGCGGCCAAACGGCGGGCTATGTCGAAGAACGATTGTTTCATTTTCCCAGTGGCGTGCCTACGAGCACAGGATCGGGCGGAACCGCTCTGGCGATGCCCGACGGCTTAATCCAGCTCGATGCCGTCGGGATCGTTCCTTCTGCAGGACGAGAGCTCGAGTATATCGGGGGGACAAGTCCTAGCGCCGGATACTCGCATGCGATTGCCTATGGGGACGTAGTGTACTTCTCCGGTGTTATGACGAACGCTCCGGAAACCATGCCAAATCCGGCGCATTGGTTTGGGTCGGCCGTGAAGAACGAGATCCGATTCATCATGGAGAAAAAACTCGGACCGATCCTCGAGCAATCAGGCGTGACGCGTGAGGATATTGCCGTTGCGCACTTCCATCTTCTCGATGCGCCGGCCGATTACGGCGCGTTTCGCGAGGCACTCGACGAGCTGTTCCCAGGTAGAAAGCCGCTAATAATGATTTCCGCTTCCAGCGGCCTCGGCGCATTACCTGGACGGATCGAGATTACACCAATTGCCGTACGAAACGGCGGCAAAACGAAGGTTGAGGACATCAAAGTCTCATCGGTCCCGGCCGGAATCGGCGGTGGTCCGCAGGCGCGTCGGGTCGGCGATTTTCTGTACATCTCGACGCAAGTCGCCGTGGACACCCAAGGCAAGTTGGCAGAGTCCGTATTCAATCGGCGCCTTATTCATTTCTACGACAAGACCATGTCAGAAACTAACCTGATCATTGATCAAATCGAAGCTTTGCTCGCGGCCGGCAAGTGCTCTTCCGCCGATCTGGTCCGGGTCCGGGTCTATGTCAACAACATCAAGGTCGCTCCGTCAGCGATTGCCGTTATCCGCCGCAGGTTGGGCGAAAACATGCCCGTCTCTCTGGTTGAAGATGCGGGCGCAGGCGGTTGGCTTGGTGATGCGACAGTAAGCATCGATGCCGTCGCGCACGCACCGCAGGCGTAAGGGCGTCAAAAAATGCCATTCAGCAGCAACATCGAGGCTATCGCCTACCATCCCCTCGGGGACCGGCCCGGCTTCAAGTTTGCGATGCAGGAGCACAACCGGCGACTCTATCTTTACGTCGCTCATCTGTGGGAAGCACTAATCTCAGTTGTCGATGTCACCGATCCAACCAAGCCGGAGATGCTAACCCAGATTGAAGGGCCTGGAAACACATGGACCCATCAGGTTCAGGTCGCAAACGGCTTGATGATCACCAATTTCGAGCATCGGATTGCTGGCTGGGGACTCGACCCGGCGGGGCCGTCGCCGGAAGAGGGACTTGCCGTTTGGGACGTTCGGGAGCCGGCGGAGCCGGTTCTCCTTGGGCGATGGAAGGGCGGGGCAAGCGGAACGCATCGAAATTTCTACACGGGCGGTCGCTACGTCCATGCGACCGCCGGCAAGAAGGGATGGCGCGGGAAATTCTACGTGATCATCGATATAGCCGACCCACGCAATCCGGTCGAAGCCGGTTCGTGGTGGATTCCAGGCCAGAAGGAAGACGAGGAGGTTCAAGAACGATACCGCGGTAAACACGTCGACCTGCACGGACCGCCTTATGTGGTTGGCGACAAGGTCTATTGCCCATGGTCATCGGCGGGATTGGTCGTCTTAGATATTTCGGATATCTCCAAACCGAAGAAGATTTCGCAACTCGACGTCAATCCGCCTCTCGGCAGCCGCATAGCGCTCCACACTGTCGTGCCGTCCGTCGATCCGCGGTTCTTGATCATGAACAGCGAGGCATTGCGCGAGCGCTGCGACGAGCCCGTCAACTTCTGCGGAATGGTCGATATATCGAGGATAGAAGAGCCTCGCTTGGTGAGCCTGTTTCCCACCCCAGAGATGCCGCCAGGATATCCTGCGCGGGACTTCATTGAAAAGGGCGGACGTTTCGGACCACACAACCAGCACCATCATCAAGGTAACGATTGTCTGATGCCACCGGACCGATATGTCTACGTGACCTATTTCAACGCGGGTTTGCAGATCTACGATATCTCAAATCCGCACTTTCCGAAGATCGTCGGATACTACATTCCGGACGATCCAACAAAGCGCCTCGGGCCTCTGCCGGCTGATCTCGTCGCGCAGTTCGAGGATGTGCTTGTCGACCGCAGAGGCTACGCCTACGTGTCAGAAAAGAACTCCGGGCTTCATATCCTAAGATTCGACGGCCACAAGAATGGTCCGATCTAAGTGACCTACAATTCGATGTACAAAAATGCACTCCTATCCGGAAGAATGGAGAATGACAATGAACAGTATGGTTAGGCTGGGTTTGTCGGCGATGTTTATCGTCGGGCTGAATTGGAGCTATGCCCATGCTCAAACGGACGTCACTATTGTGACCTGGGGTGGCAATATCGAGCGCGAAATGATGGACGCTTGGTTTCGTCCAGCATCGAAGGGAATGAACGTGCGCCTCCGCAACGACGTGATCAAAGGTCCCAATGACGTCCATGCGCACGTGGCGTCGGGCAACGTGTTTTGGGATGTAGTCGACGCCGCTTCTGACATGTGCGTACGTGGTGGCATGGCTGGCGTCGTCGAGGAACTCGATTTTAATATCATCAAGGCGGACGGTCTACCACCGCAACAGGTTACCAAGTGGTCGGTGCCGTCCACAGCCTTCACGATGGTGTTGGCATGGAACAAGAAGACCTATAAGGGCAAGCAACCGCAAAGCTGGAAGGACCTGTTCGACGTTAAGAGTTTCCCTGGAACGCGGTTTTTTGGCCCATTTGTCAATGCGTCTCTCGAGATTGCATTGCTGGCCGACGGAGTGGCGCCGGAAAATCTCTATCCACTCGATGTGGACAGGGCCTTCCGGAAGCTGAACGAAATCAAACCAAATATTACCGGGTTCCCAGCCAGTTTCGGCGCAGCCACGCAGCTGATTGTCGATGGCGAAGCCGACATGCTCTATTTGCCCGAGAACCGATTGTTCGCGGCTCTTAGAGCAGGGGCCGATTACGGCTACACCTACAATCAAGGCGTCATGAACTTCGATTGCCTCGTGGTTCCCAAAGGGTCAAAGAACAAGGCTTTGGCGATGCAGATCATCAACAACGTCGTCAGCCCGTCGATAAACGCGGCGATCGTCGAAAGTTCAGGCCTCAGCCCTGCGAATCTGCTCTCGATCACCCAAGGGCACATTCCGGCGCGCTATCTTCCAGACCTAGCGGTAGCTCCTCAGAACTACTCGAAAATCGTGCAGGCAAACAATCAGTGGTGGGCGGAGAACCGCGAGCGACTGAAACTCAACGAGCGATACAACGAGTTTAAAGCCAAGTAGTGATCGTTCGGTCATGACGGCAACTGACCAGTCACGTCCGGCATTGAGAGACGGCAGCATGCCGCCTCCCAATGCCGACTTGCTTACCGCGTGGGAGCGCCGGGAGGTCGCGGCTCGGGCGTTCCTCGGCATGCCCGCCATCATTGTCGTGTTTCTTGCGCTCTTGGTGCCGTTGGCGTGGCTTTTCTATCAGTCTTTCGTTGGTCCCCAAGGCGCAACTCTCGACCATTACAAAACCGTCTTCGAGCGGCCGGCTTACTTCGGATACCTTACGACGACGTTCCAGCTCTCGTCGCTTGCGACGCTCTTGTGCGCGATATTCGCCTACCCGATTTGCTACGCGATGGTGATCCTCCGGTCCTGGTACGGCGCGGTACTTTTCGCATGCGTGATCTGCTCGTTCTTTGCGTCTTACCTGGTGCGCAGCTACGCCTGGCTTGTTCTCCTTCAGCGACGTGGCGTCATCAATACGTTCCTGATGGATAACGGCATCATTAGCGAACCTCTACGCTTGGTTTACAATTTCGAGGGTACGCTGTTCGGAATGGTTCACATTCTGCTTCCGCTGATGGCGTTGCCACTCTATGCGTCAATGAAAGCTGTCGATGGAAGCCTTATGAAGGCGGCAATGGGACTCGGCGCCTCGCCATCGCGAGCCTTTCGTGACGTTTTCTTTCCTCTGTCGATCCCCGGCTTACTGGCCGGTTCCGTGATGGTGTTCATTCTGAGTCTCGGCTTTTACCTTACGCCGGCGATGCTCGGAGGAGGCCGGATTGTCGTTTGGTCCACAGCGATTGCATCCGCTGCTGAGGAAAATCCGGTATGGGGAGCCGCGAGCGCACTTGGTATGATTTTGCTAGTGATGACGGTCGTGCTGCTCAGACTTCTGAAGAATCTGTTTCGTCTCAAATCCGAATCCGGACGCATCTGAAATGGACAGCCGGATTGAGACTCTGCCTGAGAAAAGCCGCTTGTGGCTCTACGCGGTCAGCGGTGCCATCGCGATTGCGTTGATTCTTCCCATGCTGTTGATCGTGCCTATGTCGTTCTCGGATGCAACGTTGATGAGATTTCCACCGAAGCAATGGTCGTTACGCTGGTACGAGAACTATTTCGGTAGCGAAAGATGGATCGACGCGACGAAAGTATCCTTCGCGGTTGCGTTCTGGACCGTCGTAATCGCGACGCCTGCAGGTACGTTGGCCGCCTATGCGGTCCGAACGAGCAGCGGACGTCTCGGCGAGGTGATCTGGGCCATCGTAATGGCTCCGCTCGTTGTGCCGATTGTTCTGCTCGGTATCGGCCTCTATTTCACATATGCGCGGCTCGGCTTCAATAACACTTACTTGGGATTGGTTCTTGCGCATGCGATGCACGCAGTGCCTTACGTCTTCATCACTATGCACAGTGCTTTTAAAAGCTTCGACATGAACCAGCCGCGAGTGGCTCAAAGTCTCGGCGCATCGCCTTTCCGCGCCTTTGTCGGCGTGACGCTCCCGCAGCTCAGCTTGTCGCTGTTCTCCTCTGCGTTTCTCGCATTTTTGGCTTCTTTCGACGAGGTTGTGATTTCGCTCTTCATTTCGGGTGGAACGATTCCGACGCTGCCGAAGCTTATGTTCACTGAACTCAGGATGTCTCTCGATCCGACAATTTCGGCGGTCTCGTCTCTCATGCTTATGCTTGCGGTCTTGGTGTTGGCATTCACGCAGTTCGTCGCTTACCGCCAGGCGCGAGCCCGGGCGTAAAACTGAGTTTTGAAAGGATGTTCGAATGGAATGCACAAAAGGTGCGGATAAAATGACGCGAGCGGACGTGTTTGGGATGATTGACGTGTTGGATCCACACTACGCGGGCTTGCTACGGCGCTTTCAATTCGAAATCGACGATATGATCGAGCTTCCGCCAAGACTTGCGCGCCTGTGCAATCTTGGCGCGGCGGTCGCCCTCCGCTCTCCGGGATTGGCGCGTGAGTATCTCCAGGCCGCGACGACAGCGGGCGCGACGCCGGAGGAGTGCGCCGAAGTCATTTTCGGATGCACGAGCTTCGCGGGTTTCGCAGCTCTGACAGAGGGGCTTGTCGCATTCCGTGATGTGCTCGGCAACCGTTCGTTCAAAGGTCAGAAGCCCGAGGACTACCCGATCGGACCTAAAGTCGACGGATATGACAAGCCGTCGCTCGATGTCGGAATCGAAATGTATGGCCCGGTTCGCGCGCGGAGAAATGTTGATATGTTCGTTGGCGTCGGCGGCCCTCGGTTTTCTGAGGCTTTGGAGCTCTATGCGTATGGCGGCTTGTTCGCTCGCCGAGTTTTGCCGCCGGTTGACCGTGAAGTCATTTCCGTTGCGCTGCTGTCCGTGATTGAACGCCCCGGACCGTTTACTTGGCACGCTAAAGCGGCATTGCGGATGGGGGCAAAAGCAGTGGAACTCAAGCACGCTGTTATCGGTCAGGCCAATATCGCCGGCGTCGTTGTTGTATTCAAAGCACTCGCACTCCTGAATCCGGTGATCGACGATTGGAGAGCGCATCCGGCGGCCGATAGAGGAATTTAAGTCAGTTCATGACTAATATTCAGTCTTAGGAACGTAGGACTGTGAAATCTGAGCCAGTTGCCATCATCACTGCGGGCGCAGGGGCAATCGGGGGAGCTTGCGCGCGCGAGTTGAATGCCCGCGGGTATCGTCTTGTGCTTATGTCCACTTCCGGCAAAGCGGAAGAGCTGGCGGCGGAGCTCGGTGGTGTCGGATTTTCGGGATCTGTGACTGACACCAATGCATTGCGGCACTGCGTAGAGCTCGCAGAAGCTCATTTCGGGCGAGTCGATGCGGTCGTTAACAATACTGGGCATACGCGTTCCGTCGATACCGGTGAGCTACTATGGAACCGCGATTATCAAGGGTACCGAGTGAAGCCGGACGCGACCGACGACTATATGTTGGAAATCAGTGACGACGATTGGCACGCCGCTCTGGATCTCTTGTTCCTTAACGTGGTCCGCATGGCGAGGTTTGCGACGGACGTGATCAGGCGGTCGGGGGGCGGATCTATCGTCAATGTATCAAGCTACGTCGCAAAAGAGCCGAGCCTATCGTTACCTGTTGGCTCCTCCATTCGCGGTGCGCTGGGCAACTTTACCAAGCTCTATTCGGATCGTTATGGTGCGGACGGTATCCGGATGAATACCGTATTGCCTGGTCACGTCGAAAATTGGCCGGGTCGGGAGAAGGTAAAAGACCTGATACCACTCGGACGCTCTGCGGGCGTCGATGAAATTGGTAAAGTGGTAGGATTTTTGGTTTCGCCGGACTCCGGATACATGACCGGGCAAAGCATTCTGGTCGATGGCGGGCGGAATCGCGCGCCGTGACTCCTGGCAAAGAGCTGTTCCTCGGCTTTCCCGGGACCGGTGATCCCTCGAAGAATCGTTATTCCACCACGGAGGGTCGATTTTCGCTGGGACCGCTGTTGTTTCAGCGGATAATGGTTGAACTTGGACTGTCTGCTTCTGCGACGACAGTCATGTTTCAGTTGTTCCGACTGGCGTTGGAGGGTTACTCCGCAAACGAGAATCTGAGTGCCTTGATCGAAGAGCATTGTGACCTCGATCGGCGGCGAATTGTCGAGGCTCTCCGCGAACTGAATCCATTACTGATCGGAGTTTCGGGCCCGTTGGTCGGCTGCATCGAGTTATTATTGAAGCGACTGTGCGGCGCAATTGGCGACTGGTATCTGCCACTCGACGGTATCGCTACCCGCAGGGCCGCTCTGCGCGCAATCCGAACAGCGCGAGCTGTTGCCGGATCGAAGAGGCGGCCGCCTGAGTTGGTCGTGCTCACCGGATTTCTCGGTAGCGGAAAGACTACGCTGCTGAATGCGATGCTTCGGCATCGGAAAATGCAAGACGCAATAGTGTTCATAAATGAAGCCGGCGCGACGCCCGTCGATCAACTCAATGTTAGAGTAAGCGAGGGAGCAGAGGACCCTGTAATGCTAGCCGGTGGATGTCTTTGCTGCCGACTTGGGGAGTCGTTCGTCGACGATCTCAAAGAAACGATCCGCAAGCGCGATGAAGGCAGAATTCCTTGGTTTGACAGCATTCTCGTCGAAACGAGTGGAATAGCGGACCCCTCTGCGATCGTTCGTGCGATCCAAGAGGATATCGAACTCCGCCGCATGATTTCGTATCGCGGCACCATCACGACCGTCGATCTTGCCGCGTCGATCGGCGATTTGACTGAAGCTCCGGAATCTACCAGCCAGTTGGCGGCTGCGGATTGGGTCGTGCTGACTAAGGCAGATTTGGTCGATGGCGATCGCATCGCAACAGCGCGGAGTGAGGTCGAAAAGATTCGTCCGGGCGTTCGGATCGTGATCGCGCGGTCGTCGGCCGACGCCGCATCAAATGTCGTCGAAGCGATATCATGCGGTAGTCCTTTGGCAGAATTCGCCGGTTCGTTCGAGTTAGCTCCGATGCAAGGTCACACAGATCGGTTATCCGTGGTAAACTTACGGGTTGACACCCTATCTGCAACGGTACTCCGGATATTCTGCGATGTTCTTGCTGCGTCGAAGGGCGAAGAATTTTTTCGAATGAAGGGTGTTGTCGGAATTTTGGGTCGCCGGTCGCCGCTATTCCTTCAATCTGTTCGCGGCGGTGCGCATTCATTGGAGTGGTTGCCGGAGTATCGCGGAACGCGCGGTATAGTGATCATTGCGCGCCGGCTCGATTCGGCCTGCGTGAATCGCGTTCTGGCATCGATTACTGCGGCTTTCGGGAATTGACAGACGTTGCGCCGGTTTAACCGACGCGATGTTCTTCGAGGATTGAGACGGCAGTCAGCAAGCCGCACTTGAGGTGATGCCAGGTTCTGGTTCGATAATTGTGATCATGGATCAGGCTAAGTTCCCAGAACGACACCGACGGATCTGAATTTAGGTGCCACTCGGCAAGGACAGCGCCATCAGAACCCCACGCCCGCCCGGAGATCGCATCGCTCGCTATGGCAACATCCCCCAAAGCCGAAATTTTCCCCGACACACGTGATTTGGAGATCGTGCCATCTTCGGATTTCCGCGTGTTGTGAATGGAGAGTGTATTTCCGGCGATCGAGCAATCCACGTCGAGCGTCCACGTACCCATGGGCGAGCCTTTGGGATCGACCGTGCGAACGATGCCTGTCCACTTGCCCGCCATATGCTGAAATTCTTTCGACCAGTTCATCGGTCCTCATGCTTTTATTGTTTAAAAAGATATTTCATGGTAGAAATTGATGGCGTATCAGTCAAGGGATTTAAGCGCATCTTCTATGTTCTCGATGGTCTGATGACCTAATGTTAGGCAGGCCTTAATGGTAGGTGGGTGCATCGCTGTTTGAGCGAGAAGGGAGATTCGGTTAGCCGAGTGTCCGGAGAAACCTGACGAGAATTGGGAGCCATTGTTTGGCGAAACAGAGTTCCAGCAAGCAGGCGGTGGCAAAGGTCGCGATCGTCGAGCCGCAGCAAAACCGATATCATATCGATGCAATCCAGCGTGGTCTGGATGTCTTGTGGCTATTTAAAGATGGCCGCTACCAGCTGACACTCGCCGAAATCAGCCGGACGACCGGCGCTGTTCCCTCAACCACCTTGAGGATTGTTGAGACTCTCAAGGACATGGGGGCAATTGAAGAAATTGGAGACAGCGGGTTATATCGACCGGGGCCTGCGGTTCTCAGGCTTGGCTCCAACTTCATTTTGACGTGCGAACTGCGGGAGATTGCACGGCCCTGCTTGCTGCGCTTGAGCGAAACCGTAGGAGAGCCGATCGCTCTCGCAATCAAGCAGGATGACGAAGTTTTTTTCGTCGATTGCATCGGTGGAAATTCCCCGATGTCTTTTCATCTGCAGATCGGAGCCGCAGTTCCTGCACACCTATCCGCTGCCGGGCGGGTGATCCTCGCTCTTTCGGGCCAAAATCCAAGTAAATTGAGCGCGCAGGAAAGCGTCGATTCTCGGATCCTGGCCCAAGCGCGACAATTGGGGTATGCGACCCAAGACGGGGAGGTGACCAGCGGCCTGCGGTCGATCGCAGCGCCGATTTTCGACGAGAATGGGCGTGCTTTTGCCGCTGTCGTCATCGCGGTCGGCATGAGCCAATACGACGCTTCGGAACTCACGCGCGATATGGCGCCACTGCTGGTCGGCACGGCCGCTGAAATATCGACGAGATTTCGTGCTCAGCGCGCCGCGGCAAATCGTCCCGAAGCGCCAGTCATTCCGCCGCAGGGGTATCCGAAGAGCAACAGCAGGTATCACGTCGAGGCTTTGGCGAAGAGCTTTCAAGTATTTGAATGCTTCTCGGCGGCGTCGCCGCGTCTACTTCTTACCGAGATTTCTAAGGCGACGAAGATCAACACATCAACGGTCTTTCGGATTGCAAGTACGCTTAAGTCGGTCGGACTTCTCGATGAGGATTCGACCGGCCGGTATCAGCTTGCGCCAAAGGTAATAACCCTCGGATATCGAGCGCTGCTCTCGCTCGATCTGAAGGAGTTTCTCGAACCGCCGATGACCGACCTGCATATTCGGTCCGGGGAATCGGTTTACCTGAGCATTCTCGTTGGAACCGAGGCGTTCGATATCGCGAGCTTCCGCAAACCGGGTATGGTCTCCACCACTGGACGATCGTATCCGCTTTATTGCACGCCTGGCGGTAAGATCTGGCTCGCGTTCATGCCGGGTGAAGCTGCTTCACGGATTCTCGATTCGATCCAACTCGTCCCCCGAGCGGCGAGGACTATTACCGATCGGGCGACGATAGAAAGCGAGCTCGAGAGAATCCGGACCGAGCGTCTATGCGAAGTTTATGAGGAGTATCTTCCGGGTGTATCGGGCGTCGCGGCACCGATTCTTGACAGCTCCGAACGTTGTGTGGCGTCGGTCGCCGTCTCGTTCAGCTCTGTTATACGGGAGAACCAGAAGCGCCGTCTGGAAATGATCAAACTGGTCAAAAGCGCAGCCGAAGACATGTCGACGCGACTGCGCTGGCGCTTCACTTAAAGTTATTTGTCGAGCGGATTTGTTCAGGTGCCGCGCTCAGCGAAACGCAGGCCGGGGCTTGTTATTCAATTTTTTTTGTGATAAATGTTTATTTCGATAGATAAACATAGAGGCCGAAATGTCCGATCTGCCGATTTTCTCTCAAAAGGGCCCGCTGCTCGTCCTGCCCCCCGAAACCGGCCATTCGCATTGGATGCCCGACCAGGGTGGTTTTACGACCACGATTGTTAGCCCATGCGACTATCCAACCCTTGGATACTCAATGGGAATTCAGCGACTTGAGGTTGGCGAAACGGTGCCAGAGCACTATCACGATAGGCACGAAGAGCTATTTTACATCACGCAAGGAAGCGGCAGAGCAATCTTGGGCGGTGCCGAGCATAGGTTTGCGGAAGGGTACACGCTACTCTTCGGCCGGAATGTGTCGCATCAGATCTTCAATGACGGCGACAAGCCTCTGGTGTGGGTTTGGATATTCAACCCGCCTGGACTGGAGCACGTGCTTGCCGGCGTTGGCACACCTCGCGCGCCTGGACAGAAGCGTCCCGCTGAGGTTCCCCGCCCGACCGAAGTCAGTCCACTTGTCCAATGCATTACGAAGCGTGGACGCCCTAGTTCGCATGCAGCTCCGGCACTGAGCCGCTGAGGAGGGGCTGCGCCGATCATGTTCATCGACGTTCATGCCCATCTCCTCGAGATTGATCTCCTGAAGAGCCTCGGGCGTTCGCCAGGCAACATTTTCAAAGTCGAAGAGAAGTCCGGCCGATACTTCACGCCGGGCTACGGCGAGCTTGATCCACTCTTGTACGATCTCGCCGGTCGCTTGGAGAATCTCGAACGCCGAAACGTCACCCTACAACTCGTCGCATCGCCGCCGCCGTTATGGTCCCGTCCTGGGTGGGCACCGTCTGTCGACGACGCCCGGATGCTGAACGACGCCACGCGCCGTGCGGTCAGTGCGTCAAGCGGCCGGCTCGGAGGCCTGGTCGTGCTTCCGCTTGGAGAGCCCAAAGCTGCGCTCGACGAGCTACGCCGACAGCTTGGGACCGGTGCGTTCAAGGGGGTCGCGTTGCCGACGAGCGCCAAAGGTATCCCGCTTGATGAGTACGGACTTGAGCCGTTGTTCCGCTACCTTTCCGAGTTTCAGATATTTATCTTCATGCACTCCGTTTCGGCTGAAACGCGATCGAGCCTTTCAAAGTACACTCTCAACACAGTTGTCGGATGGCCAACCGAAACAACGATCGCGATCGGAAGGCTCATATTCTCCGGTGTGCTTGAAAGGCATCCGCTCAATCTTGTGCTCTCCCACGGCGGCGGCACGCTTCCATTTCTCGCCGGCCGAATGGATCTTGCCTATAACGCTCCGAAGCATGAGTCGAACCCCGATTGCCGAAAGCATATATCCCGGCCGCCGTCGCACTATCTGCAGGAACTGCACTTCGACACCGTCGTCGCAAGCCCGAAGTCGCTTTCTCTTGTCGTCGACTTTGCCGGTCCAGAGCGTGTCATTTTTGGCAGCGACTTCCCCTACGAAATCGGAGACGCGAATGGTCTCCATGTTGGTCCAGCGATCGACGCTTTGCCGGATGTCATACGGGGTGCAGTCCGTTCAAAGAACGCTCAAAGGATGTTGGCAAAAATGAATCTGAGCGCAGCTTAGGTAGTGGGATCGACCACAGCTGAAAGGCTCACCGTGCGAACTCAGTGAGGAATGTGCAATCCGTCAAAGCCTTCACTTTGTTCAAATTGTGGAGATACTAAATGGATGGTTGGCCGGACATGAATCTTTGGAAGAAGCGATTGAGGGACGCTGCCCCTAAACCAGATGAGTATGAAAGCGTGTTTAGTATCGGCGACTTGATCGGAACTGTGGTCGTGACGGTGATACTTTTGATTGCCCTAATTGGATTCGAAGTAGTACCCGTTCCGTTTTCCTTTATCGGATAATCTTAGTAGGAGTGAAATCGCAATGCTGGCCGATGAGCGAGACTTTCCAAAATTAGGAAGTGTCTGGGAGGATCTAGATCACTTTTGGGCGTCAACCACGAAAACCTCGATCGTCCGGACTTGCTCTGGTGTACTTGCAGTCCTTCTAGCAATTGGAATGTCATCGCCGGCCGCATCACAAGAAGCAATTGCTGTGGCTGCATTCGGAGGACAGTACCAAAAGCAAACAGGCGACGCCTGGTTTCGCCCAGCGGCACAGCAGCTTGGTGTGCGTCTCAATATGGACATTGTCGGGACGGTTGCCGATCTTAGAGCGCACGTTCAAGGCGGAAAAACGAATTGGGATGTCGTGCTGCTTGCCGGATCAAGTTGTGCGACGGCAGAGCTCGAAAAACTAGTGCAACCGCTCGACTATGGTGTGATCGACGTCGACGGAATCCCTAAATCAATGGTCACCGAACGAACTGTCGCTGTCCTTCAGTATTCGACCATGCTGACTTGGAACACAAAGCGATTCAAAGGCGAGGGCCCGAAAACTTGGGCTGACTTTTGGGACGTCAAAAGGTTCCCGGGATCGCGAGCGTTCGACGCGAGGGCGGTATTTAGCTTCGAAATCGCGCTCCTCGCCGATGGCGTTTCGCCGGAAAAGCTGTATCCGCTCGACGTCGAGCGAGCCATTCGCAAGATCGACCAAATCCGGCCGCATATCACGACGTACTTCGCCAATGGCGCTGTGGCCACGCAGCTCATGAAGGACGAGGAAGTCGATATCATGCCGTTGTTCGAGAACCGGATATACGATCTCGTCAGGGAAGGAGTGCCAATAGCATTCACCTACGATCAAGCGATCGTCGACCTCAATTGCCTGGTCGTTCCGAATGGCACTCCGCGGAGAGATCTTGCGATGCAATTGATCGCGGCGATCGTTAGACCCGAGATCAATGCTCGAATCGCCTCGACTTCCGACATGTCTCCGACGAATGCGCGTGTATACGAACTTGGCCTAATCACCCCAGAGCGCGCGAAAACGCTCAGTTCGCTTCCGAGTAACATGTCGCGGCAGATATTGCTCGATGCGGCTTGGTGGGCACCGCGAATTAACGAACTCACCCAACGTTATCGATCACTAATCAGCAGGAACTGATGGATCTGAACGAAGCCGAGCTGCGTAGTTCGACAAGTTTGACGAGAGAGTCGCTCGTTGTAACTGGATTGCAGAAGACGTACGATACCGTGGCAGCCCTCGCCGATGTCTCGATATCGATCTCGGCGGGGGAATTTGTAACGTTTCTGGGGCCATCGGGATCCGGAAAGACGACGCTGTTAATGTGCATTGCCGGTCTTGCCGTTCCGGAGCGTGGCTCGATCACGGCGGGAAGCCGAAACATCGGTGCGCTCCCCCCGCATCGGCGAAACCTCGGTGTCGTATTTCAGAACTACGCGTTGTTTCCACATATGACCGTTGCTGAGAACATCGGATTTCCGCTTCGGGTGAGGGGCGAGAACGTCAAGCGGATTAGGGTGGAAATCGATCGCGCGCTTTCCGTTGTACAATTAGGCGGGTACGGATCGCGGCGAATTGACCAGCTATCCGGTGGGCAACGACAGCGCGTTGCATTGGCCCGAGCGCTCGTCTTCGAGCCAGGCATCGTGCTGCTCGACGAACCGCTTTCCGCGCTCGACAAGAATCTGCGTGATGAAATGCAGGCCGAACTTCGACGGCTACATCGAATTCTTGGTACGACCATGCTAATGGTCACGCATGATCAGTCCGAAGCGCTGTCCCTCTCGGATCGCATCGCGATCATGGACGGCGGAAAAATCGTTCAAATAGGGACTCCGTCTGAAATATATAGCCGTCCGAAAAACAGATTTGTCGCGAAGTTCATCGGTCAGACGGAGTTCGTCAAACTCGATCAGAGCTCGGGATATCTACACTATCGAGGGCAGTGTCTAGCGACTGATCCATCCAATGGATCAGAAAAGTGGTTTCTTGCGTTTCGGGTCGAAACTCTCATCTGTATCGATAAAAATAGCCCGTCAGACGAGCTCATCGTTCTTGATGGCACTGTCCGAGACCGCGCTTATCGCGGAGAAACGACCGAGGTATATCTGTCTTTAGAAGGTGGCGGGAGTGCTAGCTACCTAGCGCCCGGTGCATCCATTCCAGAAATAGGTGCCAACGTAAGAGTCGGGATAAAGCGCGATGCGGCGATCATCGTTCCGGGTGAGGCATAGTGACTTACAGCCAGTCCATTTCGGATAAGTTGGGTTGGGGCTTGGAACGGCAGGACACGATATTTCGCGCCGGTCTTGTGGCGCCGGCCGCCGTAGTCGTTCTGTTCGTTCTGTGCGTCCCGATTGCGTGGATGACTTGGTCGTCCCTGCGAGACGTTTCAGGTTGGACATTCAGCCATTACACGCAATTGGTCTCGGCCGCCAACCTCGACTATCTCGCTGCGACATTTAGAATCGCGGCCATCGTTACGATGGTTTCGATCGCGTTCGGATATCCACTTGCGCTGGGTATGTCACTCATGCCGAAGCGAACGGCTCGGTTTTGCATGTTCCTCGTGCTAACGCCATTCTTTACATCGATCCTGGTGCGCACCTACGCGTGGATCCTGCTGCTCCAGCGGAGGGGGATCGTTAACACTTGGCTTCAGGATGCCGGACTCATCGATAGTCCGTTGCGGCTCGTCTACAACGAAGTCGGAACGATAATTGGCATGATTCATGTTCTGCTGCCTTTGGCGGTACTTCCAATCTACGGTTCCATACGATCGATCGATTCCACTCTCGTCGCAGCCGCTGCGACGCTCGGTGCTGGTCCGATTCGAACATTCTTCGTTGTGACGCTGCCGCTCAGTTTACCCGGACTAGTTGGGGGAATGGTTAGCGTGTTCGTGCTATCGCTAGGATTCTACGTCACACCTGCGATCCTCGGCGGCGGGCGCGTTGTCACCTGGGCAATGTTGATCGAAACTGTCATCCAGTATAGTGCTGAATGGGGAGCCGCGAGTGCGCTTGGAATCGTGCTGCTGGTCGTTACGTTGCTACTGCTGGGCATTGCGAACCACCTTAATCGAACCTACCTATCCCGCGGCTGAGATTTAAAATCATGGACACAACTAATCTCGTCCCGCGGACTCATAGGGTATTTTTGTATTCAATTGCGGGGGTCATTCTTGCACTTCTTGTAATACCGATTTTACTAGTCGTACCAATGTCCTTTTCCGGCAGTTCGGTATTGCAATTCCCGCCTCGAAATTTCTCGTTGAGGTGGTATGAAGCTTATTTTGGCTCCGAAGAATGGATGCAGGCGACCTATGTTTCATTCGTCGTGGCATTGCTTACAGCAGTGATCTCAACGCCTCTTGGTACATTGGCCGCTTGGGGAGTAAGACTTTCCTCCGGGCGTGCCGCGAGTGCCTTCTGGGCGGTTCTGATGACACCGATGATCGTGCCGGGCATTCTTGTCGCGGTTGGTGTTTTTTTCCTTTTCGCCAGAATTGGCCTGACGAATTCCATGCCGGGCCTCGTCGCGGCGCACGTAATGCACGCGCTTCCATACGTCTTTATTACGGTCTCCTCCGGGCTTAAAAATTTTGATTTACAACATGAACGCGTGGCGCGTTGTCTGGGTGCCCACAGAGCGGCCGCGTTTGCCATTGTTGTTCTGCCGCAAATCCAGTTTCACGTCGTCTCCGCAGCGTTTCTGGCGTTCATGTCGTCCCTAGACGAGGTCGTCATCGCATCTTTCTTGACCGGCGGCGACATGGCGACGCTACCAAAGCGGATGTTTGCGGAGTTGCGATCAAGCATTGATCCAACAATCGCTGCGGTTTCAAGCATGCTGATCGTCATTTCGATCGGCGTGTTTACCGCAGGCGAAATTCTGAAGAAAAAGGGCAGTCACTGACGATGGCCAGTCGACGGTCGCCAACTTAACGATCCTCGATTTCGCGGATTCGTGAACATTCTTGAAGATGAGGTCCGTAATGGACAGCAGACTTGTAGTTGTTAGCAAAAACATAAGTGACGTAAAAGTTGTTCCCGATCTGCACCTCAAAGATCAAACGCTCTTCCGCCAGCAATGCCATGTCGACGGCATCTGGGTGGATGCGGATTCGAAGAAGGTGATCGCGGTCGACAATCCGGCGACGGGCGCCACGCTCGGCACCACGCCGCTGATGGGCGCGGCCGAAACGAAGCGCGCGATTGACGCGGCGGCCAAGGCCCTGCCGGCCTGGCGCGGGAAGACCGGCAAGGAACGCGCCGGCATCATGCGCAGATGGGCCGACCTGATGATGGCCAATGTCGACGATCTGGCGCTGATCATGACCAGCGAGCAGGGCAAGGTGCTGGCCGAGGCGAAGGGCGAGGTCACCATCGGTGCCGCCTATCTCGAATGGTTCGGCGAGGAAGCCAAGCGCGCCTACGGCGACACGATCCCGACGACGTTTCCCGACAAGCGCCTTGTCGTGGTCAAGGAACCCATCGGCGTCGTCGGCGCGATCACGCCGTGGAACTTTCCCTGCAGCATGATCACGCGCAAGGCCGGCCCCGCCATCGCGGCCGGCTGTACCGTCGTGCTGAAGCCGTCGGAATTCACACCCTATTCGGCCTATGCGCTGGCGGTGCTCGCCGAGCGCGCGGGCGTGCCCAAGGGCGTGCTCAACATCGTCACGGGCGATGCGCCTGCCATCGGCCGGGAACTCACCGGCAATCCGACCGTGCGCAAGATCGGCTTCACCGGCTCGACGGCCGTGGGCAAGCTGCTGATGGCGCAGAGTGCGCCGACCGTGAAGAAGGTGTCGCTGGAACTGGGCGGCAACGCACCGTTCATCGTGTTCGACGATGCCGATCTCGATGCGGCGGTCGAGGGTGCGATCATTTCGAAGTACCGCAACAGCGGCCAGACCTGCGTGTGCGCGAACCGCTTCTACGTGCAGGACGCGGTCTATGACCGGTTCGCCGAGAAGCTCGCGGCCGCCGTCGGCAAGCTCAAGGTCGGGCCGGGGACCGAGGCGGGTGCGACCAACGGCCCGCTGATCAACGCCAAGGCGGTCGAGAAGGTGGAACGCCACGTGGCCG